>JAILZL010000022.1 GCA_023512475.1 Syntrophobacterales bacterium
GCCTGAGCCTTGGTAAGGAGAGCGCTCAGATCGATGAATTTTTTGACTACGACGTTGTCTTGGTCCTCCAGCATGTAAATATCGGTTTTCCAGCCGAATTCATAAAGTTTTTTCTGGGTCTCCTGCACCTTGGCCGCCATCTCCTGGAGTTGTTTATCAAGCCATTTTTTGACAAGAGCAAAGGATTCATTGCGCCGGTCGATGGACAGGTACATATATTCATCCGCGATGGCATTGACCACCTTTTGTGCCATTACCTTGTCCGGTGATTGAAAGGATATTTCCACCAGGTTGGACTTCCTAATCGGTTTTACCTCTAAATTCTTCAAAAAGAGATCTTTCATGTCATTTTCAATTTCGGCTTCACTCTTCTCCGGGTTTTCATCCCGGATAATCCTGAAGTCAGGGTGGTTCTCCAGATTTAAGGCTTTGATGACCCGCCAGGCCAGAGAGCGGCTCTCCAATATCTTATATTGGGTTTGTTTGAACTCATTCAAAGAGTCTCCGCCGGCGAGCCAGGACATCTTATCATCCAGGCTCACCTGGGAACCTGGGTTATCCGGGGTTATCTGCAGGAGGCCTGTGCTGCGGAAGATGGGCGTCCGAAGAAAGGTATAGAGGGCCGCAGCCAGGAATATGGTGAGGAAGGCGGCAATAACCCACCTTTTGCGCCTCCACAGAATCTGAACGAAATCTTTCAGCCGGGTTTCCTGTTCTATCTCCACAAAATAGTCCCCAGGGCCGAGCCAGAGCGGCGATGGCTGGGGAGGAGAAGGGGGGATTGGTGCCACGGAAGGCGGGTCATGTTGTGTCATTTACATATCCCTCCGATTTGCTGGCGCCGACATCATGGTTTTCTTTAGAAGGCGCCTAAAGTATATCCGCCACGGGGGATGGGTAATATTTGTAAGAGAGTCCACAATGTCTTTTTTAGTTCCCCTACTTTGACCACTATCACGTCGCTGCTCTTCACAGGCACATCAGGGTCTTTTCCGGCAACGATGCTTTTCAGATTGGCCTTAATCCTCACCAGCCGGCCCTGTGGATCGAAGCGCATGATGGTGATGTCGTTGGTGCCGAACAACGGGTCGATGCCGCCGGCCATGGCCAACGCCTGGGATACGGTAAGGTTTTGCCTAACCGTGACTTGCCCCGGTTTTTGCACCCCTCCCAACACGTAGGCAGTAGCCGCGAAGGGCACATGGATGACGTCCCCGCTTTGGACTGTAATGTTCAGCTCCGGGGCCTGGCCGCTGACCAACTGCCTGAGATCGATGACTGTGGTGGTAGTGTGGGGGGCGAATGGCCGGGTCGTATCCATTTTCACGGTCCGGGCCACATCTGGGGCATTCTGATGGCGAATAACGTGGATGACGTCCCCGGCCTCGGCTTTGGGTTTGCTGGAGAACCCCCCGGCCATGGCTAACACCTCCAAAAGGGTGCGGGGACCAATGATTTCATAAAGACCCGGTTTGTCCACAGCCCCGGTGACCGCCACCTGCTGATGGCGGAATTCCTTGACCGACACAGTAATTTGCGGATTTACCAAATACTTGGCGTCGTACAATTCCATCAGACGCTTCTCGATCTCCTGCGTGGTTAAGCCGGCGACCTTGACTACGCCCACCAATGGCATGGTGATTTCCCCTTGGCCGTTGACCCGGAGCTCCCGTTTCAGATCATCATGGCCATAAATCGCGATGACCAGCAGGTCTTCCGGCCCCACTTGGTAGTCTTTATAATTGACCAACGAAGAGCGGGCGGCTTGGACCATGAGCTGCTGGTGCAAATCCTTGTTGGGGTTGGGAGGGGGCATCTGCATCAAGACTTGGGACGGCATGACTCGCTGGGAGGAACTCCCACAGCCCCCCAGAAATCCCAGTCCTAGGAATATGGCAATCACCCAGCATCCCCCAAGACTTCGGAACCACCCGAGGAAAGTCGCAATCCGTGTGCTTCTCAGTTTATGTGGCATTTCTGCCTCCCGGACATATGTCCTGACAATATTCCTCAAGGAGAAAAGAAGCCTTGAGCAGTTCCTGTATTCTGAGAATCGCGCTGTATGTCTTAGCAAAGACACCATGATCCGATCAGGCCTGGACGGCATACTACAGTGAGGGGGGCTTCTCGACCCGCATGGGGCCTCCAGGATCTCCAGGTTGCAGCCTTGTCATAGCCCATAATGATCCCGCACTTGCCTTCACTGGTTCCTGCTGGGAATGCGATGCTCAACACGTCTTCCTCCGGATCGTGCTTTCTCTCCCTACGAACTGGCCCTGTTTGCGGTTCCCGGCAATCTCATGGATGTTGAGGTTCGTTGGATCAGAGGCGAAACGTCTCTCACCGCCAGAGTTCCACCGCCAAGGCCCGGCGGAAGAGCTCTACCTCTATGACCACTTTCCGAAGCCGGGCGCAAGGCCGTTTTCCTTTCGGTGGCCTACGTGGGTGAAGGCTTTTAGCCCATGAACTTACCCACTTCAGGCTGTGTCCGGTTTTCCCTACTCCGCCCCCGACTCACCTTCAGGGGAGTTGGGCAAGATACGTGGAGATCCATTTGAATTTTTTGTCCCGGTGATTTGTCCGTAAAAAAACTGGGAATATCCAGCATCCCAGGCTGTGGCACCTTTCCTTGGTTAAGCTAACGACAGGGTTCTATGGCCTCGTTCTCTAATTCCACCGCCACTGCCCGGCGGAACAGTTCCACTGCCACCACTATACGCTTCCTTTTGGGATTTTTGCCCACCACGATGCCTTCCACTCCAGCCAAGGGCCCTTCCACCACCCGCACCCTCTGACCTCTCTCCAAATAGCGGCAAGGGGCATAGAGGTGGCCGCTGGCCACAATGGCCTTGATGGACTGCACCACCTCGTCGGGCACCGGCTCAAAGCGGCCGTTCCTCCCTAAAATTCTCACCACCTTTCTCTGTTTGATGATGTCGTAATAGGCATCCGTCTCCAAGTCGGCGTGCACAAAGAGATACCCCGAAAACAGAGGGCGGTTTAAAAGGATTCTGCGGTTGCGGCGGCTGGGAACCGGCAGTCGTGGCAGGAAGACTTCCAGATTTTTTCGCTGGAGGGCGGCTTCGACTAAAGCCTCACAGTTGCTGCGGGTGTGAATGACATACCAAGCAATCCCGCTGGCTTGCCTAGTAGGCGAAGGGCTACCCTCAATGGCAATCTGCTGAGAACAGCTTCCCATTTGGAACTCTCACTGATTCCATTGCTCAAGACGCCAGACAGCTTAAAGGCAGGCTCCGCCTCCTTAATTTACCGCGCTACTTTCCTCTTTTTGCTATAATATCAGCTAGTTATGATAGCTTTCTCTTTAAGCCCGAGTCAAAAAAGGAACTTGATCACAAAGATTGTGTCAACCAATTTTTGGGCTTTCTAATTCCTGCTTTGACGCCCCTAAAGAGGGGGTTAATTCCGGAAATCATGGCAAAAGGAGTGACATCGCCTTAAAGGGAAATAGCCTTACCCAAGAAAACCCCACGTGACCCCACATCCCCCCACATTTGGCTTGAGAAGCTCGTTTCTGCGAAGGAAATATTAAGACAAGATGTTCACACTTGTCAATTTTTTTTTGGTTCCTTGGCCTCAGAACACGCGGGGCCTGATACGAATTGCACCATGGTTCAAAAAGCCCCATTCCTGCCAGCCCGGAGCGGAATCGGCCCAAGGAATCCGAAGAAAAACGGCCTTTTGGGGCGAACGAGGCTCCGGCCAATTGGCCCGAAGGCGACTGCGCAAGCGCACAATCCCCTCTGATTTACCCCGATTTTCCGCATTCATGCACAGGACGTGCACAGGCAAAAAAAGAAAGGTTAGACCATGTGGCCTAACCCCTTGAAATTATTGGTGCCCCCGCCGGGATTCGAACCCGGGACACACGGATTAGGAATCCGTTGCTCTGTCCATTTCTGAGCTACGGGGGCCGGATACCATGGACACTCTCAAAACCCGCTTTCCCAGGGCCCCTCTGAGGCCCTCTCAGGAGGGGGAGCCTACACCTTCTCAGCCGCCCTGGGCTGATGAACCTGCATGGGGCCCTCTCCAGGAAGGGGTGCACCTCAGGCAGGAACCTGTCGGCGCCGCCTGAACCCCGGGGCCCTCTCCTTAAGAGCCCTCGGCGCCCCCAAGGTGCGCCCCCGCTGAGGACGCCCGGGCCGCCAGGAGAAGCATCGCCGGGCCGGAGGCGGAGGCGGGATCGTTCCCCTGATAAGGGGAAGGGCCGGGGTTAGGCGACCCCTCACGTGCCAGGTTCCTCACCCGGGAAACGGGGACGGGGGGTCTGCCCTTCCTCCCCGGCTCCCCCGGACCCGAGTTTTTTTACCCTGCTTCCCGCCATTATATGCCGGAGAGCCAGGGGCCGCAACTTCGTGCCCCGGGAGCCTCCCTTAGCCTCCCTGCCGGGCCGCCGGCCCCCGGTACTCCCTCAGGCCCGATGGATATGCTCCCCCGGGATGCCCCGGAAGGCGTTGCGGGTATCCACAATCAGGCGGGCGTGCCGGGCGATCCAGGGGTAATCGTAGGCGCTGTGGTCCGTGACCAGGACCACGCAGTCATAACTCCTGAGCGTCTCGGGGGTGAGGGGGACGGAGGCCAGGTCCAGATGGGGATAGTGGCGCATCCCCCGGCAGTGGGGGATGTGGGGATCGTGGTAATCCACCCAGGCGCCCCGCTGCAGCAGCAGGTCCAGGATCTTCACCCCCGGGGACTCCCGATTGTCATCAATATCCTTTTTATAGGCGATGCCCAGCACCAGGACCCGGGCCCCCTTGAGAGCCCGGCCGGCCTGGTTGAGCACCTCCACGATGCGCTCCAGCACGAAATAGGGCATGGAGGTGTTGACCTCCCCGGCCAGCTCGATGAAGCGGGTGGGGCAGTCATACTCCCGGGCCTTCCAGGTGAGATAGAAGGGATCGATGGGGATGCAGTGGCCTCCCAGACCCGGGCCGGGATAGAAGGCCTGAAAACCGAAGGGCTTGGTTTTGGCCGCCTCGATGACCTCGAAAATATCGATGCCCAGACGGAGACACAGGATCTTCAGTTCGTTCACCAGGGCGATGTTCACCGCCCGGTAGATGTTTTCCAGAAGCTTGCTCATCTCCGCCGCCTTGGGGGAGGAGACGGGCACCACCCGGTCCACGATGCTCTTATACAGGGCCACCCCATGCTCCAGACAGGCGGGGGTGACGCCCCCCACCACCTTGGGGATGTTCTTGACCCCGAAGGTGGGGTTGCCGGGATCCTCCCGTTCGGGGGAGAAGACGAGGAAGAAATCCCGGCCCACACTGCCCCGGGCGGAGAGCAGGGGCAACAGCACCTCCTCGGTGGTGCCGGGGTAGGTGGTGGACTCCAAAGACACGAGCTGGCCCGGCCTTAGGACCTGGGCGATGGCCCGGGTGGTGGCCTCCACGTAGCGCAGGTCGGGTTCCCGGTGCGGGGTGAGGGGGGTGGGCACGCAGATGAGGAGGGCGTCGGGCTCTTGAAGGCGGCTTAGGTCGGTGGTGGCCGCAAAGCGGGGCGCGGGGGCCGCAACCCACTCCTTCAGCCGGTGGGCGGCAATGTGCTTGATGTAGGACTCCCCCCGGTTGAGCTTCTCCACCTTGGCGGGGTCGGTGTCAAAGCCGAGGACGGCAAAGCCCTCCTCCAAAAAGCGCAGCACCAGGGGCAGGCCCACATAGCCCAGGCCGATGACCCCCACCAGGGCCTGGCGTTGCCGTAATTTGTCCAGCAGAGTCATGTGCCGCTCCTTCGCAGGGCTGCCGGGAGGGGGCCAGGGAAGGGGAGCGCCTGGCCCCTCTTCCGGACCCTCTCCTCCATGGCTGATTCTTACCCGAAAAGCCGGCGCTCCCGGGGGCCTCCTCCCTGCCGCCGGGGACGGCGCCGGCCTCATCCAAGCCAGAGCCTATCGGAAGCAGCCGGGGATTGCAAGGACTCCGGTCCCGGAGGGGCGGAGGGAAAGAAACCGATTACGGCCGGGGGCCTATCTGACCGGTCCGGCGGCCAAGACACCTTGAAGACTCGGAGGCGCCATGCTACCATACACACGTTTTTCTGGCCAACACGGGTGAGGACGGATGAGGACCCCAGCGCGCACCTGGATCCTGGCCCTGCTGGTCCTGGCGACGGCCCTGTCCGGACCGGCTGCCGGCCAGGAGCTGGAGCTCTTCGGCGGCCAGCGCTTCCAGGGCCTGCCCTGGCGCCTCCGGGCCGAAAAGGTGAGTTACGATGCCGCCCGACGCCTCTATGTGGCGGAGGGCCGGGTGGAACTCTCCCAGGGGGACCGCCGCCTCACCGCCCAGCGCCTGGAGCTGGAGGAGCAGACCAAAGTGGCCCGGCTCTTCGGAGAGGTGGTCCTGGTCTCCGGGGAGGACGTGCTGAGCGGCCGGGAGGGCGTCGTCAATCTGGCCACCCAGGCGGGGGAGCTCCAGGACGCCCGCCTCTTCCTCAAGCGCAACCATTTCCACCTGGCCGCCGGGGTCATCCGCAAAACCGGGGAAAAGACCTACTATGCCGAGGATGCCCGGGTCACCACCTGCGACGCCGACCGGCCGGCCTGGAGCTTTGAGGTGCGCCGGGTGACGGTGCAGCTGGAGGGCTATGCCTCCACCCAGGGCAACGTCCTGCGCCTGGCCGGGGTGCCGGTGCTCTACTCCCCTGTGGCGGTCCTGCCGGTGCTCACCGAGCGCCAGTCCGGCCTCCTGCAGCCCTTCTTCTCCCGGCAGAAACAGGCGGGGTGGGTTCTGGAGGTCCCCCTATACTGGGCCATCAGCCGGCAGGCGGACGCCACCTTCTACCAGAATTACCTGTCGGAGCGGGGCTATCAGCAGGGGCTGGAGGTGCGCTGGCGGGGACCCGGCGGCGCCGCCCTGACCCTCCAGGGGGCCTACCTGGATGACGGCAAAGCGGGCGTGCGCACCCCCCATCGCTACTGGCTGGCGGGCATGGCTACCTATCCCCTGAGCCAGCGCTGGGAGGCGCGGCTCACGTTGGACCGGGTCAGTGATTTCTCCTACCTGAAGGATTTCAATTACGGCCACCTGGGGCTGTCCGGCTTTTCCCGGGACCTGGCGGCGGACTTCGGCCGCAACCTGGAGGCCCAGGAGGTGCAGAACCGGGTCTCCAGCGGGCTGTTGGCCGGCAGCCTCCCCTGGGGGAGCCTCACCACCTATATCCGCTACTACCAGATTCTGAACCAGGATCTGCCCCGGCCCTACCACCGCCTGCCCGGGGTGGCCCTGGACACCCTCCATTTTCCGGTGGGCGCCTGGCCCCTGTTTTTCGGCCTGCAGGGCTCCTACACCCATTTCTATCAGGAGCGCACCCAGACCGGCCAGAAGCTGGAGCTCAGGCCCACCCTCCTGTGGCAGGCCCAGCCGCTCCCCGGGGTGATGTGGAACTCCCAGGTGGGCCTGCGGGAGACCGTCTTCCGCCTGGACCGCCACGTCCCCGGCGGGGTGACCGGAGACCACCTCTTCCGCACCCTGTACGACGTCAAGCTCTCCCTGGCGGGGCTCCTGTATCGGGACTACGGCCGGGAGGAGGGAGCGGCCTCCTATTACCGTCACTTCCTGCGGCCGGAGATCACCTACTGGAACATGCCCCGCTATCAGGCCCGGCGCTACCCGGACTTCGATCCCTTCGATCAGGGCTGGGTGGTGAACGTCACCCGGAACCTGCCGGTGAGGGAAGGGGATACCCCCCTGGGGGGGGTCAACGCCCTCACCTACGGCTTCAGCAGCACCCTGCTCAGCCGTCGGGCCGGCGGTGACGGCCGGGTGCGGGTGGAGGACCTCTTCTGGTTCCGGCTGACCCACGGCGTCTTTTTCACCTCCAGCAGCATGGGGATGGACGGCACCGACTTCCGGCACCGCCGCTTCGCGGATTTGTACGCCGAATCCGAGATCTATCCCCTCAAGCACCTGGCCCTGGGTTTCAACCTGGGTTTTTCCCCTTATTCGGAGGGCTTCAACCGGGCCAACGTCAAGCTGGTTTTTTATGACCAGAACCGTCATAATTACCTCAACGTGGGGTATCTGTATCTCAAGGATTTCGCCAACCAGATCAACGTGGCCACGCACCTGGGCCTCCTGCCGGCGGTGAAGGTCACCCTCAAGGCCAGCCATACCTTTCTCACCGGCAAAAAGCTGGAGCAGTCCTACGGCCTGGTCCTGCAGCGCCAGTGCTGGGGGGTGGCCTTGTCCTATGCCACCCTGCCCGGCGATCAGCGCCTCGGTTTTTCGATTATTCTTCCGGGACTGTTGGAGAAATTTCAAAAAGCGCCGATACAGGTTCCCGAGGAGCTCAGACCTCATTAACCATGTCTTTCGGCCGGCGGTCCAAAGGGCTGGCAGACATGCAATCCCCTGAGGAGGTAAAATTCGTCTATGAAACTGGCCATCATCGGCACCGGCTATGTGGGGCTGGTCACCGGCACCTGCTTTGCGGAAATGGGCAACGAGGTCATCTGCGTGGACGCCGACGCCGCCAAGATCCAGGCCCTGGAGGCGGGGCGCATGCCCATCTATGAGCCCGGGCTGGAGGATTACGTCAAGCGCAACGTGGCCGAGGGCCGCCTCTTTTTCACCACCGACCTGGCCCAGGCGGTGCAAAAGAGCCTCATCATCTTCATCGCCGTGGGCACCCCCCAGGACACCGACGGCTCCGCCGACCTGTCCGCGGTGGTGGCCGTGGCCCATGAGATCGGCAAGGCCATGAACGGCTACAAGGTGGTGGTGGAAAAATCCACCGTGCCGGTGGGCACCGCCCGGCTGGTGCGCCAGGCCATCCGCGAAGAGCTGACAGCCCGGGGGGTGGATTATGAGTTCGATGTAGTCTCCAACCCGGAATTCCTGAAAGAGGGGACCGCCATCGACGACTTCATGAAGCCGGACCGCATCGTGGTGGGGGCCGACGACGTGCGGGTGGCGGAGCTCATGAAGGAGCTTTATGCCCCCTTTGTGCGCACCAACCACCCCATCATCGTCATGAACGTGGTCTCCGCCGAGCTCACCAAGTATGCCGCCAACGCCTTTTTGGCCTGCAAGATCTCCTTCATCAACGAGATCGCCAATATCTGCGCCCTCACCGGCGCGGATATCAGCATGGTGCGGGCCGGGATCGGCTCCGACCCCCGCATCGGCAACCTCTTCCTCTTTCCGGGGCTGGGCTATGGCGGCTCCTGCTTTCCCAAGGACATGCAGGCCCTCATCCACACCGCCCGCTCCCGGGGCTACACCCCCCGGCTCCTGGAGGCGGCGGAGGCCATCAACCGGGATCAGCGCCGCCTGTTTGTGGACCGGGTGGTGAGCCATTTCCAGCACGATCTCAGCGGCCGGACCCTGGCGGTCTGGGGGCTGTCTTTCAAACCCGGCACCGACGACATGCGGGAGGCCCCCAGCCTGACGGTGATTTCCGAGCTGGGTAAACGGGGGGCCAGATTCCAGGCCTATGATCCCAAAGCCATGGACGAGGCCCGCCACCTGTTGGGGGACAATCCCCACGTGACCTTCGCCGGCTCCAGTTACGAGGCCCTGGAGGGCGCCGACGCCCTCCTGATCCACACCGAGTGGCCGCTGTTCCGGGAGCCGGACTTCGAGCGCATGAAGGCCCTGATGAAGACCCCGGTGATCTTCGACGGCCGTAACCTCTACAAGCCGGACAAGATGGCCCGCCTGGGCTTCCAGTATTTCTATATCGGCCAGCCCCAGGAGGGCTGAAGGCCAAGGGAGGCCGGGAACCTCACACTGAGGGGGGAAATGACCCGGGTGAGGGGGGCTCAGGGCCATCCCCCCTTCCCCTCGGGGACTCCCCTAACGGTCCCCTCCCCGGGGCAGCCGGGATCGTTCCCAGTAAGGGAGGGGAAAGAGAGAAGGCCGGAAACTCCGAGCCCTGGAACCCCGTCCCAGGGGCTGTCCCCCCGTCCGGGCCCAGGGGTTCCGGGACCGTCGGCCGTTCCGGAACCCTTGGGAGTTGCTGAAAAGGCTTATTCGGGGAAGGGGCCAGGAGGCACGGACCCTGCCCTTCCCCCGAGTCCCCTCTGGATGTGCTTCGCCGAACTGGTAAAATCGGCCGGCCCCATGCCATCGGATTTCGGGGAGGGGGTTTCCCAAGCCTGTTTAGGTGATCATGACCACGGAAGCCTTTACCGACCCCCTGCGCCGCCTGGACCTCACCCGCTTTGGGGAGGTGAGCCTCCTGGTGGCCGGGGACTTCATGCTGGATGAATACATCTGGGGCCGGGTGGGCCGCATCTCCCCGGAGGCGCCGGTGGTGGTGGTGCGGGTGGAGCGGGAGACCCGCACCTTGGGGGGCGCGGGCAATGTGGTGCATAACCTGGCCGCCCTGGGGGCCCGGGTGGAGGTGCTGGGCCTCACCGGCCGGGACCGGCCCGGGGAGCTCCTGCGCCAGGAGCTGGCCGCCCTGGGGGTGGCACCGGAGGGCCTCTTTGCCGACCCCGGCCGCCAGACCACCCGCAAGACCCGGGTGGTGGGGGAGCAGCAGCAGGTGGTGCGCATCGACCGGGAGACCCCCCACCCCGGGGGCCCGGAGTACGTGCGCTTTGCCCTGGACGTGGCCCGGGCCCGCCTGCCGGAGGTCCGGGGCCTGATTCTCTCAGACTACGCCAAGGGGGCCCTGCCCCCGGACCTGACGCCGGAGCTCATCCGCCTGGCCCGGGAGCTGGGCCTGCCGGTGGTGGTGGACCCCAAGGGCCGCACCTGGCGCCGCTACGCCGGGGCCACCGTCCTCACCCCCAACCAGAAGGAGCTGGAGGAGGTCCTGGGCCGGCCTCTGAGGGAGGAGGCGGAGCTGACGGCCCGGGGGCAGGAGCTCAGGGAGCGCCTGGGGATCGGCTGCCTGCTGGTCACCCAGGGGGCCCGGGGCATGACCCTGTTGGACGGGCAGGGCGCCCTGAGCCTGCCGGCCCGCACCCCCCGGGAGGTCTTCGATGTCTCCGGCGCCGGGGACACGGTGGTGGCGGTGCTCACCCTGGGGCTGGCCCTGGGCCTCCCCCTGCCCCAGGCCGCCGCCCTGGCCAACACCGCCGCCGGGGTGGTGGTCACCAAACGGGGCACCGCCCCCATCCTTCCCGGCGAACTGGAGCAGGAGCTCAAAGGCCAGGGGCAGCGGCAGGAGAAGGTGGTGAGCCTCCGGGATCTGCGCTTCATCCTGGCCCACCTGAAGGCCCAGGGCAAGCGGGTGGTGTTCACCAACGGCTGCTTCGATCTTTTGCACGTGGGCCACGTCAAATTCCTGGAGGATGCCCGCCGCCTGGGGGACGTCCTGGTGGTGGCCCTGGACTCCGACGCCTCGGTGCGCCAGGTGAAGGGGGAAGGGCGGCCGGTTCTGGATGAGGGGCAGCGCCAGCGCCTGCTGGCCGCCCTGGCCGCCGTGGACTTTGTCACCCTCTTCGATTCCGCCGACCTCCCCCGGATTCTGGCGGAGCTCCAGCCCGATGTCCTGGCCAAAGGGAGCAACTACCCCGAAGAGCAGGTGGCGGGCCGGGAGGTGGTGGAGGCCTACGGCGGGGAGGTGCGCCTGGTGCCCATCCGGGAGGACATCTCGATCTCCGGCATCATCCACCAGATCCGAAACGGCTGAGCCGGGACAGGATGCACCGGAGAGGGTCTGGGGGCCGGTCCCCGGCGCTCTTTCCCGGTCCTGCCCGCAACCATCCTCCGTCTCCTCAGGGACCCGCCGCCGGGGGCGGGGCCACCTCCTTGGTGCGCCGGGTCAGCCGGCCCGCCTTTTCCACCCGCTCCATGAGAAAATCCAGCCACTCTTGCCACTGCCCGGACCAGGGCGGCAGGTATTTCTCCAGCCGGGGCAGGGGCACCTCGGCCCGGGCGCTGGTGGCGTGGCCCCCCGCCTTGCCCAGCTTGCCGAAGGCGGCCTGGGCCAGTCGCCCGGCGTTCTTGCGCAGGCCGTCGTTGCGGAAGATGACGACGAGCTGATCCTGATAGATCCCCCCCACGATGGTCCAGGAGATCTCCTCCACCCGCAGGAAGGAATCGGCGATGATCACCAGGATGTCCGGCGTGTTCAGCGGGCCCAGGAAGGTGTAGAGGCGGTTGCCTTTCACCCGGTAGCGCCTGAGGGCCTGCCCGTAATACTGCAGCATCCCCAGGGTAAGCTCGGCGAACTCCAGGCGGCGCACCAGGGCCAGGCGGGTATAGCGGAACAGGAAGTGGAAGGCCCGGATGTCGGCTTCGCAGGCCGGGCGCTCAAAATTGGAGGTGTCCGTCTTGATGCCGTAGTACAGGGCGGTGGCCAGCTGCAGGGAGGGCTTGATGCGGGCGGCCCGCAGATACTCCGTCAGGATGGTGGCGGTGGCGCCGTAGGTGGGCCGGATGTCCATCAGCCGGGCGGTGCTGTCCGGATGGCGGGGGTGATGGTCGATGATGAGGTCATAGCGGTGCCGGGCGAAGAGCTCGTGGTGGGGCGGCTGGGAATCCACCAGGGCAAAGCGGGTGAAATGGGCCGGGTCCACCTCCGCATAGGGCACCAGGGGGATATTGAGCAGGCGCACCATGCGCCGGTTCTGGGGCCGGGTGATGGGCCGGACGGGGGAGATGACGCAGCCGGAGATGCGGTGCCACAACAGGCGCTTCAGGGCCAGGGCGCTGGCGATGGAATCCGGGTCGGCGTCGATGAGGATGAGGAGATGGTCCTCATGGTGAAACAACTGATACAGGCGGGCAAGCTGGGATTTCATTTTGGTCACAGTACGGAATAATTTTACCCGAATTCGGGCTCCGGAGGGGGGAAAAATCCGCAGGTGCGCAGGAAAATGGCAGAACCCGCCAACCAGATGAGGCAGCCGTCCGGCAAAAATCCCGGCAAAACGCAGGAAGTTAAAGTTTTGCCGGCCTGAGCCGATGAAGTGAGCGACACCGGGAGGTCCCCGAAATTCGGGAGAAAGGGGGGCGCACCACAGAAGAGGGGGAACTCCCGGCCGCATGGATGCCAACGGCCTTTTCAAGGAGGAAAGCCCACATGAGTCTGGTCATCAACCACAACCTCATGGCGATGACCGCGTCACGCCATCTCACCGCCACCTATGGCCGCCTGTCCCAGTCGGTGGCCCGCCTGGCGTCGGGTCTGCGCATCAATTCCGCCGCGGATGACGCCGCCGGTCTGGCCATCCGGGAGATGATGCGCACCGACATCCGGGTGCTCAACCAGGGGGTGCGCAATGCCAACGACGCCCTCTCCCTTATCCAGACGGCGGACGGGGCCCTGTCGGTCATTGACGAAAAACTCACCCGCATGAAGGAGCTGGCGGAGCAGGCCGCCACCGGCACCTATACCGATGTCCAGCGCCTCATCATGGACAGCGAGTATCAGGCCATGGCCTCGGAGATCACCCGGATCGCCAACGCCACGGACTTCAACGGGGTCAAGCTCCTGGACGGCAGCCTCTCGGGCAGCGGCACGGACGGCACCGCGGGCAACCAGATGAAGATCCACTTCGGCACCGGCAACAGCTCCGCCGAGGACTACTACTACATCCGCATCAACGCCGCCACCGCCTCGGCCCTGGGAGTGGGCAACGCCATCGACGCCACCCGGGCGGGGTACACCATCAGCACCCAGAACGCGGCCCAGGCCGCCCTGGAGGCCATCGACGCGGCCATCACCTCCAAGGACAACATCCGGGCCAGCCTGGGAGCCCTGGCCAACCGCCTGGCCAACACCATCACCAACCTCACCATCCAGGCGGAGAACCTGCAGGCGGCGGAATCCCGCATCTCCGACGTCAATGTGGCCACGGAGATGACGGAGTTCGTGCGCAACCAGATCCTCACCCAGGCGGCGGTGGCCATGCTGGCCCAGGCCAACGCCCTGCCGCAACTGGCCCTGCAGCTCATCCGCGGTTAACCGGACCTCCTTGCCGGGGCAGGGAGGCAAAATCTTCCCTGCCCCTTTCCGCCGCCCCCCGTTTCGCTGGGCTCCATCTGAGCCCCGCCCCTGGCACGGGCCTTGCTTTGCCGGGGGGAAAACCCACACCGCAGATCCGGCGCCATGGCAGACACCACCGTCACCGCTTTCACCACCGGCCTCTTCTACCAGCCGGCCATCACCTTCACCGGCCTGGGCTCCGGCATTGACAGCCAGACCATGATCAACCGGCTGGTGGAGGTGGAAGGCCGCCAGCTCCGCCGATTCAGCGCCTGGAAGGAGGAATGGCTGGCCAAGATCGAGGCGCTGTCCGCCCTGCAGGAGAAACTCCGGGCCTTCCGCACTGTGGCCGCCGGCATGGACAGCCCCGGGGAATTCCAGGTCCGGCAGGTGAGCGTGAGCGCCCCCGGGGTTCTCCAGGCCAGCGCCGCCCCCGGCGCCGCTCTGGGAACCCACCAGCTCCTCATTCAGCAGCTGGCCCAGAATGAGGTGGAGGTGCATCAGGGCCTGCCCGGCGCCGACACGGTGGTGAACGGCAGCGGCAGCCCCCGGACCCTGGCCCTCACCTACGCCGGCACCACCTTCACCGTGACCGTCCCTGCCGGGGCCACCCTCACGGATCTGGCCGCGGCCATCAACGCCAGCAGCGCCAATCCGGGGGTCAAGGCCCTGGTGCTGGATCTGGGCCCGGCCGCCGGAGAGACGCGCTTTCGCCTCATGCTCCAGGGGCGGGACACCGGCGCCGCCAGCACCATCGCCGTGGATGATGCCCTCACCACCTTAAACGGCGCCGACGGCACCCTGGATTTCACCGCCGCCGCCTTCACCGAAACCCAAAGCGCCGCCAACGCCCAGCTGCGCCTGAACGGCTACCCTCCCGAGGGCTGGATCGAGCGCCCCGCCAACCTCATCACCGACCTGATTCCCGGGGTGAGCCTCACCCTCACCGCGGTCTCCGCCACCCCGGTCACCCTCACGGTGGCCCCGGATACCGCGGCCATGCAGGAGAAGATCACCACCCTGGTGGAGAAATATAATGAAGTGGCGGCCTACATCCGGGAGCTCACCCGCTTCGACCCGGTGAGCAAGAAGGCCGGCCTGCTCCTGGGCAATTATGTGGTGCAGATAGTGAAAAGCGGCCTCACCCAGGCGGCCACCGGCAACGCCCCGGGGTTCGCCTCCCCCCCCGACCGGTTCCTCAATTTGGCCCAGGTGGGCATCACCACCGATGCCGACCCCGCCTCCCCCACCTTCGGGCAGCTGAAGCTGGATGAGGCCGCCCTCAGCCTCGCCCTGCGGGAGCAGCCCGAAGCGGTGGGCGAGCTCTTCGGCGCCGCCCTGAGCGGCGTGAGCGACGATGCCACAGGCACCATCAGCTATATCAGCGCCCTGCCGGGCATCACCCGGCCCGGCATTTATCGCGTCACCGCCACCGTGCAGGGCGGCATCCTCACCGGCGGCACCATTAACGGCCATCCGGCCCTCGTCTCCGGCGACACCCTCACCGGCGCCGCCGGCTATCCGGAATACGGCCTGGCGGTGCGGGTGGCCCTCACCGACGGCGACCACGACGGTGTGGTGCGCCTCAAATCCGGCCTGAGCCGCACCCTGGGGGACAGACTGGATGGCCTCCTGAGCCTGGCCACCGGCCCGGTCCACATCCTCATCAAAAACTACCAGGACATCATCAACGGCATTGACGACAAGATCGAGCTGGAAACCCGGCGCCTGGAGGCCTACCGCCAGCGCCTGACGGAGCAGTTCGCCCGCCTGGAGGCGGTCCTGGGCCAACTCAATGACCAGGCCAACTATCTGGCCGGCCAGATCCAGAAAATGAACAACACCAAGTCCTGAACGCCTGCCAGGGCGGCTGCTGACCGGAAGCGGGAACCAGGGGATCAGGAGGCGGTAGCCCAGGGGAACAGAAGGCAGCGGTAAATGGGGCAGGAGGCGGCAGGAGGGCAGAAGCGGCAGGGACGGGGGGCGGTAGGAGGGCAGAGGCGGCAGGGGCGGGGGGCGGCAGGAGCCACAGGAAGGGGCAGGGGGCGGCGGGAGGCGGTATCCGGGAGGGCAGGGCCCATGGTAAAGGGGAGGCGCCGGGACGAGGCCGGCGGACGGTGGCAGGGGGGTGCAAAGGAGATCACGAGCGAAAACGGAAGGGCCGTCCCCGGGGTGGCGGCTGAGGCCCTGAGCCGGAAACGCCGCAGGAGGGTTTGCCGCAGGATATCAGGGCGGAAGGCCTTGGCGACTGCCGCACGTGCCTGAAAGGGACCTGAGCGCGAGAAGTCATCAGGAGAAGCAGGAGGGTCCGGCAGGGCCCGTCAGCACGACCCCCAGGCCTCCGGGCTGAGCAGGGGCGGAATAGAGAGGCAAGCGCCCCGCCGGCGGAGAAATGCCAGGCCTGCCGCAGCTTCCGGCCCGGAACCCCGGGACACCTGTGAAGCACTACGAGGATGGAGAGGAACGATGAAAACCCAGGTTGTCCATCAGCAGTATCTGGCCACCCAGGTGACCACCGCCGACCGCTTGCAACTGGTGGTGATGCTTTACGAAGGGGCCCTCGGTTTCCTGCGCCAGGCCAGGGAACATATGGAGGTCAAGGACGCCCCCGCTAAAGGGCGCTGTCTGGGCAGGGCCCTGGACATCATCGCCGAGCTGAACGCCTCCCTCAATTTCCAGGAGGGCGGCGAGCTGGCCGCCAACCTGTCCCGCCTCTATCACTTCATGACCCAGCACCTCACCCGGGCCAACCTCACCTGGAATGTCCAGGCCGTGGAGGAGGTCATGGCCATGCTGACGGACCTTAAACAGGCCTGGGAACAGATCTGCCGGCAGGCCCGGAGCGCCCAGGTCAGCGAGCCGCCCGCCGCCCCGGCGGGCCTCACCTCCGGACTGGGGTCCCTGGTGGTCTGAGGCCACCCGGGGGCTTTCCCCGCTGACATAAGCAGCCTGGAGGCAAGGCGCCGGGGTGACCGGCGCCAGCGGGGCTACTGGGCCGGCCTGCCCCGGGAATGCGCCCGGCAGGGCTCAGTCGGCTTTCCGGACCCCCCTCTTCTCCGGCAGGCGCTCGGGCCCGGCCAGGACGGTCTTTCCCGTGGCCCGGGCGATGGCCTTGAGCATCCCCCCATACACCACCCGGTGCAGGGGGTCCAGGGCGTGCCAATAGAGCAGCCCCCCCAGGCCCTTGGGGAGGAAGCGGGCCCGCTGCACCAGGCGGCAGCGGCCTTCGCCCAGGGGCTGGACGTCAAATTCCAGGATGGCCTCCCCGGGGAGCTTCATCTCCGCCAGCAACACCAGCCTCAGAGGCGGCTGGACTTCCAGGACCCGCCAGAAATCCAAAGCGTCGCCCACCCGGATCTCCGTGGGGTGGCGCCGGCCGGCCCGGAATCCCACCCCGCCCAGCAACCGGTCCGCCCAGCCCCGGAGCTTCCAGAGCCCGGTGCCGAAATACCAGCCGGTGCGGCCGCCGATGCGGGCCAGCGGTTCCCAGACCTCCTCGGGGGTGGCCGCCAGGGTGATGCCGTAGGCCAGCTCCCGGACCGTGCCCCCGGCATACTCCGGATCGCCACAGTAGAGCCATTCCGGGGGCACCGTGCGCCCGGCGTCCATCCAGCAGGTGTCCACCAGCTGCTGGCGGACCTGCTCCAGGGCCAGGCGGATGGTGGTGCGGCAGTCCAGAAGTTCCTGGGGGATGATCTCCCGGATGCGGTTCTCCCGGCAGATCACCGGGTTGCGCAGGCCCTCGGCCAGGGGCCGGGCGATGGCCGCGGGCACCGGGGTCACCAGGTGGATCCAGTAGGAACTCAGGCGGGGGGTGAGCACGGGCACCGGAATGATGATCCGCTTGCGCAGGCCCGCCTCCTCGGCGTAGATGTCGAAGAGCTGGCGGTAGGTGGTGATCTCCGGCCCGCCGATGTCAAAGGTCTGCCCCTTGGTCTCATCATGACTGAGGCACCCCGCCAGATACCCCAGAACGTTGCGGATGGCGATGGGCTGCACCGGATTGTGCACCCATTTGGGGGTGATCATGATCGGCAGGCGCTCCACCAGATAGCGCAGGATCTCAAAGGAGGCGCTCCCCGACCCCAGAATCATGGCGGCCCGCAGGAAAGTGGTGGGCACCGGACCGGACTGCAGGATCTGGGCCACTTCATGGCGGGAGCGCAGGTGCCGGCTGAGGTGGGGGTCGTCCACCCCCCCCAACCCCCCGAGGTAAATGATGCGGTCCAGCCCGGCTGCGGATGCGGCCTGCACCATGTTGCGGGCGGCCTGGCGGTCCGCCTCCTGGTAGTGCTCCGGGGCCGCCAGCATGGAGTGCACCAGATAAAAGGCGGCCCAACAGCCCTGGGCGGCCCGGGTCAGGGAGTCCAGGTCCAGGACGTCCCCCTGGGCCAGCTCCACCTGGGGGTGACCGGCCCAGGGCCGGGCCTGGAGTTTGGCCACCGAGCGGCCCAGGGCCCGCACCCGCCAGCCCTCCTCCAGGAGCCGGGGAATCAGCCGCCCGCCTACATAGCCGGTGGAGCCGGTGACCAGGACCGGCCGGGCCCGCCGGTCCGTCATCGGGGTGCCGAACTGCTCTGCCAGAACCATCAGATCCCCCTGACGCCACGCTTTTGGCTTCATTCTACCGTATAAGTTCCGGAGGACAGAGGGAGAAAATTCTTTTCCCGGATGAGCCCGCACACCCCGGTCCTTGCCAAGTCAGCCGGGGGGCGCTATGATGTGTCCAAAGGGCGTTCCGAGGCCGAGGGCCGGGGAGCGGGCTGCCTGCCCCGCCCCCAAGCCCCCGGGGTCCTCGCCAGGCGCCCGGACGGAGGTGACCGTCATGAGACCAGGCTGGCGGGCCATGTTGTTCCTGACCGTGGTGGCGGCCATGTTACCGGCTCCTGCCCTGCCGGGCACGGGCCGGCCCACCTTGCGGGAACTGGAGCAGGCGGTGGCGGCGGAGCCCCAAAACCCCCAGGCCCGCTACATGCTGGGGCTGAAGTACGAAATTGAGGGCCGGCCGCAGCTGGCCCTGAAGGAATATGCCCAGGCCCTGAAGCTCAAGCCCGACTACGAGGAGGTGCTCCTGCGCTCCGGGGAAGTGAAGTTCATGCAGGGAGATGCGGCCGCCGGCATCCGGGAAATGGAAAAGGCCTTCCAGCTCAATCCGCAAAGCCCCCGGGCCCGGGAGGCCCTGGCCTTCATGCACGGCCGCCAGGGGCTGACTTATCTGGAGCAGGGCCGCCTTCAGGAAGCGGCGGCGTCCTTTGAGACCGCCTTGCGGTATCGGCCCCAGGACGACGGCGCCCTGAACAACCTGGGGGTGGTGCTGAGCCAAATGGGCCGCCTCCGCGAAGCCCGGGAGGCCTTCCAGGCCGCGGCCCAGGCCAATCCCAACAATCCCCAGGCCCAGTTCAACCTGGGGGTGGCCTACCTCCTGGAGGGCAACAAGGAGGGCGCCCTGCAGCAGTACGCCATCCTGGGCCTCACCCGGCCCCAGGAAGCGGCGGAGCTCTTTTATCTCATCTCCTTCCCGGACCGCTCCGGCATGGACCCCTCGTACGGCAAATTCCGCAGCGCCGTGCCCGACCGCTACCCCGAGAGCTTCCGCACCCCCCCCACCCCCGATTATCCCAGCCCGCTGCAGACCGCCCCCGGCCTGGACACCACCGGCCGCTACCCCGGCCGTCTGCCCGGCAGCCAATTGAGGTGAGACCCCCGGCCCTTCATCCCGGCGCCCCGGGCCGGCGGCGGCCCGCCCCTTTTCCCCCGGGGGGTAAATATCTTATAATGCTAATGGACACGGAATCTTAAGAGAAGGGCGGCCTGGGGTCGAACCTCCCCCCTCCCCCTCGCCCCCGGGGCGGTGGCGGGCGGGAGGCCGGGCCCCGGCTCCGCCGCGGAATATCTTCCGAGGAACCCCTGGGACCCTCTTTCGGTCGGCTCAGCATGTGGCAGCGCTTCAGCCTGCGCACCCGCATCCTCCTTTTGTTGGCCGCCCTGGTGCTCACCACCCTGGCGGGGGGGCTGGTGAGTTTCTGGCACAATGAAGCCACCGAGCAGGTCTTCACCAGCCTGGTGGACCGCCACCTGGCCGCCTTCCAGGCCGCCGAGGAGCTGGAAAACGCCCTGTTGCGCCAGAAGGGCTATCTCACCTACTTCTTCATCGACGGGGAGCCCCGCTGGCTGGAGGAACTGGACCGGTACCACCAGGCTTTTCTCCGGGCTCTGGACAAGGCCCGGGCCACCGCCCACACCCCGCCCATGGCCGATGTCATCCACCAGATCCAGCAGCATTATCAGGACTACCACCACAGCCGCTCCGGGGTGATCGAGCTGTACCGCCAGGGGCGCAAGGAGGAAGGCTGGCGGCGCCATCAGGAGGCCCGGGGGCAGTACGCCGCCATCATTGACCTGTGCGAGCGTCTGAAACTCACCCACGATTACGCCATCAGCCGCACCCTAAGTGAAAACCGCCAGCGCGTCCGGCTGATCAACACCCTGACCACCGGCGCCCTCATCACCGTAGTGGGGCTGGGGGCCCTGCTGTTGTATGTCCTCTTCCGGCAGATCCTGGAACCGCTCCGCCAGCTGGCCCAGGATGCCAACCCCGCCGACGAGGTCACGGCCGTCAGTCGGCGGATGCAGACCCTCAAGGAGGATATTGACCAGGCCCAGAGCCAGCTGGAGAAGAGCCAGGAGAGCCTGCTGCAGGCGGAAAAGCTGGCCCTGGTGGGCAAGCTGGCCGCCGGGGTGGCCCACAGCATCCGCAATCCCCTCACCTCGGTGAAGATGCGCCTCTTTTCCCTGGGCCGCCACCTCCATCTCACCCCCACCCAGAAGGAGGACCTGGAGGTCATCTCCCAGGAGATCCGCCATATCGATACCATCGTGCGCTCCTTTCTGGAATTCTCCCGGCCCCCGAAACTGAAGATGCAGCCGCTCAGCCTCTCGGAGGTGGTGGACAGCACCCTCACCCTCCTGCGCCAGCGGCTGGAATCCTATGGGGTGAGGGTGGAGGTGCAGCGGGGGGATCGCCTGCCGGTCACCCGGGGCGACCCGGAGCAGCTCAAGGAGATGCTGGTGAATCTCCTCCTCAATGCCTGTGAAGCCATGCCCCACGGGGGGCACATCATCATCCGAGAAGGGCAGGGGCACAGGGAGGATCTGGGCCCGGTGGTGACCCTCACAGTCCAGGACAGCGGCCCGGGCATCCCCGCCTCCATCCGGGAGAAGATCTTTCAGCCCTTCTTCAGCACCAAGGAGGAGGGCACCGGGCTGGGACTCTCCATTGTGCAGCGAATCGTGAGCGAGCACGGCGGCCTCATCCAGGTCTCCTCCCCCGAGGGGCAGGGGGCCGCCTTTGTCATCACGCTGCCGCTGAGGGAGGATGCGGCGGTGCTCCCGGCCGCCGCAGGCTGAGCCGGGAGTCAGGTCGGCAGTTCGGGCGGGGGGCCGGACCCCCGGTGAGCCAGGAGCGTTATGGGCGTCATTCTGGTCGTGGACGATGATCCGCAGCTGCGGCTGAGCTTTGAGAAGCTCCTCACCGAGGAGGGGCATACCGTCCTGACCGCCGCCAGCGGCGAAGCGGCCGTGGCCCTGGTGCAGGAGAAGGCCCCGGATCTGGTGATCATGGATGTGCGCATGGCCGGCATGAGCGGGCTGGAGGCCTTTGCCGCCATCCACGCCCGGGAGCCCCACCTGCCGGTGATCATCATGACCGCCTACGGCACCACGGAAACCGCCATCGAGGCCACCCGCCTGGGGGCCTTTGACTACGTCCTCAAGCCCTTTGAGATCCCGGACATCCTCGCCCTCATCGACCAGGCCCTGGAGGCGGGGCGCTGCATGCGCTCCCGAGTGGAGGTGGACGTGCCCCCCCAGGCCGCCGCGGGGGAGGCCCTCATCGGCAAAAGCCGGCCCATGCAGGAGGTCTACAAGGCCATCGGCCGGGTGGCCCCCACCGACGCCACCGTGCTCATCCGGGGGGAATCGGGCACGGGCAAGGAGCTGGTGGCCCGGGCCATCTACCAGTACAGCCTGCGGGCCCGGAAAGCCTTCCTGGTGATCAACTGCGTGGCTATCCCCGAAACGCTTCTGGAGAGCGAGCTCTTCGGCTATGAAAAGGGGGCCTTCACCGGTGCGGTGCATCGCCGGGTGGGGAAATTCGAACAGGCGGAGGGCGGCACCGTCTTTCTGGATGAAATCGGCGACATGCCCGTGTCCATCCAGGCCAAGATATTGCGGCTGCTGCAGGAAAAGAAGCTGGAACGCCTGGGCGGCCGGGAGACCATCCCCGTGGATGTGCGCATCCTGGCCGCCACCAACCGGGATCTGGAGGCCGCCCTGGCGGACGGGCGCTTCCGGGAAGACCTCTACTTCCGCCTCAATGTGGTGACCATCTGGCTCCCCCCCTTACGGGAGCGGGCCGACGACATCCCCCTGCTGGCCGACTATTTCCTGGCCCGCTTCTCCCGGGAGATGGGCCTCAACAACCCCGGTCTGGCCCCGGAAGCCATGCATCTCCTGCAGCGCCACCATTGGCCGGGCAACGTCCGGGAGCTGGCCAATGTCCTGCAGAAGGCCCTCATCTTCAGCCGGGGCTACCCCATCCGCCCCCAGGATATTGTCCAGGCCCTGGGGGGCGACGCCGAAGCCCGAGGGGAGGAACCCCCCGGCGAGGAGGCCCTGCGGCGCTGGGTCCGCCACCTGCTCCTGGCCAAGGGGGACCGCAGTCCCCATCTCTTCGACGGCGCCCTGGAGGTGGTGGGCCGCCTCCTGGTGAGCGAAGCCCTGGAGCTCACCGGGGGCAACCGCAGTCAGGCGGCCCGGCTCCTGGGGCTCTCCCGGCCGACGCTTCTGGCCAAGATGGACCGGTATCAGCTGAAGATCGCCACCAGCGTGAAGAGCGACTCCGCCACATGAAACCATCAGCAGACGGCCTAAAGGGGGAGGGATCATGGCGGTGACCATACAGCCGGTGACCGACCGCAGGGCCCTGGAGGAATTTCTCCGCCTTCCCTGGGAGATTTACCGCCAAGATCCCTTATGGGTGCCGCCCCTCCTTCCGGAACAGCGGCGCTTCCTGGACCCGAAACGGGGGCCCTTCTTTGAGATCGGGGAGGCCCGGTATTTCCTGGCCTATCGGAACGGCCGCCCGGTGGGGCGCATCACCGCCCAGGTCAACCACGCCTACGAGCAGCATCACGACCGGGAGACCGGGTTTTTCGGCTTCTTTGAGTGCCAGCCGGACGCCGAGGCCGCGGCCGCCCTCTGCCAGGCCGCGGCGGAGTGGCTGGCCGGGCGGGGCAAGACCCGCCTGGTGGGGCCCCTCAACTTCTCCGTCTATGATGAGATGGGCCTCCTGGTGGAGGGCTTTGACAGCCCGCCGGCCATCCTGCAGACGCACAACCCGCCGTATTATCTGGACCTCCTCACGGAGCTGGGTTTCACCAAGGTGATGGACTGGCTGGCCCTGCGCATCACCGACCGCCAGGTGGATCAGGCCGCCATGGAGCGCACCCTCAGCAAAATCCTCCAGGGCCAGCCCCTGGTGCTGCGCACCCTGAGGCGGGGGGAGATGCGGCGCCGGGCCCAGGAGGTGTACGAGCTCTTCAATGAGGCCTGGGAGCCCAACTGGGGGCATGTGCCCCTGTCCCGGCGGCAGTTCGACAATCTTTTCCGGGAGCTCGCGCCCCTCATCCGGCCGGAGCTGGTGAATCTCATCCTCCATGACGACCGGGTGGTGGCCTTCAGCATCACCGTGCCGGACCTCAACCCGGTGGTGCAGGAGCTCAACGGCCGCCTCACCCCCTGGGGCCGGCTGCGGCTGTGGTATGCCGCCCGCTTTGCGCCCCTGCGCAAGGTCCGGGCTTTGGTCCTGGGGGTGCATCAGCCCTACCAGGGCAAGCGCCTCCACTACGCCCTGGTCCTGAACACCTATCTCCACCTCGTCCGGCACACCCCCTGTGAGGCCTGTGACCTCTCCCTCATCCCGGAGAACCTGACCTCCTATCTCAAGGCCCTGAGGAGCCTGGGGGCCAAACACTACAAAACCTTCCGGGTGGTGGGCCGGGAGATCCGCGCCGGGATAGTTTAGGGCAGGGGGCCGGGGGCAGCAGCCCTGCCCCCTCTCCCCGATCTGAAATGGGCCGCTCGCCCCGCCCCCCCTCAGGATCAGGCCGTATCGGTCACCTTTGGCCGGGATCGCCCCTCACTCCACGATCTCCCCCAGCAGGTCCGGGGCCACCACCCGGGTGAGGCGCACCCGCTGCAGGGTGCCCGGGTGTCCCCGGCCGGCGGTGATGAGCACCCGGCCGTCAATCTCCGGGGCCTGGATGCTCAGGCGGCCGCTGAGGAGATACTCGCTCTCCTGGCTCACCCCCTCCACCAGCACCTCCTCCACCGTGCCCACCAGGCGCTTGAGCTCCTCTTGAACGATGCGGCTCTGCAGGGCCTTGAGGCGCCGGGCCCGGGCCTGGGCAGTGCGCCGGGGCACCGGCGGCCCCAGCCGGGCGGCGGGGGTGCCTTCCTCGGGTTCATAGACAAACACCCCCAGATGCAGGAACCGCACCTCGGCGGCCAAATCCAGCAGGGCGGCGAACTCCTCCTCGGTCTCGCCCGGGAAGCCTACCATCACCGTGGTGCGCAGGGCCGCCTGGGGGAGGATCTCCCGGATGCGGCTAAAGAGGGTCACCAGGTCGGCCCGGGTATAGCGCCGGCCCATGCGCTGGAGCACCGCGTCGTGGGCGTGCTGGATGGGCAGATCGAGATAGGGGCAGATCTGGGGGTGGGCGGCCATGACCTCCAGCAACCGCCTGGTCACCCGGGAGGGGTGGCCGTAGAGGAGGCGCAGCCAGACCAGACCGGGGAGGCGGGCCAGCTCGGTGAGCAGCTCCGGCAGGCCCGGCTGATAGCCCCATTCCCGGCCGTAGGCGGTGGTGTCCTGGGCCACCAGGATGAGCTCCCGGACCCCCGCCGCCGCCAGCTCCCGGGCCTCGGCGAGCAGGGTGTCCAGGGGCCGGCTGCGGTAGGGGCCCCGGATGCGGGGGATGGTGCAGAAGGTGCAGGCGTGGCTGCAGCCCTCGGCGATCTTGAGATAGGCCAGGTGCGGCGGGGTGGCGGGCAGCCGGGGTTGCGGCGCGGTGTAATCGAAGCGGGGGGCCTGCACGTGCAGCCGGGGGCCGGGATCCGCCTCCAGGAGCCGGGCCAGCCGGGGGAAGTCATTCACTCCCACGAAGAGGTCCACCTCCGGCAGCAGCTCCGAGAGCTCCCGGCCATAGCGCTGGGGCAGGCAGCCCGCCACCACCAGGCGCTTTTCCGGCTCCCGGGCCTTGTGCTGCGCCAGCTCCAGGATGGTGTCCACCGCCTCCTGGGCCGCGGGGGCGATGAAGGCGCAGGTGTTCACCAGAAGCACCTCCGCCTCCTCGGGACGCCCCACCACCTGCCAGCCGTGCCGGGCCAGCTCCCCCAGCATGATCTCGGTGTCCACCAGGTTCTTGGGACAGCCCAGGGACACGGTGAAGACGGTTTTGGAGGTGCGGCTCGGGGTCAGGGCCGATGGCCTCGCAATTTGGGGTTCCGGCGGGCTGGCCGGCGGCTCCCTTACGGGGAGGCGAAGGACAGCACGGTGCGGGCGTCGATGGCGGCCAACATCACCAGCCACCACACTCCCTGGGCCAGCCAGAAGAGGCGCCGCCCCCGGGAGGTGCCCCCCAGACGGGCGTGCAGCTCTTCCAGAAAAGTGTACAGGATGGCGCATTCCAGCGCAAAGGGCGGGAACCCCAGGTACCCGAGGACGGGCATCTCAAAGATCCTGCCGAAGTTAAAGAGGGGCAAGGTGTAGATCCAGCGGGAGGTGGCGGGATAATTCCACATCTCCCACCAGAACCCCAGCGCCAGTCCGGCCACAAGGAGGGCCAGGACCTCCCGGCGATCCCCCGCCAGCCAGCGGGCGGTATAGGCAGGCCGCCCCACCAGGGGCAGGAGGGGATCCCCCAGAAAGATCACCCCCAGCCAGAGGAGGGGGAAGGCATAAGTGGGAAGGATGAAGGGCAGGGTGAGGCAGACGGTTCCCAAAATGAGAAAGGCGGGCTGCCAGCCCGGCCAGGTGCGGGGGGTGCCCTTAAGCTCCTGGAACCCCCGCCAGCCCGCCGTCACCCGGGCCGTCAATAAAATGGCGGGCACCACAGTGGCAAAGGCCAGGACGTAGCCGGGCCAGCGCCTCCAGAGGCGGGGCTCCAGTCCCACATAGCGCCAGTTGAGGAGATATAGATTGAAGAGCTCAAAGAAGAGCCAGATGGTGACGGAGAAGGCAGCCGCCCGGACAAACTCCCGGGGCCGGCCCCAGAGCCAGGATTCCCCGGTTTTCAGGAGGAGGAGGCCGTCCAGAAACAGGAGGAGGGGCCACCAGGCCAGGTGGTAGAGCCACTGGCGGACCGGCGGCATGTCCAGGATCACGCCGGCCAGGGCGCCAAGCCAGATCAGGAGGGCGGTGATCATCTGGGCCCGCCCCAGGGAGGCGGGATTGCGGCTATTCCTGGCATTCATCTTGCACTCCCACGCCATCAGCGCGGTGATCGGCCTGTGGCCCCGGGACGGCCGGGGGGTGAATTCCGGGAGCCTGTGCCCGGAGGGCGGGCCACCTGTAAATTATTTTAGCAGGAAATTCAACGACCTTGGCGGCCCGTACCCAAAAAGTGCAGCCCCGGTGCGTTTTTTCCTTGATTGCGCCGGACATTCTCTGCTAATGATGGGGATACCGCACGCAGCAGGGGAGACCCGTCTCATGGGGGAGGCGGGACACGCGTCCCGGAGATTCCGACCGTTCACCCACAACATGGGGGTTTGACATGCTATCCTGGTGGATGGCCATCATCCTGACTTCCGCCCTGGCCCTGGGGTGTGGCGGCGGCAACGCCCGCCATGCCGCCCTCAAACCGGAGGCTCCGCCTCCTGACCTGGCCACGCCAGAACCCGACCTCGACCTGGCCGAGCGGGAAGAGTCCCTGGGGGGGGAACTGAGCGCCAAGCGCATGGAGGAGCTCCTGGCCAAAAGCGGTCTCACCTCTCTGGACCCGGCCGTGGAGGAGGAGCTCAAGAAATGGGACCAGAAGATCAAGTTTGACATGCCGGTGGACGTCAACCGGCAGGTCAAAGCCTATCTCATCTATTTCTCCACCGAGCGCAAGGAGATCATCCGCCGGTATCTGGCCCGCTCCACCCGCTATCTGCCCATGATCCACGAGATCTTTCACGAGCACGGCCTGCCCGAGGATCTGGCCTATCTGGCCATGGTGGAGAGCGGCTTCAATCCCCACGCCTACTCCCATGCCCACGCCTGCGGCATGTGGCAGTTCATCCGGGGCACCGGGGTGCGCTACGGCCTGGCCATCAACAATTACGTGGATGAGCGCCGGGACCCGGAAAAATCCACGGTGGCGGCGGCCAAGTACCTCACCGATCTCTACAAGCGCTTCGGCTCCTGGTATCTGGCCGCGGCCAGCTACAACTGCGGCGAGGGCCGGGTGCAGAGGGAGATTGACGCCGGCACCCACAAGAACTTCTGGGAACTCTCCGCCAACGAGCGCCTGCCCACCGAAACCAAAAACTATGTCCCCCAGATGATCGCCGCCATGATCATCGCCAAAAACCCCGAAAAGTTCGGCTTCCGCAACGTCCCGTATCTGCCGCCCCTGAAGTACGACACCGTCAAGGTGAATGAGCCCACCTCCCTCAAAGCCGCGGCGCTGGCCAGCGGCGCCTCGGTGGAAGAGATCCAGATGCTCAATCCGGAGCTGCGCAAAGGGGTGACGCCCCCGGACGCACCGGTCTATGCCCTGCGCATTCCCAAAAACGCGGCGGACAAATTCCATCGCAACATCATGATGGCCCGGGCGGAGTTTCCCGCCTTCGCCAGTGAGCCCGTCAGGGCCGACACCGGCGGCCGCAGCGTGAGGCGCAGCGGCGGCAGCTCCCGGAAGGTGGCCAAGTCTCAGGGCAAGGCCGCCGCCGGGGCCAAGAAGGGTGGCGGTCCGGCCTCTGCCCAGGTGGCCGCGGCCAAGAAGGACAAATCCGGCAAGGGGTCGGCGGCCAAGCCCGCCGCCACGGTGCATACCGCTTCCATCCTCGGGGGCGGCAAGGCCCCGGCCGGTGCCAAGGCCAGCGCCAAACCGGCGGTGAAGGGCAATGCCACGGTGGCCAAGAAAAACACCTCCTCCGGCGGCTCTGCCAAGAAGAACAGCGCCACCACCGGCAGCAAGAAGAAGTCGAAACAGACCGCAGGCGCCCCGGTCAGGATGGCCAAACGGGGCGGGTGAGCCTCCAGGCGGGGGTGACCACGGGACAGGCGGGAAGAGGCGGGGCGCACGGGTGCGAGGGGGCGCAAGAGGCGGCCCCCCTGAACCGCAGAGCGCCCCAAAGACAGGGGGGCGGGGTTCAGCCCGTCCCCTTCCTGTTTTTGGGGGCGGCCGGGGTGAGAGCCCCGGGCCCCGGCGGCCCCCCGGGGCGATAGCCTCTGCCGGATTTCCGGCGGGGGTCATTTTTTTTCGGCAAAAATGGTCCTGCCCCCTTGATTTTCCCGCCGGCCTGATTAATCATCTATTATCACTCCATGGCGGTGAGTGCTAACAGCACTCGGCGCCGTCCCCGAACTTACATTCTGTAAGTGTCTTAAAATTCTTAGTTTTTTCACTTCCAAAAGGAGGAGGGTCCATGAAGGTCAAACCCCTGAATGATCGCGTGCTGGTCAAGCGCACCGAAGAGATGCAGATGACCAAGGGCGGCATCTACATCCCCGACACCGCCAAGGAAAAGCCCATCGAAGGCAGGATCATCGCGGTGGGCCCCGGCAAGATGAGTGACCAGGGTCAGCGCATGACCCTGCAGGTGAAGGAAGGGGACCGGGTGCTGTTCAGCAAGTACGCGGGCACCGAGATCAAGATCGAAGGCGAAGAATACCTCATGATGCGGGAAGACGACATCCTGGCCATCATCGAAGAGTAACTCCCCCACCCACTAGCCGCTGACAGCAGCGAATCCCACGAGGAGGATACACACACAATGGCTGGCAAAGAGATCAAGTACGACATCAAGGCCCGGGAGGCCATGCTCCGGGGCGTCAACACCCTGGCGGACGCGGTCAAGGTCACCTTGGGCCCCAAGGGCCGTAACGTCATCCTGGAGAAATCCTTCGGCGCCCCCACCATCACCAAGGACGGCGTCACCGTGGCCAAGGAGATCGAGCTGGAGGACAAGTTCGAGAACATGGGGGCCCAGATGGTGAAGGAGGTGGCCTCCAAGACCTCGGATGTGGCCGGCGACGGCACCACCACCGCCACCATCCTGGCCCAGGCCATCTACCAGGAGGGCGCCAAGCTGGTGGCCGCCGGTACCAACCCCATGGCCCTGAAGCGGGGCATTGACAAGGCCGTGGCCGCGGTGGTGGAGGAGCTCCGGAAGATCTCCAAGCCCACCAAGGACCAGAAGGAAATCGCCCAGGTGGGCACCATCTCCGCCAACAACGACGCCTCCATCGGCAACATCATCGCCGAGGCCATGAGCAAGGTGGGCAAGGAAGGCGTCATCACGGTGGAGGAAGCCAAGGGCATGGAAACCACCCTCGAGGTGGTGGAGGGCATGCAGTTCGACCGGGGCTACATCTCCCCCTACTTCGTCACCAACCCCGAGAAGATGGAGGTCAACCTGGAGGAGCCCTACATCCTGGTGCATGAAAAGAAAATCAGCGCCATGAAGGACCTCCTGCCCCTGCTGGAGCAGATCGCCAAGATGGGCAAGCCCCTCCTCATCGTGGCCGAGGACGTGGAGGGCGAGGCCCTGGCCACCCTGGTGGTGAACAAGCTGAGGGGCACCCTGCAGGTGGCGGCGGTGAAGGCCCCGGGTTTCGGCGACCGGCGCAAGGCCATGCTGGAGGACATCGCCATCCTCACCGGCGGCCAGGTCATCAGCGAGGACATGGGCTGGAAGCTGGAGAACGTCACCCTCAAGGAGCTGGGCACCTGCCGCCGGGTGAACATTGACCGGGACAACACCACCATCATCGACGGCGGCGGCTCCCGGGAGGCCATCGAAGGCCGGGTGAAGCAGATCCGGGCCCAGATCGAGGAGACCACCAGCGACTATGACCGGGAGAAGCTGCAGGAGCGGCTGGCCAAGCTGGTGGGCGGCGTGGCGGTCATCCGCGTGGGCGCGGCCACCGAAGTGGAGATGAAGGAGAAGAAGGCCCGGGTGGAAGACGCCCTCAACGCCACCCGCGCCGCGGTGGAGGAGGGCATCGTGCCCGGCGGCGGCGTGGCCCTGCTGCGCACCATCCCCGTCCTGGCGGAGCTGAAGCTGGACAACCATGACGAACAGCTGGGCGTGAACATCATCAAACGGGCGGTGGAAGAGCCCATCCGCCAGATCGCCAACAACGCCGGCTTTGAGGGCTCCGTGGTGGCTGAGCATGTGAAGACCCTCAAGGGCGCCATGGGCTTCAACGCCGAAACCGGCCAGTACGAGGACCTCATGGCCGCGGGCGTCATCGACCCCACCAAGGTGGTGCGCTTCGCCATCCAGAACGCCGCCTCGGTGGCCGGCCTCCTCATCACCACCGAGGCCATGGTGGCGGAAAAGCCCAAGAAGGAAGAACCCGCGGCGGGCATGCCCGGCGGCGGCATGGGCGGCATGTATTAATCAGGGGGGAGGGGCTCAGGGCCAGCGGCCTTAAGCCCCGCCCCACACCCATCCTGCCATCCCGAGGGAAAAACCACGCGGGGTGGGCCTGGCCGGCCTACCCCGCGTTATTTTTCCCCAATTCCTTTTCTGGGGGGATGGGAGATCAGGTCCTTGGCCCTCCCCCACCCCTTTCCCCTCATTCCGCCCAGATGACCCCGGCGTAGCCCACGAAGGAGTCCCCCGGCAGGACGTCGTAGCTGGTGTAGTACTCCACCAGCACCCCCCGGGTGGCGCCCAGCTTTTTGGCCCCGGCCAGAGCCGCGGCGGGCGCGCCGGCGGAGCAGGAGCTCAGGTCCCGGTCTGCCAGGGAGAGAGCCGCCAGGGGGTCCAGTCTCAGGAGCGCCTCCAGGAAGCGCCGGTCATTCACCTCCTTCACCCACTTTACCGCGGCCGGACCATAGCCCTGGGGGGCGAAGCCGTAGTTGAGCCCGTAGTGGGTGAGGTCGGCGGAGCCGATGAGAAGCAGGCTCTGCCCCAGTTCCTGGGCCACCTCCACCACCGCCTCCCCCAGGCGCACCGCCTCCGGGGTCTGGGGGGCGCGCACGGCCAGGAGCCGGGACCGGGGGAAGAAGTATTTCACGAAGGGCAGGTTGACCTCAATGGTGTTATCGCCGGGGTATTCCGGCTTCAGGGGGAGCCGCCGCCTGAGGGGGTCGTAGAAGTCGGTGGCCAGGGGGATGTCCCCCAAAGGGGTCTCCCAGGCGTCCTCGGTGACCAGCAGGGGCGGGCCCCCGGCCAGATGCCCCCCGAAAAGGGCCACCACCTCGGGCTGGCCGGCCTGGGCGCAGAGAGAGAAGACCCGGGCGGCCAGCTTGCCGGAGAAATACCAGCCGGCATGGGGCACCAAGCCCCCCTGGGGCTGAAGGCCGGGCTCCAGGGGCTGCAGCCCGGCGATGAATTTCTCGATTTCCGCCCGGCAGGCCGCGCCGCTGCCGGGGTACCAGCCGGATGACAACATGCGGGGGCGCACCGCCATGGCCTCCTCCTGGTCCTCCGGGCCGGGACCGGCGCCCCGGCGCCGGGTGGGGCGTGATCAAAGCGGGGCTGGGCCCTTGCTCCGACAGGGGCCGGGAAAGCCCCGCCTCCCCCGGCCGGCGGCGCCTCAGCCCTTGCCGGTCTTGAGGAGAAATTCCTCCACTTGGCCGTTGATGGTGAGGAACACCGGGGTGAACTCCTCATCCCGGGGGAAGGTCTTGCCCACCCGGATGCGATAGGTGTCGCCATGCAGGGTGACGAGGTATTCCGGCGCCTCCCCGGTGCCGGGGGCCAACTGCACCAGGATCTCCTCGGTATTGTCATGGATGTTGATGAAGAGCACCTGCTTGCCGTGGCGCTCGCCCCCCACCCCCTCCAGCCGGGCCGCCACCTCGTCCCCCCGGTGAGCCAGCACCAGAGAGGAGGTGCTGATGGAGATGGGGTAGGGCTGCGGGGGCCGGGGGGCCCGGGGCGGGGCCGCGCCGGCGCTGCGGGCGTAAAAGAGCTCCTCTGCCTCCGCCGGGAAGAGGGAGTAGGTGAGAAGATCCTCCTCCGTGTCCAGATCCGGCCGGTGGAGCAGGGGCGCCTCTTCCTCCAGTTCCTCCTCCACGCCCTCCACCCAGCCCAGGACCCGCTGCTGCAACTCCAGGCTCACCGGGGTGTGGAGCCGGCCGTAGCGGCCCTTGAGGAGGTCCACCAGGCTGGGGACCAGGGTGTCGTAGCGCCGGGGGGCCAGAATGTTCTCCACCGCCTGCAGGCCCACGATCTCCAGGATGCGGCCCTTGAGGGCCGGATAGCCCAGGTCGGCCCAGACCTGGTGGGCCTCCTTGTAGGCCTGGCTCTGCCGGTCCCGGGCATCCCGACGCAACAGCTCCTCCCGGACGAAGTCCTTCAGCAGGCCGGGGATGGAGGCAGGCCCCGGCAGATCATCGGGCCGCCTCAGGGCCGGCTCCTGGTAGTGGTATTGCTCTTTCAGGTAATCGATGAATTCCGTCGCCTCGCCCAAGGCGTCCATGTCCAGCTGCGGATCATGGCGGGTGCCCCCCAAAGACAGCATCAGGGACTGGACCGGGGGCGGCCCGTACGGCCAGGAGAGGGCTGCCAGGGTGGTGTCCACCAGCTCCGCCCCCCGGCGGACCCCCTCCTGATAGCAGGCCACCGCAGTCTGGAGGTTGTCGTGCAGATGCAGCCGCACCGGCTGGGAGTAGTAGCGCTTGAAGGCCGCCACCAGGGTCCCCACCTGCAGAGGGGCCAGCATCCCGAAGGAATCGTTGAAGCAGATGACGTCCGCGCCCAGATTCACCAGGCGGCCGGCCAGGTTGAGGTAATCCTCCAGGGTGATGTGGGGGTTCTGGCTGATGAGCACGGTGGCTTCCACCTGCTTGCGCAGCTCCTTGCCGGTGGACACCGCCACCGCCATGTTGTCCGGGTCGTTGAGGTTGTCATAGACCCGGATGATATCCACCCCGAAGTGGGCCGCCCGGGTGACGAAGCGGCGGATGAGCTCGGGCTCGTAGGGCTTGAAGCCCACCAGCATGCGCCCCCGGATGATCATCTGCAACGGGGTGTTGGCCAGGGCCCGGCGCAGGCGCCGCAGGCGCTGCCAGGGGTCCTCCTTCATCTCGGTGAGGGTGGCGTAAAAGGTGGTGCCGCCCCAGCAATCCAGGGAATAGAAACCCACCCGGTCCAGGAGGGCGGCCAGACGCACCAGATCCTCCTGCACCAGGAAGCGGTGGACAAAGTCCTCCTGGCCATCCCGCAAGGTGACGTCGCTGACTTTGGCCGGATTAAACATGGCTGCCGCTCTTTTTGGCGATCTGATTCAGGTGGCAGAACAGGGCCGCACTGGCCACATAGAAGCGGTCCCAGGGTTCCACCACCTCCTCATAGGTGAGTTCCGGCAGCTTGCGCTCCAGAAAATCGGTGGTGAAGGTGCCGGCCCGGAACTCCTCGTCCTTAAGCAGACGGCGATAAAAGGGGATGGTGGTCTTGATGCCCCGGATGACATACTCCCCCAGGGCCCGGTCCATGCGGGCCAATGCCTCCTCCCAGGTGCGCCCCCAGACGCAGAGTTTGGAGAGCAGAGGATCAAAGTAGGGGGGCACCTCATAACCGCCGAAGACGCAGCCGTCCAGACGGACCCCCACCCCCCCGGGGGAATAGTAGCGGGTGATGCGTCCCGGCGAGGGGAAGAAGTTGTTCCGGGGATCCTCGGCGTTGATGCGGCATTCGATGGCATAACCCCGGAGCATCACCTCCTCCTGGGTGAAGGACAGGGGTTCCCCGGCGGCCACCCGGATCTGCTCTTTCACCAGGTCGATGCCGGTGATGAGCTCGGTGATGGGGTGCTCCACCTGCACCCGGGTGTTCATCTCCAGGAAGTAGAAATTGAGATGCTTGTCCACCAGAAATTCCATGGTGCCCAGGGAATGGTAGCTCAGGGAGGCGGCCGCCTTTTTGGCCACCTCCCCCATCTCCTGGCGCTTTTCCGGGGTCAGCACCAGGGAGGGGGCGATTTCGATGAGCTTCTGGTGCCGCCGCTGGATGGAGCAGTCCCGTTCCCCCAGGTGCACCAGGCGGCCCTGAGTGTCCCCCACAATCTGGATCTCGATGTGTTTGGGCTCCTCGATGAACTTTTCCAGATAAATGCCTTCATCGCCGAAGGCGCGGCCGGCCTCCCGGCGGGCCCCCTCCAGGCTGTCCAGCATCTCCTCTTCGGTCCACACGAGGCGCATGCCCCGGCCGCCGCCGCCGCCCTTGGCCTTCACCAGCAAGGGGAAGCCGATGCGGGCGGCGTGCTCCCGGGCCTCCTCCGGGGCCGTGATCACGGGCGACCCGGGAATGATGGGCACCCCGGCCGCCGCCATGAGCTGCCGGGCCAGAACCTTGTCCCCCATCTGCCGGATGGCCTCCGGGGGCGGGCCGATGAAGGTGAGCCCGGCCTCAACGCAGGCCTGGGCGAACTGCCAGTTCTCCGCCCCGAAGCCGTAGCCGGGGTGAATGGCGTCGGCCCCGGCCCACTTGGCCACCTCAATGATCTGGGGGAAATCCAGATACCCCGCCAGGGGCCCCGGACTCACGGAGATGGCCTGATCCGCCTTGACGATATGGAGGGCGTTGGCATCATGTTCGGTGTAAATGGCCACCGTGGGGATGCCCAGCTCCTTGCAGGCCCGGATGATGCGGATGGCGATCTCACCGCGGTTGGCAATCAGGACTTTGCGAAACAGAGGCATGGTCAAGGAAACCAAGATAATTATTTTTTCTTTAAAATCCTAAGATTATTAAACGTGAGGGACACCCCTTTGTCAAGGTCGCTCACGGCGCCGGCGGGCCGCGCTCAGGTGCCGGGAGACCGCCACCAAAAGGGGCAGGGCGCTCAGCTGCAGAAGGCAGGAAAACAGGATCAGGGCCCACAGCGCCTGCCCATACAGCAGACCCATGACCGCGCTCCCCAGAAACCAGCACAGGCCGAAGCCGGCATGGAAGATGCCGAAGGCCGTGGCCCGCCGGTTAAGGGGGACCAGCTCCGCCAGGACCGCCTTGACCACGGATTCCTGGGCCCCCATGCCGATACCCCACAGCACCATGCCGGCCAGGGCCACGTAAAAGCCCCCCCAGAAGACGAGGGGGGCAAAGAGCGCCGCCAGCAGCACCGCGGTCAAAAGGACCGGCATCCCCAGGCGGTCAAAGAGCCGCCCCAGGATCAGGGCGGCCACGGCATCCACCCCCATGGCCGCGGCATAAAACAGGGGGATCCAGGCCGGGCTCAGGACCTGGGTGGCACCCAGATGATAGGCGATGAGGGGGAAGTCGGCATAGCCCGCGGCAATGAGCCCCAAAGCCCCCACATAGAGCCAGAAAGGGCGACTCAGGCCGTGGGTCTCCAGCTCCGGCACCCTCACCTCCAGGTCCCGGGGCTGGGGATAAAGCCGGGAGGCCACCCCGATCACCACCAGGGCCGAAAGAGCCGGCACCAGGAGCCCGGCGAACCCGGCCCGGTAGCTGTCCTGCCAGGCCAGCAGGCCCGCCACCATCAGGGGCCCCGCCACCGCCCCCAGCTGATCCATGGCCTCATGGAAGCCGAAGCCCCAGCCCCGGCCTACCCGGCTGACCGCATGGGAGAGCATGGCATCCCGGGCGGGGGTGCGCACCGCCTTGCCCAGGCGCTCCAGGAGCATGAGCCCGGCGGCCACCGGCCAGGAGCCCGCCAAAGCCAGGAGGGGCACCGCCAGCAGATTGCAGGCATACCCCGCCCAGGTGATGCCCCAGTAGCGGCCCAGGCGGTCGGTGAGGTAGCCGGAGGCCAGCCTCAGGGCGTAGCCCAGAAACTCCCCCAGCCCCGCCACCGTGGCCACCACCAGGGCGCCGGCCCCCAGGGTCCCCAAAAAGGGCCCGGTGATGCTCCGGGCCCCCTCATAGGTCAGATCGCTGAAGAGGCTGACCACCCCCACCAGAACGATGAAATTCCAGGCACTCCGGTGGGGGGACGGTCCGGAGGGCGGTTTCATGGTTCTCTCCCCGGGCCGGCCAGGAGGCGAAGGGCCCGGCTGACCCGGTAAGGCAGCCCCAGTACGGGAAGAGGGTCCGCCAGGCGCACTCCGGGATGCCGGCCGAGAACCTCCCAATTCAGGCACTCCGCCTCCGCCTCCGGGGAAATCCAGGCCAAGGTGAGATGCAGGTGGGGGGGCACCCGGGTGGGTTTGGCCGGGGCCGCCAGGGTGCCCAGGATCTCTCCTGCCGCCACCGCCGTTCCCGCGCCCAGGCCGGGCCGCGGCCGGAGATGGCCCAGGAGGCTGTACAGGCAGGCTCCCTCCTCCCTCCTCCCATGGCGCAGACAGACGGTCAGGCCCAGAAAATCCGGGAGCAGCCGCACCACCACCCCGGGGAAGGGCGCGGGCACCCGGAAGGTGGGGGGAAGCGAGTGCTCCCTGCCGGCGGCATCGGCGATGCACCACAGGTCCAGGCCCTCATGGGGCGTGGGCCGGGGCCGGGGGTTGCCCCACCAGCGCTCCCGGGAGCCGAAGAGCATGCCGGGATGGAAAACCAAGAAGCTGTCCGCCCCCAAAAGCTCCGGGTTGGCGGCCCGAAGCCGGGGGAAATAACCGGCCTCCTCTCCGGCCCGCAGTTCTCTCCCCAGGCTCAGGAGAGATGGCTCGGGACGGCGATGAGTCATGGGGACAACCTATCACCTGGCCGCGAGGCTGTAAAGTCCCCGGGCTGGGGGCGGCTCCGGAGGGGGTCTGGGGGGCGGACATTTTTTTCTTTACGGCCCAACTCATTTTTTTTATTATGTAAATCAATTAGCCCCCGGCCTGCCGGGCGCGGTGCGGGCCTCCCGACATCCCTCCCAAGGAGCGGTGTTGCATGAACAAGTCGCAACTCATCGAGGCCCTGGCCAAGGCTGAGAACCTCACCCTGAAAAAAGCGGAGCTGGTGGTCAACGCGATCTTTGAGAATATGGCGGAGGCCCTGGTGCGCAATGAACGCATCGAAATCCGGGGCTTCGGCAGCTTCAAGGTGAAATACTACAACGGCTATAAAGGCCGCAATCCCAAAACCGGAGATGTCATCGAGGTGGGGGGCAAAAAGCTCCCCTTCTTCAAGGTGGGCAAGGAACTGAGCGAACTGGTGGACCGGTCATAAGATTCCTGGCCGTGCTAGACGGGGAGCTAGCGGTGCCCTGTAACCCGAAAGCCGCTTATGCGGGGTTGAACCCCCTCCCAGAGCCTCGCAGCGCCGCCCGGGCGGCGGCCCGCCGGGCGGATTGGACCCCACGCAACAGACGCCGGTGAACCCCGTCAGGTCCGGAAGGAAGCAGCGGTAAGCCGGGCCGGCTGTGTCGTGGCGGCAGCTAATCCTACACCCCCGGGCCTAAAACCCAGGCGGTGGCGGAGGCGAAGGAGGGTGCACGGCCAGGGTGGCTTTGCCGCCGGCGGGGGGCGGAAGTAATCCCCCGACCTCCCCCGGCGCCTCTTCCCCCCTCGCCCGGGGCACGGTCCCGGGCCCTTCCCCTGTCCCCTTTCCCGACGATTCTTCCAGGGGCGCCTTTTTTTCCTTTGTCCCCCCTACCGAGCTTGTGCTAAGATGGACATGCTGTGGCCCGGCCCAGCCACGGCGAGCGCTTACCCTTGAGGGAGGAAGCACGCGCATGGCCGAACCCACTCTGACCCTCAATGGGAGGACCGTGGCCTTTCAGCCCGGTCAGACCATCCTTGAGGTGGCCCAAGGGGCCGGGGTCTATATCCCCACCCTCTGTTACATGAAGGACACCCTGCCCACCGGTTCCTGTCGCGTCTGCGTGGTGGAGGTGGAGGGGGCCCGCACCCTTCTCCCTGCCTGCGCCACCCAGGCCGCGGCCAATCAGGTGATCCAGACGGAGAGCCCCCGGGTGGCCGCCGCCCGGCGCATGGTGCTGGAGCTGGCCCTGGCCAGCGGCAACCACAACTGCCTCATCTGCGAGGCCAACGGCGAATGTGAGCTCCAGGCCCTGGCCTACCGCTACCAGGTGCCCACCCCCGCCTTCGCCGCCCCCCCGGACACCCCCTATTATTTCGAAGACAACAACAGCATGATCGTCCGGGATTTCTCCAAGTGCATCATGTGCGGCCGCTGTGTCCGGGGCTGCACCGAGCGCCAGGTGAACGACGCCATCGCCATCGGCTACCGGGGCTCCCACAACAAGATCGTGGCCAAGGCGGACAAGACCTATATCGAGTCCGACTGCGTCTTCTGCGGCGAATGCGTCCAGTCCTGCCCGGTGGGGGCGCTGCTGGACAAAAACGCCATCGGTCAGGGCCGCTCCTGGGAACGCACCACGGTGCGCACCGTCTGCCCCTATTGCGGCGTGGGCTGCCAGCTGGAGGTACACGTCAAGGACGACCGCATCCTCAAGGTGACCGGGGCCGACGCCGTCCCCAATGAGGGCCGTCTGTGCGTCAAAGGCCGCTTCGGCTGGCACTTCGTGCACCATCCCGACCGCCTCACCACCCCCCTGCTCCGGAAAAACGGGGAGCTTACCCCCGTGAGCTGGGACGAGGCCCTGGACTATGTGGCGGCCCGGCTCACGGAGATCAAGGCGAAATACGGTCCCGGGCAGATCGGCGGCTGGTGCTCCGCCCGCATCACCAACGAAGAGAATTACCTCATGCAGAAGTTCATGCGGGCGGTCCTGGGCACCAACCACGTGGACCACTGCGCCCGTCTCTGACACAGCGCCACCGTGGCCGGTCTGGCCGCTTCTTTCGGTTCCGGCGCCATGACCAACTCCATCGCCGAGTTGGAGGACGCCAACTGCATCCTGGTGATCGGCTCCAACACCAATGAGAACCACCCGGTCATCGCCGCCCGCATCAAACGGGCGGTGCGCTTCAGGGGTGCCGATCTCATCGTGGTGGACCCCCGGCGCCAGGACCTGGTGAAGTTCGCCAAACTCTACCTCCGGCAGATCCCGGGTACCGACATCGCCCTCCTCAATGCCATGATGCACGTCATCATCCGGGACAACCTGTATGATGCGGCTTATGTGGCGGAGCGCACCGAAAACTTCGAGGCCCTGAAGGAGACGGTGGCGGCCTACACCCCGGAGCGGGCGGAGAGGATCACCGGCATCCCGGCCAGGGACATCGAGGCCGCGGCCCGGATGTACGCCCAGGCCAAAGTGGCCTCCATTGTCTATTGCATGGGCATCACCCAGCACACCGTGGGCACCGACAACGTCAAGGCCCTGGCCAACCTCGCCATGCTCTGCGGCAATGTGGGGGTCTGGGGCGGCGGCGTCAACCCCCTCAGGGGCCAGAACAACGTCCAGGGCGCCTGCGACATGGGGGGCCTGCCCAACGTCTTTTCCGGCTACCAGCCGGTGACGGACGAGGCGGCCCGCAAAAAGATGGAGGCGGCCTGGGGGGTTTCGAACCTTCCCGCCTGGGTGGGGAAGACCATGACCGAGATGCTCCCCGCCATCCATGCCGGGGAGATGAAGGCCCTCTACATCATCGGGGAGAACCCGGCCCTGTCGGACGCCGATGCCCACCACGCCATCCAGGCCATGCAGAAGCTGGAGCTCCTGGTGGTGCAGGACATCTTCCTCACCGAGACGGGGAAGCTGGCCCACGTGGTCCTGCCCGCGGCCTCCTTTGCCGAAAAGGACGGCACCTTCAGCAACACCGAGCGCCGGGTGGCCCGGGTGCGCCGCTGCATCCCGCCCCTGCCGGGCACCAAACCCGACTGGCAGATCATCTGCGAGCTCAGCACCCGCATGGGCTATCCCATGAGATACGCCTCCCCGGAGGAGATCTTCGAGGAGATCCGCACGGTCACCCCCTCCTACGCCGGCATCACCTATCAGCGCCTGGAGGCGGGGGGCATCCAGTGGCCCTGCCCCACCGAGGAGCATCCCGGCACCGTCTTTTTGCACAAGGACCGCTTCGCCCGGGGGCTGGGGATGTTCTTCCCCGTGGAGCACAAGGACCCGGCGGAGATGCCCGATGAGGAGTTCCCCCTGTATCTCACCACCGGGCGCCTCCTTTACCATTACCATACCGGCACCATGAGCCGCCGGGCCCCGGGGCTGGTGGAGAAGGCCCCGGAGTGCCGGGTGGAGCTGGCCGCGGCGGACGCCGCCCGGCTGGGGATCGCCGAGGGCGACACAGTGCGGGTGCGCTCCCGCCGGGGGGAAATCACCGCCCGGGCCACCATCTCCCCCAAGGCGGTGGCCGGTACGGTGTTCCTCCCCTTCCATTTCGCCGAGGCGGCGGCCAACAAGCTCACCAACGCCGCCCTGGACCCGGTCTGCAAGATCCCGGAATTCAAGGTCTGCGCCGTGCAGGTCACGAAAGCGTAAAGGGAGGGCACAGACATGATCACATGCAGCTGCGCGGCCACCCCTCCGGCCCAGCTCACCCCGGCCCAGTGGGAGAAGATCGACGCCATCATCGCCAAATACAAGGACGTCCCCGGCAACCTCATGCCCGTCCTCCAGGAGGTGCAGGAAGCCATCGGCTATCTCCCCCCGGAGGTCCAGGACCGCCTGGCCGAGGGTCTCAATATCCCCGGCAGCCACATCTTCGGGGTCATGAGCTTCTACTCCATGTACACCTGGCGGCCCAAGGGGAAATACGTCATCCGCTTCTGCGAATCCCCCCCCTGCCATGTGCTGGGGGCCGAAAACCTTCTGCAGATGGCCCAGGAGGAGCTGGGCATCGGCCTCAACCAGACCACCCCGGACGGCCTCTTCACCCTGGAGACCAGCGCCTGCCTGGGGGTCTGTGAAGTGGCCCCGGCCATGCAGATCAACGAAGTGGTGCACGGCCACCTCACCCGGGAGCGCTTCCGGCAGATCATCGCCGACTACCGGGCGGGCATGGCGCCGGACTACACCACCCTGACGTGCACCACCTATGAGATCAGCCGCTACAAGCAGCCCCCCACCGACCTGGTGCTCCTGAAAAACGTGGGGAAGATCGACCCGGAGAACATCGACGACTATCTGGCCGCGGGCGGCTGGCAGGCCCTGAAGAAGGCGGTGACCACCATGACCCCGGAGCAGGTGGTGGAGGAGGTGAAGACCTCCGGCATCCGGGGCCGGGGCGGTGCCGGCTTCCCCGCCGGGCTGAAGTGGTCCTTCACCCGCCCCCTCACCGTCACCCCCAAATACATCATCTGCAACGCCGATGAAGGGGAGCCGGGGACCATCAAGGACCGCTACATCATGGAGGGCGACCCCCAGAAGATTCTGGAGGGCATGGCCATCGCCGGTTACGCCGTGGGCGCCTCCCAGGGCTACATCTATGTCCGGGGGGAGTATTACCTTTCCAAGCACCGCCTCGCCAAGGCCATCGAGCAGGCCCGGGCCAGAGGCTTTCTGGGAAAGAACCTCTTCGGCACCGACTTTTCCTTTGACATCGAGGTGCGCTCGGGCTTCGGCTGCTACATCTGCGGCGAGGAGACCGCGCTCATCGAATCCATCGAGGGCAAAAGGGGCTATCCCCGCATGAAGCCGCCCTTCCCGGGGGTCTCGGGCCTGTGGGGCAAGCCCACCATCGTCAACAACGTGGAGACCCTGGCCAGCGTCCCGGCCATCATCGAAAAGGGCGGCGCCTGGTACAAGAGCCTGGGCACCCCCGACACCACCGGCACCAAGATCTACCAGATCATCGGCCATGTGGCCACGCCCCAGATCGTGGAGGTGCCGGCAGGGATCACCCTGAGGGAGCTCATCGACACCTACGGCGGCGGCATGCGGCCCGGGAGCACCTTCAAGTTCTGCCAGACCGGGGGCGCCTCCGCCGGCATCGTCACCGCCGCGGCCCTGGACACGCCCCTGGATTTCGGCTCCCTGGCCCAGGTGGGGGGTGCTTTGGGCTCCGGCACCATGCTGGTGGCGGACCAGAGTGTCTGCGTGGTGGATTTCGTGCGGGCCGTGGCCAAGTTCTTCGCCCATGAATCCTGCGGCCAGTGCACTCCCTGCCGGGAGGGCACGCCCCTCATCCTCAGGACCGTCAACCGCATCTGCCGGGGCCAGGGCACCCTGGAGGATCTGGCCCTCCTGGAGCGCCTGGGCGCGGCCATGATCGACGCCTCCTTCTGTCCCCTGGGACAGACCGCGCCGGCGCCCTTTTTGAGCGCCTACAAAAACTTCCGCCAGGAGTTCGAGGATCACATCACCAAAAAGGTCTGCGCCGCCGGCGTGTGCCGCCTGGGCTGACCTTCAAAGCCGGGGCGGGGACCTGAGGTTTCCTGCCCCCGGGGTCCTTCCCTGCCGGGAATTCCGGGAAGGCGGGCAAGAGCCTGCCTTCCCGGTTTTTTTGGGGGAGTCTTTCCCCGCCGGCGCATCTCTTATCCCGGATGCCTACAGGGGAAGAGGGGGGCTGCGGGGCCTCAGGTGCCCGGCCTTTCCCCCATCTCCTTCACCCCCTCCCCCACCAGCAGGGCGGCCAGGGGGGCGATGTGCAGCAGGAGGCGGTCCAGGGTGGCCCGGACATAGAGGGGGAATTCCTCCGCGGAGGTGGGGGCCAGGGCGTAGCCCAGGAGGATGGCCAGGAGGTTGCCGGCCAGGGTGAGGGCCGGAAACAGGAGCGGGCTGCGCCACAGACGGCGGCCCAGGAGGAGGGCGGCGGCCAGGGTGGCCCACCACAGCACCCCGAAGGCGAAGGGCAATGCCAGGATTTTCAGCAGAGAGGGGATGGCCTGAAAGAACTGGTGGGGGAAGAAGCTCAGGATGTGGTCCGCCCCCACCTCGATATGCTGCTGCGCCATGAACCAGCGCCAGGGGAGGGTGCCCAGAAGGATCCCTCCCACCGGCCAGGCCAGGGCCACCAGACGGGGGCCCAGGGTGGGGGGGCGGAGCCACAGCAGGGTGAGGGCGGCGGCCAGGATGAAGGTGGCGGCCAGGGGCGCACCCTCAAACTTGGTCCAGGCCAGCCCGGCGCACATCAGGGCGATAAGGGGGAGGCTCCCGGGCGGGGCGGCGTCTTGCAGGGTCAGATAGAGGAGCCCGGCGGCTCCCACCGCATAGAAGGTGAGGGGCAGATCGGCGTAGGCGATGTAGAGGTGGGTGAGGAAGGTGACCCCGCTGGTGGCGAAAAACAGGGTGACCCCCAGGGCCTGGCCCCGGGTAAGCCCCCGGCGTCGCAGCAGGGCATACAGCCAGCCCAGGGTGAGGGCCCCCCACCAGGGGAAGAGCCCCTGGGCCAGGTGGTCCTGGACGCCCCCCAGGGTGAGGTAGAAGAAGGTGAGGAGCAGGGGCACATGGTTGGGGTAGTACGGGTGGGCCGTCAGGCCCTGAAGGTCCATACTCTGCCGGAGGTAAAAGATCTTGGCCTTGAAGCCCCAGGTGGCGATGCTGTCCCAGGCCCACATGGGGAAGAGGACGGCCCGGAGGAAGGCAAAGAGCAGCACCAGGAGCAATCCGGCCAGGCAGAGCTTTTCCACCGGCGTCCAGGGGGGAGAGAAGGCGTGAGTAATCCTCGTCCCCAGGAAGGGGTGGCCCCGGACGCGGGTGGCCAGGAGGAGAGCGGCGGCCAGGCCGGCCAGGGGCAGGTGCACCGCCTCGAGGCGGAAGGGAATCCCCCAGGCACTCAGGGCCAGCATCCACCAGGTGACGGCCAGGGAGCCGACGCCGAAGCTGAGGGCCAGGATTTCGGTCCCGGCATAGTGGCCGGGGCGGGGGCACAGGAGGCGGAGCAGGGCGTAGCCGATCAGATGGCAGAAGCCCAGGGCCGAAAGCCAGCGCAGCGCCACCAGCAGGCCCTCAATCATAAAAGTCCCCCTGAAGGCGGCCCAGGTCCACCCGGAAGAGCAGGCCCCGTCCGGAGGGGGGACAGGCCGAAAAGGCCGGGGTGGCCACGGCTCGCGCCACCTCCGGGCTCAGGGGCTCCGGGGCGGTGTGGGCCACCAGAAAACCCGCCTGATGATGGCGCAGGAGATAGAAGAGATAGCTGGGCGGCAGGTTGGGGGCGCCCAGCACATGCCGCCGGGGAAAGAGGTGATAGCGGGCCTCGATCTCCTTGCCCCGCTCGTAGCGGTCCAGGAAGAGGTAGGCGCCGGAAGGGGGGATCTCCCGGGACAGCTCCAGGATCCAGAGGTAAAAGGGGTCCTCCAGGCGCACCGCGGCGCCCCGGGGGCCCCACAGGAGACGCCGGCCCGAATCCAGGACATCCGGCCCCAGCTCCCACAGAACCCAGAGGCCCTGCAAGGCCCACAGCAGCAGGAAGAGGCGCGTCAGCCAGATGAGACGGGCAGAGGTGGGCATAGGAGCTGATCACACGGAGATGCGGGGGGAAAGCTTCCGGCGGAAGGGCCCCGAAGGCCGCGGCCCCTCCTCCCTTACCCACCCCTGGTTTGGCCTCTCCTGGCCTGGGTCTGGATTTTCCCGGCGCATCTCAAAAAAACCGGCTTCTCCGCGGCCCCTTCATCCGCGTCCGGCAATGATCGCCTCCCGGGCGGAGGCGGTTACCCGCACCCCCGGGCCCACCACGCAGCCCGAAAGGCACACCCCGGCGGCGAGGCGGGCGTCGTCCAGCACCACGGTCCGCTCCAGAAAAACCCCTTCCTCCACCCGCACCCGGTGCCCCAGCACCACCCCCGGCCCGAAGCGGACCCCGGGAGCCAACCGGACGTCCGGGGCGAGAAGGGGATCGGACAGGGGCCCCAGCAGCCGGCCCAGGGCGGGGGACTCCCCGGCCAACAGCCTCAGGTGGGCCGCCAGATAGCTCTCCCGGTGGCCCAGGTCCTGCCAGAAGTGGCCTGCCACCTGAAGCGCCGCCAGCCGGATTCCGGCTTCGATGGCCCGGCGCCAGGCCGCCACCAGATCCAGGGGGCCCTCCCCGGGGAGCCAGGTGAGCATCCCGGGCTCCACCACCTGGATGCCGGTGTAGGCCAAAGGGGGCCCCACCGCCTGGGGCGGCCGGGGTCCGATGCCGCACACGTCTCCCGCCCCGTCCAGCCAGACGTTGTTGTGGGGCGGGTGGTCCTGCACCACCAGGGTGGTCACGGCTCCGGGATCCCGCCGGGCAAAAAGGGCGGCGAAGTCCAGGTCCGTGAGGATGTCGGCGTTCACCGCCAGGAAGGGGCCGGGCCCCAAAAGCCGGGCCAGGTTCCTGAGGCCGCCGCCGGTGCCCAGGATCTCCGGTTCATGGCTCACCTGCACCTGGAGGCCCCAAGGGCCCTCCCGCCCCAGAAAATGGAGGATTTCCTCCCCCAGGTGGTGGGTGTTCACCGCTGCCTGGACGCAGCCCGCCTCCGCCAGCTGCGAAAGGAGGAGCCCCAGGAGGGGCCGATGGCACACCGGCACCAGGGCCTTGGGGAGGACCTGGGTCAGGGGCAGGAGGCGGGTCCCCAGCCCGGCGGCCAGGATGGCAGCCTTCATGCGCCGGGGCCCGGGCCGCGGCCGGACGGCGGCGGCCCCCCGTCCGGCGGCCGCCCCCCTGGGGCCGGGGGGCCCTCACCAGGCCGGCCGGCCAGCTGCCCCGGGGGCCTCACTTTTTATACCCCAGCTTCCGGAGCAGGTCGTGGCGCCAGGCCCGGCCGTGCTCCGCCTCCACCCCCTTGGGGGAGAAGCCGTCCACCACCCCCAAAATCCCCCGGCCCTGCTCCGTCTGGGCCAGCACCACCTCCACCGGATTGGCGGTGGCGCAGAAGATGCGGCAGACCTCGGGGCAGAGCTTGATGGCGTTCAGCACGTTGATGGGGTAAGCCTGGCGGAGCAAAAGGACAAAGGTGTGGCCCGCGGCCAAGCGGCGGGCGTTTTCCGTGGCCGCGGCGATGAGCTCCGGGTCGTTGCCCTCGGTGCGGATGAGGCACTCCCCGGAGGCCTCCGAGAAGGCCAGGCCGAATTTGGCCCCCGGCACGGTGCCCACCATGATCTCGTACAGGTCTTCCACGGTTTTGATGAAATGGCTGTGTCCCAGAATCAGGTTGCAGCCCTCGGGAAGGAGGAGTTTTTCCGTCACCAGTTGCATACCGGGCCTCCTTGGGCGGGAAGCTGGGGCCATCGCCGGCCTTTCCGAAGCCGGATCATTGTGATATTATAAAAAAGTTTAAGAAGGGGGAAAACCCCGGATGCTGGAGTGGAGATGGCGATGCGACGCTGGCTTGTCCCCCTGCTTCTGGCCCTCCTCAGCCCGGCCGGCCTGGCGGCGGCGGAGCCGGTGAAGATCGGACTCTATCTCCCCATGACCGGCCCGGCCGCGGCCATGGGCCAGATGGTGTGGGAAGGGGTGCAGACGGCCCACAAGCTCCGGCCCCGGATCCTCAACCGGGAAGTGAAGCTTATCCTCACGGACACCAAAAGCGACCGCATCGAAGCGGCCAACGCCGTCAGCCGTCTCATCGAAAAGGAGAAGGTGCACGCCATCATCGGCGAGGTCATCAGCAGCGACACCCTGGCGGGGGTGCCCATCGCCGAGCGGGCCCGGGTCCCCAATATCACCCCCACGGCCACCAATCCCCTGGTGACCCAGGGCCGCACCTTCGCCTTCCGGGCCTGTTTTGTGGATGATTTGCAGGGCAAAGTTGCCGCCCGCTACGCCTATGAGCACCTGAAGGCCCGCCGGGCGGCGGTGCTCATCGATCAGGCCCAGGATTACTGCGTGGGCCTGGGGAACTATTTCATGCAGGAATTCAAGCGCTTGGGGGGAGAGATCGTGGCGGTGAGCTATCTCCAGACCGGGGACCAGGACTTCACCGCCCAGCTCTCCGGCTTTAAGGCCGCCCAGCCGGAGCTGCTCTACGCGCCCAACTACTATGCCGAAAACGCCCTGTTGGCCAAACAGATGCAGGGTCTGGGGATGAAGCTCCCCATCCTCACCGGCGACGGTGCCCAGGTGCCGGAATTGATCAGCATCGGCGGCCCGGCGATGGAGGGCATGGTCTTCACCGCCCACTTCCACCGCCAGGGCATCCACACCGAGCTGGGGCGGCAATTCCTCACCGCCTATGAGGCAGCCCACCAAAAGGAGCTGGACGCCTTCGCCGCCCTGGGGGGGGAATGCTATTTCCTCCTGGCCCAGGCCATGGAGCGGGCGGGGACCACCCAGGGGGAGCAGGTGGCCCGGGCCCTGGCGGAGACCCGGGACTTCCCGGGCATCACCGGCCGCATCACCATGGGCCCGGACCACAACCCCCTCAAGGAGGTAGTGATCATCCGAGTGGAGCAGGGGAAATTCGTCTACCAGACCACCATGGCGCCGTGAAACCGGGAAGGGCGGCTGAAATATCGGATGGGATAACGGGGCAATCATAAGAAATTATTATTTAACTCACTGCTGTCCGGTAGAAATTACTTTAGATAGCAAGTAAAACAGCCCCATGGGCGCCAATCAGTGCTATAATGTTTCAGCGAAAAATACAAGCATTGAAAGGAGTTATGGGGCTTATGGCACATTGTAGCACACTCATGGGGCAATTACTACAACTCATACCGAGACATGTTTTCGATCACCTGGTGGACACCCATGCCTGGCAGGGGCCGGACGCCAGGAAGTTCACTTATTGGTCGCACCTGGTGACCATGCTCTTCGGCCAGTGGAGCGCCCGCAAAAGTCTCCGGGACGTGGTGTTCAGCGTCAACCGGCAAGGCCACAAGCTTTACCATCTGGGCCTTCCCGAGGTGAAGCGTTCCACCCTCTCTGACGCCAATAAGCTGCGCCCCGCGGTCATCTTCGAAAAGACTTATTATAAGCTGTATGAGCGGCTCTCCGCCGAGTTCGCGCCACAGCCTCAGAAGGCTACGCCGATCAAGATCATCGACGCCACCACCATTGACCTCTGCGCCGCTGTGTTTCCCTGGGCTAAGTTTCGGACCCGCAAGGGGGCCATTAAGCTGCACACCGTGCTTACCGGGTTGCTGCCCCAGTGCGTCCTGGTCACCGACGGCAAGACCCATGACCGCCAGGCCGTCCAAGACTTGCACTTCGAGCCGGGCGATCTGTTGATCTTTGACCGGGCCTACCTGGATTATGCCTGGCTGTACCGCTTGCACCAGGACGGCGTCTGGTTTGTGACCCGGCTCAAAAGCAACTCCTGTTATGAGGTTATCCAGGAGCAGACGGCTGCCGGGCCGGTCCTGGCCGACCAGGTTATCCGGTTGAGTTCCCCTCAGGGCCAGGCCTGCTACCCTGAGCTGCTGCGCCGGGTGCACTACCGGGACCCGGAGACCGGCCAGGAATATGTCTTTTTAACCAACCGTCTGGACCTCTCTGCCCTGGAGGTGGCCGAACTCTACCGCCGCCGCTGGCAGATCGAACTCTTTTTCAAGTGGATCAAGCAAAACCTGAAAATCAAGGCCTTTTACGGGACCTCCAAGAATGCCGTGTTGATCCAAATCTGGACTGCGTTGATCGCTTACCTGCTCCTGGTGTGGGTCAAGTTTAAGACCAAGGCGGGCTGGGGACTCCTGGAACTCACCCGCCTGGCCCAAACCATGCTCCTGGAACGCATGGACTTGTGGGCCTTGCTTGGGCTTCGACCACCAGACAACCGACAACCCTTGCTATTCAATTAGCGTGCCGGACAGCAGTGTTTCTGAATTAAACCTGGGCTCCTGGCACCGGTTCGCCTTCCTTCCTTTCCTCTGTGATCGTGGGGACCAGAAAGTCTACACTTTGCTCCACCGCTTTTCTGAGAGTACTGGGAGAGAGATGGGCGTATCTCTGGGTGGTTTTAAAATCCTTATGGGTCAGGAGCGCCTGCACTGTGGCCAGATCCACTCCCTGACTCACCAGGGT
>JAILZL010000023.1 GCA_023512475.1 Syntrophobacterales bacterium
ATGGCTTTCTCAGCCCCTGGCAAACCAGAGCGCAGTGGCTCGCTCAGCACTCACTCGCCAGGGCCGCTTAAAAAAAAACTTGTGTCCAGAAAACCGGATGCGGTACACTCATCGGCTCCCTGTTCGGTGCCCTGTTGCAGACTGTCACCTTTCTGAGCGGAATCAAATTCCTCCTGGTCATTGTAACCTTTTTCTATGTCATGTCTTTTGTCAGCCTGCCGAAGGGTCCGGCTATCGCAAGGAACGGATGAATCCAGAGACGACCCAAAGGAATTCCCCTGAAATTCCGCGGATCATCGATGCGCACCTGCACTGCGGGGTCCAGAACGTCCTCTGGCCCTGGGAAGGGGTGCGGGACCGCCTGCTGGCCGCCGGCATCCGGGGGGCGGGCCTCATCCCCCCGGTGGAGGACATTTACGACCGCTACGACCCCACCTTCACCGACACCCCCGCCTGGCAGGCCACCCGCCGCCGGGCCCACCGCTATCTCCTGGATCTGGCAGACCCGGAGATCCAGATCTTCCCGTACTTCTTCGTCTGGAATGACTTCGCCTGGGAGGAGCTGGGGGAGGGCTATGCGGCCATCAAGTGGCACCGCCACGGGGATGAGCCGGAGTACCGCTATGAGGACCCCCGCTGCCGGGAGTTTCTGGCGGTGGTGCACAGGAGGGGACTTCCCATCCTACTGGAGGAGACCTTCGCCCACACCCTGTTTTTCTTAGAGAAGCTGCTGCCGCCCGGCGTGCCCCTCATCATTCCGCATTTGGGGGGCCTAAACGGCGGCTACCGGGCTCTGGCCCGGGCCGGGGTATGGTCCCTCCCCTGCGTCTGGGCCGACACCTCCCTGGCCTCCCCCGGGGAGCTGGAGGACTATCTGGGCCGCTTCGGCAGTGAGCGGCTGATTTTCGGCAGCGATTACCCCTTCGGCGATCCCGGCGCGCAGCTGGCCCGGCTCCGGCGCCTGGGCCTGCCACCGGCAGTGGAGCGGGGCATCTTGGGGGACAATTTCCGCCGCCTGCTGGCCGGCCGGAACCCCGGCAAGGGGCCGGGGGCGGGATAAGGCGGGGAGGGCGCCCGGCGCAGGGCGCCCCCTTACCTCACAGCGCGGCCATGCGCTCCTTGCGGTCGGCCAGCACGGGCTCGAACTGGTTGATGAGCTGGGTTTCGAACTTCCGCCACTCCTCCTGGAACTGGGGCAGGTGCTCCACCTCCAGGCGCACCCGGGCGCCGAGCTGGGCCTCCAGGGCCCGGGCATAGGAGGTGAGCTGGTGGCTGAAGCTGGCCTTGAGCTGCTGGTAGGCGCCGTTTCTGGCCTGGAGGAACTGCTGCCAGATCTGCTCCACCTCTTTTTTGAGGAGCGCCATGCCCTTTTTGTTGGAGGCCGCCAGCAGGAGGCCCTCCAGGGCGCGGCGCTGGCGCTCGTCCACGGTTTCGTCCCGGGGCAGGGTGATGTTGCGCAGGAGCACTTCCTTCACCGCCTGCCGCACCGGTTCCAGGGCCTCGGGGGGGAGCTTTTTCAGTTCCTCCTCCAGGTCCCCTTCGCCTTTCAGGTAGTTGACCGCCAGATGGCGGCCCTGTTCCTGATAACGTTCTTTGGCCAGCTCTTCCTTGGAGGCCTTGCCGAAGCGTTCGGCCTTTTCCAGGGCCAGTTCCAGGGCGCTTTTGATTTCGGCCACGGATGCTCTCTTTCTCTCCCCGCCAGGGAGTGTCAGCAGGTTGGTCACTTACCGGAGGTTGACCCGGAGTCCGCGGCCGCAGGGGAGGAGTCGCCCGGTTTGTCGGTGGCGGAGTCGCTGGTGGCGGAGTTGGCCCGGCTGCCGGCATAGTCGGTGACATACCAGCCGGAACCTTTGAGATGGAAGGCGCAGTTGCTGATGAGCTTGTGCAGCGGCCCCCCGCAGGTGGCGCAGACCGTCAACGGCTCCTCGGAGAGTTTCTGCCATTTCTCCACGATCCGGCCGCAGGCGCTGCACTGATACTCATAGATGGGCATACATCCGACCTCCTGAGGATTGGGACTCATAAAAATCAATCACCGGCGTGAGATCCAGGCAGCGCACCGGGGCCAGGATCTGCCGGGTCAGCCGGTGCACCAGGCGCTCCTCCGCCGCCCGCTCCGCCACCCCGGCGTCAAAACGGGCCTCAAAGCGGCTGAAGCGCACAATGTGCACCAGCTCATGGGTGAGCACATAACACAGCAGGGCCAGGGGGCTCAGAGCCGGCCGCCGGCGCAGTGCCGCCAGGATGTTGGGGTCCTGCAGGCAGATGCGGTAATAATCAAAGGCGGCGGAGGGGAGCCAGCGGTCGGGCGGGCGGCCGTCGTAGCGGCTCACCATGGCCAGGGCGTGGGGCGAGACCTCCTCCGCCCGGAGGTGCTCCCGGGTCAGGATATCATAGCGGGATTTGAGCCAGCGGCTGTGGGAGAGTTTGTAATAATCCGAGGTCATGTCCTCGGCGATCACCGCCGCCTGGCAGAGGACCCGCTTGTCCGCCTCACTGAAATAAGCCGCCATGGCACCCGATTCAACCTATTTACATTACCATTCCCCCGGGCCTTGTCAAGCCTTGCGCCGGGCTCCGGCCTCTGGTAAGTCTCAAGTCAACGGGGCCGCCTCGGCCCCGGCAGAAGAGCAGGCGCACCCGTAAACCCGATGCCGGTCCTCTGATGCCCGCTTTGCCCCGGAACCTGGCCGACCTGGCCCGCACCTTGAAATACTTCCTGGGGCACCGGCCCGATGACCTGGGGCTGGTGCTGGACGCAGCAGGCTTTGTGCCGGTGAAGCGGCTGCTGGCCGCTCTGGCGGGGGAGCCGGGTCTGGCCTGGGTCAGGCGCCGGCACCTGGAGGAGCTGGCCGTGCTGCAGCAGCCCCCCGGCATTGAACTGGCGGGGGACCGCATCCGCAGCCTCATGCCGTCTCCGCCGGAGTTACGCCGTCCCGGGGAACCGGTGCCCACCTACTTGTATATTGCCATCCCTCCCCGGCACCACCCCCGGGTGTGGGAGGAAGGGCTCAGGCCCCCGGCCGGGGAGGAGCTGGTCCTGGCCCGGACCCCGGAGATGGCGCTGAAGCTGGGGAGACGCCGGGCCCCGGAGCCGGTGCCGGTGACCGTGCAGGCCCAGGCCGCAGCCCGCCAGGGGGTCACCTTTACGGCTTACGGCGAGGAGCTGTTTCTGGCCCGGGAAATACCCCGGTCTTTCCTGGAGCTCAGCTCCCCGCCGCCGGTGAAGGAGGCCCCCCGGCCGTCCAAGCCCCCGGGGCCGCCTCCGGTCCCCGGGGAGCTGCGGGTGGATCTCGCCTCCCTGCTGACAGAAGGCCCCAGGCCCAAGGCCAGACGGCGGGATGAACCCGCCTGGAAGGCCGCCACCCGGAAGGAGCGGCGCCGCCGGCGTTAGGAGGATGTGCGGGGGGCGGGGGAGGCGGGGACTTCCACCCTCCCCCTGACACTCTCCCCACGCGCCCCTGAGTAGTTAAATAAAGTTACCCTGGGAAAGGGGCCGGGTCCACCGGCCTCGCCCCTCCCCCTCCCCCAACCCCATATAAAGGATGGGTTTCGCCAAACCGGCAACATCGGCCCGCCTCATCCCTCAGATTGGGGGGAGGGGCGTTTTGCAACCGGACGCCAAAGGATGGGAGGGCCGGGGAGAGGGAGAGGGCGAGGGTCCCCGGAGTCCTCCGGCCTCCGGTCCCATCCGACTGCATCCCTGGGAACCATGCCGCGGTTTGAGACCCTGCCGCCCCTGGACGGCCTGATTGTCCTGGGGGCCAAGCTCAATTCCGAGGGGAAACCCGGCCGCATCGCCCGGGCCCGCCTGATGCACGCCCTGGCCCTGTGGCAGGCCCAGGGGGGCCGGCCCTATCTCCTCCTCTCCGGCGGCCCGACCGCCCTTCCGGGTCTGATGCCGGTCACCGAAGCGGGGGCCATGGCCGCGGCGGCCCGCACCTGGGCGGAGGAGCACGGCGGCCCGGCCCTCCGGGAGCACCTGGACCGGCGCCTCATCCTGGAAGAGCACAGCCAGAGCACCCAGGCCTCCGCCATGCATCTCCTGCCGGTGGTGCTGCACCTGGGCCTGCGGGAGGTGGGCCTGGTGAGCGACTCCCTGCATCTGCGGCGGGCCCTGTTCCTTTTCCGGCGCCACTTCCGCCGCCATGCCATCACCCTCCATCCCCTGGCGGCCCCGGGGCTGGTGCGCCACTACTGGCGGCAGCGCCGCTATTTCTGGCTCACCCGCATGGTGCTCCGGGAAAGCGCCGCCTGGCTCAAGGCCCTCACCCTTCACCCCTTCCGCCGCTTCGGTCCCTGAAAAGGTTGCCCGCCCGCGCCTTTCGGGCCTGTCGGGTTTTTCCCCAAAAAAATTCTTGACACCCTCAGACGATGGGATTAAAAAAGACGGGAATTAAGAAAATTTTCACAATTTTCTCTCTCCTGGACTGATCATGCTGGAAATCAAGCGCCCCGTCAGTGCCCCGTTGAGTTCCGACCAGATAGCCAGCATCAAGGACGTCTGCACCCGCTTCAAACAGATCAAGGGGGGGCTTTTGCCCGCCCTGCACCAGGTGCAGCGCCTCTGCGGCAACTGGCTGCCCATGGAGGCCCTCACCCTGGTCTCCCAGACCATGGACATCCCCTACCCCTATCTCTACGGGGTGCTGAGCTTCTACACCATGTTTTCCACCCAGCCCCGGGGAAAGTACATCATCCGGCTGTGCGAATCCCCCCCCTGCCATGTGCTGGGGGCTGAGGACATGCTGAGCTTCCTCAAGGGGGAGCTGGGGGTGGAGGTGGGCGGCACCACCGCCGACGGCCTCTTCACCCTGGAGCTCACCGCCTGCCTGGGGGTGTGCGAGGTGGCCCCGGCCATGCAGATCAACGAGGTGGTGCACGGCCACCTCACCCCGGACCGGATCCGCCAGATCCTGGCCGACTACCGGGCCGGCAAGGCCCCGGACTACACCCAGCTGCGGCGCACCACCAATCCCTTGAGCGCCTATCCCCCCAGCCCCGATGAGACGCCGCTTTTGCAGAACGTCGATCAGATCGACCCCATGAGCATCGACGACTATCTGGCCCGGGGCGGCTACGAGGGGCTCAAGAAGGCCCTCTCCATGACCGACGAGGAAGTGGTGAACGTGGTCAAGGAGTCGGGGCTCCGGGGCCGGGGCGGCGCCGGCTTCCCCACCGGCCTCAAGTGGTCCTTCACCCGGCCCCTGAAGGTCTTCCCCAAGTACATCATCTGCAACGCCGACGAAGGCGAGCCGGGCACCATCAAGGACCGCTATATCATGGAGGGGGACCCCCACCGGGTGATCGAGGGCATGATCATCGCCGGCTACGCCGTGGGGGCCAACTTCGGCTACATCTACGTCCGGGGCGAGTACTACCTCTCCATGTACCGCCTGCAAAACGCCATCAACCAGGCCCTGGAGCGGGGCTTCCTGGGCCATAACATCCTGGGGAGCGGCTTCAGCTTCCACATCCAGATCCAGACTGGCGGCGGCTCCTATGTCTGCGGCGAGGAAACCGCGCTCATCAACTCCATCGAGGGTCAGCGGGGCTATCCCCGGGTGAAGCCCCCCTTCCCCGGCACCGTGGGCGTCTGGAACAAGCCCACCATCGTCAACAACGTGGAGTCCCTGGCCAGCGTGCCGGAGATCATCAAGAAGGGGGCCGAGTGGTACAAGAGCAAGGGCACCCCGGATTCCGCCGGCACCAAGATCTTCCAGGTGGTGGGGCATGTCAACCGCCCCGGCATCGTGGAATGCAACATGGGCCTGCCCCTGAGCCAGCTCATTGATCAGTTCGGCGGCGGGGTGCGCCAGGGCCACCGGCTGAAGGCGGTGCAGCCCGGCGGGGCCGCCTGCGGCTTCATCCTCCCGGAACACGTGAACACCCCCCTCGAGTACAAGGCCATGTACGAGGTGGAGGGCGCGGTGGGTTCCGGCACCAACCTGGTTCTGGACGACAGCACCTGCATCGTGGACGTGGTGAAGTGCCTGCTTTACTTCTTCCAGCATGAGTCCTGCGGCTTCTGCCTGCCCTGCCGCCGGGGCACCCGGGTCCTCTATGAGATGATCCTGAAGGTGGCGGACGGCACCGCCACCGAGGCCGATCTGGAGCGCATGCTGTCCCTGTCCAGGACCATGACGGAGAGCGCCAACTGCGCCCTGGGCTGGAGCCCCTACGCCTTCCTCAAAACCACCCTGGAGCGCTTCAAGGCGGACTATCTGGCGCATTTGGAAGGCCGGTGCCCCACCGGTGCCTGCACCCGGCACGAAAAGGCCGCGGCCGCGCATTAAAGAACGGACCGGTTTCGCCCCGGGAGCGGCCGTCCCGCACCCCGGCCCGAGGCTGAACGACTTCGGTTAAAGGTCACGCTATGTTGCTCAGTTATCTGCCCATTCTCATTTACATGGTCATTGCCGCCGGCCTGGTGGGGCTCATCGTCCTTTTGTCCGAGCTCCTCGGGAAAAAGAAGCATTTCCCCTCCAAGGATATGCCCTACGAATGCGGCATGGACCCCATCGGCGATGCCCGCAGCCGCTACCATGTGCGCTTTTACGTCATCGCCATGTTCTTCATCGTGTTCGACGTGGAAGCCATCTTCCTCTATCCCTGGGGCGTGGTCTTCAAGCAGCTGGGGTGGTTCGGCTTCGTGGAGATGGCCATCTTCATCTTTGTCCTGGTCGTGGGCCTGGTCTACGTCTGGGGCAAAGGCGCCCTGGAATGGGAATGAGCCCCGCCGGAGGCTTCCGCCTCCCGGCCGCGGGCGGCGGGCAGGCAGCCGCCGCCCACCCAGTAAAGGCGGGTGCACCCGCCTGATGGAGCTCCTGCATGGGTATTGAAGAACATCTGGGTTACAACATCCTCACCACCTCGCTGGAAAAGCTGGTGGACTGGGCCAGGAAGAGCAGTCTGTGGCCGGCCACCTTCGGTCTGGCCTGCTGCGCCATCGAGATGATCGTCACCGCGGCCAACCGCTGGGATATCGCCCGCTTCGGCATGGAGGCCTTCCGGGCCAGCCCCCGGCAGGCGGACCTCATCATCATCGCCGGCACGGTCACCAAAAAGATGATGCCGGCCATCCAGCGGGTCTATGACCAGATGAGCGAGCCCAAGTGGGTCATCGCCATGGGGGCCTGCGCCTGCTCCGGCGGGATTTTTGACTCCTACGCGGTGGTGCAGGGCATCGACCGCTACCTGCCGGTGGATGTCTACATCCCCGGCTGCCCGCCCCGGCCCGAGGGCCTGCTCTACGGCATCCTCAAGCTGCATGAAAAGATCCTCAGGGACCCCTTCCTCACCCAGCAGTACCGGGAGAAACTGGCGGCCCGGAAGGAGGCGGCCTGATGCACCGGGCAGTGGATTTCCTGCAAGAGCGCTTTCCCGAGGACGTCCTGGAGGTGGTGGAGTTCCGGGGCGATACCACCCTGGTGGTGAACCCCAAGGCCATCCGGGCCCTCCTCACCGCCCTGAGGGACGCCCCGGAGATGGGCTACAAATACCTCTCCATGATCGCCGCGGTGGACTATTACCCGGCTGAGCCCCGCTTCGGCGTGGTCTACAACCTTTACTCCCACCGCTACCGGGACCGGCTCACCCTCAAGTGCCTGCTGCCCGGGGAGGCGCCGGTCATCGACTCGGTGGTGAGCGTCCATGCCACCGCCGATTTCCATGAGCGGGAGGCCTATGACCTCATGGGCATTGTCTTCAAGGGCCACCCCAACCTGAAGCGGATTCTTCTCCCTGAGGACTTTGTGGGCTTTCCCCTGCGCAAGGAATTCCCCCAGCGGGGGCAGTGAGGCCGAGCCACCCAGGCCAAGGATGCGACTATGACACCCGTTCTCCCTGAAAAACAATACGACACCATGCTCCTCAACGTGGGGCCCTCCCACCCCAGCACCCACGGGGTGCTCCGGGTGCTGGTGGAGCTGGACGGCGAGGTCATCGTCCGGGCCCAGCCCGATCTGGGCTATCTCCACCGGGGCATCGAGAAGCTCTGCGAGAACCGCACCTACCACCAGTGCATCCCCCTGATGAACCGGCTGGACTACCTGGCCGGGGAGGTGAACAACTTCGGCTTCTGCCTGGCAGTGGAGAAGCTCCTGGGCATTGAGGTCCCCAAGCGGGCCCAGTACATCCGGGTGATCATCGCCGAGCTCACCCGGATCGCCTCCCACATCTTCTGGCTGGGGACCCACGCCCACGACCTGGGGGCCATGACCCCGCTGTTCTACGGCTTCAGGGAGCGGGAAAAGATCATGGACCTCTGTGAGATGGTCTCCGGCGGCCGCATGTTCCCGGCCTATTTCCGCATCGGCGGCCTGGCCGCGGACCTGCCCGAGGGCTTTGTGGAGGAGGCCCTGGCCTTCGTCAAGGACTTCCCCAACAAGTGGAAGGACTACGACACCCTGCTCACGGAAAACCCCATCTGGAAGAAGCGCACCGTGGGCGTGGGGGTGATGACCAAGGAGGAGTGCCTCCAGTGGGGCTGGTCCGGCCCCATGGCCCGGGGCTCCGGGGTGGACTGGGACCTGCGGCGGGACAACCCCTACTCCAGCTACGAGGACTTCGATTTCAACATCCCCCTGGGCACCCGGGAGGGCGACGTCTATTCCCGCTACCTGGTGCGCATGCAGGAGATGCTGGAGTCCGCCAAGATCGTGCGCCAGGCCCTGGAGAAGCTCCCCAAGGGCGACATCAAGGTGGACGACCCCAGAATCAGCCTGCCGCCCAAGGAGAAGGTCTACACCGACATCGCCGCCCTCATCAATCATTTCAAGCTCATCCAGGAGGGGGTGACCCCGCCCGCGGGCGAGGTCTATCAGGCCATCGAGGCCCCCAAGGGCGAGATGGGGTTTTACATTGTCAGCGACGGCAGCGGGCGGCCCTTTAGGGTGAAGATCCGCCGGCCCTCCTTTGTGGTATTGAACGCCACCGACAAGCTGGCGAGGGGCCGGCTCCTGGCCGACCTCATCGCGCTTATCGGCACCATGGACATCGTGCTGGCGGACGTGGACTGCTGAAGCTCAAGGCCGCCATGGGGACCGACCCCGATAACCGAGGATACGGCTTGAGGTATTCCGTCTTGATCACCAACTTCCACCCGCACCCCGGGTACGGCGGGGGGCATCGTACTTACATCCGCAGCCTCTGTGAGAGCGCGCTGGCGGAGGAGTTCCGACTGGCCCTGGCCAGCCCGCCGGGTTCCACCCTCAGCCGCTGGGCCAGGGAAGCGGGGATCAGACGGTACGAGGTCGATTTTCCCGGGTCTCTGCGGGAGATCCCCGGCATCCTCCGCAGCATTTTCCGGCTGCAGGCTGTCTATCGGGAGTTCGGTTTTGATCTGGTGCACGCCAACGGCTCCCGGGATCATTGGATTGCGGCTTACTGGAAGCTCCTGTCCCGGCAGCCGGTGCCCCTGGTGCGCACCCGGCACGCCCTGAGGCGGATTGCCGGGGACCCGGTGCACCATTTCCTGGACAACCGTCTCACGCAGGCCAACATCTTCGTCTCCCAGGCCCTCTTTGAGCAGAGCGGCGCGGCGGGACGCCTGGAAAACGCCCGGGTGATCCCTCACGGGGTGGACCTCCGGCGGTTTCAGCCCTGGGAACGGCAGGCCGACACCGCCCGGGAACTGGGGATTGAAGAGGGGGACTTTGTCTTCGGCTCCGTGGCCGGCACCGGCCGCTACAAGCGGGTGGATCAGTTCCTCAGGGCCTTTGCCCGGACCCGGCTTAAGCGGCCGGCCAAGATCCTGGTCCTGGGGGACGAGGCCAACGGCCGCCGCCTGACGGCCCTGGCCCGGGAGCTGGGACTGGAAAAGGTCTTCATCTTCGGCGGCTACCGGGCGGATGTGCGGCCGGTCATCTCCCTTTTTGATGTGGGATTTGTCTTAAGCGACGCGGTGGAAACCTCGTCTTTTGCCGCCAAGGAAATGCTGGCCATGGGGGTGCCCCTCATCAGCAGCAGTTTCTGCGGCCTGGTGGAAAACGTGGATCACGGGGACAACGGCTTTCTGGTGCACCCCCACCGCCTGGAGGAGATTTCGGCGGCCATCGCCGCCTTCGCCCGCATGTCGCCGGCGGAGCTGGCGCGCTTCCGCCGGGCGGCCCGGGCCAAGGCTGAGCGCTGTTTCTCCCGGGAGGCCTCCATCCGCCGCCTGGGGCAGGTCTACCGGGAGGTGCTGGGCATCTCCGCCGCCCGGGGATGGAACCAGGCGCGCGCCACCTCCGGCACAGGCGGGCGGGCGCCGGTGGCCTCATAACCCACTATACCAACAGTAAAACCCAGGTACGAATCATGATCAATCTTACCATTGACGGCCGGGCCATTCAGGCGGAACCGGGCAAAACCATCCTCGAGGTGGCCCGGGAGAACGGCATCTTCATCCCCTATCTCTGCTATCATCCGGCCCTGAAGCCCATCGGCTCCTGCCGCATCTGCGTGGTGGAAGTGAAGCCGGGTCCCCCCCGGCCCCTGCCGGCCTGCGCCACCTATGTGGCCGAGGGTCAGGAGGTGGTGACCGCCTCCCCCCGCTTGACCGCCATCCGCCAGGAGCTCATGAAGCTGGTGCTCATCAACCACGCCCTGGAATGCCCCATCTGCGACAAGGGCGGCGAGTGCGAGCTCCAGGAGCTGACCCACGCCCTGGGGGTCCCCGAGGTGGATCTGACGGCCATCCCCGCCACCTCGCCCCCGGACTATGAGTCCCTCCTGGTGGAGCGGCACACCGACCGCTGCGTCACCTGCGGCCGCTGCGTCCGCCTCTGCCGGGATCACGTGGGGGCCATGGCCATCAACTTCATGCAGCGGGGCTATTTCACCGAGCTGGGCTCCGGTCTGCTGCCCCTGGACTGCGAGTTCTGCGGCTCCTGCATCGACATCTGTCCGGTGGGGGCGCTGATCAACAAGCAGTTCAAATACCGGGCCCGGGCCTGGGAGGTCACCAAGACCGAAATGGTCTGCCCCTTCTGCGGCGGCGGCTGCACCTATGAGCTGCACCTCAAGGACGGGGAGATCATGCGGGTCTACAACGGCGAGACCGCCCTGCTGTGCGGCCGGGGCCGTTTCGGCTGGCCGGTCCTCTCCTCCCCGGAGCGCCTGCGCACCCCCTTGGTCCGGGTCAACGGCGAGCTCAAGGAGGCCACCTGGGAGGAGGCCCTCACCGCGGCGGCCGGAGGCCTCAAGGCGGTCCTGGAGGAGGCCGGCCCCGGCGCCCTCTACGGCGTGGGTTCGCCCCGGGCCACCAATGAGGCCAATTACCTCTTCCAGAAATTCTTCCGGGCAGGACTGGGGACCAACAACCTGGACAACCCCGCCCGGCTGCATTATGTCAAGGCCCTGAGCGCCCTGGGCCAGGTCTTCGGCTGGCCCGAGGTAAAGGAGGCCGACGGCCCCCATCCCAAGCCCCCGGCCTACACCTCCCCCTTTACCGTGAAGGAGGACACCAAGGGGAGCGGTTTCACCTTCGTGCTGGGCTTCTTGGAGGAGCTCCCCCGGGCCGATGCCGCCCTGATTCTCGGCGCCGATCTGACCCCGGAGCTGCCGCCCCTGGGCTGGGGCGTCAACGCCGCCCGGCAGAAGGATGACTTCAAGCTGGTGGTGGCCAACCCCCGGGGCACCAAGTTCGACCGCTGGGCCACCGTCAGCCTGCGCTACAAACCCGGCGCCGAGCGCCTGGTGGTGGCCGGCCTGATGAAGGCCCTCCTGACGGCCAAGCCGGATCTGGCCCCGGCCGTGCCGGCTCAGGGTTTTGAGGAGTTCAAGGAAAGCCTGAAGAAATTCAGCCTCAAGGAATACGCCAGCCGGGCCGGAGTGGAAGTGGCGGATCTGGAGGCCGCGGCGGCCATCCTGGCCCAGGCCCAGGCCCCGGCCATTCTCTTCGGGACCGAACTCCTGTCCCAGGACAAGGGCGACATGAACGCCCTGGCCCTGGCGGATCTTTTCCTTTTGGTGGGCAAACCCGGGACCCCGGGGAGCGCCCTCTACCCGGTGGCGGACAAGGCCAACACCCGGGGGGTGTGCGAGCTGGGGGTGCTGCCCGACCGGCTTCCGGGGCTTTTGCCCCTGGATTCCCCGGCGGCGCCGGCCTTCTGGGGCGACAAGAAGGTAGCGCAGCAGCCCGGCCCCACCCTCCTGGAGGTGCTGGACCTCCTGGAACAGGATGCCCCGGAAGCCCCCCGGGCGCTGTGGGCCCTGGGCGGCGATCTCCTGCGCTGGCTCCCCAACCGCAGCCGCACGGAAAAGCTCCTGGGGAAGGTGAAGTTCATGGTGGTGCAGGACGCCTTTCGGACCGACACCGCCAAGCTGGCGGATGTGGTCCTGCCGGTGGCCATCCATGCCGAGCAGGAAGGGTCCTTCATCAGCAGCACCGGACGGTTGGGGGTGCTGAAGGCGGCCCTCACCGCCGACGGGGTGCTCCCGGACTGGCAGATCATCTGCCGCCTAGCCTCGGCTCTGGGGGTGCCCATGAGCTACCGCAACCCGGCCCAGATCTTCGCCGAGTTTGCCCGGCAAATCCCCCTGTACGCCGGCCTGGCGCCCAAGAAGGCGGTGGGCAAGACGGGTATTCCGGCGGAGCTGAAAGGCACCTTCGTGCCTTTTGACCTGGACATCAGCCTGCCCGGCCGCCGGCCCTTCACCCTGATCATCGGCAAGGTGCTGCAGCACTCCGGGTCCTACACCACCCATGAGCCCTGCGGCACCCTGGTGGTCACCCCGGAGGGGGCCGTGAGCCTCAATCCTGAGGATGCGGCCCAACTGGAACTGAAGGCGGGCGACAAGGCCCGGGTCATCTCCTCGCACGGGGAGGTGGAGGCCAAGGTGGCGCTGGATCCCTTGCTGCCGGCGGGGGTGGCCTTCCTGCCGGAGCATTTTGCCCAGCCCGCCGCCCAGATGCTGACCCTGAACTCCAATCTGGTGCGGGTCTCCATCCAGAAGGCATAAAAACCCGGGGCTCCCTGACCCACAGCCCCGGAGCTGAACCGGAAAAAGGCGATCTCGTATGAACATGCCTCTGCTGATCCTGCTGACGGCCCTGAAAATCACGGTGATCCTGGTGGTCTTCCTCACGGCCATCGCCTACACCGTGCTCATGGAGCGCAAGGTCCTGGGCTTCATCCAGCTGCGCTACGGCCCCAACCGCGTCGGTCCCTGGGGCCTGCTGCAGCCGCTGGCCGACCTGGTGAAGCTCCTCTTCAAAGAGGACTTCACCCCGCCCATGGTGAACAAGGTGCTCTTTATCATGGCGCCCATGATCACCGCCATCACCGCCTTCCTGCCCTTTGCGGTGATCCCCTTTGCCAGCCAGATCCTGCCGGACACCATCACCGTGTACGGCCAGACCCTGGATCTGAAGGCCGCAGGCCTCAACCAGGGGGTGATCGCCGACGTCAATGTGGGCATCCTGTACGTCTTTGCCATGTCCTCCCTGGCGGTCTATGGCGCGGTGCTGGGCGGCTGGGCCAGCAACAGCAAGTACTCCCTTCTGGGCGGCCTGCGCCTTTCGGCCCAGATGGTCTCCTATGAGCTGGCCCTGGGACTCTCCATCATCGGCGTCCTCATGCTGGCGGGGTCTCTGAGCCTGGTCAAGATCGTGGAGGCCCAGAAGAACCTCTGGTTCATCTTCCTGCAGCCCTTGGGGTTCATCATCTTCATGATCGCCGCCTTCGCCGAGTGCGCCCGCACCCCCTTTGACCTCATCGAGTGCGAAAACGAGCTGGTGGCGGGCTACCAGACGGAATACAGCTCCATGAAGTGGGCCCTGTTTATGCTGGGGGAATACTGCCACATCATCGTAGCCTCGGCTTTGGCCACCACCCTGTTTCTGGGCGGCTGGCAGGGGCCGGTGCTGCCCCCCATCGTCTGGTTTGTGCTGAAAACCTTTGTCCTGGTCTTCGTCTTCATCTGGGTCCGGGGCACCTACCCCCGCTTCCGCTTCGACCAGCTCATGTATCTGGGCTGGAAGGTGCTCCTGCCCCTGGCGCTGCTCAACATCCTTGTGACCGGTGTGGTCATCCTGTTCCTTGGTTAAGAGGTCACCCATGATTCTGCCCCTCATCAAAGGCCTGGCGACAACGCTGCGCTACTGCTTCTCCAAGCCCATCACCCTGCAGTATCCGGAGGAGAAGCGCACCCCCTATCCCCGCTTCCGGGGCCACCCGGAGCTGGTGATCAACGAAGACGGCACCCGGCGGTGCGTGGCCTGCACCCTGTGCATGGTGGTCTGCCCCAGCAATGCCATCCGGGGCATCGTCCCGGCGGAAGGCCCCCAGCACGAGAAGTACCCGGTGCAGTTCACCATCGACCTGACCCGCTGCATTTTCTGCGGCTTCTGCCAGGAGGCCTGCCCCAAGGCGGCCATCAAGCTGAACAATCTCTATGAGCTGGCCCAATACAACAAGGAAGTGCTGATTCTGGACATTGAGCGCGCCACCCAGAAGAAGCCGGAGATGCGCGCCCCGGATTGGCTGTAAGAGACTGCGGCCCCGGGGCTGGCCGGCCCCGGGACACCGCACCGTCAGCCACCCACAACCTTTGGCGAGGAAGCGTCGGACATGGAATACCTCTTTTATAGCCTGGCGGCCGTGGCTCTGATTTCCGGGGCCCTGGTAGTCTTTCAGACGCACCCGTTACGGAGTGCCCTCTGGCTCATCGTGAACTTCTTTGCGGTGGCCGGCCTCTATCTCCTGGCCCATGCCGAGTTCATCGCCGCCATCCAGATCATTGTCTATGCCGGGGCCATCATGGTGCTCTTCCTCTTCGTCATCATGCTCCTCAACCTGAGGCAGCCCGAAGAGGAGCTGGCCCGGCCCCGTCTGGGCCTGAAGATCGCCGGCATCACGGTGGCCGTGCTCTCGGCGGTGCTCATCGGCATGGGACTGGCCAAGGTGGTCCTCAAGCCGGTGACGGAGCTGCCGGTGGGTCTGGGGAACACTGAGTCCGTGGCCCGGCTCTTGTTTACCGACTACCTGCTGCCCTTCGAGGTCACCAGCGTGCTGCTTTTGGTGGCCATCGTGGGCTCGGTGGTGCTGGCCAAGGCCAAACTCCGTTAACGGGCAAACAGCCGGGCCCGCCTGGGGCGCCGGCGAGGCAACGGGTGGGAGAAGCCTCCATGGTCGTACCTGTCAACTATTATCTGGGATTGAGTCTGGCCCTGTTCACCCTGGGGGCCATCGGCGTGCTCATCCGGCGCAACATCCTCATCATCCTGATGTGCATCGAGATGATGCTCAACGCCGTCAACCTGGCCTTCATCGGCTTTGCCGACGCCTTCAAGGCGGTGGACGGTCAAATCTTCGTCTTCTTCGTCATGACCGTGGCCGCCGCCGAAGTGGCGGTGGGCCTGGCCCTGGTGATCGCCATCTACCGCAACCGGGCCACCGTGTACGTGGATGACCTGAACATCCTCAAGTGGTGAGGCGACGTTTATGCACTTCATACCCTATGTGTGGCTGATCCCCGTCTTCCCCCTCATCGGCTTTGTTATCAACGGCCTGTTGGGGAAGAGTCTGTCCAAGGGCAAGGTGGGGACCATCGGCACGGTGGCCGTGGGCCTCAGTTTCGCCCTCACCGTGGCCGTCTTCCTGGAGTACCTGCGCCTGCCGGCGGCGGCCAAACCGGTGGAGGTGGTGGTCTACAACTGGCTCGCCTCCGGCTCGTTTTCGGTGAATGTCGCCTTCCTGGTGGACCCCCTCTCCCTGGTCATGCTCCTGGTGGTCTCCGGGGTGAGCACCCTCATCCACCTCTACTCCACCGGCTACATGCACGATGACCCGGGCTTCCCCCGCTTCTTCGCCTACCTGAACCTCTTTGTCTGCTTCATGCTCATCCTGGTGGGCGCCAACAACTTCCTCATGATGTTCGTGGGCTGGGAAGGCGTGGGCCTCTGCTCCTATCTCCTCATCGGCTACTGGTATGAGAAGAAGTCCGCCAGCGATGCCGGCAAAAAGGCCTTCGTGGTCAACCGGGTGGGCGACTACGGCTTCCTTCTGGGGATGTTCGTCATCTTCTGGACCTTCGGCACCCTGAATTTCCGGGAGGTCTTCTCCCTGGCGGCCCAGTATCCGGTGGGCAGCGGCATCATCACCGCCGCCACCCTGCTCCTCTTTGTGGGGGCCACCGGCAAATCCGCCCAGATCCCGCTGTACACCTGGTTGCCCGACGCCATGGAAGGCCCCACTCCGGTGAGCGCCCTCATCCATGCCGCCACCATGGTGACCGCGGGCGTCTATATGGTGGCCCGCTGCAGCGCCCTTTATGTGCTGGCCCCCACCTCCCTGGCGGTGGTGGCGGTCATCGGCTGCGCCACCGCCATCTTTGCGGCCTCCATGGGCACCTGCCAGTTCGACATCAAGCGCATCCTGGCCTACTCCACCGTCAGCCAGCTGGGCTACATGTTTTTGGCCTGCGGCGTGGGCGCCTTCGTCTCCGGCATCTTCCACCTCATGACCCACGCCTTCTTCAAGGCCCTCCTCTTTCTGGGCGCCGGGTCCATCAGCCATGCCCTGGCCGGGGAGCTGGACATCCGCCTCATGGGGAACCTGCGGCACAAGATCCCCATCACTTACAAGACCTTCCTCATCGCCACCCTGGCCATCGCCGGGATCTTCCCCTTCGCCGGCTTCTTCAGCAAGGACGAGATCCTGATGTATGCCCTGATCAACGGCAATGTCTGGCTGTGGCTCACCGCCACCGTGGCCGCCTGCATCACCGCCTTCTACATGTTTAGGGCGGTGTACATGGTCTTTTTCGGGGAATCCCGGGTGCCCCACCACGTGGAACACCACATCCACGAATCGCCGCCCTCCATGACCATCCCCCTCATGGCCCTGGCCTTCCTGTCGGTGGTGGGCGGCTGGATCAACTTCCCCATCATCCCCGGGGCCCAGAAGTTCCACGATTTTCTCTCCCCTGCCATTGCGCCCCTGGGGCATGAGGCCCACCTGGCCATCTCCGCCGAGCTGGGGCTCATGGCCTTCAGCATGGCGGTGGCGGCCGTCGGCATCTACATCGCCTACAAGTTCTACCTGGTGTCGCCGGAGATTCCCGGCTGGCTGGCGGAGAAATTCCCGGTCATCTACGACGTGGTCTACCACAAGTATTATGTGGATGAGATCTACGACTACCTGATTGTGGAACCCATCAAGGTGGGCTCCACCCTGTTGTGGACCGAGGTGGATGACAAGGTGGTGGACGGGACGGTGAACGGCTCCGCCGGGGTAGTGGCCTGGCTGAGCGAACACCTCCGGCGCCTGGAGACCGGCTTCGTGCAGAACTACGCCATGGCCATCGTCCTGGGCGTCACCTTGGTCGTCGGCTACTTACTCGGGTAATCCGAAGCAGGAGTTGCTCATGCAGCTGCCCATTCTTTCCCTTCTCATCCTCCTTCCCCTGGCGGGGGTGGTGGTGCTCATCTTCATGAACCGCGAGGATGACAAGCGCCTGAAGCTCTTCACCCTGGCGGTGATGGTGGCCGAGTTCCTCCTCTCCCTGCCCTTATGGTTCCGGTTCGACGACGCCAACCCGGGGATGCAGTTTGTGGAGCGCTACAACTGGCTCCCCCAGTACGGCATCAGCTACTTCGTGGGCGTGGACGGCTTCTCCATCCTGCTAGTCATGCTCACCACGTTTTTGGGGCCCATGGCCGTGCTGGCCACCTGGGAGGACATCAAGGACCGGGTCAAGGAGTTCATGATCTGCCTTTTGGCCCTGTCCAGCGGCATGATCGGCGTCTTCGTGGCCCTGGATCTCTTCCTCTTTTATGTCTTCTGGGAAGTGATGCTCATCCCCATGTACCTGTTGATCGGGATCTGGGGCAATCCCGCCCGCCGGGTCTATGCCGCCATCAAGTTCTTCCTGTACACCATGTTTGGCTCCCTGCTCATGCTGGTCGCCATCTTGGTCCTCTACTTCTACGGCGGCAAAGTCACCGGCACCTATACCTTCGATCTCCTGAAACTCTACGGCCTCAACATCCCCTTCAAGATGCAGTTCTGGATGTTTTTGGCCTTCGGGCTGGCCTTTGCCATCAAGGTGCCCATGTTCCCCTTCCACACCTGGCTGCCGGACGCCCACACCGAGGCGCCCACCGTGGGCTCCGTCATCCTGGCCGCGGTGCTCCTGAAGATGGGGACCTACGGTTTCCTGCGCTTCAACATGCCCCTGTTTCCCCAGGCGGCCCTCTATTTCGTGCCCCTGTTCAGCATCCTGGCCATCATCGGCATCATTTACGGGGCTTTGGTCTCCATGGTGCAAAAGGACCTGAAGCGCCTGGTGGCCTTCTCCTCCGTGTCGCACCTGGGTTTTGTCATGCTGGGCCTCTTCACCTATAACGTCCAGGGCATCCAGGGCGGCATCATCCAGATGATCAACCACGGGCTGTCCACCGGGGCCTTGTTTTTCTGCGTCGGCTGCCTCTATGAGCGGCGCCACACCCGCATGATCGCCGATTTCGGCGGCATTGCCACGGTCATGCCGGTGTTCGCCACCATCTTCATGATCGTCACCCTGTCCTCCATCGGGCTGCCGGGCCTGAACGGCTTCATCGGCGAGTTTCTCATTCTCTTGGGGACCTTCAAGGAGAACAAGATCTACGCCGCCCTGGCCGGCACCGGGGTGATCTTCGCGGCCTGCTATATGCTGTGGATGTTCCAGCGGGCCATCTTCGGAGAGGTGGACAAGGAGGAGAACCGCCAGCTCACCGACCTGAGCGCCCGGGAGATCGCGGTCTTTGTACCCATCCTCCTGTTCATCGTCTGGATCGGGGTCTACCCCAACACCTTCCTGAACAAGACCAAGGCCACCACGGAGCACTTCGTGGCCCTGATGGAGAAGGCCAAGGCCACCCAAGTCACCAGCTTATCCCATGTCTTCAAGGGGGAGGCGCAATGAGCCTGACGATACCCACCTTCAGTCTGGCCAGCATCGGCCCCTGGCTCACCCTGAGCGTGGCCGCCATCGCCATTCTGGTCTGGGACGCCCTGTCCAAGGAGCGGCCGGCGGCGGTTCCGGCGGTCAGTCTGGCCGCGCTGGTCATCGCCGCGGTCCAGAGCCTCACCCTCCTGGGCAAGAAAGGCACTGACTTTGCCGGCATGGTCTATGTGGACGGCTTCACCGCCCTGGCCTATCTCATCCTGATTCTGGGTGCGGCCCTCACCATCTTCCTTTCCTGGCGGTATCTGGAGGAGTACGGGAAAAACCTGTCCGAATACTACGCCCTCCTCCTCTTTGCCACCACCGGCATGATGATCATGGTGGCCGGGGCCCATCTCATCATGATCTTCCTGGGCCTGGAGGTCATGTCCATCGCCGTCTATGTGCTGGCCGGCTTCCTCCGGGAGGACCTGAAATCCAACGAAGCCGCCATGAAGTACCTGGTGCTGGGGGCCTTCTCCAGCGCCATTCTGCTCTTCGGCATGGCCCTCATCTACGGCGCCGCGGGCGGCACCCTGTACCTGAATGAGCTGGCCAAGAAGCTGGCGGTCACCAAGGCCGTCACCCAGCCCCTCATCCTTCTCGGTTTGGGCCTCATCGTGGTGGGCTTCGGCTTCAAGGTGGCCGCGGTGCCTTTTCATATGTGGACCCCCGATGTCTATGAAGGGGCCCCCACTTCCGTCACCGCCTATATGGCCGTGGCCGTCAAGGCCGCCGCGGTGGCCACCTTCCTTCGGGTCCTGTATGTCTCCTTCCCCGGCTTTGCGGCCGACTGGACCTGGCTGCTGTGGGGGCTGGCCGTGGCCACCATGACCCTGGGCAACGTGGTGGCCATCGCCCAGACCAACATCAAACGCATGCTGGCCTACTCCAGCATCGCCCATGCCGGCTATCTCCTGGTGGGTTTGGTGGCCGCCAATCAGCTGGCCGCGGTGGGCATCCTGTACTATCTTCTGGCCTACACCCTGATGAACATCGGCGCCTTTGCCGCCATCCTCCTGGTGAGCCGGCAGCAGGACCGCTATCTCAATATCTACGATTACTGCGGCTTGGGGCGGCAGCATCCGGGTCTGGCCGCGGCCATGAGCGTCTTCATGTTTGCCCTGGCGGGCATGCCCCCCACCGCCGGCTTTGTGGGGAAGCTGTATATCTTTGCCGCCGCAGTGCAGGCGGGCTATATCTGGCTGGTCATCCTCGCGGTGATGAATTCCCTGGTGTCGGTGTACTACTATCTGCGCATCACCGTGCTCATGTACATGCGGCCGGCGGAGGCCGACCTGGGGCCGGTGAGCTTCACCCCCGCGGTCACCGCCACCCTGGCGGCCACGGCCCTGGCGGTGGTCCTGGTGGGCATCTTCCCGGGCTGGTTCTATGACCTGGCCGCGGCGTCAGTGAAAATCTTCTCCCTGTAAGCCCTCCTCCTATTAGTTGTCCACCCAGGGCGGGATCTTCCCGCCCTGTTTTTTGGGGGCGGACCGGGTCGGAACCGCCGGGCCCTGCCATCCCTTCCTCTTTCAGGGAATTCTCCCCTTATTGATTACTTGACAGAAAGACACCTCAGGCGGTAGTGTCAGGACAGGTGGTGTTGCAGATCTTACGCCCTGCCCGAGGTGCCGGCTGATGGAACTGCCCTCCCTGAGCGCGGTCACGGTGGAAGTGCTGGTGGACAACTTTTATGACGTCTTTGAGCCCTCCCGGCCCGGAGTGGTGGAGCGCGTCGTGCCGGGCAGGCTTAAAAAGCCGCTGGTGGCCGCCCATGGTTTGGCCTACTGGATCACCCTGGAGGGAAACGGCCGGCGCACCACCCTGCTGATGGATGCGGCCAACTCGCCCCTGCCCCTCCTCAACAATCTGGAAGCCCTGGAGCATGATCTGGCGGAGGTGGACGCCCTGGTGCTGTCCCACGGCCATCCGGATCACTACGGCGGCCTGCTGGAGGTCCTGGCCCGCCGGGACAAGCCGTTGCCCATCTTCCTGCATCGGGACTCCTATCTGCCCAAGCTGCTCCTCACCCCCAAAGGCCGGGTGGGGCCCTGGGAGCTGGAGCGGGCCGAACTGGTGCGGCGGGGCGCCCAACTGCACGAAAACACCGGGCCGACCCTGGTCCTGGGCCAGGCCCTCCTCACCGGCACCGTGGAGGCCACCACCCCTTACGAGACGCCTCTGCCCGGACCCAAGCGGCTGGTGGCGGGCCAGGAAGAGAACGATCCCTTCAGCGACGAGCAGGCCCTGGTGGCCCATGTCCAGGGCCAGGGGCTGGTGATTGTGGGCGGCTGCTGCCACCCGGGCATCGTCAACATGGTGAAATACGCCCAGAAACTCACCGGGGTGACGGAGGTGGCGGCCCTCATCGGCGGGCTGCACCTCACCGCCGGCGGGCCGGACCTCATCCGCCAGACCATTGCGGGGCTGAAGGAGCTCAAGCCCAAACTCCTGGTGGCCGGCCACTGCACCGGTTTTCGGGCCCTCACCCAGCTGGCCCTGGCCTTTCCGGACGCCTTCATGGTGAGCTGCGTGGGCACCACGGTACGGCTGGCCGCGTAATCCACGGGGTTCCCCGCCTTGTCATCCAGGGACGGATGAGCTACCACCGCTCTGAAGCATTCAGGTGCGACCCTCGGGCGGGGCGGCCGGAGGGCCCCCCGGCCTCCAGTGGGCTGCGGCATGCCGGCGGCTGAGCCCTTCCCTTTCCTTTCCGCCCTGGACCTGCCGCCGGCCTGGAGGGAGGCCGGGGATCGCTTCGTGGCCGTCGGGGGCACGGTCATGATCCTGGGCGGCACCGACAGCGGCAAGAGCACCCTGTCCCGCTATCTCGTCTATCGGGCCTATGTGGCCGGCGAAGCCGTGGGTCTCATCGATCTGGATCTGGGCCAATCCCATGTGGGCCCGCCCGGGAGCCTGGGGCTGGCCGCCTTCCCGCCGCACTTTCCCGGCGATGACCCCCTCTTTCCGGAGGAGCTCTATTTCATCGGCCAGACGAGCCCCGTGGCGGCGGTGCTGGAGGTGGTGGTAGGCGCCCGGGTGCTGGCCGACGCGGCCCAGGCCCGGGGGCTCACCCGGCTGGTGGTCAATACCAGCGGCTTGGTGAGCGGCGGGGCCGCGGTGCGCCTGAAGCGGGGGCAGGTGGAGCTCCTTAAGCCCCGGCTGCTCCTGGCCCTGGAGCGGGAGGAGGAATTGACCCCCCTGTTGCGCGCCGTGGGGGAGGCGGCGCCTCTGTTGCGGCTGCCCGTTTCGCCCCGGGCCGTAGGGAAGAGCCCGGAGATGCGGCGGCTGTACCGGGAGCAGCGTTTCCGGGACTACTTCCGGGCGGCCCGGGAGGTGCACCTCCCCTGGGGGCAGGTCTGCCTCCGGGGCCGCCTCTGGGGGGAGGGCCGGCCCCTGACCCGGACGGAGCGCCGGGAGTGGGGGCTCCGCCTGGGCACCCGGGTCCTGGCCGGGGAGTCCGGGCCCCAGCGGCTCCTCCTTCTCACCGCCGCCCTTCCGGACCCCGAACTCCGGCAGCAGTTTCCCACCCTCCACGCCCTCCCCTGGCCCGCCCTCTCGCACCGTCTGGTGGGTCTGCTGGACAGCAGCCACCGGACTCTGGCTGTGGGCCTCCTCCTCCCCGGACCCTGGGAGGAGCGTCTCTGGCGCGTCCTCACCCCCCTGGCGCCGACGCGGGCGGGGATAGTGCACTTCCTGAGCCTCGGCCGGCTGCGCCTCACGCCGGAAGGCCGGGAACTGGGCCCGGCGGCCTGTAACTGAATAGGACGGGAGGGAGGGACAAAAATTTTTCCGGGACAGGGAAAGTTTTTTCGGCATGCCAGCCGATATTAAGATGAGGAGGCGGGAAAAACTCCCGGGAGACCGGGGGCCGCCGGCCGGCCGCTGCCGGTGCCGGACCAGAGATGAGGCTCCTCCGGCAGTTGTGGCCGCGGGCGGCAACCGCACCATTTCCGGGCAGTGATGAAAGATCTGCCCCGACAACGCCCTCCGGCAGGATGGCTGAGGCTTGCGACCACCGCACCGGCTTAATATCCGCCCGGGGGAAGTTATCTAATAGACAGCGCCTCCCCAAAGCCACAGCGGAGCAAAGAGGAGCAAAAACTCGATAATCAGGGGGTGGAGGTGATACAGGGAACGGAGAGTTAATCAGGGGGCCAACAGGATGGCGGTGAGGGCAGATCCTGACGGACGGCGGACACAGCCCCTCCCCCGGAGTGCGGCGGAAATTTTACCGAAAAGGAGACCTTGCATGTCACACTATCGAACGGTCAGCGCACTCGCCTTGGCCGTGGGGATGCTGCTCCTTCTGGCCGGCATCACCGGTATGCCGTCGGCAGCCCGGGCCGGGACGGAAGATGCGGCCATCTTCTATGAGGAGCTGACCCAGTATGGCAATTGGGTCGATTACGAGGAATACGGCCCGGTATGGTACCCCACCCAGGTGGAGGAGGATTGGCGCCCTTATGTCAACGGCCGCTGGGTGCCCACCAAACACGGGTATATCTTTGAAACCGAGGAGCCCTGGGGCTGGGCCACCTACCACTACGGCAACTGGATGCCCACCGAGGGTTATGGCTGGGTGTGGGTGCCGGGCCGCACCTGGTATCCCAGCACCGTGACCTGGCGCAACACCCCGGAGACCGCCGTGGGCAGCGCGGTGGACGCCGCCTACATCGGCTGGGCCCCCATCCCGCCGCCCAACTACGTGCCGCCGCCCAACACCGGCTGGTATCCGCCGAACTGGGCCCCGGGACAGCCCATCCTGAACGTGCTCACCGCCCCCTTCTGGATCTTCTCCCAGGCGGCCAGCTTTCTTCTGGGTCTGGGACAGCCCTACACCCCGGCATACACTTACATGGGCTGCGGCTGCCTGGCGCCCCCGGCGTATTATCCGGTGGTCTATCCGGTCACCCGGATCATCACCAACTGGTATTATCCCACCTATTACCCCCCCGCGTATTTCGTGGGCGGGGTCATCCCTGGAGCCTACAACTGGGGGCCGCCCGTGGACTACATTACCCGGGTGACCAATGTCAACCATACGGTGATCAACAATTACATCAACAACTACAACGTCACCAACATCCGGAACGGTTATCCGCCGGATGTGGTGTTTGCCAGGCATCATGATATTATGCCTCGCATTGCCCCTCCCCGGGAAGTTCATAATTGGGGCAATCCCATGCGAGTCCAGAATGTCAACGCCATCCTCAACCGCAACCAGATCGCCAACCCCGGCGCCATTGCCAAGCCGCCGGTGGTGCCTGCCTTTGACCGCGGCCGCATCCCCAAAGCGGAGCGGAAGCTCTTGGCGGATCCCTCGGGGGCCTTCGGCCTCGGCCGGGGTCCGGGAATGGGCGCCGTGGGCGAGGGCCCGGGGCGCGGCTTGGGCACCCGAGGGTTGGGTCTGCCCACCAAAGCCGTTAGACCCATCACTCCGGAGATGGAAAAGCGCCTCCAGACCGCCAAGCCCATCAGGGGGGCGGAGACCTTCACCGGCCTGGGCACCGGGCGGGGCTTCGAGGGTCAGCCCGGGATGGGTGGCCGCGGCCCGGCCATGGGGGCCGTGGAGGGCCAGCCCGGCATGGGTCGGGGCGGCCAGCTCCCGGGGGCCGGTCCCCAGCAGGGCATCGGTCGGGGGAGGATGGAAGGCCAGCCCGGTACGGGGCCTGGTAGAGGCCTCGGACCGGGTGGGGCTCCCGGTTCACCCGGCGGTCCCGGCCAGCCCGGCTTCCAGCGGGGTCCTGAAGAAGGTCCCGGCATCCGCCGCGGGCCCACCGGCACTATGCCGGAAGGGATGCCCGGAGTGCGCCGCGGGCCTCAGGAAGGCCCCGGAGTGCGCCGCGGGCCCGGGGAAGGCCTGATGCAGCCCCCCGGCCAGGGGAGAGGCCCCGACGGCCCCCAGCAGCAGGGCATCGGCGGCCGGATGATAATGGAAGGCCAGCCCGGCCGGGGCCGAGGACCGGCTGAAGGCTTCCAGAAGCCCGGCGGCGCTCCCGGGCAGCCCGGGATCCAGCGGGGTCCCGAAGAAGGTCCCGGCATCCGCCGCGGGCCCACCGGCACTATGCCGGAAGGGATGCCCGGGGTGCGCCGCGGGCCTCAGGAAGGCCCAGGCGTCCGCCGCGGGCCCGGGGAAGGCCTGATGCAGCCCCCCGGCCAGGGGAGAGGCCCCGGCGGCCCCACGCAGCCGGGCATCGGCCGGGGGAGGATGGAAGGCCAGCCCGGTACGGGACCTGGTAGAGGCCTCGGACCGGGTGGGCCTCCCGGTTCTCCCGGCGGTCCCGGGCAGCCGGGTATCCAGCGGGGTCCCGGCGGGATGTCTCCCGGGACTCCTCCCGGCGGCGGCGCCCCCCAGATCCAGCGGGGCCCCAGCGGACCACCTCCCGGAGCCATCCCCGGCGGTGGCGCCCCCAAGATGAAGCAGCCGCCGCCTGTGGCCCCGCCTCCCGCGTCCCAGGGCATGCGGGGTCCTGGCGGGGGCGGCGGCGCCCCCCAGATCCAACGGGCTCCCGGTGGCGGCGGGCCTCCCAAGCAGATGAGCGCACCTCCGCCGCAGCAGCCCAAAGGCGGCGGGGGGAGCGGCCAGAAACAACAACAGCAGCAGCAACAAGGGAAGCGCCCTTTCCCGCCGCAATGAGCTTCCCTCTCACCTGAAACTCTGCTATCATGCCCCCAGGTTTCCCGGCCGCTCCGGCCGGGGCCTGGGGTTCTGGTGCACGGGATCATCCCCCGGGCCGGGCCCGCAGGGCGACCTCGGCCTGGGGGGATGCCGGCTGTAGGCAACCCGTCTCGTTCTCTGGCGGACCGCCCGGTCCCCTACCCTCCCCCGCAGCGGCCGGGGGCAATCGGAAGAAAGGAGTGCGTATGTCGGCCATTCGCGCCATTTCGGCCCTGGAAGTTCTGGATTCCCGGGGTTTTCCCACGGTGATGGCGGAAGTGGTGCTGGAAAACGGCCTCACGGGCCAAGCCATGGTGCCCTCCGGGGCCTCCACCGGGGAGAATGAAGCCCTGGAATTGCGGGATGGCGGGAGCCGCTACGGCGGCAAGGGGGTGCGCCGGGCCGTCCAGCACGTGCAGGAGATCATCGCCCCGGCCCTCATCGGCAAATGTGCCCTGGATCAGGAGGGCATCGACCGGGAGATGATCCATCTGGACGGCACGCCCAACAAAAGCCGCCTGGGGGCCAACACCATTCTGGCGGTGTCCATGGCGGTGGCCCGGGCCGCGGCCGCCACCACGGGCCTGCCGTTATACCGCTATCTCGGCGGGGCCGATGCCGCCTCCCTGCCCATGCCCATGCTCAACGTCATCAACGGCGGGGCGCACGCCACCAACAACCTGGATTTCCAGGAATTCATGATCATGCCCGTGGGCGGCGAGACCCTGGCCGAGGCTCTGCGCCTGGCCTCGGAGGTCTTTCACGCCCTGAAAAAGGTTTTGGTGACCCGGGGGCTGGCCAGCGGCGTGGGGGACGAAGGCGGCTTCGCCCCCAACCTCCCCTCCCACGAGGCCGCCCTGGAGCTCATCGAGGAGGCCGTCCTCCAGGCGGGCTACCGGTACGGCCAGGATGTGGTCATCGCCCTGGACCCCGCCTCGTCCGAATTTTTCGACGCCGCATCCGGCAAGTACATCCTGGCCAAATCCGGCGGCGGATCCGTGAGTGCGGAGGAGCTGACCGACTACTACCTAAAGCTGATGAAAAAACACCCCATCGTCTCCATCGAGGACGGCCTGGCGGAGAGCGACTGGGAGGGCTGGACCCACCTCACCCTGAGTCTGGGGGAGAAGATTCAACTGGTGGGGGATGACATCTTCGTCACCAACATCAAATTCCTGCAAAAGGGGATTGACCTGGGGGTGGCCAACGCCATTCTCATCAAGCTGAATCAGATCGGCACGGTGAGCGAAACCTTGGCCGCCATCCGGCTGGCCCGTCGCCACGGCTACCGGGCGGTCATCTCCCACCGCTCCGGGGAGACGGAAGACCCCTTCATCGCCGACCTGGCGGTGGCCACCGGCGTGGGGCAGATCAAAACCGGCTCCATGTCCCGCTCCGAACGCATCGCCAAGTACAACCGGCTGCTCAGAATCGAAGCGGAGTTGGGGCCCACGGCCCGCTTCCGGGAGGACCCTTACTGGCTCAAGGCCTTTTAGTCCCGCCCAAACTGAGCGGCCCAGGCGCCCCGAAGCTGCGGGGTCAGGAGGATGCGGGGGTGAGGGGGAGCGGGGTTCACCCTCCCCCGGGGTGGGCCTGGTAGCAGTCCCTCAGCGCCTAAGGCAGGTCCACCCCTCCCCTGCCTGCTATTCCCTTCGGAGGCCACAAACCTTCTCCGGCGGCGATAGCGAAGCCTCCCCCGAGGGGCGCCGGCATATCAGCGGCCCCGTCTCTCCCGGGTTCTCTCACCGCCGCTTTATCGCGAATGAGATGCAATCGTAACTGATTTTTGCCGGCCCTTCATTGCGACCTCAGCATCCCTCCCCTATCAGGCGGTTGACAAACACTCCTGCCACTCCAGGAGCCGGGGACATCGGGGCCGCAGTCCGATCAGGTCGTTGACAAAGGTTATTTCGGGGAAGGGCCGGGAGTCACAGGCCCCTGCCCCTCCCCCGACACCCCCTCCCAACTCAGAAATGGGAGGTGGCTTCGCCCAACTGGCACAATCGGCCAGACTTATCCCACCGGATGTCTGGGTAGGGGCTGGCTCCCTCCTGGGCCTCACGACTGGGGGGCACAAGAGCCCGATTTTTTCGGATTCCGGCCAGGACCGCGGCGGGGAGGCCGGCGCGGTCCCGGTTTCTTCGGGCTTCCGCGGCCGATCTCCGGTTCGGTTTCAGTATCCGAAGCCCTGGATCAGACTTTTCAGGGCCGCCAGCTCCTGCACCAGTCCCAGGGGCAGTAGGCGGAGGGTATGTCCCAGGGCCTCGAAGCTGGCGCGCAAAAAAAGAAAGGCCGCCAGGTTGATCGAGAGATAGGCCGCCACCTTGATCACCTTCCGTTTCTTCGGCCGCTGAGTCGCAGTCTTCATCTCCGCTTCCTTTCGGGGTGGTCATTCTTCTCTTCGGTCAAAAGGGGCCGGGGGTTAAAAGCCGGCGAGGCGCGCCGGGGTGGAGGCGGTATCCCGTGATTTTTCTTGGAGAAGCGGCCGGGCTGTGATAATTTTTACAATCGATAATGGGTGCGGGGCAGGATATGGATCTGTGGGTGTTGGCCGGGGTGCCGGCCACTTCCTTTATAGTGGCCCTGTCCGGGGCCCTGATGCCTGGGCCACTCCTCACCGTCACCGTCGGGGAGGCGGGCCGCCGGGGTTTCTGGGCCGGGCCCCTCATCATCCTGGGTCACGGCCTCCTGGAGCTGGCCCTGGTGCTGCTGCTGTTGGCCGGGGTGGGCGGGTGGCTGAACCGCCCCCAGATTCTGGGCGCGGTGGGGCTGGTGGGCGCCGGCATGTTGGGCTGGATGGGCTGGAGCCTGCTGCAGGCCGCCCGCGCCAGCCACCTGAGTCTGGAAGGGGCGGAGGCCGGCGGGCTCCATCCGGTGCTGGCCGGGGTGCTCATGAGCCTGGCCAACCCCTACTGGCTGCTCTGGTGGCTCACCATCGGCCTGGGGTATGTGCTTTTTGCCGCCCGCTTCGGGCTTTTGGGCGTCTTTCTTTTCTTTGCCGGCCATATCCTGGCGGATTTTGCCTGGTACACCCTGGTCGCGGCGGCGGTGGCCCAGGGCCGCCGCTTCCTCTCCGATACCCTCTATCGGGGCTTTCTGGCCGGCTGTGGGGTCTTTCTCTTGGGGTTCGGGGGCTACTTCGGCCTGCAGGGTCTGAAATTTCTCTTCAATGCCTGACGACGAGGAGTTCGCATACATATGATCCAAAAGCCCTTGGTGGTGGGTCTGCTGGAAGTCAACTGTTACATCCTGGGGGATGAAGAGACCAAGGAGGCGGTGGTCATCGATCCGGGGGGCGATGAGGACGAGATCCTGGAGGCCCTGCGCTACCATGGCCTGACTCTCAAATACATCATCGACACCCACGGCCACTTCGACCATGTGGACGCCAACCAGCCGGTGAAGGAGGCCACCGGGGCCCGGATCGCCATCCACGCCCTGGATGCCCCCCTCCTGAACCGGGGGAGTGACGCCATCATGTTCACCGGCAAGCCCATGCGGGTGTCCCAGGCTGATATTCTTCTCCAGGAGGGGGATATCCTGAGCTTCGGGAAATACCGCCTCAAGGTGCTGCACACCCCCGGCCACACGCCGGGAGGCATCTCCCTGGTGCTGGAGGACTCCAACCTGGTGTATGTGGGGGACACCCTGTTTGCCGGCTCCATCGGCCGCACGGATTTCCCCGGAGGCGATTTCAACGCCCTCATCCGCAATGTCCGGGAAAAACTCTTCACCCTGGGGGATCACTATATTGTCTATCCCGGCCACGGGCCGGTGACCACCATCGGCCACGAGCGCAAGTACAACCCGTTTTTCTGACCCGGAAGACCTCCGGGTTACCGGCAGGAACCCGGACCCAAGGAGGGGCTGGACCCGGAGCATATCCTGGGGCGCGCATGCACTTCAACGGCAAACGCATCCTTCTGGGAGTGAGCGGTGGCATCGCCTGCTACAAGGCGGTGGAGCTGGCCCGGCGGCTGGTGACCGCGGGGGCCCAGGTCAAGGTGGTGATGACCAAGGGGGCCCAGGAGTTTGTCACCCCCCTCACCTTCGCCGCCATCACCGGGCAGACGGTGGGGACCGGGCTTTTCGGGCCGGGGATCCACCCCCTGGAGCACATCTGGCTGGGCCAGCAGGTGGACGCCCTCATCCTGGCGCCGGCCACCGCCAATCTCATCGGCAAATTCGCCGCCGGCATCGGGGATGATCTCCTGACCACCATTCTTCTGGCCGCCACCCGGCCGGTGCTGCTCTGCCCGGCTATGAACTGCGAGATGTATGCCAACCCGGTGGTGCAGGAGAATCTGGCCCGCCTGGAGCACCGGGGGGTGACGGTGCTGCGGCCGGGGGTCGGGCCGTTGGCCTGCGGCGCCGTGGGCTACGGCCGCCTGCCGGAGGTGGAGGACATGCTGGCGGCCCTCAGCCGGCTGGTGAGCCCCCAGGATCTGGCCGGCCGCCACCTCCTGGTCACCGCCGGCCCCACCCATGAGGACCTGGATCCGGTGCGTTTCCTCACCAACCGCTCCAGCGGCAAGATGGGCTATGCGGTGGCCAAGGCCGCCTGGCGCCGGGGGGCGGAGGTGACCCTGGTGAGCGGCCCCACCGCCCTGCCGCCGCCGTACGGGGTGGAGGTGGTCCAGGTGCGGGCCGCCCTGGAGTTGCTGGCGGTTCTCCGGGAGCGCTTCCCGACGGCCGATGCCCTGATCATGGCGGCCGCGGTGAGCGATTACCGGCCGGAATCCCTGGCGTCCACAAAGTTGAAGCGGGGCAGCCGGGCCCAGGAGCTCCGGCTGGTGCAGAACCCCGACATCGTGAAGGAACTGGCGGCCCTCAAGACCCACCAGGTGCTGGTGGGCTTTGCCGCGGAAACCGGGGATCTGTTGGCCGAAGGCCGGCGCAAGCTGGAAGAGAAGAACCTGGACCTCATTGTGGCCAACGAGGTCAATCGCCCCGACGCCGGCTTTGCGGTGGACACCAATGAGGTGACCCTCATTCCCCGGGAGGGAGAGCCGCTGGCCTTGCCTCTCATGAGCAAGGATGAGGTGGCGGAGCGCCTGCTGGACTGGCTGGCGGAGCGCTTAGGCGGCCGGGAGGCGCAGGGTGGCTGACCCGGCCCCGGCGGAACTCGCCCGCCTCGTCCGCCGGCTTAGGGCATGGCTGGCGTATCAGGGGCGTCTGGGATGGCCGGGAGCACCGGCCGCCCCCCTGGCCGCAACGGACACCCCACCGGAGACCCCGGCTCCGCCTCCCCGGCGCCCCACCCTGGAGGAGATCCGGGCGGAGATGGGGGACTGCCGCCGCTGCAAACTCTGGCGCACCCGCACCCACCTGGTCTTTGGGGAGGGCTCCCCCACCGCGGCCCTGATGTTCATCGGAGAGGGACCGGGGGCCGAGGAAGATCTCCAGGGACGGCCCTTTGTGGGCCCGGCGGGCCAGCTCCTCAACAACCTGCTGGCCAAACTGGGGCTCAGCCGGGAGGAGGTTTATATCGCCAATGTGGTGAAGAGCCGCCCCCCGGGCAACCGGGAGCCGGAGCCGGATGAGATCGCCGCCTGTCTGCCCTTTCTCAAAAAGCAGATCGAAGCCATTCAGCCCCGGGTCATCGTCACCCTGGGGCGGGTGGCCACCCAGGCGCTGCTGGACACTACCACGCCTTTGACCAAATTGAGGGGCACCTGGCAGAGGTATCAGGGCATTCCGGTGATGCCCACCTTCCACCCCTCCTATCTTTTGCGCTTCCCCCGGGAGCGCCTCAAGACCTGGGAGGACATGCAGAAAGTGATGGAGTTCCTGGCCCGCCATGAGTAGTTCGCTTCTCCGCCTCCTTCTGCTGCTGATCACCGCCCTCGGCCTGACCGGCCCGGCGGCGGCCCAGGGCCGCTACATCCATGTGGCGCCGGTGGTGGGCTCCATCAACCCCGGGGTGGCGGAGTTTGTGCTGGACTGCATCCGGCAGGCGGAAAAGGAGCAGGCCGAGGCCCTCATCCTGCAGCTGGACACCCCCGGGGGCCTGGATGCCTCCATGCGCAAGATCAACCAGGCCATTGCCAACTCCCGGGTGCCGGTGGTGGTCTATGTCTCCCCCAAAGGGGCCCGGGCCGCCTCAGCGGGGGTCTTCATCACCATCGCCGCACATGTGGCGGCCATGGCCCCGGGCACCAACATCGGCGCCGCCCACCCGGTGGCTGTGGGCCTGGGCAAGCCCGACAAGGTGATGAGCGAGAAAATGCTCAATGACATGGCCGCCTACGGCCGGGCCCTGGCCCTGGAGCGGGGCCGCAACGCCGATTGGGTGGAGAAGGCGGTGCGCAAAAGCGTCTCCATTGACGCCGCCGAGGCCCTGCGCCTCAAGGTCATTGATTTTGTGGCGGAAAGCCTCCCGGATCTGGTGGCCAGGCTCCACAACCATACCGTGAAGACCGCGGCCGGGCCCCGCACCCTGAAGACTACCGGAATCCCCATAAAGGAGATCCCCGAAGGCCTGGGCACCCGCATCCTCAAGCACATCGCCGACCCCAACATCGCCTTCATCCTCATGCTCATCGGGCTGGCGGGCCTCTATTTTGAGCTGGCCCACCCCGGGGTTATCCTGCCGGGGGTGGTGGGGGCGTTGAGCCTCCTTCTGGCCTTTTATGCCTTCCAGACCCTGCCCGTCAATTTCATCGGCGTCCTGTTGATCCTGCTGGCCTTTATCTTTTTCATCCTGGAGATTTACGTCACCAGCTTCGGCCTCCTCACCCTGGCGGGCCTCATCTCCCTGGCCCTGGGGGGGATGATGCTCTTCCGGGGCGGCGACGCGGAAGGGGGGATGGCGGTGGCCTGGAATATCCTGATCCCCTCCCTGGCGGCCATTACCCTGTTTTTTTTGGGGATCAGCACTCTGGTGGTGAAAAGCCAGATGCGGCGCTCCCTCACCGGCAGCGCCGGCCTGGTGGGGGAACACGGGGTGGCGTATACCGACCTGACCCCCGAAGGCCGGGTCTTTGTGCACGGTGAATACTGGCAGGCGGTGAGCGACACCCCGGTGGCCCAGGGGCAGGAGGTGGAGGTCCTGGAGGTCATCGGCCTGAAACTCCGGGTCCGGCCGGTCTTACGGGGCCCGGGCCGGTAGGCGGCCCTCCCCGGGGAAAGGGTCGGGGCCCTGGGGCCGAACCCCCTCCGGCTCCCTTCCAGGCCCCCACTGGAGTCATCGGCGGCCGCGGGGTGGGATCTCCGCCTCTTTTGTCCAAAACAGCGAGCGAGGTGCATATGATGTTTTCCGGCTACACGGTCATTCTGGTGCTGTTGGTGTTTTTCCTGCTGAGCGCCGTCAAAATCCTCAACGAATACGAGCGGGGCGTCATCTTCCGGCTGGGTCGGGCCCTCCCCGGGGCCAAGGGCCCGGGCTGGATCATCGTCATCCCCCTCATCGACCGCCTGGTGAAGGTGAATCTGCAGCTGGTCACCTATGACGTCCCCAGCCAGGAGATCATCACCCGGGACAACGTCTCCATCAAGGTGAACGCGGTGGTCTATTTCCGGGTCATCGACCCGGTGAAGGCGGTCATCGAGGTGCGGGACTACTACTCTGCCACCCAGCTTCTGGCCCAGACCACCTTGCGCAGTGTCTGCGGCCAGGTGGAGCTGGACGATCTGCTGGCGGAGCGGGAGAAGGTCAACGCCCAGCTGGCGGAGATCCTGGACAAGCACACCGACCCCTGGGGCATCAAGGTGACCCTGGTGGAGCTCAAGGCCATCGACCTGCCGGTGGAGATGCAGCGGGCCATGGCCAAGCAGGCGGAGGCCGAGCGGGAGCGGCGGGCCAAGGTCATCAACGCCGAGGGGGAGTTCCAGGCGGCGGCCAAGATGGCGGAGGCCGCCCGGGTGCTGGCCACCGAACCCATGTCCCTGCAGCTGCGCTATCTCCAGACCTTACGGGAGATTGCGGCGGAAAACAATTCCACCACTCTCTTCCCCATCCCCATTGACTTGGTGAAGCCCTTCATCAAGATGTACGAAAAGCTGGCGGAACAGGCGTAAACCACCGGGGGGAGGGCAGGGTCGCCCCGCCTCCCTCCGACTTCCCACCCTGAAGGGGGTGGGGGGAAGGTCGGGGGAAGGTTACCAGCCCCCGGCCCTCTCCTCGGAATGCAGCGTATAACATCCGAATCGGGAGTACGGCGATATGGGCAAGAAGGAAAAGGATAAGAAAGAAAAGCCTCTGGACAAGATGACGGCCACCGAATTGCGCAAATACGCCCTGGAGCTGGGGGAGATCAGCGGCGTCCACGGCATGAACAAGGAAGAGCTCATCGCCGCCATCAAGAAGGTGAAAGGCATCGTGGACGAAGGCAAAAAGGTGGTGAAGCCGGTCAACGTCCGGGAGCTGAAGCTGAAGCTCAAGGAGTTGCGCGCCACACGGCAGGAGGCCCGGGAAGCAGGCGCCTCCCGCAAGGAGTTGGAGATCCTCCGGCGGCGCATCAACCGTCTGAAGAAGCGCACCCGCAAGGCGGCGTAGTGGCCGGTGCCCGCCCCTTGACGGGAGCCCTCCCGGGGGTTAATTTTTGAACAAAGGCTTACTATCGAAGTCGGACCCCCGCCTTCCCTCTGGCGGCGAGGCGGGATCCCCGGGTGTGCCGCCCTGAGGCGCATCCCGCCAGGAGGTACTGAGCCATGTGTATGGGTGGACACGGTTTCGGACATGGGCACGGGCACGGCTGCTGCACTTTTGTCGGACCGCGCCCCCACTGGGGGTGCTGCGGCGGCCGCCTGATCCACTGCTGCGGCCGCGGCTGGCGGCGCTTCCTTTCCCCCTCGGAGGAGGCGGAGTTCCTGAAGCAGTACCTGGAGGACCTGAAAAAGGAAATGGCCGGCGTCGAGGCCAGAATCAGGGAACTGCAGGGATAAGGCCGCCCGCACACCTGAGGGGCCTGTGGCCCAGAGCCCCGGCCCCTCCTCCCCCTCACCCCCTCCGGTGACGGTCCGCCTCCCGCAGGTTGCGGGGAGACTCCTCCCCGATCTCGGGTGGGATGAGGCCGGCCGATTTCTGGGGAGGATTGGAGAGGGGGCGAGGTCCGAGACCCTGGCCCCTTCTTTTGAGCCCGCTCAGCCTTTCCCCCGCCCAGGCCCGGCTATGGCCGGAGCCCCCGGACGGAGGCCGGCAAGGCCACCCCCTTGACCCCCGCCAGCCTCAGGCGCTTCCGCCCCACCGGAGGTCCCCGGTGAGTGGCGGCCTCAGCCCGTGGACCGCTCCCTTGCGTCTATCCGGCGGGGCAGTGCGGGCACAAGCTCCCCCTGAAAGGGCACCCTCACCCCCCAGGGCAATAGTCGGGGAAAGGTGTGCCCCTCCCCCTTTACTCCCCCTTTACTTCCCCATCAAGGTGCGGCGGGTGCGCTCAGCGGTTCATGGAGGCCAGGAATTCGGCGTTGTTGCGGGTGCCCCGCATCTTCTCCAGCAGGAACTCCATGCTGTCCACCGGGCTTAAAGGGGACAGGAGCTTGCGCAGGATCCAGATGCGGTTCAGGTCCTCCGGCGGCAGGAGCAGCTCTTCTTTGCGGGTGCCGCTCTTGTTGATGTCGATGGAGGGGAAGATGCGCTTCTCGGTGAGCTTCCGGTCCAGGTGGATCTCCATGTTGCCGGTGCCTTTGAACTCCTCGAAGATCACTTCGTCCATGCGGCTGCCGGTGTCCACCAGGGCGGTGGCGATGATGGTGAGGCTGCCTCCTTCCTCCACATTGCGGGCGGCGCCGAAGAAGCGCTTGGGCCGCTGCAGGGCGTTGGCGTCCAGGCCGCCGGAGAGGATCTTGCCGCTGGCCGGGATGACGGTGTTGTAGGCCCGGGCGGTGCGGGTGATGGAATCCAGGAGGATGACCACGTCCCGTTTGTGCTCCACCAGGCGCTTGGCCTTCTCCAGCACCATCTCCGCCACCTGGATGTGACGCTGGGGCGGCTCATCAAAGGTGGAGCTGATGACCTCCGCCTTGACGCTGCGCTCCATATCCGTCACCTCCTCCGGCCGCTCGTCGATGAGCAGCACGATGAGCACCACCTCCGGGTGGTTGGTGGCGATGGAGTTGGCGATGTTCTGCAGGAGCATGGTCTTGCCGGTGCGGGGCGCGGCCACGATGAGCCCCCGCTGACCCTTGCCGATGGGGGTCATGAGGTCCAGGATGCGGGCCGAGTAGTTGTCCGGCGTGGTCTCCAGCTTCAAACGCTCGTTGGGATAGAGGGGGGTGAGGTTGTCGAAGAGGATCTTGTCCCGGGCCACCGCCGGGTCTTCGAAGTTCACCGACTCCACCTTCAGGAGGGCGAAGTAGCGCTCCCCTTCCTTGGGCGGCCGGATCTGCCCGGTGATGGTGTCGCCGGTGCGCAGGTTGAAGCGCCGGATCTGGGAGGGCGACACGTAGATGTCGTCCGGACCCGGGAGATAGTTGTAATCCGGCGCCCTCAGGAACCCGAAGCCGTCCGGCAGGATCTCCAGCACCCCGCCGCCGGAGATGATGCCGTTTTTTTCCACCTGCGCCTGGAGAATGGCGAAGATGAGCTCCTGCTTCCTGAGTCCGCTGGCCCCCTCCACGTTGAGTTCCCGGGCCAGGGCGGCCAGTTCGTTGATTTTCTTGTGCTTCAATTCCGAAAGGTTCATATTCTGTGCCTCATGGACGGCTTCTGCCGCCATCTTCAAAGAGTCGTGCCCTCGTCAGGACACCCTGACGGCACCGCCCGGCCGCCCGGCGGCGGCAGACCGGCGCGGGCCCGGGCTTACCGGGCGGTCAGGGATGGACGTGGGGGTTTTGTGAGAGATTGCACATGTTGTTTCTGCGCACGTGGCGCGACTGTCTTGCCGGAGGAGGAAAAGAGTTGCCTGCCCGTTTCGTACTTCGGAACGAGAAAATATTTGCTTTAGGGGACAGAGTGCAGAATTGCTGGGACGCTATCCTGTTTCCCGTGCCTTGTCAAGACGATTTTGGAGCAGGTGCCACAGATTTTCCACCTGGCGCCGGGTCCGGTCCAGGGTGCCGGAGTTGTCCACCACATAGTCCGCCCGGCGGCGTTTTTCCGCCAAGGGCATCTGGGCCGCCAGCAGCCCGCTGATCTCCTCCTCGCCCCGATCATCCCGGGCCTTGAGGCGGGCCCGCTGCTCCGGGAGAGGGGCATCCACCACAATCACCGCGTCATACTCCCCTTCCCGGCCGGTCTCAAAGAGGAGGGGCACCTCCACAATCACCAGGGGCGTGCCCTGGAGGGCCAGCTCCCGCAGGCGCCGCTCCAGCTCCCGGGTGATGGCCGGGTGCACGATGGCATTGAGGCGCCCCAGGGCCTCCGGTTCCGCAAAGACCAGGCGCCCCAGCTTCACCCGGTTGAGGGTGCCGTCCTCATGGAAAAAATCCGGGCCGAACTCCCGCCGCAAGGCCTCCCAGACGGGAGTGTGGGGCCGGACCACCTCCCGGGCGATCTCATCGGCGCTGAGCACCACCGCGCCCAGGTCCGCAAACATGCGGGCCACCGTGCTTTTGCCGGTCCCGGCCCCGCCGGTGAGGGCGATCTTCAGCATGGTGAGGCTTGTGTGCGGCCAGGGAGCGGAGAGCGCGACCCCCCGCCCTGGCCCTCAATCCCGCTCTTCCAGGTGTTCCAGCCTGGAGATGACCGCCTGGAAATCCTCCGGCAGGGGGGCCTCAAAGGTCAGCCGCGCCCCGCTCTGGGGGTGCGTGAAGGAAAGCCGCCAGGCGTGCAGCAACTGGCGGGACACCAGCTTCCTCACCCCCGCCAGCCGGGGCAGGCCCTGAAACCGGGCCGCGCCGCCGCCGTAGGTGGCATCCCCCACCACCGGATGCCCCCGCGCCGCCAGGTGCACCCGCAGCTGGTGGGTGCGCCCGGTCTTGGGGGAGAGCTCCACCAGGGTGAGACCCCCGGGCAGTTCCTCCACCACCCGCCAGGTGGTCACCGCCTCCTTGCCCCGCCGGGGCCGGGCGCTCATCTTCTGGCGCTGGCTGGGGTGGCGGCCGATCTCCCCCACCATCTCCCCCTGCGGCTCCCGGAAGCGCCCCCAGGCCAAGGCGAGGTAGGTCTTTTCCACCGTGCGTGCCTGGAACTGCCGCACCAGATGGGCATGGGCCGCGGCACTTTTGGCCACCACCAACAGACCGCTGGTGTCCTTGTCCAGGCGGTGCACCAGCCCCGGGCGGCTGATGTCTCCCACCCCGGCCAGCTCCGGGCAGTGGGCCAGAAGCGCATTCAGCAGGGTCCCGCCCCGATGGCCGGCTCCGGGATGCACCACCAGCCCCGGGGGCTTGTTCACCACCAGAAGGTGAGCATCCTCAAAGAGAATGTCCAGGGGCCGGGGCTCCGGAACCAGCTCCGTGGGCTCCGGGGGCGGCACGACAAGGGCCACTTCTTCCTTGGCCCGCACCCGATAGCTGGCCTCCCGCACCGCCCCGTTCACCCGCACCTGCCCCGCCTTCAGCCAGCGGGCCAGGCGGGAGCGGGAATAGGCCGTGCGCCGGGCCAGAAACTGATCCAGACGCAGTCCGGCTTCCTCCGGCGACACCACCAGGCTGAGGGATTCCGGCGGGCCGTCAGCCACCTGACCAGCCCCAGCCATCCCCTCAGTCCTCCTACACCTTCCTCAGGACGCCGCCGTTTTTGAGTTCGCTGAAGATCATGCGGCCGGCGGTGGTCTGCAGCACGCTGGTCACCGATACCTCCACCTCTTTGCCGATGAAGCGGCGGGCGTTTTCGATGACCACCATGGTGCCGTCGTCCAGGTAGCCCACCCCTTGCCCCTGGGACTTGCCCTCCCGCTGGATCTGGACCCACAGGGTCTCCCCGGGCAGGACGGAGAGTTTGAGGGCGTTGGCCAGCTGGTTGAGGTTGAGGACCTCGATCCCCTGGATCTCCGCCACCTTGTGCAGGTTGAAATCGTTGGTGAGGATTTTGGCGCCCTTTTTCAAGGCCAGGGCCACCAGTTTGGAATCCACCCCTCCCGGCGGCAGGGGTTCGTCCACGGTTTCCACCTGCAGGCGGTGCTGCTGCTGCAGGCGCCGGAGGATGTCCAGCCCCCGGCGGCCCCGGCTGCGGCGCAGCTCCTCCGAGGAGTCGGCGATGTTCTGCAGCTCGTCCAGGATGAATTTGGGCACCACCAGCACCCCATCCAGGAAGCCGGTGTCCGCGATGTCGGCGATGCGGCCGTCGATGATGACGCTGGTGTCCAGGAGATACACCGGTTTGCGAAAGGGTTTTTCGGGCTCCAGGAAGGCGGGGGCCTGCATTTCGGAGATCTTCTTTCCCCCCAGCACCAGACCGATGTAGCCGAAGACCGCCGAGAACATGATGTACAGGGGGATCTGCAGGGTGGGCAATTCCAGGAACTGCTCGAAGGGGTAGCTGGCCACCTTGGCCATCCCCAGTCCGATGAACAGGCCCAGGGTGCCTCCCACGATGGTCTTCAGGGGGATGTGCTTGACCGCGGCCTCCAGGCCCAAAGTGAGGACGGCCAGTCCCAGACCGGCGGCTCCTCCGGCCCAGCCGCTCCACCACCACTGGCTGATCTGCGGCACCTGACTGCCGATCAGATAGCCGCTCACGGCGCAGATGGAACCCAGGATGGCGAAGACCGCCAGCTTTTTCAGCACGAGGGGCTCACCTCCCTATCCCCCAGGGATGGGCAAGGTGCCGCAGAAACCACGGTGGGACGGGTCAAGGGGTCGCACCGGGCCCCTCACCCACAATGCTGTCGGCTCAGAGGCCGGAAAAGCGCCTGCGGCTCACCCGCCATTGCCCTCCCCGGCGGCGGGCCCCGCCTGGGCCAGAATCTCCTGGAGCTGCGCCTCCACTTCCTCTTCCTTCTTATTATTGACCAGGGACAACTCCTTGACCAACAGATTTTTTGCGGTGTCGAGTAATTTCCGTTCCCCGAAGGAGAGCTCCTTTTCGGCCTTGAGCAGGGTCAGGTCCCGGAGGACCTCCGCCACCCGGAGGGGGGAACCGGTCTTGATCTTGTCCATGTAGTCCCGATAGCGCCGGTTCCAGGTGGTATTATTGAGGCGCGCCGGGCGGCTCTTCAGAATGGAGTAAATTTCTGAGACCATCTGCGGGTTGATGACGGTCCGCAGGCCGATGTTGGACGCATTGTCGGTGGGAATCATGATGATCATGTCATTTTCCAGAAGCCGCATGATGTAGAAACGCTGGGCCCGGCCTCCCACCTCCCGCTCCTGGATGGACTCGATGAGGCCTACTCCGTGGGCCGGATAAACGGCCATCTCTCCCACATTGAACATCGCCTCGACCTCCCTGCAGACTTCACGTTCATTTTATCACAAATGCACCCTGCCGACAATCATCCGGACCGCTGAAAGCGGAAATGCAGGATTTCGCCGTCCTCCACCACGTGATCCCGGCCTTCCACCGTCAACAGGCCGGCCTCCCGGACCCGGGCCGGGGAGCCCAGGCGCACCAGGTCCTCATAGCGCATCACTTCGGCCTTGATGAAGCCCCGCTCCATGTCACTGTGCACCCGCCCCGCGGCCTGGGGGGCCTTGGTGCCCGCGGGCACGGTCCAGGCCCGGACCTCCGGCCCGACGATGGTATAAAAGGTCACCAGATTCAGGAGCCGGTAGCTCTCCCGGATGAGGCGGATGATTCCCGGCTCCTTCAGCCCCAGGCTGTCGAGAAACTCCCGGCGCTCCGCCTCCGGCAGCTCCATCAGCTCCGCCTCCAGATCCCCCAAAATGGGCACCAGGGGCACCCCCCGGGTGCGGGCCAGCTCCTGAAGCGCCCCGTAGGCGGCCCCGCCCCGAAACTCCGCCTCGCTTAAGTTGGCCACCAGGAGATAGGGTTTGACGGTGAGCAGGGCCACCGGAGCCAGGTCCTCCCATTCCGCCGCGCTCCAGGGCAGGTCTTTCAGCCACTGGCCCCGGCTGAGGGCGGCCTCGGCCTTGGCCAGAGTGGCGCAGGCCCGGACCGCGTCCTTGTCGCCGGATTTGGCCTTCTTCTCCAGCTTGGCCAGCTGGCGGCCCAGGACTTCCAGATCCGCCAGGAAGAGCTCCGTCTCCACCACCTCCACGTCCCGCACCGGATCCAGGGAGCCCAACGGGTGGGGACAGGTGGGGCTGTCAAAGCAGCGCACCACATGCACCAACAGATCGGTGTCCCGGATGTCCGCCAGGAAGCGGTTCCCCAGCCCCTCCCCCCGGGAGGCCCCGGCGATGAGGCCGGCGACATCCACAAACTCGATGGTGGTGGGGGTGAGGCGCTCCGGTTTCAGGAGTTCCCCCAGGCGCTGCAATCGCGGGTCCGGCACCGGCACCACTCCGGTGTTGGGGGAAATGGTGCAGAAGGGATAGGCGGCCACCTCGGCCTGGGCCGCGGTGAGGGCGTTGAAGATGGTGCTTTTGCCTGCGTTGGGCAGACCGATGATGCCGCAGCGCCAGCCCATGGCCCCTACCCCCTCTCCGGGGCTGCCGGGGGCGGAAAACCCCCCTCGCCGCAAACCCGCGCCAGGCTGCCGGACATCTCAGACCGGAAGGAAAGGGAGGAATCGCCACGGCCCGGAGGCCGTCGGGAGGAGGTCATCGGCGCATGCCTTTCCTCAGACAGAGCCTGCGGCGCCCCGGGACCCGCGGTCGCCTGCGGACGGAGGCGTCCCGGAGGGCGGATGCATTCCGACCACCACGTCAGGGGTGCAGGTTACAGCAGGTGCGGCCGGGTGAGGGGCCGGATCAGGGGCGGACGCCGTTGATGCGGTTGCGCAGCACCCCGGAGGTCTTGAAGACCACCACCTTCCGGGCCCGAAGGATGAGGTTTTCCTTGGTTTGCGGGTTTCTGCCCCGGCGGGCGTTTTTCTGTCTCACCGAAAACTTGCCGAAACCGCTTACCAGGAGGTCTTCTCCCGAGGCCAGGGTCTCCTTGATGAGGCTGAGGACCCGCTCCACCACCGCCCGGGATTCCTGCTTGGTCAAACCGACCTGGGTCTGCAGACGGCTGATGAGTTTCTCTTTGGTGAGAGCCATAACCTGCGGCAGTCGGGTTCAGGATGGTAACGTCATCTCTTATGCTAAAGAAAAATCCCTGTGCTGTCAAGGGCTTTTTCCGGGCGGCAGGGGCGCGGTCAGGCGCCGGGGGGCCTCCTTGTACTGCCGCAGGCCGAAGTCCAGGGCATGGAAGCGGCAGGCGTCGATGCACTTGAGGCACATGATGCACTCCGGACTGGCCTGGGTCTCATAGGGCACCACCCCGGTGGGGCAGGCCTTCTCGCAGGCCTTGCAGTGGACGCAGTTGCCGGCAATGTAATCCAGCTTGATGAGGGTGAGGCGGTTGAAAAGCCCGTAGAAGGCCCCCAACGGGCAGAGGGTGCGGCAGAAAAAGCGGCTGATGAGCACCGCCCCCACCAGGATGAGGACCAGCAGGGTGACCTTGTTCCAGAAATAGAAGCCCACCGTCTCCCACAGAGACGGCTTCAGGACCAACAGGGGCATGGCCCCCAGAAGCGTCCCCGAGGGGCACAGCAGCTTGCAGAACCAGGGATGCCCCAGGCCATAGCTGTCCACCAGGAAAAGGGGCATCACTACCACCATAACCACCAGGACGACGTATTTGAGATATCGCAGGGGCGGCCAGAGGAGGAGTTTCGGGCCGGGGATCAGGTACAGCAGATCCTGGATGAAGCCGAAGGGGCAGAGCCAGCCGCAGGGCAGGCGTCCCACCAGGGTGCCGATGAATCCCAGATAGCCCAGCACCAGGGTGCCCAGATGGGGCAGGCTGCCCGGGGCGGTGAACCGCAGGCTGGCGATGAAGTTCTGGATCGCCCCCACCGGACAGGACAGCAGGGCCGCAGGGCAGGAATAGCAGTTCAGCCCCGGGTGGCAGATGGCCTTCAGCGGCCCCTGGTAGATGACCGGCCCGCCGAAGGGAAAGAGCAGGTAGGAGTTGGTGCCCAGGGTGATGAGGGTCTGCACCAGCCGGCGGAAGGCGTTCATTCAGCCCACCCCGATGCAGGCCAGGCAGATGGTGTTCCCCAGATTCATCAAATACTCCAGGTCGCCCGTATTCACCCCGAGGAGGAAGAGCAGGGTGAAGAGGATCAGAAGCCAGATGGCGGTGCGGGACATGCCGCCTCCCTTGCTGCCCGGATTTGCTCATTCCTGTCTGATATTATACCCAGGGGGGAGCCGGAAAGGGAGAACCGGGGCGAGTTTTCCCGCCGGTCCTGCCCTGAGGGAGCCTCCGGTCTTGCGGGGGTGAAGTTTTATGTCTAATGTAAAGCCAGGGAAGGTAAGGCCGGCGCGCCAGGGAGGGTGACGGGAGGCCGGGGAACGGGTGGCGCCGCCGGGGCCGCGGGTTCCTGAACCACATTCCCAAGAGGGAGCGAGGAGACGGGGACCGCCGGGCCCGAAAGCTGATGCCGCCGTCTCCATTGACAGAGGGGGCCAAGGTTTTTGGCCCCTCCCACGAGGTTTCGGCCATGTCCAGGAAGGCATTGCTGATCACCGACATGCTCAACGACTTCATCGACCCCGAAGGCGCCCTGTATGTGGGGGAGGCCGGGCGGCAGATCATCCCCTTCATCGCCGGCAAGATCGCCGAGACCCGGGCCGCCGGCGGGCTGGTCTTTTATCTCTGCGACGCCCACACCCCGGATGATCCCGAATTCCAGCGCTTTCCCCCCCACGCAATCCGGGGCACCTGGGGCGCGGCCATCATCCCGGAGCTGGCCCCCGCCCCCGGGGATATCATCGTGGAAAAGACCCGCTACAGCCCCTTCAGCGGCACCGACCTGGAAGATCGGCTCCGCCGGGAGGGCGTCACCGAAGCCGGGGTGGTGGGCGTGTGCACCTCCATCTGCGTGCTGGAGACCGTGCGGGGGCTTTTCGAGATGGGAATTTTGGCCATCGTCTACCGGGACGGGGTGGCGGATTTCGACCCCGAAGCCCATGCCTTCGCCCTGAAGTACATGCCCCGCATCCTGGGGGCCACTGTGATATAAAATGATATGTGAGGGAAGGGCCGGGGACCACAGGCCCCCCCCACTTACTCCTCCCCCACTCTTTTAACAGGTGGTTGAAAAGGTTATTCGGGGAAGAGGGCCAGGGGGTCCCAGCCCCCTGCCCCCGCCCCCGGAACCCCCTTTCCCCAACCCCAGAAATGGGACGTGGCATCGCCGAACGGGGAAAATCGGCCGGCCTTATCCCAGTGGGGCGGGGGAATTTTTCCACTGCCTCTGAGCAGGTGGGGGAGGGGGTTTGCCGGGGAGGTACGAGCCCCGGCCCCCGAAAGGAGAGGGCATGAAAGTGCTGGCGGTATTGGGAAGTCCCCGCTCCCAGGGGAACAGCGCCACCCTGGCCCGGGAGGTGCTCTCCGGCCTCACGGCCGGCGGGGCCGAGGTCCAGGTCTATGAGCTGAACCGCCTGGAGTTCCAGGGCTGCCAGGGCTGCGGCGCCTGCAAGGCCGAGGCCGAGGCCTGCGTCCTGGAGGATGATTTCACCCCCATTTATGCGGCCCTGCGGGAGGCGGACGTGCTGCTCCTGGCCTCGCCGGTCTACTTCGGCGACCTCTCCGGCCAGATGAAGTGCTTCTTCGACCGCCTCTATGCCTTGGCCAACCCCGATTTCACCAGCCGCCTGGCGCCGGGGAAACGGGCCGTGGTCATCCTCACCCAGGGGGCGCCGCCGGAGGAGATGTTCGCCGACATCTTCCCCCGCTATGAACGCTGGCTCCAGCACTTCGGTTTCGGGCCCATCCACCTCCTCCGGGGTCTGGGTCTGAGCGACGCCGGGGAGGCGGCCCAGCGCCCGGAGCTTTTGGCCCGGGCCCGGGAGGTGGCGGCCCAACTGTTGGCCCCGGCCTGATCTCTTCCCCCACCTGAGAAGGGGAGGCCCGGAAGCGGCGGCTCCCACCCCTGTACCGGGTGGGAGCCGGGTGACGGGGGCTTTGCTTCCGGGCCTCCTCCCCCCTCACGGTCCCTCCCGGGAGTCGGCTGCCTGATTGTTACAATTTAGTAAATAAAGCTTGCCGGTTAAACGAAAATGGCGTAAAATTTCCAGTAAATATTTTAATGACAAATTTGTTCCGATTTTTCTGTGATCCGTCCATGGACGATTTGGCCTTACTGTTTGAAATCACCCAGATCCTGAATGCCCCCGGGCCCCTGCCCCGCAGCCTGCAGCAGATGCTCAAGGTGCTGGCCACCGAAGCCGGGATGGAGCGGGGCACCATCACCATCCTCAACCCGGAAACCAACGAGATCCAGATCGAGGTGGCCCAGGGCCTCAGCGCCGAGGCCCGCCGCCGGGGCCGCTACAAGCTGGGGGAGGGCATCACCGGCCGGGTGGTGGAGACCGGCGAGCCCATGGTGGTGCCCCGGGTGAGCCAGGAGCCGCTGTTCCTCAACCGCACCCGCACCCGGGGCCGGGAGAAGGAGGAGATCTCCTTCATCTGCGTGCCCATCAAGATCAACCAGCAGACCATCGGCGCCCTGAGCGTGGACCGGCGCTACCAGGACCTGGACCTGGACCGGGATGTGCGCCTCCTCACCATCATCGCCTCCATCATCGCCCAGGCGGGCAACAACCTCATGCTCCTGGACCGGGAAAAGGAGCTCCTGCGGGATGAAAACCTGCAGCTCAAGGGCGCCCTGCAGGAGCGCTACCAGATGGGCAACCTGGTGGGCACCTCCGGCCGCATGCGCCAGGTCTTTGAGATGATCCAGCGGGTGGCCAAAAGCAACGCCACCATCCTCATCCGGGGGGAATCGGGCACCGGCAAGGAGCTGGTGGCCAACGCCATCCACTACAACAGCAGCCGGGCGGACAAGCCCTTCGTCAAGGTGAACCTGGCGGCCCTGCCCGAGACCCTGGTGGAGAGCGAGCTCTTCGGGCATGAGCGGGGGGCCTTCACCGGCGCCCTGCAGCGCAAGATCGGCCGCTTCGAGCTGGCCCAGGGGGGCACCATCTTCCTGGACGAGATCGGCGACCTCTCCCCCACCGTGCAGCTCAAGCTGCTGCGGGTCATCCAGGAGCGGGAGTTCTCCCGGCTGGGGGGCAACGCCACCCTCAAGGCCGATGTGCGCCTGTTGGCCGCCACCCACCGGGACCTGGAAAAGCTGGTGGCCGAAGGCCTCTTCCGGGAGGATCTCTACTACCGCCTCAACGTCTTCCCCATCTACCTGCCGCCCTTGCGGGACCGCAAAAGCGACATCCCCGCCCTGGTGGAGCATTTCCTCAGCAAGTTCGCCGCCGTCAACGGCAAGGAGGTGTGCCGCGTCTCCCAGGGGGCCCTGGACCTGCTCATGCAGTACAACTGGCCGGGAAATGTCCGGGAGCTGGAGAACGTCATCGAGCGGGCCCTTTTGGTGTGCGACGGCGACACCATCCTGGCCTCCCATCTGCCCCCCACCCTGCAGGTGCGCTTCACCTCCCGGCCCGGGCCCGGCGAGGGCGACTCCTGTCCGGTGCGCCTCAGTCTGGCGGCCCAGGTGGAGACCCTGGAGCGGGAACTCATCACCGAGGCCCTCATCGCCTGCAAGGGCAACCAGTCCAAGGCGGCCCACTACCTGGACACCTCCCTGCGCATCCTGGGCTACAAGATCAGGCGCTACGGCATCGAACCCCGCCGTTTCCGCACGCCCCGATCCTAAAGGGCCGGGCGGCCCCCCCCCGATGGGACGGGGCGGCCATTCCCTTTTCACCGGAGACATGGCGCCCTGAGCCTTTCTCCCGCTTATTGGGTGAGGATCCACAGCAGGCGGGCCACTTCGGGGCCGGGATTGTGCCACTGCTCCGGGAGATCGGTGGTGAGATAGAGGAGGTCCCCCGGCTTCAGGGTCAAGACCCGCCGGCCGCAGCTCACCTTCAGGGTCCCGGAGAGGAGATAGCCCATCTCCTCCCCTTTGTGAAAGAGGAAATGTCCGGGGATGGTCGTCCCAGGATTGATCTCCAGGAGGTAAGGCTCGATTTTGGCGCTGAAATCCACCGGATGGAGCAGTTTGGCCGAGCCGGCGCTCTCCGGGAGGAGGGGCAGCCGGGTCTCCACCGCCTCCCCGGGCGTGAACACCTGGCTGCCCCGGCCTTCGGACCGCTCCTGGAAGAAGGAGGCCGGCTCCACCTCCAGGACCTCGGCCATGCTCATCAGGGCCGGGAGCGAAGGGTAGATGAGATTGCTTTCCACCTGGGAGATGGTGCTGGGGGTGACCCCCACCAGCTTGGCCAGCTCGCTCTGGGACAGCCCCCGCCGGCGGCGGAATTCCTTCAGACGGCGGCCCAGATGCAGTTTGCCGCTCACCCGCCGCTCCTCCTCAAAGACCACCGTCAGGCCCTTGGTCCAATAGGCGTGCGGCTGGTGAAACGCCTCCGTGCTGCGGTTTTCCGCCTTGAGGATGGTGAGGGCGGTGGCCCCCCGCTTGATGGTCAGCTCGATGGCCACCTGGGCGATCTGGTTCACCGCCGCCCGGAAGCGGGGGGAGTGGGCGTTCTTCTCCAGGAGCCAGTAGGCGATGGTGTTCAGCTCGTACAGCCGGGGACAGGCGTGGGAGTAGAAACTGAGGAGGCGGTCCTCGCTGCCCCAGAGCTCCTGCATGCCGGTGAGGGATTCAAAGACAAAGCGCACATCCCCGGTCAACCCGGCGTGCACGCCGTAGAGCTGCTCCGCGAAGGAGTCCGGATTCCGGGGGTCGGCCACCGGCAGGAGACGGCAGCCGGGGTCCGGCTGCCGCTCCTCATAGAACTTGAGAAAGATGGGCGAGCTCCGGCCCTTGCCATGGGTGAAGCAGTCCAGGAGGGTGAGGCCGGGGTAGTGGGCCAGAGTCCCCAGTTTGTCCAGCAGGTTTTTGGGGGAGCGATCAAAACTGACGTAGATGATGGCCTTGCCCTGGCGCTGGGAGGCCTGCAGGAAGTTGAGACAGAAGACCGGAGCCAGGGAGCCGGCGTCATCATGCCACAGGACATTATCCCCGATGAACAGGCCGCCCAGGAGGAGATCCAACCGGGGGATGCCCGAGGCCACCGCCTGCCGTGCCGTCTCCATGTCCGCCTCCTTCCGGCGGGGTGCGGCGCCCGGCCGCAGGGTGGACCCTCGCCGCCCCTCTCCCCTGTTCATAGCAAAAACGGCGCCAGATCGGGCCGGGCACGCCCGGCCCCGGCAGGGACTTTTTTTACATGTTTGTCTTAAATTTCAGTTTAACTGACAACTTTGTCATTATATCCGTCCACCGTGGCGCCGGATATATCATAAC
>JAILZL010000058.1 GCA_023512475.1 Syntrophobacterales bacterium
TTTTTTGGGGGGGGGGGGGGGCGGCCGGGGCCCCTGCGCCCCCTGGCCCCCTTCCCCAATGGATGACCATTGGTTGTGACATGATCTGGTCGCTGCTCAGGCGGCAAATCCCCCCGGGTTGATCCGAGCCCTTGCCTCTCTGCCCCGCCCGGACTGGGTGCGGGTGGATATCTATGCGGGGGTGTATCTTGCCATGGCGGCGGAGGAGCAGGTCCCGGGGGCCTGGGATACCGTCACCCTCTGGGAGCGGGCCCTGTTGCCGTGGGAGCCCTGGTTCCGGTAAAGGTCTCCGGAGCTGTCCTGTGGGCCCCTCCCCGGGGACGGGTCTTTACTCTATCCCGGCCCAATATTCATCCACCAGGGCCTGCAGTTCCCTCAAAAGAGCCTCCTGGCGCACCGGCTGAAACAGGTGGGCGAAGCGCCCCTGGCGTTTGAGGTACTCCTCCACCGGCAGGCGGGGGTGGGGGATTCTGGTGTGCACCACCCGGCCGTCCACGTATTCCTTCAGGGGCCAGAGGCCGGTTTTCACCGCCAGGCGGCCGATCTCCACCGTGTCTTTGGGGTCGAAGTCCCAGCCCGTGGGGCAGGGGGCCAAAGCCAGGAGCAGTCGGGGGCCCCGGAGGCGGGCGGCCTTCTCCACCTTGCGGGCCAGATCCAGCATCTCCGCCCCCGCCACGGTGGCGGCATACACCGGCCGATGGGCGGCCCAGATGGCGAAGAGGTCCTTTTTGTAGCCGAAAAAGCCCCGGGGCCCCCGACTGGTGGCGGTGCGGGCCGCGTGGGGAGTGGCTTCGGAATACTGCTGGCCGGTGTTACCGTAGCCCTCGTTGTCATAGCACAGGTAGAGAAAATCCAGGCCCCGCTCGATGGCGCTGGAGGTGGCGGACAGCCCCATGCCGTAGGCGGCGCCGTCCCCGGTGAGGGCCACCACCGTCATATTCTCTTCCGGCGCCAGGCGCCCCTGGCCAAGGAGAAGGTCCAAAGCGTCCCGCACCCCCTGGGCCCCGGCCGGGGCCGCGGCCATGGCGGTGTAGAGCCAGCCGCCCCGGAAGGGGGTGAAAGGATACACCGCCAGCAGGGTCAGGCAGCCGGCGGCGTTGACGAAGACCGTCTTGGGGCCCAAAAGGTCGTAGATTTCATGCAGCGCCTGCAGGCCTCCGCACCCGGCGCACATGGGGGTGCCGGTGCCCAACAGGTGGGTGGAGGGCAGGGGCTTGGGGAAGGGTTTGCTGATGCTCATGGGGCCTCCTGCAGCCGGGCCCGCTCCACCCCGGCGATGGCCCGGAGTTTCCGCACCTCCTCCTGCTCCGCCGCGGTGAAGAGCAGGCGGGGGGGCGGGGCCATCCCCCGGGCGGCAGCCTCCCGGGTCACTTCGGCCATGGCGAAGAACTCCTCCGGCGGCAGGTCCCGGCCTCCCAGGCCGCCGATGAAGCTCACCAGCAGGGGCGCCCGGGGCTGGCCGTAGAGGGCCGAGGCCAGCTCGATGAAGAGCACCCCGCCTTTCCCCAGGGAGAGATTCTGGTCTACGACCGCCACCGCCTTTTTCCCCGCCAGCAGTTCCCTCAGGAGTGCCTCCGGCAGGGGCCGGAGCAACCGGGGCCGGGCCAAGCCGATGCGCCAGCCTGCCTCTCTCAGGCAGTCCACCGCCTCCTTGGCCCGGGTGGCAAAGGAGCCCACCATATAGAAGGCGTAGTCGGCGTCCTCCAGGCGGTAGGCCTCCACCGCCGGGTGGTGGCGGCCGAACCGGGCCGCGAAGGCGGCGGCGATCTCCTCATAAACGGCCAGGGCCGCCTGGGCCGCCAGGTGCATTTCATAGCGGAAATAGGAGTAGGGGCCGCCGCCCAGGACCGCCACGCCCTGGCTGACGGGCGCGCTGGCCGCAAACTTCAGGGTGCCCGGGTCAAAAGGGCCCACAAAGCGGGCTGCGGCCTCGGGGTCCGGCAGGTGCACCGGCTCCCGGGTGAAGGAGAGATAAAAGCCGTCCTGGTTCACAATCACCGGCAGCCGCACCCGGCGGTCCTCCGCCAGTCGGAAGGCCAACAGCACACTGTCCAGCACCTCCTGGCAGGTGGCGCAATGAATCTGCAGGAAGCCGGTATCCCGGGCGGCCAGCACGTCGTTGTGATCCGGCTCCAGGGTGATGGGCGCGGCCAGCCCCCGGGAGACGTTCACCAGCACCACAGGCGCCCGCCAGCCGGCCACAGCGTAGAGCATCTCCAGGGCATACAGGAGCCCCTGGCTGGAGGTGGCGGTGAAGACCCTGACCCCGGTGACCGCGGCGGCCCCGGCCGCGGCCATCATGGCATGCTCCGATTCCATGGTCACCAGGCGGCAGTCCAGCTCCCCGGCGTCGATCCAGGCGGCCAGGGTTTCAATGATCTCCGTTTGGGGGGTGATGGGGAAGGCGGGCACGTAATCCACCCGGGCCAGCCGGGCGGCCCAGGCCGCAGCGGCGTTGCCGGTCAGCAGCGCCCTCCCCGGGGCGGTGATCTGCATCGGTGGCCTCCGCGGACTCATGCCTGAGGGCAGGCCCCCAGGGACAGGGGGGTTATGCCCCCCGCCCGAGAGGGCCCACCCCGCAGGTGGTTGAAAAACTGTTGGGGGAAGGGGGCCAGGGCTCAGAGACCCCTGCCCGCCCCCCAATCCCTCCCCCACCCCCTAAATAGCAGGTGGCTTCGCCAAACCGGCAAAATCGGCCAGCCTTATCCCCCCGGATTTCGGGACGGGGGTTTTCCACCGCCTGCCAGGCTAAAACGCCTGACGGCTCTCCCGCCCCCTCCCCGGCCAAAACTGCCCCGGCTCCATCCCCTTGACCCCGGCGGCGCGGCTCACTCACCCGCCGCCTGCCGCTCCGGCATTACCTGGATGGCGTGCGCCGGACAGGAGCTGGCGCACACCAGACACCCCTTGCAATGCCGGTAGTCAATGACCGGAAAGCCCTGCGCATCGACCCCAATGGTGCCGTCGGGACACAGGGTGCTGCAGATCCAGGCGCACCGGCGGCAGCGGCTGCGGTCCACCACCGGGCGCAGGGTGCGCCACAGCCCGGTGGGCACCGCCTCGCTGGTGGCCGGGGCGTGAATGGCGGGCGCCGCCAGGTCGGCTTCCTCCGGCGCCAGGTCCACCCAGTGGGGGCGTTCGTAGTCCTCCGCCGTGAGCTCCGGCCCCTCGGTGACGCAGCCGGCATGCTCCGCCAGGAGGTCATAGGCGCTCAGGGCCCGGGCGAGGTTTTCCTCCACCACCTCCGGGCCCAACCCGGCCAGCTCCTCCCGGAGGGCCCGCTCCAGAGCCTCCCGGGGAATCACCCCCACCAGCCGGGCCGCGGCCCCGGCCAGGGTGGCGCCCACAAACCGCAGGGTGGCCGGCTCCCACACCTCCCCCAGGGGCAGGGTGAGCAGCAGGCCGGGAGGACGCAATCGCTCCCGCCAGACCGCCGCCGGGGTGGAACTGCCCAGCAACAGAACGGTAGGGGGGGCCACCCCCGCCAGCACCCCCGCCGCCGGGAGGGAAACCAGGGTATCGTCGGCCACCGCCACCAGATCCGGCCGCCGGATGATGCCCCGCTCCCAGATGGGCCGGCGGTCGGCCCGGACATAGGCAAAAAGCGGCGCGCCCCGGCGTTCCGCCCCGTAGCGGGGCGCATCCTGCACTTCAAACCCGGCCAGGAAAAAGGCGCTGCCCAGGATGCGGCCGGCGGTCTTGATCCCCTGGCCGCCCCGGCCATGAAACCGGATACGATACATCCGGCTCTCTCCTCGGCTCCCGCCCCGCCGGCCGGCAGGGGAATCCGGGTCAGGCGTCTGGGGGTGAGCCCGCCCGGCCCTTAGGGGCCGCCACCTGACCCGGGTCAGCGGCCGTCAGGTTCCACCGGCACCAGGAGGTTGTCCCAGCCCTGGCGGCGGGTGAGGCCGCCGCTGTGATTGACCAGACTGGTGAGAAACCACTGCCGGCGGCCGTCCGGCCGGGTCAGGAGCTTGAAGGTGGCCTCATAGACCACGGGCTTGCCCCCGGGATCCCCCGGGGCGGCCAGGAGCACATAGGCCACCTTGGTATGGCCGCCCCCCGGGTCATGGAAGCCGTAAAACTCCACCACCTTGGAGTATTGGGGGTTCCAGCGGTCCAGAGTCTGCCGGGCCGCCTGGGCGTCCAGGGGCAGGGGCTCCGGCGGCGGCAGGGGACATCCGGCGACCAGGGCCAGGAGCAGAAAAAGCAAGAGCCTCAGGCCCCCGACCCCCGGCCACCTGCCTGTTGGCGCCCATCCCCTCATCGGCATTCCTCCCGCTGACCCGTGTCGTCCTTACCTGCCTTCCCCGGCGTTGAGGATCAGGGGCAGGCCGTCTTTGCCCCCCACGATGATGACCTTGGTATTGGCGGATTTGGCCAGATGCTCGGTGGCCTCAATCCCCTTCCAGCGCAACAGCTGTTCGTTGAGGCCCATGGAGATGATGCGCTGAAAATCCTGAATGCCCTGGGCCTCCACCCGTTTCCTCTCCGCCTCCTGACGCTCCTTTTCCAGCACAAAACGCATGCGCTGGGCGTCCTGCTCCGCCGCCAGCTTGGCGTTGATGGCCTCCTCGATGGCCTTGGGAAGGATCATGCGCCGCATCAGCACGGACTCCACCTTCAGCCCCCGGGGGGTGAGCTCCTCCTCCAGGATGCGCAGCATCTCATTGGTGATAATCTCCCGCCCGGAGGTGTACAGATCCTTGGCTTCATGGCGCACAGTGACGCTGCGGATGGCGGAGCGGAACTGCGGAATGACCAGCACCTCCCGGTAGCGGGGGCCCAACTGCCGGTAAACCTGCATGGCCGCCTCGGGATTGAGGTGAAAGAGGAGGGAGACATCCACCACCATATTGAGGCCCTCCTTGGAGGGCACCTCGGCGTGCTCGAAGACCTCCTGGGTGCGCACGCTCATCAGCTCCACGGACACCAGGGGGTTGACGAAATGCAGGCCCTCGGGAATGACGCCGTGGACCTTCCCCAGCAGCACCATGACCCCCACATGTCCCGGGGGAATGATCTTCACCATGGCCAGGACGATCAGGACCAGGGCCACCGGGATAGCCAGCCACCAGCGATAAGGGCCCCATTGGGGAAATTTTTGCCCCAGGATGGCCAAGGCGATGAAGAGAAAAATGCCGAGCAGGATAAAGGTCATCTGCCTCCTCCCCAGAGCGTTGGGCGGGTAGGAACGAGAATACCGGAAAAATCCAGGGATTTCCACCCAAAAGGCCGTCGGGGAGGCGGCTCCGCCCGCCGGTGCGCCTTTTGCAGGTTCACGGAGGCAAGGAAATCCCGCCCCCGAGAAAGGAGGAGCCGACCATGAAGGCCCTGCTGATCCTGGTGTGGCTGGCCTCGGTGGCCGGAGGCTGGCTGGGATGCAATTCCTTCCAGACCCGCACCTTTCCCGCCCCCTCCTTCAATCCGGCGCCCCTGGCCGCCCCCACCCTGGATCAGCGCCGCACCGTGCTGGTCGCCCCCCCCACCGACGCCTACCGCAGCCAGCGGGTGGGAGTGCTGTTGTTCCGACATCCGCCGCATCTGCCGGAGGTGAGTCACCCCCTCACCCAGGTGTTTTATCAACGCCTTCTGACCGCCCGCCCCTTTCGGGAGGTGGTCTTCATTCCCCGGGCCTATGGCAGTCTGGCAGAGGCCCTGGCGGTGGGCCGCCAGGAGCGGGTGGACCTCCTGCTGCTGGGTGAGGCCCCGTACTTCCTGGACGGCGGCACCGTGGGCACCACCGCCGTGCAGGTGGACCTGAAGGTGGTGGAGGTGAAAAGCGGCCACCTGCTGTGGTACCTCTCCGACGCCCTGAGGGCCACCCCCCGGCCGGTCATTGATCTCATCGTCACCGAAACCCGGCCGGAACCCACCCCGGATGTTTACGCCCTGGCGGGAATGCTGGCCGAGCGCATGTGCCAGACCCTGGCCGCAGGGCGCCTGGCCTCCCGCTGAGACCGGCGCGGGGCAGGCGGATCCCGGCGGCAGCCGCCGTCCGGGGATAAACCCGGACCGCCCCCACCCGGAGGGCCGCACACCTCCCGAACCCGGCCGGGCAGGGGAAGATGTCTCCGGGGGAATGAGGCCGGCCAGCCGGGGTCGGCTTTGCCGCCCGGGGAGGGAAGCGTGGCTCTCAGAGCCCGGAGGCTGCCGCCTCGGGGGACTTTGTACCGCGGCCGCCCCTTATGAACCGCCGACGGCCTCCAACCGCCGGGCCTTGTCCTTCCGGGCGGGCCCCCTGTGAGGCCCTTGTCTCTGGCCAGACCCGGGGCACCCCGACTCTCAGGCGGTGGAAAACCTTTCCTCCCCTGAGCTTGGTATAGGGCTGGCCGGTGGTGCCGGTCTGACGAACCCCATCCCACTTAGGGGGTGGGGAAGGAAAGGGGGCAGGGGTTGGTGACCATTGGCCCCTTCCCCGAATAAGCTTTGCCACTACCTGATAGGCGGCCCACCGGCTCTCTCACCCCCCAAGGTCCTGCCCCGCCCCGGAGCATTCCTCCCTACTGCCCCCGGGGGCCGGATCGGGAGGCTGCACCAGAAAGTGGCGGCCCCATCCTCGGAGGGCTACAGAGCCGATTCCCGCCTCACCGGCGGGCTCCCCTCCCTCCCCTCCGGCCCCACCCGGTCCCTTGGCCCCCTCAGGGCCCTTCCGGCAGCCTCCCCCGCTGTCAGAACTCCCGTCCCGCCCCGGGAGCTCCCTTTCCCGGTCCGCCTGGAAGCCCCCGGGTTGGCTGACAGGAGCTTCAGGGCCGGGTTCACAAACTTCAGGCGGAGCCTGGTCCAGGCGGAACCGGGGCTGGGCGCCTCCCCAGGCCCGGGCCCGGCAACCCCGGGCCTCCCGGGGCGGCCGTCCCAGACCCTCGTCAGCTCCGGTCGGGGGGAGCCTCCCGAAGCAGGGCGCTGCGGGAGCGGCCGACATTTTTGAACACCGCCTGGAAGTCCCGGTACAGGCGCTTGTTGTCCCGGGTGCGGTGGCATTTTTTCAGGTAGCGGGCCGGGTCCGGGTTGTCCGCCAGCACCTCGATTCCCCGCCAGCCCTCGGGCCGGGGAAAGGCGTAGTAGGGATAGGCCTTGGGCACCCCCCGGATGTAGACCACCTGAGGGACCACCCACTCCAGCCGGGCCAGATAGACGCGGTGCATGCCGTCGTTGATGAGGAGGGCGACCCGGCCGTCGGCCTCAAAGGACTCCTCCACAATGGGCGGGTAGACGTCATAGACCCCTTCGCTGCCGTCGGGGTGGCGCACGGTGTAGGTGACGTAACCGTCCAGCCGGAAGAGATCCACTCCCCACTCCCTCAGGCTCCAGCGCAGCTCCTGGACTTTGCGCAGCTCCTTCAGCCAGACGTAGTTCTGCGGGGGGTGCAGGCAGTCAGGGTGGATGGCCTCGAGGGAGATGAGGGCCCGTTCATAGACCCGGATCTCCGGCTGGTGCAGCAGGGGCACCTGTCGCAGGGCCTCTTCCAGGGCCGCAGGGGAGTGGCGGGTCAGGGCGATAATGTTCATCGGGGTGAACGTCAGCGGGCTGAGGTCAGATTTCGGGTATAATCGTAGCACGCCTGCCCCCGCCTGCCTACCCCCGGGGTCAAAAGACCCCCTCCCGGCCCTCTCCCCGCTGCCGGGCGGCCCTGTCCCTCTCCCTGAGGCCCCCACCGTGGGGGGACCCGGCCATAGCCCTCCCCAAAATCGCCGCCCCCTGCTCTCGTATGCGATCCCGCTCTCTGGCCCTGTTGTAGGCCTGCCCTCACCGAAATCGCCGGCGCCCCTGCCCACTGAAGCGGATGGCCTGTCCTGGGGAATCCGGGCTTCCGGACCCGGGGCCGGGGAGACCCCGGACAGGGGGATTGACGGCCCGCCCCGGCCGGACGCTCCCCGTTCCTTCGGCACAGACAGCGGAGCCTCCTTCCCGTTCAAAACCCCGGGACCCACCCCTGGGGCGTCCCGGCCTGCCCCCCCGGCCTCCCGACAGCCGCTCCCGGCAGGCGGCGGCAAAGGGATCTCCGGGAAAGGGAGCCCAAGGTCACAGACTCCTCCCCCTCCCCCCCCCCCCCCCCCCCCCCCCCCCCCCCCCCCCCCCC
>JAILZL010000003.1 GCA_023512475.1 Syntrophobacterales bacterium
GTCCTCGATGGCCTCGGCCAGACAGTCCCCTCGCTCGCCTAACCGCTCCTGCCACCTAATGTTGATCCGATTGCCGCGCGAGTCGGTCCAGTGGCCGTCCGGGCCGGCTTCGATCTTCCGGGCCAGCTGTGGTACCTCCACCACGGCTTCGACCTCTGCCGCATGGGTGGGCAGTTGCTCCAGGATCGAGCACACTGCGGGTGCAGCAGCGTCGTCACCCAGGATCAGCAGCCGTTTAGCATCCCCGGGGTGGAAATCGATACCGGTCTGCTCTGCTCCTGGGGCGGTGGCGTCCAACCCGATGACGAGTACCTGACTGCCCAACGGAGCACTGGTGGCAAACCTGTGCCCCGGGCCGTCCCCGTCGTGGCAGGCGACATCAATGACGATGCCGTTCTCTATCACCCGGCGCACGGTGTACGTGCGCATCTCGGGCCGGGCGGGATCGTCGAGCCAGAGCTGGTACCAGCCGTCTCCGACCTTGGGATCGGTGAGCGCTGGGTTTGGATGCTCCCCGATGAACAGCAGTTTGATCCGCCGGTCAAGGCACGGCTGGGGGAATCGCACCTCGTCGCCGGTGAGAATGAGTCGGATGAAATTGGGCTCGACGAGGCTTCGCGACGACAACCTCATGAGGTAGGGACGGTACTCAGCCATGGTGGGTCTCCAGGATTTCGAGGGGAATGACGATCGGTGAGGCGGTCTCCGGATCGTTAATGATCCTGGGGCAGCGGTGTTCAGCGAGCAGCTCCGGTGAGTGCTGGTGCTGTTAGTCAACCCTAAGATTAGGAATCGAGCAAGGGGAAGCCGGTCAGGTCAGCGCGGAGACATTCGTTGCCATGCTGGTTGAAACGCAGCGGTGTGATGGAGCTGTCGAGGTCTCTCAGCCGAAGCGGCCCGAGATGTAATCCTCAGTGGCTTTTTCCTTTGGGTTGGAGAAAATTCGCTCGGTGGTGTCGATCTCGACGAGACGACCGGGCTCTCCCTGAGCTTTCAGGTTAAAGAAGGCGGTCTGATCAGAAACCCGGGCAGCCTGCTGCATGTTGTGGGTTACGATCACCACGGTGAAGCGCTCCTTGAGCTCACTGACAAGATCCTCGATGGCTAGGGTTGAGATCGGGTCCAGGGCCGAGCAGGGCTCGTCCATGAGGAGGATCTCCGGCTCCACCGCCAGCAGGCGGGCCACGCAGAGGCGCTGCTGCTGCTCCTCGGTGAGGCTGAGGGCCGGGGTGCCGAGGCGGTCCTTGACCTCCTCCCAGAGGCCCACCGCGGCCAGAGAGCGGGTGGCGATCTCCTCCAGCTCGGCCTTCCGGGGCCGGCCGTGCAGCCGGGGGCCATAGACCACATTGTCAAAGATGGACAGCGGGAACGGGTTGGGGCGCTGGAAGACCATGCCCACTTTTTTCCTCAGCTGGGTGAGATTCACCCCCTTGGCGTAGATGTCCTGGCCGTCAATGAGCACCTGGCCGGTGAGGCGCACCCCCTCGATGAGGTCGTTCATGCGGTTGAAGACCCTCAGCAGGGTGGATTTGCCGCAGCCCGAGGGCCCGATGAGGGCGGTGATGGCCCGGCCGGCAAAGTCGCAGCTCACGTTCTTGAGGGCGTGAAAGTCCCGGTAATACAGGTGAAGCCCCCTGACGGTGATGACGGGCGGCCCCGCCTGCGGTTCAGCCGAAGCGTCCGGAGATGTAGTCATCGGTGCGTTGATCCCGGGGCACGGTGAAGACCTGGGAGGTCTCCCCCACCTCGATGAGGCGGCCCATGAGGAGGAAGGCGGTGCGGTCCGTGGCCCGGGCGATCTGCTTGGTATTGTTGCTCACCAGGATGATCGTATAGCGGGATTTCAGCTGAAACAGGGTCTCCTCGATCTTGGCGGTGGAGATGGGATCCAACCCGCTGGTGGGTTCATCCAGCAGGATCACCTCCGGCTGCATGGCCAGGGTGCGGGCCAGACAGAGGCGCTGCTGCTGGCCCCCGGAGAGCCTCAGGGCGGAATCATGCAGGCGGTCCTTCACCTCGTCCCACAGGCGGGCCGCCTTGAGGGCCTCCTCCGCCAGGGCCGGGAGCTCCTTGTGGGGCCGCCCGGCCAGCCGGGGGGCCAGGACCAGGTTCTCATAGATGGAGCGGGGCAGGGGCGTGGGCTTGCTGAGCACCAGCCCCACCCGGCGGCGCAGGCTCACCACGTCGGTGTCCGGGGCCAGGAGATCCAGGTCGTCGAGGTACGCCTTCCCCTCCAGGCGGGCCTCCGGCAGGAGATCGCACAGCCGGTTCAAAACCTTCAGCAGGGTGGATTTGCCGCTCTTGGCCGGGCCCATGAGACCGAAGATCTCGTTGGCCCGGATGGCGAGGGACACCCGGTCCAGGGCCTGGAAATCCTTATACCAGAAGGAGAGGCCGTCAATCCGGATTTTGGGGGGCTGTTCCATGACCGCCTGACCTGCCCCTCAGGAGAACCGCCGCATCAGCCGCTGCATGAGGCCGTAGGCCGCCAGGTTGATCCCCAAAATGGAGAACATCAGCACTGCGGCGGTGGCGTAGGCGTTGGGGAGGGAGATGCCCTCCCGGGCCAGAATATAGAAATGCACCGCCATGGTGCGGCCGGAGTCGAAGAGGCTCACCGGCGTGCGCAAGGCGGCGCCGGCGGTGAAGAGCAAGACCGCGGTCTCCCCCAGGGAGCGGCCCACCGACAGCATCACCCCGGTGGTGATGCCCGGCAGCGCACTGGGCAGCACGATCTTGGCAATGGTCTGCCATTGGCTCAGCCCCAGAGAATAACACACCACCCGGTACTCCTCCGGCACCGCCTTGATGGCCTCCTCGCTGGTGCGGATGATGATGGGCAGCACCATGATGGCCAAGGTCAGGCCCCCGGAGAGCACCGACCAGCCGAACCCCAGCTTCAGCACGAAGAGCACAAAGCCGAAGAGCCCGAGGATGATGGAGGGCACCCCGGCGAGACACTCGGCCCCGAAGCGGATGATGCGGGTGAGCCAGGATTCCCGGGTGTATTCGGTGAGGTAGATGGCGGTCCCCACCCCCAAGGGGGTGGCCACCACGATGGCCAGGAAGGTGATGTAGGCGGTGGCCACCACCGTGGAGAAGATGCCGCCGCTGCGCCCCATGTCATGGGGGGGCTGGGTGAGAAAGGTCCAGCTCACCCGGGGCAGGCCCTCCACCGAGATGTTGACGATGATGACGATGAGGATGAGGAGGGTGAAGCCGGTGAGGGCCCACAAAGCCGAGATGATCACCGCCTGGCTCACCCGGGGGTCGAGGCGCACGCTTACCTCCGCCGGGTGACGGCCGCGGCCGTGAGATTGAGGATCATGATGATGACAAAGAGGACCACCCCGGTGGCGAAGAGGGCCTCCCGATGGCGGCCGCTGGCGTAGCCCAGCTCCAGGGCGATGTTGCTGGTGAGGGTGCGCACCGGGTCGAGGAGGGAGGTGGGGAGCTTGAGAGCGTTGCCGGCCACCATGATGACCGCCATGGTCTCCCCCACGGCCCGCCCCATCCCCAGGATGATGGCGGTGATGATGCCGCTGCGGGCCGCCGGCAGCACCACCCGCTGCACCGTCTGCCAGCGGGTGGCCCCCAGGGCCAGGGAGCCGTCCCGGTAAAGGTCCGGCACGGCGCTCAGGGAGTCAATGCTGATGCTGATGATGGTGGGGAGGATCATGATCCCCAGGATCACCGCCGCGGCCAGCAAGGACAGTCCCGGGCCGCCCAGGTGCTCCCGGATGAGGGGGACCAGCCACAGCACCCCGAGAAAGCCGTACACCACTGACGGAATCCCCGCCAGCAGCTCCAGGGTGGGTTTCAGGACCTGCTTCAAGCGCTTGGGGGCGAATTCCGCCAGCACGATGGCGCAGGCCAGCCCCAGGGGCACCCCCAGCACCAGGGCCCCCAGGGTGACCACCACCGAGGAGACGATCATGGCGCCGATGCCGAAACGGCCTTTGGTGGGGGCCCAGTGGGTGGAGAAGAGAAAATCCCCCGGCCCGGTGCCGAGGATGAGGGGCAGGCCCTCCCAGAAAATGAAAAAGGTGATGAGGGCCAGGGAGCCCACGGAGGAGAGGGCCAATACCAGGAGGAGCCGCTCGATGCCCTTGGAGGTCATTCCTCGTATCCCACCAGGCCCTCGGCCTCCAGGAGGCTCTGACCCCGGGCACTGAGGATGAAATCCACAAACTCCTTGCACGGTCCGCCGGGGGGGAGCTTGCTCACCAGAAGGAAGCGGCGCACCAGTTTGTAGCGCTGGGAGCGGATATTCTCCCGGGTAGGCAGCACCCCGTCCACCTCCAGGGCCTTGACCCGGGCGTCCACCAGGCCCACGGAGATATAGCCCAGGGCATGGCGGTCGCTGGCCACAATCTCCCGCACCGCGCCGTTGCTGTCCTGCACCAGGGCGGCGGGGGTGATCTCCGCCTTGCCCATCACCAGCTCCTCAAAGGCATTGCGGGTGCCGGAGCCCTCCTCCCGGGTAATGAGGTGCACGGCATGATCGAGCCAGCCCAGCTCCCGCCAGTTGCGGATCCGGCCCTGGTAGAGCTCCCGGATCTGGGTCAGGCTGAGGCCGCTCAGGGGATTGTCCCGGTGCACGATGACGGCGATGCCGTCCCAGGCGATGGGGATCTCCACCAGCTCCTTCTCCGCCGGCACCAGCTCCCGGGAGGAGGCCCCCAGATGCGCCGCCCCCTGCCGGGCGGCGTAAATCCCGGCGCTGGAACCGCCCCCCTGCACGTCAATGCGGATCTCCGGATGGAGCTCCATATAAACCTCCGCCAGCTTTTCCGCAAAGGGCTGCACCGAGGTGGAGCCGGCGACGCAGATGGCCTGCCCGGAGGCCTCAGGCCGGGAGCCGCAGGCCGCCACCACGACGAGCAGGGATAGGCAGAGGATGAAGACCCGCATGCATGAAGGGGGCTCAGGAATTGGCCGCCCCCCTCGGTCAACGACGGGGCGGCCCAGGGGCCATCCCCCATTATGGCAAATTGTGAGCAAACTGCAAGGACAGAAAGGCCCTTCCCGGGCGGGCTTGCCGGTAACGGCCCGGGTGATTAGCTTATTCCTACCCCGAAGCGGGAGGGAGACTTCATGGCAGGAGGGAGCATATGCCGCGGTCCCGAATCTTCACAATGGTGCTGGCAGCCTGGGCAGCTCTGGCTTTGTTGGTCTTTCCGGCCCTGGCCCAGGAGAAACCCAAGTCCCTCTACGCCCGGCTGGGAGGCTATGACGCCATCGCCGCGGTGACGGATGATTTCTTCGGCCGCATGGAGAAAGACCCCCAGCTGTCCCGATTCTTCAAGTACATGAGCACGGACTCCAAGCGCCGGGCCCGGCAGCTCACCGTGGACCTCCTCTGCCACATGACCGGCGGGCCCTGCTTTTACATCGGCCGGGATATGCGGACCTCGCATCAGGGCATGGGGATCACCCCCCAGGACTGGGAGCTGTCGGTGAAATATCTGAAGGAGACCCTGAATCACTTCAAGGTGCCGGCCAAAGAGCAGGAGGAGGTCCTGAAGGCCATTGAGGCCACCCGGAAGGATATCGTGGAGCCGCCTGGGAAGTAAGGAGGGACGGCCGCACATATCTGCGGCCAGAGGGGCCGGGGGGGAGGCCCCCCTCCCCGGAGAAGGCATGACCTGGCCGAGGTGGTCAGCGCCTCCCAAAGCGTGATCGGGGAGGGGCGCCGGCGTCCGGCCTCCCCTCGCATAGCACCCGGCGCCCCGGGAAGCCGCCGCCAGGGCCCCGGCCCTGAGACCCGGCCCGGACTGGGGCTTCAAACGGGCTGGCTTCGGGGCAGGGTGAGGCGCACCCGGGTGCCCTGGCCCGGGGTGCTGGTCAGGGTGATCTCCCCCTGATGGGCCTGCATGATGCGCTGGCAGATGGCCAGCCCCAAGCCGCTCCCCTTGGGTTTGGTGGTAAAAAAAGGCTGGAAGAGCTTCTCCATGTCCTCCGGGGGGATCCCCCGGCCGGTGTCCACCACCTCCACCCTCACCCAGCCGTTGACAGTCCGGCTGCTGACGCTGAGGCGGCCCCCGTCCTCCATGGCTTCCAGGCTGTTTTTCAGCAGGTTGAGGAGCACCTGACGCAGGTGGCTGGGGTCGAAGAGCACCTCCCCGACGCCGGGGTCCAGGTCCAGCTCCAGCCGGATATGGTGTTCCTGGAGGCTGGGCTCCAGGAGGTGAACGGTCTCCTGAATGAGGGCGTTGAGATCCCCCGGCACCTTGTGGGGCTCGGAGAATTTGGTATATCCCCCCACCTCCACCAGAAAGTCCTCCAGGCGCTTGATCTCCGCCACGATGAGGTCCAGTTTCTGGCGGTTCTTTTCCGGGTCCTCCCCCAAGTGATCCCGCACCTGGCGGGCGAAGCCGCCGATGAGCATGAGGGGCGTTTTGATCTCATGGCTGATGTGGGCGGACATGCGACCCAGGACCGCCAGCCGTTCCGCCTGCAGGACCTTCTGCTGCAGGGCCCGGCGCTCCCGGAGGTCCCGGAAGAAGCCCACGGTGCCCACTTCCTGGTCATCCTCAAAGATGAGGCTGGCGGAGAGCTCGATGGGCACCTCCTCCCCGTTTTTGTTAAGAACCACTGTCTCATAGGCCACCAGGCGGCCCGGGCCGCCGTAGTCCGGGCTGTAGATGGCCTTTTTCACCCGTTTGGCCTCTCCCGGCGGGTAGATGTCCCGGACGTTGATCTTGCCCACCACCTCCTCCCGGGAATAGCCCATGATCTTTTCGGCCCCGGCGTTGAAGATGAGGATGTTGCCGTCCCGGTCATTGGCGATGATGCCGTCGGAGGAGGTCATGATGAGCTTTTCCTGGAACTCATGCATGCGCTCGATTTCGGCGCTTAAGGCCGCCTCCCGGCGCTGGCGCTTGATCAGGGTCCACATGCCGTTCAACAGCAGGGTGAGCTGGCGCTCATCCGCCTCATCGTACGGCTGGCCTTTGTTGGCCACGCCCGCCAGGGCCACCACCCGGTGGTCGTCCAGGACCGGGATGAGGAGGAGCCGCCGGATCTCGGCGTGTCCCGGGGGCAGCCCCTTTTTGCCGTTGCGGTAGGCCTCATAATCATTGATGATCAGGGACTGGCGCTGCCGCACCGCCTCCCCCCACAGGCCGGCCTCGCCCAGAGGATAAACCTGGGGGGCATTGTGGACCCGGCAGGCCTCCAGGACCTCCCGGGACCAGGACTGCACCGTCATGAGGGCTTCGTCGTCGCTGAGAAAGCCCAAAAACCCCAGACGGCTGCGGGTGAGGCTGACCCCGGCCTCCAGGGTGTAATCGGAGATCTCCTGGAGCGTGGCCTGGGTCATGCGGCTCAGGCGCCACAGGGCCTCGAGGCGGGATTCATTGAGGCGCAGGGACTCCTCCGATTCCCGCATGGCGCGGAAAATGGGCTGGATGCCGGCCAGGCCGCCGGCCAGGAGCATCGAGACGGCCAGGCCCACCAGCTCCGTGGTCTGATCCAGCCCGGTGAACGTCCCGCCCTGCACCCATTGCATGAGGACCAGGAGGCGCCGCAGCGCCATGAGGCCCACGGCACTGGCCAGAAGCAGCCACGCCGGGCGCCAGCCGGTTTCATGGCTCAGGCGGAGCGCCAGCACCACGGCGGTCAGCTGGAAGCCAATGGAGAGGAGGAGAATGATCTGAAGGTCCATGTCACCAGTCCGGAGTGTACACCGGAAACGCCTGCCTCTGCTCCAAAGAACGCCGGTGTAGCCCCTGAGCCGGAGAACCGCCGGCGGCCGCCCTTTCCCCACCCGTCCGCCGGCGGCCGGAAAGAGGAAGCAATAGCCTTGTTTATTAACATAGTTATCTTTGGGAGGAAAGACAAGAACGGACCGGGCAGAGCCCCGCGGCGGCTCCGCCTGCCCAAAGGGCCGCACAGACCCGGCCCCGGAAAGTGCGGGCGCCGCAAAGAGGCGAGGAAGGTTTTACCGGGCCCGCGTCACAGGCCCTCCAGGAAGGTCAGCAGGGCCTGCCAGTCCTGGGGTCTTAAATAAGCAAAGCTGGGCATGCGCCGGCTGGGGGTGCTCGTGAGCTGGCGCTCCAGGTCCGGGCGGCTTTTGCGGCGGCCCACGCCGTCCAGGGCGGGAGCCCGGGCGCCCCCCACTCCCTGCCAGGCGTGGCAGGCCCGGCAACCCAGCCGGGCGGCCAGCTCCTCTCCGGGGAGATCCTGGGGCCACCCCGAGGTGGCCGCCAGGACCAGGGCCGCCGCCACCGTCCCCACCAGGGAACGCCTCACGGCTCCTCCCCGGCGGCGATCATCTCCTCCAGCTGCGCCCGGTCGGGGTGCTGCGGCTGGAGCTCCAGCACCCGGCGGAAGTGCTGCCCCGCCGCCTTGCGGTCGCCGTCGTAGTACAGGGTGGTTCCCAGGTGGTAATGAGCCAGCCAATAGGCCGGATCGGCGGCCAGCGCCCGGCGGTAGGCCTCCACTTCCTGCCGGCGCCATTCCGGCTCCCGGAGCTCGTAGTAGTGGAAGCGGTAGGCCAGGCCCAGGAGGGTATAGGCGGCCGCGGCCTGGGGCGGGAAGGCAACCGCCCGGGAGAGGCTGTCAATGGCCTGGGAGTACTGCTGCCTCTGGAACTGGGTTAGGCCCTTTTCCAGCCAGGTGCGGGCCTCCTCCTCGGCCCGGGGACCCTGCCCGCAGCCCCCCAGAATCATCACCACCGACAGAACTGCCAGATATTTATGCATGCCTAACCTCCGGGAGCGGACGCGATGCGGCCGGCAGGTCAGTGGCGCCTTCCACCCTTGGGGACCGGACTCCGGCTCCCCCTCAGGTCACCGGGGTCAGGGCCTCCCCCACCATGATGCAGTTTTTCCCCCGGTTCTTGCCCCGGAACATGGCCCGGTCGGCAATGCGCAACAGGGTCTCCTTGTCCTGGGCGTCCTGGGGCAGGGTGGCGATGCCATAACTGGCCGTCAGCGTCAGATTGATGCCCTCTTCTTGCAAAAAGTGGGCCCGGTTCAGGGTCTGCCGCAGACGGCGCACCAGCTCCAGGGCCGCCTCCTGGCCCAGCCCGGGGAGGAGGATGATGAACTCATCCCCGCCGTAGCGGATGAGGCTGTCTTCCGGGCCCAGGACCGAGGCCAGCACCCGGGCCACCTCCGTGAGCACCTTGCTCCCCGCCAGATGGCCGTGGGTGTCCACAATGCCTTTGAAATTGTCCAGATCCAGGAACACCAGAGAGAGCTCCCGGCCTTTGGCCACCAGATCCTCTAAGTAGCGGTCCAGCTTGACCGCCAGATAGCGGGTATTGTAAAAGCCGGTGACTTCGTCGATAAAAGTGCGGGCCTGGAGTTTTTGCAGGTTGTAGACATTGTCCACCGCAATGGCCACGTAATCCGCCAGGATGTTCAAAAGCGGCAGGTAGCGGGCGGTGAACACGTCTTCATCCTCCACGTTCACCACCTCAAACACCCCGATGACCTGGTGGCGGACCACCAGGGGCAGGGCGATGATGGAGCGGGTGACAAAGCCGGTGACCTCGTCCACCCGGGGGCAGAAGCGGGGATCTTTGGGGGCGTCGGGGATGAAGATGGGCCGGCCGCTTAAGGCCACGGTGCCGGCAATGCCCTCCCCCAGCTTCAGGCGCAGGTGCTTCAGGGGTTCCGGATCCACTCCCACGGTCACTGCAAAATAGAGCTCCAGGGTTTTTTGATTTAAAAGCAGCAGCGACCAGTTGCGGGCGGGAATGAGCTGGGAGATGCGCTGCAGGACCTGGGTGAGGAGGGTCTCCATGTCGCAGACGCCCATGAGGGCCTTGGAGAACTCCAGGCAGGCCAGGATGCGCTCCAGGGCGCCCGTGTCCTCCTCATCCTTGAGAAAGCGGCGGATCTCGGCCATGGCCGTGGCCTCCTTGCCGGCATTGTAAAGGAGCCGGCCCCGGCCTGACAAGTCCGGAAGGCCGTCTCCGGGGCGGCGTTTCACTCCACGGCGGCGGCGATCTCCGCCAGGATCTCCTCGTCAGTGGCGTGATGGAAGGTGATGGCCTTGTAGGGGCATTCCGCCGGACAGATGCCGCAGCCCTGGCAACGGGCCGGATCGATGTAAGCCTTGTTGCCGGCGGGTTCGACGATCGGCACCTGAAAGGGACAGACCCGGACACAGGTGAGGCATTCGGCGCAGCGGGCCGTGATGACCTGGGCCACCGGCCCGCCCACCCACTGGCATTCCTGGGCCAGCAGGGTGAGGGCCCGGGAGGCCGCGCCCCGGGCCTGGGTGATGATCTCCTCGGCAAACTTGGGCCCGTGGGCCAGACCGCAGAGGAAAAAGCCGGCGGTGGCGAACTCCAGAGGCCGAAGCTTCTGGTGGGCCTCCAGCAGGAAACCGTCGCCATCATAGGGGAGCTTCAAGAGCTGGGCCACCTCCCGGGTGCCGGGGTGGGGCCTCAGGGCGGCGGAAAGCACCAGCCAGTTTGCGGCCAGGGTCCGGGTGTCCCGGAGCTGGGCGTCCCACACCGTGACCGCCACCCCCTCGCCCGCGGCGGTCACCTGGGGGGGCTTCTCCGGGGTGAAGCGCACGAAGCGCACCCCCGCCTCCCGGGCCTGGCGGTAATAGAGTTCCCGGAACCCGAAGGTGCGCATATCCCGGTAGAGGATGACGATCCGGGCCCGGGGCCGGAGCTTTTTGAGGGCCAGGGCGTTTTTCACCGCCTCGCTGCAGCACACCCGGCTGCAGTACGGGTGGGCCGGCTCCCGGGAACCCACGCACTGGATCATGACCACCGTGGGGGCGGCCGGCAGGGCTGCGGGGCTGTGGGCCAGCATCTCCCCCAGCCCAAGCTGGGTGAGGACCCGGGGGTGGCGGCCATGGAGGTATTCCGTGGGCTCATACGGCGCGCCGCCGGTGGCGATGACCGCGGTCCCGAAGCGGAGCTCCTCGGTGCCGCCGGGGGTTTCCACCCGGGCGAGGAAGTTGCCGGCCTGACCCTGGACCCGGGCCAGCCGCGCCGAAAGCAGCACCCGGATCCCGGGGTGCTCCTGGACCCGACCGGCCAGAGCCGCGAGGTAGCCCACCAGATCCCAGCCCTCCAGGGTGGTCCGGAACCGGGGCATAAGCCCGCCCAGACGGTCCTCCTGCTCCACCAGCACCACCGGCAGGCCGGCCTCCGCCAGGGTGAGGGCCGCGGTAAGCCCCGCCAGTCCGCCGCCCACCACCAGGGCCTGCCGGGTAATCGCCGCCGGGGTTTCCGTCAGGGGGGCCTGACGGGCCACCCGGGCCACCGCCATGCGCACCAGGTCCATGGCCTTGGCGGTGGCCGCCTCCGGCTGGCGTAAGTGCACCCAGGAGTCCTGATTGCGGATATTGGCCAGGTAAAACAGATATTTGTTCAAGCCGGCACCCCGGAGGGTCTCCTGGAACAGGGGCTCATGGGTGCGAGGGCTGCAGGCGGCCACCACCACCCGGTTGAGGTTCTCCCGCCGGATGATCTCCTGCATGTGGCTGAGGGTCTCATTGGAGCACATAAACAGGCTGTCTTCGGCGTACACCACCCCCGGCAGGGTGCGGGCGTATTCCGCCACCCGGGCCACCTCCACCACCCCGGCGATATTGATGCCGCAATGGCAGACAAAGACCCCGATGCGGGGGGCCTCGCCGGTTACCAGCCGCTCCGGGGGGTATTGCGGCCGTCGGGCCAGACTGCCCCGGGCCGGCGCCAGCAGCATGGCGGCGTGGGCCGCAGCGGCGGAGGCCTGGCTCACCGTCTCCGGAATGTCCTTGGGCCCCTGAAAGACCCCGCAGACAAAAATCCCCGGCCGCGAGGTGGCCACCGCCTCCAGCCCCTGGCCCACGGAGAAGCCCCAGCGGTTGGTGCGGATGCCGGCGGTCTCGGCCAGTTGCCGCACCTCGGCGGGGAGGTCAAAGCCGGTGGCCAGCACCGCCAGGTCAAAGACCTCCTCCTGCAGCTCTCCGGCTTCATCCAGGAAGGTGATCTCCAGATCATGGGTGCGGGGGTCTTCGGTGATGCGGGAGATATGGGAGCGCACAAAGCGCACCCCCGCCTGCTCGGCCCAGGCGCAGTAATTGTCAAACCCCTTCCCCTGGGCCCTCAGGTCAATGTAGAAGAGGGTGGGCTCCAGCTCCCGGTCGTGCTCCTTGGCGATGAGGGCCTGCTTCACCGCAAACATGCAGCAGGCGGCGGAGCAGAACTCCCGGCCGACGGCCGCGTCCCGGGAGCCCACACAGTGCAGCCAGGCCACCTTGCGGGGGTGGCGGCCGTTGCTGGGCCGCCGTAGCTCCCCAGCGGTGGGCCCGGTGGCGGACAGGAGCCGCTCGAACTGCAGCGCGGTCAGCACATTGGGATAGCGCCCCCAGCCCAGTTCCGGCTTGAGGCGGGCGTCCACCGGCCGGAAGCCCGGGGCCAGGATGATGGCCCCCACCTCCAGGCGCCGCTCCCGGTCCGGCTCCGTCAGGTCAATGGCCTGAGTGGGACAGAACCGCTCACAGGCCCGGCACACCCCTCTCAGGAAATAGAGGCAGTGATCCTTGTCAATGCAATACTTCAACGGCACGGCCTGGGGGTAGCGGAGATAGGCGGCCTTGCGGTAGCCCAGGCCCTCGTTGAAAGGATCCGGCACCCGCTTGGGGCATTTCTCGGCGCAGATGCCGCAGGCGATGCACTTCTCCAGACTGACACAGCGGGCCGGCTCCACCAGGTGCACCCGGAAATTGCCGGCCTCGCCGGCGATATCCACCACCCGGGCCGGCGCGATGATCTCGATATTCAGATGGCGGCCCGCCTCCGCCAGTTTGGGGGACAGGATGCAGGTGGAGCAGTCGTTGGTGGGAAAGGTCTTGTCCAACTGGGACATGACCCCGCCCAGGGCCGGCTCCTTGTCGGCCAGATAGACGAAAAAGCCGCTGTCGGCCAAATCCAGGGCGGCCTGCAGGCCGGCGATGCCGCCTCCCACCACCAGAACGGCGCCCACGGGCGCCGCCTCGGTCTCAGGCCTGGCCGTCTTTTCTGTCAGACCTTCCGCCATAGGGCTATCGTTACCGGGCAGCCGCCCTCGGCGGCCGGGCCCGGATTTTTCCTGTAGTGAAAACGTGTTGCTCAGGAAGGGGACTCAGTGGCCCCCCTTGGAACTTCCCTCTCCTGCCAGGATGGGTCCATCAAGGCGCAAGGCGTGCCAGCCCGCCAAAAACCCCGGAGGGGCGGCTGAGGAAGCCTCTTCCCCCCAGGCAGTTGTGGCAGCGACCTCAAACCCGCGTCGCCATCTCCGCTCCGCAGCTTCCCGCCTCACAGCAAACCCTTGGCCGTGAGCAGCGGCCGGGGATCCACCAAGTGGCGGGCCAGCCACTGAGGCACCTCCGGATGCCCCAGGGCCAGGGCGATGAGCTCAGTGAAGTACAGGATGGGCAGATCGTACGCCTGCCCGGCCTGCCGGGAGATGCGGGCCTGGGGCAGATCCAGGTTGGCCTGGCACATCTGGCAGGAGACCACGAGGCACTCGGCCCCGGCTCTCAACGCCCGGTCATAAAGCCGCCGCACCAGCCGGTCAATGAGATCCGGCCGGGCCACCGCCAGCCCGGCGCCGCAGCAGTCGGTCTTGAAGGACCAGTCCAGGGGTGTGGCCCCCAACACCGCCAGGAGCTTTTCCATATTGCCCGGATTCTCAGGGCTGGCCGCGTCGGTGATGGCGGGGGGCCGGTTCACCAGGCAGCCGTAATAGCACACCGCCTGGAGGCCGGTCAGGGGCCGGACGAGACGGTGGGTGATGAGCCGCAGGAAAGCGGGCTGGGTGAGGAGATCCAGCAGATCCCACACCCTGAGGGTCACGGCCTCGCCCCGGGCCGCCAGGGCCTTGGCCCCGGCCTTGAGGCGGTTGAAGCACAGGGCGCAGGGCGCCACCACATCCAGGCCAATCCTTTGGGCCAGCCTGAGGTTGCGCAGCGGCAAGGCCCGGGCGGCCTGCTCATCCAGGCTGTGGGCGGCGCTGGCCCCGCAGCAGTTCCAGTCCGGCAGCTCCGCCAGGGTGAGCCCCAGCAGTTCCGCCACCCCGGCGATGGAGGCGGCATAATCGCTGGCGGTTCCCTCCAGGGAGCATCCGGGATAATACGACAGCTTCATGGCTACATCCGTCTCGTCCGGGGTCTCCCCCGGTATCGCCAGGGGGCGGAGCCGGGTTCCCTCACCAGCGGCGTAAAATTGCCGCCACCTCCCCGGCGCCGGTAAGGCGCTTGGGGGGAGCCAGCCTGAGTCGCCGCCGCCGCAGAAGCTCCAGGGCGGTGGCCACTTCCCCCGCCGCGGCGCTGCGGCGAAGCTTCTTCAGCCAGCGGCCGCCCTTCAGGGCATACAGAGCCATGACCAGGGGCTCGGAGAGGCGGCCGCCGCCCCATTTCACCGCACTCAGGAAGGCGCGGTGGAAATCCCGCACCTCGGGCTCGGGCACGGCCAGCCCCCGGGCCACGGCCTGTTCCTTCAGCCAGTCCATCACCCCGGCGATGTCGATGCCATTGGGGCAGCGGGTGGTGCAGGTCTCGCAGGAGGAGCACACCCAGATGGTGCGGCAGCCCAGAAGGTCCGCCTCCCGCCCCGCCAGGGCCAGGCGGATGACCTGATCCGGCGGCAGATCCATGGCAAAGACCAAGGGGCAGCCGTTGCTGCACTTGCGGCACTGGTAGCAGGCATCCACCGCCAAACCGGCGGTGGCCAGAGCTGCGGCCAGGTCCTCTGTAAAGTCACTCGGAGGCATAGTGAGCTTGGGGGAAGCGCCCCCTTTATTCTAATTCTACTAAAACAGTATATATTATTTTGAATATTAAGATAAGGCTTTATTTCCACCGGTAAAGGGGGCCCGGGGAGAAAGCGCTCCTCAGAGCGCCGGGCGGGGAGAAAGGTTTCGGGTCTCAGGCTCAGCCCGGGGCGGCCCGGAGGGCGGCCCGCCTGGCTTTCAGGCCAGCCACCAGGTCGTAGGTGAGCTTGGCCTGAATGCTCACCCGGCCCAGCTCCACCTCCGGCTTGTTGTCGCCGTGAAAGTCCGAGCCGCCGCTCACCGCCAGGTTGAGTTCCCGGGCCAGGGCGAGGTAGAGGGCCTCCTGTTCCGGGGTATGTTCCGGATAGTAGCATTCCACTCCGGCCAGCCCCAGCCCGGCCAGCTCTGCGAGGACGGAGCGCAATTCCCCCGGGTCGGCGGGATGAAGGGTGAAGGGGTGGGCCAGGACCGCCACGCCCCCGGCCTCCCGGATCATGGCGATGGCCTCCGCCGGCGGGAAGCGGAACTTGCTCACATAGGCCTTCCCGTCATTGCCCAGGTAAACATCGAAGGCCTCCTGGATGCTGGCCACATAGCCCGCCTCCCACAGAGCCCGGGCGATGTGGGGCCGGCCCACCTGGCCGCCGCCGCTCACCGCCTCCACCTGGGCCAGAGTCAGGGGGATCCCCAGGGCATTGAGCTTGGCGATGATCTGGGGATTACGGTCCGCTCGGGCCTGCTGCAGCACCGCCAGGCGCTGGGCCAGCAGGGGGCTGTGCCAGTCCAGGAAATACCCCAGGATGTGCATGGAGCCCCGGGGGTGCCGGGCGCTGATCTCCACCCCGGGGATGATCTCCAGTCCCAGCTCGGCCCCGGCGGCCACCGCCTCCGCCAGCCCGGCGATGGTGTCGTGGTCGGTGAGGGCCAGGGCTGTCAGACCCCGGGCCTTGGCCAGACGCACCACCTCCCGGGGCGGCAGGGAGCCGTCCGAGGCGGTGCTGTGGGTATGCAGATCCACCAACTGGGGCATCCTGACGGCTAGGCCGGCTGCTGGGTCAGGGACAGGAGGCAGCCGCGCCAAAAATAGGCCAGCTTCTCGGACATGGGGGCCATGAGGGCCTCGGTCTGGGAGGCGTCCTCCAGGGGAGTCTGAAAGAGGTGCCCCAAAAAGGCGGTGAGGGTGCGGGCGAAGCTCTTGTCCTGACGCTGGAAATCCTCCAGGAAGCCCTGGCGGTACTCCTGATAGCGCTCGTTGAGGGTGTCCTGCACCTGGTGGAACCGGGCCTTCAGCTCCTCCTGGTCCGCCGCCTGGGAGTGTTTATAGATGATCTCCCGGAAAATGTACTCGATCATGGCGTCGTGGAAGCGGTTCAGGGGCGGAGTGGCCGCCTCCAGATCGCCCTGCCGGGAGGTGAGGTAGACCTCGGTGACGAAAAACATGGCGAAGATGAGGGCCTCCAGAATCTTCACCGGCCGCCGTCCCAGCCCCTGCTCCTTGAGGAGCCGGCCCAGGTCGCCCACCACTCCCAGGGACAAGGTTTTCAGCAGTTCCGTTTCGGCCATCTCCCGGCCGGTGGGCACTTCCCCTGTGCTGCTCATGCGTCCTCCTTCTTGGGTGCCCGGCGGGGCCGGGCGGCAAAAATAAGACCGGGGCAGAGGGGCCCCGGGGTGGTGGCCCCTCTGCCGGATCAGGGCCTGGGCCGGGAAGAAGGGGAGAGGGGCGGGCCTTCCGCCGTCCCGTCCTCCCCGGGTGCCACCGCCTCACCCGGGCGGCGGGCCTTCCCACCCTCTACGGAGCGGCAGCTCCGCGGAAAAGGAGGGACCCGGGCGCCTCAGCCCGAGATCAGGGCCAGCATCTCCCGCACCGCCCGCTCCATGCCCACCAGCACCGCCCGGCTGATGATGCTGTGGCCGATGGAAAACTCCTCAAACTCCGGGCGGCCCCGGAAGGGCAGGATGTTGACATAGTTGAGGCCGTGGCCGCATTTGACCCTCAGACCCTGGCTGCGGGCATGGCGGGCGGCGTCCAGGAGCTGTTCAAACAGCCTGAGGGCCTCGGCTTCGGTGTCGGCCTCGGCATAGGTGCCGGTGTGCAGCTCCACCCAGGTGGCCCCCACGTCTCTGGCGGCATTCAGCTGGGCATAATCGGCGTCCACAAAGAGGCTGACGGTGAGCCCGGCGGCCTGCAGACGCAAGAGGTACTCCCGGAGAAAATCCTTCTGGCCCACCACGTCCAGACCGCCCTCGGTGGTGAGCTCCTGGCGTTTCTCGGGCACCAGGGTCACCAGATCGGGGCGGACCTCGGAAGCAATGCGGAGCATCTCCTCGGTGGCGGCCATCTCCAGATTGAGGCGGGTCTTCACCGTCTGGCGCAGGAGCCGGAGGTCCCGGTCCTGAATGTGCCGGCGGTCCTCCCGGAGATGCACGATGATGCCGTGGGCCCCGGCCAGCTCCGCCAGGGCGGCGGCCGTCACCGGATCCGGCTCCTTCCCCAGGCGGGCCTGCCGGAGGGTGGCCACGTGATCCACATTCACTTCCAACTTCGCCACGGGTGCGCCTCCTGTGCCATGGGAATGGGGGCAAAAAGGCTTTCAGGGAGCCGGGGACTTCGCTTCGGCCGCCTCCCACGGCAGGCCTCAGGAACCGGCCTCCCCGGCCGGGCGCCGCAGCACCTCCATGAGCTCCCAGGCCTTGGCCTCCATGGCCGCTTCCTCCCCCGGGGACTCATGGTCGTAGCCCAGCAAGTGTAATATACCGTGTATGAGATAAAAGTCGAGGAGTTCTTCCCAGGGCCAGCCCGCCTCCTCGGCCTCCCGGAGGGTGGTCTCCAGGGAGATGACCACCTCGCCCAGCATCGGGGGCGGGCCCCCGGAGGTTACCGGGGGCGCGTGTCCGGTCCCGGGCCCGTCCAGGGGAAAGGCGATGACATTGGTGGGTCCCCGGCGGCCGAAGGTGCGGCGGTTCAGGGCGGCCATGGCCCGGTCCGAGACCAGGGTGATGGAGAGCTCCGCCTCAGACCATCCCAAGGCGTTTAAGATCCTCCCGGCCTTTGTCCGCACCGTTTGCGGCTCGAGCCTGATCTTTCGCTGGCGGTTGTTTATCCAGATGGTCATTGGCCCGGGTCTTCTCCGCCGGCTGAGGATACTGGATGCGGTGGTGGCAGATGCCGTTCAGGACCTTGATGCAGTGCTTGGCGATGAGGTGCAGTTCCTTTAAGGTGAGCTCGCATTCGTCCAATTGACCGTCGGCAAAGATGTTGTTGATGATCTTCTGCACCATGCCCGTCACCCGGGCCGGGGTGGGGTCCGTCAGGGTGCGGGAGGCCGCCTCCAGCTGATCGGCGATGAGCACCAGCCCCGCTTCCTTGGTCTGGGGCCGGGGCCCGGGGTAGCGGTAATCCTCCATATGCACCTGGGAGGGGTCCGGAGCCAGGGCCTTGGCCTTCTGATAAAAGTAGCTGATGAAGCAGGTGCCGTGGTGCTGGCGGATGATGTCCGCGATCTGCTCCCCCAATTGGTGCTTCCGGGCCAGTTCCGCGCCCTCCTTCACATGGGCGATGAGGATGAGGCTGCTCATGGAGGGGGCCAGCTTTTCATGGCGGTTCTCCACCCCGATCTGGTTCTCCACGAAATAGAGGGGCTTTTTGATCTTGCCGATGTCATGGTAATAGGCCGCGGCTTTGGCCAGCAGCGGATTGGCGCCGATGGCGGCTGCGGCGGCCTCCACCATCTGCCCCACCACCAGGGAGTGGTGATAGGTGCCCGGCGCCACCAGCATCAGCTCCTTGAGGAGTGGCTGGTCCAGGTTCAGCAGCTCCAGGAGGCGGATGTTGGAGGAGTAGCGGAACCCCATCTCCGCCAGGGGCGTCAGCCCCAGGGCCAGGATGCCGGTGAACACCCCCCCGCCGATGGCCAGGGCCTGTCCCAGGAGCAACTCCTTCAGGGTGAAAGGGAAGTCCAGGAGCTTGAAGGCGGTGAGCATCACCAGGTTCACCAGGGCCACGGCCAGTCCGGCCCGGATGAGGTCGGCCCGCTGCCGGCAGGTGCGCACGCCCCAGATGCCCACCAGACCGGCGCTGAGGAAATAAAGGAAAATGGGAAAAGGCTTGTCCAGGAGCAGGGCAGCCAGGGTGGCGGACAGAAAGGCCACCCCCAGGCCGGTCTCCAGGCCCAGAAACAGGGCGGCGAGAATGGGGGCCAGGGCCACCGGCCAGCCGTACACCAGGTGGGTCCCCAGCTCCGGACGGCTGGCGGCCAGGAGCTCCCCCAAGCCCAGAAAGAGGCGGCACAGCCCGGTGTGAGCCGCCAGCAGGACCGCCAGAAAGAGGAGGTCCCGGAACTGGGTGGAGAAGCGCTTCAGGGAGAGACGGGCCAGATGATAGGAGATGCCCACCAGGAGGGTGAAGCTCACAAAGACCCCGAAAAAGATCACCACCTGGCGCCGGGGGGAGGACACCCGGCTCAGGGCCTGAATTTTGGCCAGGTGGTTGGGGGTGAGTCGCTCTCCCGCCCGCACCAAAAGCTCCCCCCTCTTCACCGGGAAGAAAGCCGGCTTCACCTGGCGCACCGCGGCCTGCCGCCGCTCCTGGGTCTCCGCCAGGTTCAGGGTGACGTTGGGGGTGAGGAGGAACTGCACCAGATCGCACACCAGCCAGCGGTCCGCGGGGGAGAGGGTGCCGCCGATCTCCCGGCAGACCTTAGCCACCGGCTGGCGCAGGTTGTCCACCTCCACAAAGGGGAAAGGCGGGGTCAGGACCTGCTCCTTGCGGGAGGGGAGGCGGCGCAGGGTGATTTCCTTGGGCTCCGGGGTGGGCAGGGTCCGGGGGCCGATGACCCCCTGCCGGCAGAATTCCTCCACCAGACGCTTGGCCAGGGCCTCCAGGGCGGGGGCGAAATCCTCCCGGGCCAGCAGCAGGAAAGTGGGTCCGGGCAGGCTCACCCCCAGGAGGCGGTCAAACTCCGGCTTCAGTTTTTCCAGGAGCTCCTGATAAGCGCTGCCGGAGGTCCGGCCGGTGGCCCCCAGAAGCTGCAACTGTTCCCGCATGAAGGCCATGGCCCGGTGGAGGCGCTCATTGATGTGTTCCGCCGCCTCTTCGTCCAGATCCAGCACCGGCGGCACCTGGGCCAAGGCCTCCTGCTGGCGCTTGGCGGTGGTGTCCGCATCTTCCGCCAGCAGATCCTGGGGGGCCTTGACGTCCTCCCGGGCAATCTGGCCCACCTGATAGTGGTGCAGGGGCCGTTGGGGCGGCGGCGCCAGGAACAGGGCCAAAACCAGACTGAGGCCCGCCAAGAGGAGGAGCTTGCGCCAGCCGTCCCAGCCCAGGGAGGGATGGAATCGGGGCGGGACCAGCCGGGTCAGCCAGGCAGGCAGACCCGGGCGGCCCCTGGCAGGGCGGCTGGAAGGTGAGACGGGTTCGCGCTCAGCCACGGTGGGCCTCCCCTTTGGCCTCGGCCGGGCGCTGGCGCCGGCCTTCATAGGCCCGGATGATATCCTGCACCAAGGGGTGGCGCACCACATCCCGCTCGGTGAAATAGACAAAGGCGATGCCTTCGATGCCCGCCAGCAGCTCCTTGGCTTCCACCAGCCCCGACAGCACCCCGTGGGGCAGATCCACCTGGGTGACGTCGCCGGTGATCACCGCCTTGGAGCCGTACCCCAGCCGGGTGAGGAACATGAGCATCTGCTCCGAGGTGGTGTTCTGGGCTTCATCCAGGATGACGAAGGAATCATTCAGCGTCCGGCCCCGCATGAAGGCCAGGGGGGCCACCTCGATCACCCCCCGCTGGACCAGGCGGGTGGCCTTGTCGAAGTCCATCATGTCGTGCAGGGCGTCATACAGCGGCCGCAGATAAGGATTGACCTTCTCGTAGAGGTCGCCGGGGAGAAACCCCAGCTTTTCCCCGGCCTCCACCGCCGGCCGGGCCAGCACGATGCGGATGCATTCATGATTGAGGAGCGCGGCCACCGCCATGGCCATGGCGAGGTAGGTCTTGCCGGTGCCTGCCGGGCCCACCCCGAAGACGATGTCGTGCGTCCGGATGGCCTCGATATAGCGCTTCTGGGTGAGACTCTTGGGGGCAATGCGCCGCTTGGTGGCCGAAAGAATGACCGTGTCGAGAAAGATGTCCCGCAAAGAGGCGTTGGCTTTATCCTGGAGAATCTTCACTGCGTGCTGCACATCCTGGGGTTTGAGATCATAGCCCGCCGCGATGACCTCCTGCAGCTCCGTGAGGGCCCGGCGGGCCAGGTGCACCGCCGCGACCGGCCCCTCCAGGGTCACCTGTCCCCCCCGGGAGGAGAGCCGCACTCCCAGCATACGGCCGATGAGGCGCAGATGCCCCCCCTGCTCCCCGAACAACGCCTGGGCGACGGCGTTATCCTCGACGGAGAGCTGCTCGCTGATGGAGTGGCCGGAGGAGAGGGCGGGTGGTTTCACGGGGGAGAAGTCAGGCGGCGAGACCCAGCACCTGGCCCTGAATCTGCCGGCGGCGGGGGCGGTTGTCAAAATCGCACAGGACGATCTGCTGCCACGTGCCCAGATGCAGGTGACCATGCTGCACCGGCAGAGTGAGGGAGGGCTTCAGGAACGCGGCCCGCACATGGGCGTAACCGTTGCCGTCCCCCCAGCGCCGGTCGTGCTCGTACTCCAGGTCCCGGGGGAAGAGGCGCTCGAGGGCCCGGCGCAGGTCATTCACCACCCCCGGCTCATACTCGATGGTGGTCAGGGCCGCAGTGGAACCGGCGATGAACAGGGTGAGGAGGCCGTCGGCGATCCCGCTCTGCCGCACCGCCTCCCGGACCGAATCGGTGAGGTCCACGATGTCTGTCCCCGCAGTGGTGGGGACCTCCAGACTGAAGGTGCTCACGGTGAACACAAAGGCAACTGGTCAACTCACCAAAATCACGAATTCATTTTATCATAAATGGGTGCAAGAGATAATCAAGGGGGAAAAGGGGAATCCCGGCCAGAGAGGGGAAAAAAGGGGGTCGGGAGCCGCGCGTCCCGGCCGCAGGCCTCGGGGCAGCAGGCGCAGGAAGCCCGGAACCTGCCCCATCCGGCGAAGAGCCCCCCTTTCTCCGGAGCTGCTGCCCGTTTGCCGCGCCCCCACCTTCCGTAAGGCTTAGCTGCAGGGTGTTCGGGGGAGGGACCAGGGGTTATAGACCTCTGCCCCTTCCCCGGGCCCCTCCCCCCCCTTTAAACGGGATTCGGCTTCGCACATCTGGGAAAACCGGCCAGCCTCATCCCGCCAAGCCCCCCGGAAGAGAGTTTTCAACAGCATGTGAGGGCCTGATGGGTCTGCACGGGCGGCATTCCGGGGGACAACCTGGCCGGGGCCGGAACCCTACCCCGCGTCCCCGGCCGCCCCGCCTCATCGGTGCCCTCTGCCCCCTCCACCGCGATACCTCTCCTGCGTCCCCGGCCGCGCTCGCTGCCCCCGGCCCCAGCCGCCCAGGTCTCCCTGCCGGGACCGCCAAGCCGCCTCCCGTCCCTGGCCAAGGGCCTGCAAGTCCCATGCGGGCATGCCGGTCAGCGGCGGATATGCCGGTCCGAGGTCACTGCAGCAGCCGCTGGCTGAGACGGGCCGCCTTGTCCGGGGCCAGGCAGGTGAGGATTGCCCCGGCCTCCTTGCCCTTGAGGCGCCGCAGGAGCTGCACCGCAATGTCCTCGTCCATCTTTTCCAGGAGTTTGCCCGCCTTGTCCGGAGGCATGGCCTCCAGGGTGGCGGCCAGGTGCCGCTGGTGTTCCCCCTTGATGCGCTTCTCCTCTTCAATGGCTTCCAGGATGCGGCTTTGCAGGGCTTGGAGTTCCCGCAGGCGCTGCTCCACCTCCTGACGCACCTGGCGCAGTTGCTCCTCCCGCAGGGCCACGGCGGCTTCCCTGGCGGAGAGGGACTGGCGTTCCCGGTGCAGGAGGGAGGCCACCCGTAACAGGGCGCCGGGCTCGGCCGGCGAGGATTCCGCCGGGGTGGCGGCTTCGCTGACCCGGGGACCCGCGAGGAGCCAGCCCCCTGGGGGGCTCAGCCAGACCCCGGTGAGGGCTATCTTGGCGAGGAGGCCGGCAAGAAGGAGGCTCCCCATCATCCCTCCGGCTTGGTGGATGTCGGCTTCGGGTGTCATGGACCTCTCCCTCCCTGCGGGGGCCGCCAGCGGCCGGGAATCCGGCCCGCCAGCGGCTCCCCTGGCAATGCGTCATTTTCCGGCTGTCGCCGGCGGCGCCCCGCCCCCGGGGGACGAACCCGCCGGGAAAAACCTTGTCGCCCTTCCGGCCATTCACCCCTCCCCTGCGCCCCGGCCCCTCCGCCTCCCTCACTGGCCGCAGGCGGTGCCCCGGCCCCACCCGCAGCCCTCCCTCTGTCCCAGCCCTTGCCCGGCCCCGGTGTTCCGGCCCCCGCCGCCTTCCCTGTCCTGCCTGCCGGGGTATTCCCCTTTTTAGGCCATGTGCATGCCCCGGCTGCTCAGGCCCGCCGCCTTCCCCTGTCCTGCCTGCCCCGGTGTTCCGGCCCCGGCTTCCCCTGTGCCCCGGTCCTGCCTGACACCCCGGGTCGCTCATGGCCGGATGCCCGGCCCTTCCCCGTGGCCCGCCCTCACCCCGGGCCCCCGCTCGTCCTGGAGGTGGCCCGTTCCTCGGCCCCCACGGCGCGGCCTGGGTCGGTCAGGCCCTGGGCGCGCCCCGGCGTGAGGCCTGATTCAGCCCTCGCTCCCGGGGCGGAAGCGGGACAGCACCACCGCCTCCGTTTCCTGTTCCTGGCGCCGGGCCAGTTCCCGTCGGAACCGGGCCCAGGCCTTGTCCCGGAGCCGCTCCAGGAGATAGCTCTCCTGGTGGTGCTGCACAAGGGTCTGGCGCTCCCGGTCGGCCTCCGCCTCGTCCTGGTCCAACCGTTCCCGCCAGCCGCCCACCGCCCGGGAGAGGTGCTCCAGGTAGCGCAGGTGCAGGAGAAAGTCCTGGGCGCTGCGGGCGGGGGCGGCGTCCCCGGCCAGGGCCGCCAGCCGGTCGGCCATCAGTTTCTGCGTCTCCGCCAGGGCCCGGCGGCTGGCGGCCGCCCGGGTCAGCGCCTGGGCCAGCCTCAGGCGGGCCGCCTCCTCCCGCAGCCGGGAGACCCGGAGCACGGTGGCCAAAGGGAAACGGAAACGGGCTGGGGGCCTCATGGGGCGAAGATCTCCTGCAATTGGGCCAACGCCTGGTCAAAGGGCGCGGCTTCCCCGGTGTCCTGCCGGAGAAAGCGATTCAGGGCGGCGATTTTGTCCAGCGCGAGGTCAATCTCCGGGTTGGAACCCCTGGCGTAGGCGTTGATGTTGATGAGGTCCTCCGCCTGGCGGTAGGCGGCCAGGACCCGCACCGCCTGCTCCCTGAGGCGCCGGTGCTCCGGGCTGGTGATCTGGGGCATGAGCCGGCTGATGCTCCCCAACAGGTCGATGGCCGGATAATGCCCCCGGTCGGCCAGGTCCCGGGAGAGGACCAGGTGGCCGTCCAGAATGGCGCGGGAGGCGTCGGCGATGGGTTCCAGGAGATCGTCCCCCTCCACCAGGACGGTGTAAATGCCGGTGATGCTGCCCCGGCCCTGGCAGGTGCCGGCCCGCTCCAGCAGCCCCGGCAGGCGGGCGAAGACCGAGGGCGTGTAGCCCCGGGCGGTGGGCGGCTCCCCCACCGCCAGCCCGATTTCCCGGGCCGCCATGGCAAAGCGGGTGAGGGAATCCATGAGCAGGAGGACGTCCGCCCCCTGGTCCCGGAAATACTCGGCAATGGCGGTGGCCAGATACGCCCCCCGCAGGCGCACCAGGGGCGGGGAATCGGAGGTGGCCGCCACCACCACGGCGCGGGCCAGTCCTGCCGGCCCCAGACTTTCCTCGATGAAGTCCTTCACCTCCCGGCCCCGCTCGCCGATGAGACCGATGACGCTCACCTCCGAGGCGGTGAACCGGGCCATCATCCCCAGAAGGGTGCTCTTCCCCACCCCGGAGCCGGCAAAGATGCCCACCCGCTGGCCCTTCCCTAATGTCAGGAGGCCGTTGATGGCCCGGATGCCCACGTCCAGGGGCTGACGGATGGGCTCCCGCAGGCAGGGGTTGGGGCTGGGGGCATACAGGGGGTAGCTTTCCGGCACCTGCTGCAGGGGGCCCCGGCCGTCCAGGGGCTCCCCCAGACCGTCCAGCACCCGTCCCAGCAATCCCGGCCCCACCCGCACCCGGGCCTGGCGGTCCTCCAGGATCACCGGGATCCGGGGCCGCACCCCCCGGGCCTCGCCATAGGGCATGAGGAGCACCTGGTCCTGGCGGAAACCCACCACTTCGGCCCCAAAGGGGCGGGCGGGGACCGGGGGTACCACCCGGCAGATGCTCCCCACGGCGCACTCCGGCCCCCGGCTGCGCAACACCAGCCCCACCAGTTCCTCCAGCCGGCCCACCCAGGCCCAGGGCTCGGTGTGGGCCACCCGCTCACAGAGGTTGTGCCAGTCAATCCCGGTGGTCATCCGGGGTCGCCTCCAGCGCCGCGTCGATGGCCCGCACCACCCGCTCCCAGCGGGTTTCCAGGGTGCCGTCCAGTTCCCCCAGGGCGGTCTCCAGCCGGAAGCCTCCCGGGGTCAGAGTGGCATCCGCCACCAGCTCCACCGCCGGCGGCCAGCTCTCCCGGGCAGCCCCGGAGAGCGCCTCCAGGTCCCCGGGATGCAGATGGAGCCGGAGGCCCTCCCGGTGGGAGAGGGCCTGAAAGGCCTGCTGCAGGAGGGAGCGGATCAGCCCGGGATGGAGGCGGAGCTCCCGGCCCACCACCTGGCGGGCCACCGCCAGGGCCAGGCGCACCATGTCCTCCTCCCGCTCCCGGTAGAGCCGCTCCCTGGCCTGGGCCAGTTCGGTGAGCAGATCCCGCAGCCGCCCGGTGACCTCTTCCAGCCCCTTCAGCCCCACCTCCCGGCCGTCCTCCTGCCCCTGGCGGAAGCCTTCCTCGTAGGCCTGCCGCTCAATGTGCTGCCGGTTCGCTTCCGCCTGGGCCAGGATCTCCCGGACCCGGGCCTCCAGGTCCCCGGGGGGAAGGGGCGGGGGGCCGGCGTCCCGGCCGAAGTCCGGGGAGAAGGGCTCGCACACCGTGGCGGCCGGCCGGTCCTCCTCCGTCAGTCCCGGCAGGCGGAAGGGATGCAGGTCCGAGGGCGGGGTGCGGAAAATCTTATATGAAGACATCTTCTCCGCCCTTGTTGGACAGGACCAGTTGTCCTTCGCCCTCCAGCCGCTTGGCGATCTGGATGATCTTCTGCTGCGCCGCCTCCACGTCCCTCAGGCGGGCCGGCCCCATGATCTCCAGCTCTTCCTGGAGCATCTCCGAGGCCCGGCTGGACATGTTGCGGAAGAACTTGGCCTTGAGTTCATCGGAGGCCGCCTTCAGGGCCAGGGCCAGATCCTGGGTATTGACCTCCTTTAAAAGGGCCATGATGCCCCGGTCCTCCACGTTCAGGAGGTCCTCGAAGGTGAAGAGGTAGCGCCGGATCTCCTCCGCCAGGTCCATAAGGTCCTCCTCCTCCAGCCTCTTGAGGATGGCGGACTCCTGGGTGCGCTCCATCTGGTTGAGGATCTCCGCCACAGACTGGGCCCCGCCCACCAGCCGGCTCCCCACCTCCTCCACCAGGGCGATCTCCTCCCGGAGGGCGGCATCAATTTCCTCAATGATGGCGGGAGAGACCTGGTCCAGGCTGGCGATGCGCCGCACCACCTCCATCTGCAGGGTGTCGGGGAACTGGGCCAGGACCTTGGCGGCTTGGTGGCGCTCCAGATGGGCCAGCACCAGGGCGATGGTCTGGGGATGCTCGTTGCGCAGAAAGGACGCCACAGTGCGGGGATCCAGCTTCTTGATCTTGACGAAGAATTCCGGACTCTGCTCCAGGTCCAGCTTGTCCAGGAGCATTTCCTGGCGGCGCCCGTCCAGGGTCCGGGCGATGGTGTTCTTGAAGAACTGATCCCCCTTCACCACAATGGCTTCGGGGTTTTCCATGCGCTGGCGGAATTCCTCCAGGATGGCCGCCATCTGTTTGGTGGGGACCACCTCCAGGCGGGAGATGTGCTGTCCCAAAAGCTGGATCTCGGCGTCATCCAGCCGTTTGAGGATCTCCCCGGCCCGATCCTCCCCCAGGCAGAGGAGGAGCAGGGCCGCCTTGTCCACCCCGCTCAGTTTGTCCGCTTTCGCCATGGCTCTCTCAGGCGGGCAGGGACCCCCTCAGACTGAGCCGCGGTGTCCTGCCCCGGATTGAAATGGCCCCTCGGGGACAGCCGCCTCCCGGGGTGCGGTCCGTCCGCCCTTTCCCTATGCTTCTATTCTGGCCTCTCCACCGGGGGGAACCTGATTCAACCCGGCAGTCCTCCCCCCGGTTGCCGCCCTTCCTGCCCCGGGCGTCATCCTCCGGGGCCGGGTGCTTCCGGCCGGCCGCAGGCGGGCTCCCTGCCACCGCCCCTGGCGCCCGGCCCGCCTCCCTCCCCCTCCATCCCCCTCCCGGCTGCCTCCGTCTCCGCTTCCAGCCATTTTCCAGGGCTGCCGCCCCCGGGGTGGGGCTTGGTCGCCACCGACCGCCCCGTCCCCCTCCGCCCCGCTTTTCCGGCGGTCAGCGTTCCTGGAGCCAGAGCCGGAGCACTTCCACCGCCCGCTCGGGATAGGCTGCCACCAGTTGGGCCACCTTTTCCTGGCCCTCCACCGCATCGGGCAGCTGGGCCGGAGGCGGGGCGGCGGGGCGCAGGGCCGGCTGGGTGCTTCCGGGGGGCAGTTCCCCCGCCGCTTCCGGGGCCGGCAGCGAGGCCGGCTGGGGGAGCTCCAGGAGGTGGGGCCGGGCCGTCCGGCGCCTCCGGTGCAGGAGCACCATGAGGGCGAAGAGCACCAGGAGCAGGATTGCGCCCACCTTCAGGGAGCCCCACCAGCCCTCCTGCCAGCCCCCGGCGGTGGCGCTGGCGCCCACCCCTTCCGGCACCTGGGCCGCCAGGGGGGCGCAGGTGATCTCCAGCTGGTCCCCCCGCTCGGCATCGAACCCCACCGCCTTCTTGGCCAGATTGGCAAACTGGCGCAACTCCTCCGGCGGCCGGGGGGTGAAGGCCTTGGTCTTGTCCGGGTAGGTGCCGTCCACCACCACCGCCAGGGAGAGGCGCCTGATCTTGCCCGGTTGGTCCACCACCTGGCGCAGCACCCGGTTCAGCTCGTAGTTGCGCACCTCACTCTGGCGCTCGCTGACGGTGCTGCCCGGAGGCTTGGGCGGGGCCGGGGCGGTGAGGGGCGGCGGCCCCTTGCCCGGCGGCGGGGGGGTGACGGTCCCCTGACCCAGCTCGAACCGGGCCTCGGGGTTGCCCCCTTCCATCCCCCGGGTGGAGCGCTCCAGGTTCTTCTGCTCGCTGCGCACCAGGTCCTTGTTGGGGGTGAAGGTCTCCTCCCGGATGTCGATCTTTTGGAAATCCAGCTCCGCGGTCACCCGGATGACGGATTTCTGCGGTCCCACCAGCTGGTCGAAGAGGGACTGGAGCTTGCGCTCGTAGCCCTCCTCCACCTGGCGCTGGAAACTCATCTGGGCGGTGCTTAAGCCGCCGGGGGTGAGGGCGTCCGGGGGTTTGCTCAGGATGCGGCCATCCAAATCCACCACCGTCACCTGGCTGGGGCTGAGGCCGGGGACCGCGGTGGCCACCAGGTGCACGATGCCGTCGATCTGCTGCGGGCTGAGGCGGCGGCCGGGCCGCAGTTTCACCGCCACCGAGGCGCTGGCCCTCTGCTGGTCCTCCAGAAACAGGGACTCCTTGGGGGTGACGATGTGCACCCGGGCTTCGGCGATTTCGGGCATGCCCGTCAGGGTGCGGGCCAGCTCCCCCTGGAGGGCCCGCTGATAGTTGAGGCGCTGGACAAAATCCGTCACCCCCAGATTCTGCCGGTCAAAGATCTCAAACCCGACCCCGCCCCCCTTGGGGATGCCCTCGCTCGCCAGGAGGAGGCGCAGTTCGTATACATCCTGTTTGGGGACCAGGATGGAGGTGCCCCCTGCCTCCAGGCGATAAGGCACTTTTTTGTTGCGCAGCTTGGCGACGATGGCCGCCGCATCCTCCTGGGAGAGATGGGCAAAGAGGACCCCGTACTCCCCCGGGCTGCTCATCAGCAGGAGAAAGACCAGGGCCAGAACCCCGGCGCCGGCCAGAGCCCCGGCCACCAGCCGGTGGGGCAAGGGGAGGGCCAGGAACCGCTGCTTGAGCTGCTCCAGGTATGCAATCAGCGCGCCCATGGCCGGGTTACAAGCTCATGCGGCTCAATTCTTCATAGGCCTGGAGGACCTTGTTGCGCACCTGGACCAGCACCTTGACCCCCAGGGAGGCCCGCTCCAGGGCCAGCATGACCTCGTGCAGGTCCTTTTCCCCCAGCAGGGACTGGCGGACAGCCTGATCGGCTTCCCGTTGCCAGGAGATCACCTCCGTCAGCAGGCGCCGGAACTCCCCCGCGGCAGGCGGGGTGCCCGCCGGTGCCGGACCCGGGCCGGCAACCATTTCCCCCACCCCTGTCTGCGGCAGAATCTTCATGCTTCCTCCTTCTGGGGCTTCATCCCGCCCCTGATGGCGCCCGGAGACCGCAGGGCCTTGTGGGACCTTCCCGGCCCAGGGGGGAGAGCGGCCCGGAACCCGCCGGCCCCTCGGCCCTCCCCCTCATCGTCGGGCCCGGAGCCAGGCGAAAGCTCTGCGGATGTCTGAGCGGCACCCCCTGGCCCCTCCGCCCCCTTGATCGTCGGCCCCCGGGGTGCGGCCGGGCGCGCCCGAGGTGGCAAACCGTCTCCTCCCGCGTCGTGGCCGGCCCTGGGTCCCCGGGGTGCTGCCCCTCCGCGACCGGCCCTTTCCCCTTCCGCCCCGCCCACCGGCCGCCCGGCCTCTTCTTTTGTCACCGGACTAGCGCCCGATCTCCAGGGACTTCTGCAGCATGGCCCGGGCCGCCTTGAGCACCGCCACATTGGCCTCAAAGGCCCGGCTGGCCAGGGTCAGGCTCACCATTTCGGTCACCGGGTTGACATTGGGCCACAGCACCATGCCCTGCTCGTCGGCGTCGGGGTGGCTGGGATCATATTCCGGCCGCAGCCCGTCGCGGGTGCGGGTCACCCCGGCCACCGCCACGGAATCGACCCCGGACAACAGGCGGGCGAAGTCCTCCGGCGGCCGGGTCTCCAGCACCACGTGCTTCTTGAGGTAGGGGCCGCCTTCCGGGGTGCGGGTGGTGTGCACGTTGGCCAGATTTTCGGCGATGACGTTCAGGCGCTGCCGCTGGGCGCTCAGGCCTGCGGCGCTGATCTCCATGCTGGCAAACAGGGTCACGGTCTGCCTCCTTCAAGGACGGTGCGCAGCCCCTCCAGCTTGCGGTTGAGGAGCTGCACCGCGCTCTGGAACTGGAAGAGGTTCTCCCCCAGCCGCACCATTTCCTGATCCAGATCCACGGGCTCCCCCCGGTTCTCGATCAGGCCGGCCGCCACAGGCGGGGTGAGATGGCCCGGGTGGGTTCGCATCGGGGTCAGAGGGCCGCCCCTGTCGGCATACTGGCGCAGCACCTCCTGGAAGGGGAGCTCCCGGGCGGTGTAGCCGGGCGTGTCCAGGTTGGCGATGTTGCCGGCGATGACCTCCTGGCGGCGGCTGCGCAGGGTCAGGCTGTGCGCCAGCAGCCGGGTCACGGGCTCGGCAAGGGGATCCCAGCTCATGGGACACCTCCTGGGCAAAGATTGCCGGTCTCACCGGACGGTGGCGGGGGGTCAACCCCCGCCGGCCCCGCTCCGTCGCCCCCTTCCGTTTCCCGGAGCGGGGCGCCCGCCGGTGTGTGGGGGGCCTGAGGGCCGCACCGCCCTACAGGCCAAACAGCTCCTTCCTCCAGGGGAGACGCCCTCCGCTATGGGGGAGGCTTTACGGCCGCCGGCTTTGTGCCGGGCGCTGCCGAGGCTTGGGGCTGCCCTCCCTCCCGGCCGGGCGGCCGACGGCTCCTGTCCCGGAGACCGCGTCCTCTTTCCCCTCCCCTGGCACTGAACCTGGTTGCTGCAGGCGCCGGCTGCTCCCACATGGGGCCTTCCTTCCCCCCCGGGCCTGTTTCGCCCCGCCCCGGACCGGTTTCGGCCCGCCCCGCCTGGCCGGAATCTCCGGATGGCCTGCGTTGGCCCCTCCCTGCCCTCCGGCCCCACCCCCGGGTGGATAAGGAATCAGGGGTGGGGATCAGGGGACTCCCGGCCACCTTCCGCCTCTTCTCCCGCCCCGCCCTTCCTCCCGCAAGGGGAGTAGGCTGCCTGAGGGACCGGCCCCGGCGATGCCCCGCTTCCCGGGCCGCCCCTTCGCCCCTTTGGGGTCCGGGGCGGTCCGCTTTGTCCTCCCAAAAGAACAGGCTGCGGACGGCCAGCCGACCCCAGGGATTCCGGTTCGCCCGCCCCCCTGACTCTTTTCCCCAAGCAAATTTCACGCCACCTGGGGGCGGCAGAGGGACGGGCGCTGCTGTTCCTGCCGGTACTCATGCAATTTGTTCCTCAGGGTGCGGACGCTGATCCCCAAAAGCTTGGCGGCGTGGGTGCGGTTGCCGGAGGTCTCCTTCAAGGCCTGGAAGATCATGCTCTGCTCCATCTCCCTCAGGGTGACGGGCCTGGCCGGGGCCAGAGGCCGGGACTCGGGGCCGGGGGCAGCCGGCGGCACCTCCCCGAAGATGTCCCGGGGGTGCACGTAACGGCTGGTGGCCAACAGCACCCCCCGGGCCACGGCGTTCTCCAGCTGCCGCACATTGCCCGGCCAGGCGGCGGCCTCCAGGGCCCGCACGGCGGTGGCGGTGAAGGAAAGGGGCCCCTTGCCGAAGAGCTGGGAGTAGCGCTCCAGGAAATACTGGGCCAAAAGGGGGATGTCCCCGGGCCGCTCCCGCAGGGGCGGCAGGGTGAAGGTGATGACCTGGAGGCGGTAATAGAGGTCCTCCCGAAACTCCCCCTTCTGCATCAGCTCGGTGAGGTCCCGGTTGGTGGTGGCCACCACCCGCACGTCCACCGGGATGGGAGTGCGGCCGCCCACCCGGTCGATTTCGTTTTCCTGCAGCACCCTCAGGAGCTTGGCCTGCAGGTGGGGATGCATCTCGCTGATCTCATCCAGAAGCAGGGTGCCGTGCTGGGCCAGCTCGAATTTGCCCAGCTTGCGCATGATGGCACCGGTGAAGGCCCCCTTTTCGTGCCCGAAGAGCTCGCTTTCCAGCAGGCCCTCCGGCAGGGCGGCGCAGTTCACCGCCACAAAGGGCCCCGCGGCCCGGTCGCTCTCCTGGTGCAGCAAGCGGGCCAGCACCTCCTTGCCGGTGCCGGACTCCCCCTGGATGAGCACCGTGGCCCGGGTGGGGGCCACGGCCCGGGCCATCTCCACCAGCCGGAGCATGGCCGGGTCCTGGGTGATGAGGGCCCGGGGCTTGCCCCGGTCGCCGGGTCGGGGGCGTCCCGGGGCGGCGTGGTCCGGAGGAGCCCCGAGATAGGGGCGCAGCAGTTCCGCCAGGCGGTCCGGGGGCGGCGGAAATCCCAGGTAATCCTGGGCCCCCTCCCGCATGGCCGCTACCGCGCCCGCCACCGTGGGCCGGGGGGAGAAGACAAACACCGGCACCGCCGGCGCTGCGCCTTTCAGGGGCGCCAGGGACGGCACCAGGGCCTCCGCCAGGAAGATGGCCAGGAATTCCTGCTCCCGCAACAGCTCCCCCGCCGCCTCCGGGCTGGGGACCTGCCGGGTCTCCACCTGATGCGCCTGACTCAGCAGGGCTTCCACCTCCCGCCATAGCGGTTGGGGGTCGACAATCAGCAGGGCCTTCTTGGACATTGCCTCATCCTTCCGGTCACCGTGACCCTCCGGCCTGCATCTGGGCCAGCTCCACCTCCAGGAGCCGCACCCGCCCCAGCTGCTGCCAGAGGGGGTCATCATCCTGCATCTGGGCCTGAAAGGCCTCCTGGGCGGCCAGCCACTGCCCCTGGCGCAGGTGCTCCAGGCCGACCCGGTCATAATAGAAGCCGGGCCCCAGCCGGTCCCGGGCCTTCTCCAGCAGGGCGTGGTGGAGCGCCGCCGCCTGGGGGGCACCCTCCCCCCCCTGGGACATCTCCGCCAGCTCCTCAAGGAGGTGGAGGGTGAGGGAGGGGGGGAGGCTTTGGCCACTGAAGGCCTCCCACAGGCGGAGGCGCACCCCCGGCGGCAGAGGCAGCCCCGGGGAGGGGGCGGTCGTCTCCCGGGCCGGGGCGCCCTCCAGGGTGAGGGGCCACGCCCGGAGGGCCGCCTCGGTCTCTGCGGAGGTGGTCTCCAGGTGGACCAGCGTCGCCATCAACCCGGCCAGACCCTCCTCCGCCCAGGAGAGCTCCAGGAGCCGGGCGGTGGCCTCCAGCCGGAGGGGCTCCTCCCCGCCGGCGGCCACCCGTTCCAGGAGCTGGCGGGCCTCCCCGGACAGCCCCCGCTCCCGAAAGAGCCGGGCCAACAGCAGCCTGGCCTCCGCCGGCCGGAGCCCCGGAGGGGTGAGCTCCCACAAGTCCAGCACCTGCTCCGCCGCCGCCGGGGGCAGGGGGCTCTCCTGGGCCAGCTCCCGCTCCACCGCCCGCCAGCCTTCCCGCAGCGCCAGACGCACCGAGGGGTCCTGGCCGGCCTCCGGGTGCCGCAGGAGGCGGTGCAGGAACCGGCGACAGGCGGGGAGTTTCGGCATGTCCGCCAGCTCCTGGTAAAAATCCAGCACCAGTCTCTCCCGCCCGGCGGCGACGGCAGCCTCACGCCCGGCCTGCACCTGCTCCAGGAGCCGGTAAAGCCAGCGGGCCTGAGAGAGCGCCCCATGCTCCCGGGCCAGCCGGGCGGCGGTGATCAGGAGGGGGGCGCCCTCCCCCTTCATCCCCCGGACTTGGGCCTCCCGGAAGGCGTCCTCCCAGCGGCGGGGGTGGGGGACCGCCTTTTCGGGCGAGGCCGGGGCCGCGGGCACAGCCGCGGCCGGCAGGGGCGGGGGGATATGCCGGGTGCGGCTGTGGCCCAGGCCCTCCGCCGGCCCCAGGAACAGCCACAGCGCTGCCGCCGCCAGTCCCAGCAGACCCCGCATATCAGCGCTCCTGCCCCCGGGCCTTGGCCTGCCCCTCCAGCAGCCGAAGCAGGCGCTCCTGCTGCTCGATGAGGGTGAGGTTGGTTTTGACCAGGTATTGACAGGAGAGGGCGATCTTTTCCAGGAGGGCTTCCTGGCGGTCGCCATAGGTGACCCCGGAGGTGCGTTCCAGCCGGCTTAAGGCCTCGAAGAACTCCCGGGAGAGGATGACGTGGACGCTGCCCCGGTCAGGCGGGGGGCCGGCCGCGGCCGGAGCCCCGGCCGGGGCGGGGCTCAACAGCAGCCACACCCCCATGATCATCGGCCAGAACCGAAAGGAAAGCCGTTGCCGCATCCCGTGCCTCCTGTCCGCTTCCAAGAAGCAAGAGGCATACCAGGGCGGCCGCCACCGGGCCCGGCAACGGCAGACCGGGGCGAAATCCGGGAGGGGAGGGGGGGAAGGGGAGGGGGCAGAGGGGGTACGCGGCCTCCGGTCCGGTCCCCCACGCCTCCCGGCCTGTCAAAAATCCCCAGACGCGTCAATTTCTTGACGAAGACACCCGCAGGAGAGGCCGCGGCCCGGGACACCCAGGAGGAAGGGGGCCGGGGGATCTCAGGTGAATTGTTTGGGCAAGGGGGGCAGGTCCGGAGGCGCGGCGATCTTCTGCTTTTTCATCTTCTCGATGAGGGTGGTGCGGTTGAGGTGCAGGAGCTGGGCGGCCTTGCTTTTCACCCAGCGGCTCTTTTCCAGGGCCTTGAGGATGAGGCGGCGTTCGAAATCCTGCACCGCCTCGGTGAGGGAGAGGCCCTCCGGCGGAAAGTCCGGCGGCGGCTCCGGGAGATGCACGGGCGGCAAGGGCTGGAAACGCTCCGGCAGATCCCCGGGCCTTATGATATCCCCTTCGCAGAGGATGACCAGCCGCTCCATGAGGTTTTCCAGCTCCCGCACGTTTCCCGGCCAAGGGTAGCGGAGGAGGAGCTCCAGGGCCTCGGGGCTGAGGCGTTTGAGGGGCTGCTTGCGCCGGCGGCAGAATTCGCTGAGGAAATGGGCCGCCAGCAGCGGGATGTCCGCGGTGCGCTGCCGGAGGGGCGGGATCTTCACGGGGATGACATTGAGGCGGTAAAACAAATCCTCCCGGAACTGGCCGGCCGTGACCAAGGCTTCCAGGTCCCGGTTGGTGGCGGCGATCACCCGGATGTCCACCCGGATGGTCTTCACCCCGCCGATGCGCTCAAAGGCCCGGTCCTGCAGCACCCGCAGGATCTTGACCTGCAGGGTGGGGCTCATGTCGGCGATCTCGTCCAGGAAGATGGTGCCGCCGTTGGCCTGCTCGAAGCGGCCGATGCGGGTGCGCACCGCATGGGTGAAGGCCCCCCGCTCATGCCCGAAAAGCTCGCTTTCCAACAGCTCCTCCGGGATGGCGGCGCAGTTCACCGGGATGAGGGGGCCGTGGCGCCGGGGGCTGTTGTAGTGCAGGGCCCGGGCGATGAGTTCCTTGCCGGTGCCGGACTCCCCCAGGATGAGCACGGTGGAGTCGCTGTCCGCCACCTTGCGCACCAGTTCGAACACCTGTTGCATGGGCTCGCTGGCGCCGATGATGTTGGCGAAGCCGAAGCGCCGGCAGAGCTGTTTTTTGAGGCGCAGGTTTTCCTGCTGCAGGCGCCGGTGCTCCAGGGCCCGGCGCACCAGAAGAGTCAGCTCCTGACGGTCCACCGGTTTCTGGAGATAATCGTAGGCCCCCAGGCGCATGGCCGCCACCGAGTTCTTCACCGTGGCAAAGCCGGTGAGGATGATGCACTTGGTCTCCGGCCAGTGGCGCACCAGATGGGACAGAAGATCCATGCCGCTCAGACCCGGGAGGATCAGGTCGGTGAGGACCAGATCGAAGGGGCTCTCCCGGAGGCGGGCCAAGCCGGTTTCGCCATCGGCCACCGCCTCCACCTCATAGCCCTCCTGCCGCAGAATCCCGGCCAGGGACTCCCGTTGGCTGGGGTCATCCTCCACCAGCAAAATGGCGCTCCGGGTGGCCATGCTCCCCTTGTACCCCAATTTCCGCCGTGCGTCAAGAATCTGACAGGGGTTTCCCTGAGAAAGAGATTCGCTATGGCCGGAAAATGGAGTGGATAAAGAGCAGACGCCGGTCAGGTCATAATGGGTGGCCCTCTGTCTTGCCGGTTCCGATCCCGGGGCCCTTCCCCTCCTCTCCGGTACTACACATTGTGAGTAATTTGGCCCCCCTGTCCTCCTCCCGAGAGAAACCCACATATTTCCCCATATTTATCCATAGAGAAATTTGTGCCGAGGAAAGATCAGGGGGAGTTGACGGCGCCCCAAAATCTTGTTATGGTGGCCCAGCTTGAGGGGGTGGAAGAGGTGCTGCCGACCTTCCTGTTCATTCTCGGGGCCTATGCGGCCTATGCCCTGCTCCGCCTGATTTTCCGGCGCCCGGCCGGAGGCCGGCGCGGGTCCCGGCCCGGCCGTCTCCCGTGGATCTCCGTGGCCGCCGGCGCCGGCTCGGTGCTCTGTCTGATGTGGCTCCTGGCCACCGGCGCGCCGGAGAATCCGGGAAAGGACCTCCGGCTGGCGGGCATTGTGGGCCTCCCCGGGGAGGGTTACCGGCAGCTGCAGCCGGAAGTGCGGCTGGAGCCCCCGGCCCCGCCGTTGGCCGCGGCGGCCCCGCCCACCTTTGTGCTGGTGCATCCCGAAACCCCTGCGGCCCTGATGCTGCCGGAGAAGACTTCCGCCACCGTGAAGCCCCGGCCCGCGAAGCCCAAGAGTCTCCGGGCTGCTGCGTCCGGGAAGAAGGTGTCTCCGGCCAAGGCCAGCCCCAAGGAGAAGACCCAGGGCAAAGACAAGGGGGTGGCCAAAAACTCCGGGAAGTCCAAAAAAACCGGACCCGCCGGGATCAAAACCGCCCGCACCGGGTAAAGCCCTCGCTTCCGGCGGCCATGCCCCGGTCTGTTTCTTCCCCCTTCCCGAACCCTGCTTTTGTGCGCCGGGTGGCCGGGGATGAGAATGTGTCCGTAATCCACCCGGGATCCTTCCGGTGATTTCCGTGAGTGCCGCCCCGCCCACCCGGAGCATCGCCCGGGCCGCCGGCAGTATGAGCCTGGCGGTTCTCATCAGCCGGCTGCTGGGCTTGGTGCGGGAACAGGTCTTTGCCGGGTTTTTCGGCGCCGGCCGGGCCATCGACGCCTTCGTGGTGGCCTTCCGCATCCCCAATCTGCTGCGGGACCTCTTTGCCGAGGGGGCCCTGAGTACCGCCTTTGTCACCGTCTTCTCCCAGTACGACGCCAAGGAGGGGCCGGAGCGCACCTGGCGCCTGGCCAATAATGTTCTGGCCTGCCTGATGCTCGTGGTGGGCAGCCTCACCCTGGCAGGCATCTGGTTCTCCCCCGCCCTGGTGCAGCTCATGGCCCCGGATTTCGGCCGGGTGCCGGGGAAACTGGAGCTCACCGCCCTCATGACCCGCATCATGTTCCCTTTTTTGCTCCTGGTGTCCCTGGCCGCCCTGGTCATGGGCATTCTCAACGCCAAGGGGAGGTTTTTCGTCCCGGCTCTGGCGTCCAGCTTCTTCAATCTGGGCTCCATCATCGCCGGAGTGGGGCTGAGTTTCCTCACTCCCCGGGTGGGCCAGCCCCCCATTGTGGGCATGGCGGTAGGCACCCTCATCGGCGGCCTCCTGCAGCTCCTGGTGCAGGTGCCCCTGCTGGGGCGGGTGGGTTTCCGCCTGCAGGTGGTGTGCGATCCCTGGGATCCGGGACTGCGCCGCATTTTCCGCCTGATGCTCCCGGCGGTGCTCGGGCTGTCGGCGGCCCAGATCAACATTTTCATCAACACCTTCTATGCCGCCCGCTGCCCGGAAGGCTCCATCTCCTGGCTCAACTACGCCTACCGCCTGGACCACCTGCCCCAGGGGCTCTTCGGGGTGGCCTTGTCGGTGGCCACTTTGCCCCTGGCCTCCCGCCTGGCGGCCCGGGAGGATCTGGCCGGCCTGAAGGAGGCCTGCCTCTCCTCCCTCTCCCTGGCCATGCTCCTCACCGTGCCCGCGGCGGCCGGGCTGGCGGTGCTGGCCGAGCCCATCTGCGCCCTCATTTACCAATACGGCCGCTTCACCGCCTATGACACCCAGCAGACCGCCGCCGCCCTGGTCTTTTACACCCTGGGCCTTCTTGCCTTCTCCGGCAGCAAGATTCTGGTGCCCGTGTTTTACGCCCTGAACAACACCGCCATCCCGGTGGCGGGGAGTTTCCTCACCGTGGCCGCCAATCTGGTCTTCATCCACCTCACCTTGGAGGCGCTGCAGCACCGGGCCATCGCCTTGTCCATGTCTCTGGCGAGCAACGTGAGCTTTCTCTTCCTTTTGACCCTGTTGCACCGGCGCCTGGACGGCCTGCCCCTGAAGGAGCTGCTGATCACCCTGGCCAAGGTGGGGCTGGCCACCCTGCTGATGGCCCTGGCCGCCTACACGGCCCATCGCACCCTGGCGGGACTGCTCCCCCCTGGGGTGGTGGGGCGCCTCCTGGCCGTGGCCGCCGCTATCGCCGCCGGCGTGGGGGTGTATGGGACGCTGATCCTCCGCCTGCACATCCCCGAGGCCAAAGAGGCCCTGCGCCTGCTTCTCAGGCGGCCGGAAGGGGGCTGACGGGGCCAGGGCTCCTCACCAGGGGAGGCGGCAACACAGATGGCTCTGACAGGCCGGGGAAAAACACCCCTCCCCAAGATGAGGCCGGCCGGTTTTCTCGGTTTGGCGAAGCCACCTCCCTTTTTATGGGGTTGGGGGAGGGGGTGGGGGGACGGGGTCTGCGACCTCTGGCCCTCTTCCCCGATTAACCTTGTTCAACCGACTGCCAGGGAGATATAAGGAGGGCACCATGGCAGGAACGCAAAGGCCCCTGAAGGAGAAAGCGGCAGCCATTTGGGAACTGTTGGAGCGGTACTACCCCACGGCCCACTGCACCCTGGATTTCCACACTCCCTGGGAACTGCTGGTGGCCACGGTGCTGTCGGCGCAGTGCACCGATGAGCGGGTCAACCAGGTGACCCCGGAGCTGTTCCGGAAATACCCGGATGCCGCGGCCATGGCCGCCGCCCCCCTGGAGGAGCTGGAGGCGGCCATCCGGCCCACCGGCTTCTATCACAACAAGGCCAGGGCCCTCAAGGCCATCTGCCGGGGGCTGGTGGAGCAGTTCGGCGGGGAAGTGCCCCCCTCCCTGGAGGAGCTGGTGAAACTCCCGGGCATCGGCCGCAAGACCGCCAACGTCATTTTGGGAAACGCCTTCGGCATCCCGGGCATCGTGGTGGACACCCACCTGGGGCGGGTGGCCCAGCGGCTGGGGCTCACCCGGGAGAAGGACCCGGTGAAGATTGAGTCCGAGCTCATGGAGCTCATCCCCCGGGAGAAATGGACCAGGTTTTCCCACCAGATGATCTGGCACGGCCGGCAGGTCTGCACGGCCCGGAAACCCCGGTGTCCGGAGTGCCCACTTTTGCCATTTTGCGACTTCGGCCAGGCGCAGCAGAAACGCGGTTGACAGCCGCGGCCGTTGATGGCATAAGGGCGGGAAAGAATGAGAAAAGGGGGGGAGTGATGACCAAGGCCACCTTCGGCAAGCTGGCAGGGGTGCTGCTGGCTCTGGCTTTGACCAGCGGCTGCGCCGCCGTGGCCCTCATGGGGGTGGGGGCCGCCGCCGGACTGGGGACCTACAAATACATCGAAGGCACCATGGAGCAGGATTATCCCCGGGCCATGCAGGAGACCTACAACGCCTGTCTGGCCGCCTGCCGCAGGCTCAATCTCCGGGTGACGGCGCAGCAGTACGGCGCCCTGGAGTCCCGTATCGAGGCGGTGCAGATGCCGGACACCACGGTGAAGATCACCCTGGAGGCCAAGCCCAACAACATCACCACCGTCAAGGTGCGCTTCGGGCTGTTGGGGAACGAGCCCCAGTCCATCAAGTTCCACCAGGAGGTCATGCGGGAGCTGGGCATCCGGGGCTGAGGGGCTGACAGGAGCGGGACAGGATGGGGGCAAAGGTCCGGGCAGGCGGGAGGAAACCCGGTTGCGTGCCTCCGGCGGGAGTCGCTGGCGATCCTGGCACAGCGGCTCTGAGGAAGAGGGTGCCAGGGCGTGGCTGCTCGCCCGCCAGGCGGCGAGGGGGGAACCCCAAGCCCCCATATCCAGGAACAGGGCCGGGAAAAGGCCCTTTTTTATTCAGGAAGGCGGGCCGGGCGCGGCGCGGTGCCTCATTCCACAGGATCCCGTTCCCGCCCCCCGATACGGAATCAAGACAGTCCAGGTCCCCCTGTCCCCTTGCCCCTCCGTCTCAGAACTGCCTGAGGAACCGGAGGTCGTTGTCGTAGAACAGGCGGATGTCGTCGATGCCGTATTTGAGCATGGCGAAGCGCTCCACCCCCAGGCCGAAGGCGAAGCCGGTGTACTCCTCGGGGTCGTAGCCCACGGCCTCAAAGACCGCGGGGTGCACCATGCCCGCGCCCAGGACCTCCAGCCAGCCGGTGATCTTGCACACCCGGCAGCCCTCGCCCCGGCAGATGACGCAGGCGATGTCGATCTCCGCCGAGGGTTCGGTGAAGGGGAAGTAGCTGGGCCGGAAGCGCAGGGAGACCTCGGGCCCGAAGAGCTGATGGACAAATTCCGTCAGCACGCCCTTGAGGTCGGCGAAGGTGACCCGGCGGTCCACCAGGAGGCCCTCCACCTGATGGAACATGGGGGAGTGGGTCATGTCCGAATCCCGGCGATAGACCCTGCCCGGCGCGATGATGCGCACCGGCGGGCGGCGCTTCTCCATCACCCGGATCTGCATGGGGGAGGTGTGGGTGCGCAGGAGCACCTTGTCGGTGAAGTAGAAGGTGTCCTGCATGTCCCGGGCGGGGTGATCCGGCGGGATGTTCAGGGCCTCGAAGTTATACCAGTCCAGCTCCACCTCCGGGCCCTCCACCGCTTCAAAGCCCAGGCGCAGGAAGATGTCGCAGATCTCGGCCATGATGCGGGTGAGGGGATGGAGCCGGCCCAGGGGCGGGCGCCGGCCGGGGAGGGTGACGTCAATCCGGGCCGCCTCCCGGGCCCGGGCGGCCAGCTTCAGGGCCTTGAGGCGGTCGGCCACCGCCGCCTCCAGGGCCTCCTTGGCCTCGTTGGCCAGCCGGCCCACCTCCCGGCGCACCGCGGGGTCCAGGTCCTTGAGGGTCCGGAGGATCTGGGTGAGGCTGCCCTTGCGCCCCAGGTATCTGACCCGGAGGGCTTCCACTTCGTCGGCCTCCTGGGCCTTCGCCACCTGGGCCAGGGCCTGTTGCCGGAGTTGCGCTACCTCAGCGGGGGTGGAGACCATCTGTCCGACCTTGGCCACGCCGACAGGCGGGACGCCTGCACTACGCGGCATTCAATGCGGGGGGTGGGAAGCGGCTGCCCTGCCCCTCCCCGGGCCCCCACCGGGAGCGGGGGTGCGGAGTGGGGGAGCCGGGCCCCCGCTCCTCCCCTCACAGCATGTTTTCTTACATGGTCTGGCGGGCCAGCTCCGCCACCCGGGCGAAGCCGGCGGGATCGTGCACCGCCAGGTCGGCCAGGACCTTGCGGTCCAGGGCGATGTTGGCTTTTTTGAGGCCGCCGATGAACTTGCTGTAGGAGAGGCCCAGGGGCCGCAGGGCGGCGTTCAGGCGTATAATCCAGAGGCTGCGGAACTCCCGCTTGCGCACCTTGCGGTCCCGGTAGGCATAGGCCAGGGCCCGCTCCACCGTCTCCCGGGCGGTGCGGTAGAGGCGGCGGCGCCCCCCCACATAGCCCTTGGCCATCTTCAGGTATTTTTTCCGCCGGGCCCGGGAGGCCACGGCCTTCTTGACGCGGGGCATGACGACCCTCCTCGCTCACAGGTAAGGTAACAGGCGCTGCATGCGTTTCTGGTCCGCGGGGTGGACGTAGGCCGGCGTCCGGAGCTGGCGTTTGCGCTTCCGGGGCTTGCCGGTGAGCAGATGGCGCAGGCCCGGCTGTTTGAGCTTCAGGCGCCCGGAGGCGGTGGGCCGCAGCCGTTTGGCGGCCCCGCGATGGGTCTTCAGTTTCGGCATCTCAGTCCCTCAGGTGGGATGGCAGGCCGGCGGAGGAGACCACAGATCTGCCGGTCCCTTCCGACTGCTCCTGCGTCCGGAATCGGGGGCCCGCAGGGCAAAAACGGGACCCTCCAAACCTTTAATTTATAAACCGCCTCGGCCCGCAGGGCAACGGTATTTTTCGGTGGCTATTTGGGTGCGACGATCATAAACAGAGTGCGGCCTTCCGCTTTGGGTTCCTGTTCCACCACGGCCACATCCGCCAGCTCCTCGGCCATGCGGCGCAGGATGGCATAGCCCCGGTCCTGGTGGGCCATCTCCCGGCCCCGGAAGATCATGGTGATCTTGGCCTTGTCCTTCTCGGCCAGAAACCGGCGGATGTTTTTCAGCTTGAAGGCCATGTCGTGTTCTTCAATCTTCGGCCGGATCTTGACTTCCTTCACCTGGATGGTGGTCTGCCGGCGCCGGGCCTCCTGCTGCTTTTTGGCCTGCTCGTACTTGAACTTGCCGTAGTCCATCACCCGGCAGACCGGCGGGGTGGCCATGGGGGCCACTTCCACCAGGTCCAGGTTGTGCTCGGCGGCGTAGGCCAGGGCTTCCTTTAAGGGCACAATGCCCACCTGCTGGCCGTCGGGGCCGATGAGCCGGACCTCCGGCGCCCTGATCTGCTGATTGATCCGCACACGCTGTTTCTGGATGACCGCACCTCCTTTAAGGATTTGGGGGCCGCCCCGGTTCCGGCACCCGGCTCTCCGCCACCAGCCGGGGGATGAACTCCGGAAGCGGGATATCCTTGAGCTCGGTGCCGTCCCGGAGCCGCGGGGAGAGCGTGCCCTGGGCCGCCTCCCGGTCCCCGATCACCACCATGTAGGGGATTTTCTGCCCCTGCGCCTCCCGGATTTTATAGCGCAGGGTCTCGGGCCTCAGATCCACCTCCACCCGGAGCTCCGCGGCCCTGAGTTTCTCCGCCACCTCCAGCGTGTAGGGGTGGACCCGCTCGGTGATGGGCAGAAGGATCACCTGCACCGGGGCCAGCCACATGGGGAAGGCACCGGCATAGTGCTCGATGAGCACCCCCAAAAAGCGCTCCAGGGAGCCCAGGATCACCCGGTGGAGCATCACCGGCCGGTGGCGGCCGCCGTCGGCGCCCACATAGGTGAGATCGAAGCGCTCCGGCAGGGTGAAGTCGCACTGGATGGTGGCGCACTGCCAGCGGCGGTTAAGGGCGTCCTTCAGCTTGATGTCGATCTTGGGCCCGTAAAAGGCGCCCTCGCCCTCGCAGACGGCATACGCCAGACCCTTGCGCTTCAGGGCCCCCATCAGGGCGGTGGTGGCCAGCTCCCAGTCGGCGTCGGTGCCGATGGACTTCTCCGGCCGGGTGGAGAGCTCCACCTCATAGTCAAAGCCAAAGATGGCCATGACATCGGCCACAAAGTCCAGCACCCCCAGGATCTCACTTTCCACCTGCTCCGGGGTGCAGAGGATGTGGGCATCGTCCTGGGTGAACTGGCGCACCCGGGTGAGGCCGTGGAGCACCCCGGAGCGCTCATGGCGCAGGACCGTGCCCAGCTCAAAGAAGCGCAGGGGCAACTCCCGGTAACTGCGCACCCGGGATTTGTAGATGAGCATGTGGGCCACGCAGTTCATGGGCTTGATGCCGTAGGTGGTGCCCTCCACCTCGGTGAAGTACATGTGCTCCCGGTAGTTCTCCAGGTGGCCGGAGCGGGCCCAGAGCTCGGCCTTGAGCATCTGGGGGCCCATGACCATCTGGTAGCCCCGCTTCAGGTGCTGGCGGCGCTCGAAATCCTCCAGCAGGCTGCGGAGGATTGCCCCTTTGGGGTGGTAGATGACCAGCCCCGGACCGGCCTCCTCCTCGATGGTGAACAGCCCCAGTTCCCGGCCCAGCCGGCGGTGGTCCCGGCGCTTGGCCTCCTCCAGGAGGGCCAGGTGCTGCTCCAGCTCCTCCCGGGTGGGGAAGGCGGTGCCATAGATGCGCTGCAGCATGGGCCGGCGCTCGTCCCCCCGCCAGTAAGCCCCGGAGATGGCCGTGAGCTTGAAGGCGGTGAGGTAGCCGCTGGAGGGCACGTGCGGCCCCCGGCAGAGGTCCACAAAATCCCCCTGGCGGTACAGGCTCACCCGCTCCTGGTCGATCTCCTGGAGCAGCTCCACCTTGTAGACCTCGCCCTGGCTTTGGAAGAGCCGGATGGCCTCCTCCCGGGGCACCTCCTCCCGGACGAAGGGGAGGTCCTGAGCCGCCAGTTCGGCCATCTTGGCTTCGATTTTGGGCAGGTCCTCGGGGCTGAAGGGTTCCGGCACGTCAAAATCGTAGTAAAATCCCGATTCAATGGCCGGCCCGATGGCCACCTTGGCCTCAGGAAAGAGGGCCCGCACCGCTTCGGCCATGAGGTGGGAGGTGGAATGCCGGAGAATTTCCAGGCCTTCGGGGGTGTGATCCCACACCGGGGTCAGGGTACAGTCCCGGGTCAGGGGCCGGGTGAGGTCGGTGAGCTCCCCGTCCACCTTGACGGCCACCACGTGATGGTTCCCGGACACCCCCAGCTCCGCCAAGGCTTGGGCGGCGCTCAGGCCGGGCTCACAGCGGCGACTGGGGCCGTTTTCCAACCGGATCGTAATCATGAGGGTGCAATAAAAAAGGCATCGCGGTGGTCCGTGGGAGTTACCGGATGCCGTTTAGCTCATTTTGTCGGTCTGAATGTCGGCAAAAATGCTGCTGACCCCGCCAAAATTCCGGGTCCCCCCGGCCGGATTCAGCCATAATGTGGCATAAACACCTGAGATTGTCAAGGATGTTTGCAGGCTGTCCACCCCGGGGCCTCCAGGGCCGCGGTTGCGATCCCGCCAAGCCGGTTCACAGGGCGGGCGGGGCCGGCGCCGGTCCGGGGTCCTTCCCCTCCGACCTCAGGCGCAGGGGGGCCCGGTTATGCTCCGGGGCCGTCCTGGTGCTGGCCCTCCTGCTTCTGGCGGCCTGCGGTGCCAGCCCCCAGCCCGGGAAGCTGGAGGGGCTCCTGACCGAGTCCTGGCAGGGGTATGTGCGCCGCTTTATCCACCCCGAAGGCCGGGTGGTGGTGCCGGAGCGCCGGGGCGGCACCATCTCCGAGGCCCAGGCCTATGCCCTGCTGCGGGCGGTGTGGGCCGGGGACGAGGCCACCTTTGCCCGGGTGGCCCGCTGGACCCGGACCCACCTCTCCCGGGAGGCGTGTTGTGGCGACCACCTCCTGGCCTGGCATTGGGGCCCCCGGGAGGACGGCACCTGGGGGGTGCTGGACGCCAACACCGCCTCCGACGCCGATCTGGACTACGCTCTGGCCCTGGTGCTGGCCCACCGCCGGGGCTGGCGGCCTCCGGAGGGCCCGGACTACCTCACCCGGGCCCGGCGGGTGGCGGCGGATATCTGGCGGCGGGAGGTGGTCCACCTGCCGGATGGCACTCCGGTTCTGGCGCCGGGGAACTGGCATGAGGCGGCGCCCCCCTATCTCCTCAACCCCTCCTATTTTTTCCCCGCCGCCTGCCGGCTGTTGGCCGAGGCCACCGGGGAGGGCCGCTGGCAGGAGCTGGCCGCCGCCACCTACCCCCTCGTGGCCCGGCTGGGACAGGGGGTGGGGGGCCAGGCCGGGGTGGGGCTCTTCCCGGACTGGGCCCTCCTGATGGCCGACGGACGGGTGGGCGCCGCGCCCGGCCGGGAGAGCCACTTCGGCTGGGAGGCGGTGCGCCTGCCCTGGCGCCTGGCTGTGGACCGGCTGTGGTACGGCCGGGAGGAGCCGGTGCGTCTGCTCGCGGCCGGGTTTCTGCCCTTTTTCCGGGAGCGCTGGCAGCGGGAGGGCCGCCTGGTGGCGGTGTATGCCTATGACGGCCATCCCCGGGTGAGTTATGAGAGCCCGGTGCTTTATGCCGGGGTGCTGGCCGGGGCCCTGGCCGCGGGGGACAGGGAATGGGCCGGAGCCCTGGCCCGGCGCATCATGGCCTTTTACCGGCAGGATGAACAGGGCGGATACTTCGAGGCCCCGGACAACTATTACGCCCAGAACTGGGCGTGGCTGGGTCTGGCCTTGTACGCCGGTAAGGTGCAGCCCTTCTGACGCCCCCGTGACCTGGCCCCGGCGGGCGTGACGGTTCGGGTGGGCCACACACCGCTCGCCGGTGCCCTCCGTCAGGGAGCACCTCCCCGCACAGATGGAACCCTCTCCGGGCGACATCCCGGGGAGCCTCCTCATTCTCCCCGGCACCCTGCCCGTCGGCTGCCGCTCACCTTGACCGCCCCCGCCTGAGGGCCTCGGCGTAGATTTCCACCGTATGCTTCACCTGCACCCGGGCCCCGGCCTGGGAGAGGAGGTCCGTGAGCTGCAGCATGCAGGCGGGGCAGCCGGTGGCCACCGCCTGGGCCCCGCTCTTCAGGAGATTCTCCCGTTTGCGCCCTCCGATGGCCTGGGAAAGCTCGTAGTGCTGCAGGGTGAAACTGCCGCCGCAGCCACAGCACCGGTCCGCCTCGGCCATCTCGATGAGCTGATAGCCCGGACTGGCTTGGAGAAGCGCCCGGGGGGCGGCCGCCACCCCCAGGGATTTCTTCAGATGGCAGGGGTCATGGTAGGTGAGGAGTACGGGCTCCGTCCCGTCGGGGGGGCGGGTGGTCTCCAGGCCCACGTGCTCCGCCAGGAACTGGCTGACATCCAGGGTCCGCGCCGCCAGGCGGGCGATCTCCTGCCGTTCGCCCTCCGGGTGGTCCTGGGTCATCAGGGGCCACAGCTTCCGGAGGGTGGCGGCGCAGGTGGCGCAGGCGGTGACCAGGTAATCATCCGACCGGGAGCCGAAGAGGGCCAGATGGTGGCGCACCAGCCGGTGAAAGGCCTCGGTGTCGCCGCCGGACAGGGCCGGGATGCCGCAGCAGCCCTGCTCCGGGGGCAGATAGACCCCTACCGCGTGATGCTCCAGGACCGCGAGGGCGTCGTGCCCCACCTGGGGGAAGACCTTGTCGATGAGGCAGCCCACGAAAAAGGCCACCTTCAGCCCGGTGGCTCCGGGGGCGGTGTCCCGGGCCGGCACCGAGCGGTGCAGGGGCTGCGGAGCCAGGGGCTTGAGGTGGCGCTCCCCCAGGAGGGGGGAGAGGAAGCGGGAGCAGGAGGACCCCAACAGGTCGTCCACCGGCCGGATAAAGATGCCCTGGAACCTGGTCCCCCAGGAAAGGAGGCGGTGAAACAGCCCGGGCCGGGCCAGCAGGCCCCGGAAAAGGAGGCGCTTCCAGGGGGGCAGGCCCAGATACCCCGCCAAGATGGCCCGGGCCTGGATGAAGATGTCCAGAACCTTCACCCCGCTGGGACAGTGGGCGGCGCAGGAGCCGCAGAGCAGGCAGCGGCTGAGGCGGTCCTGCACCCCCTGGGGGCGGGAGAGGAGCTCCCGGGCCAAGCCGTCCAGGAGGGCCAGCTTGCCCCGGGCCACGTCGGCCTCCCGGCCGGTTTCGGCAAACAGGGGGCATACCGCCTGGCACATGCCACAGCGCATGCAGGCGGCGATCTGGTCATCCAGTTCCCGGACTAACCGGGCCAGAGCTGTGAGGTTGGACCTGCTCACGCTTCGGATCTATGACCTGACAACGGAATCCGGGGAATTCGGGATCAGGCACTCCCTCGTGTGCATCCCGCCAGTCAAGGGGCCACTCTCAGGCCTGGCCCACCCTCGCCGTGCGCTCCTTCCTTTCCGTAAGTGAATCCCCTGGGAGAGCCCGGATGGCATGCTCGGGAGGAATTCGGCCTCTGGTAAGGATGCAAACTCTCCCTCCCCCGGGAGGACGGGGCTTCGTGCCCCGGTCCCCCTGCCCGGCGTGCCGGGAGCCTTCTGGCGGCAGCTCTGTCTGCCCGGCCGGCAAGCTGTCGGGCGGAAAAAAATAAGGGCCTGCGGCCCTCGAAGTTTCCATTGGTGGAGGCGGCGGGAGTCGAACCCGCGTCCGCAAATAGTCCCTTTAAGCGTCTACATGCTTAGCCGGCGTTTTCATTTCGCTCCCAGGGACTTCCACCGGCGGAATTCCCTGACGCTAGCCTGCCTGAGGGTTTTCGTCCGGTGAGCCGCAGACCTGCTCACCAGCTTTGCCGGAATTCCTGCACCCGGGGCTCCCTTCCGGCAAGGAGTTCCCGGATGCTGGCCTTAAGCGGCCAGAGCGTAGCCGTAGTTGTCGGCACTTAATGGTTTCCCATCCGTTTTACGAGCGGACAGGACCTCGGCATGCAACTTAAAGTTCCCTATTCACGTCGAAGCCGTTTCGCCCCCTTGTCATATTATAACCATGCCGCGGCGGAATGCAAGGGCCCTTTGGTCAGGTGGCGGCCAGCGCCCGGGTGGCCAGAGCCACGGTGTCTGCGGGCTTCACCTGATACCAGGCCTGGGAAATCCGCCCCTCTTCATCGATGAGGAAGGCGGAGCGGATGATCCCCTGGGTGGTGCGGCCGTAGATCTTCTTCTCCCCCCAGACCCCGTAGGCTTGCGCCACCCGGTGATCCGCATCCGAAAGGAGAGGGAAGCCCAAGGCGTACTTGGCGTCAAATTTCTTCTGGGCCGCCGGGGGGTCCGGGCTGATCCCCAAGGCGGCCACCCCCAGGGACTCCAGTTCGCTTCTGGCGTCCCGGATGGTGCAGGCCTGGGTGGTGCACCCCGGGGTGTCGGCCTTGGGGTAAAAGTAGAGAAGCAGTTTACGGCCCCGGAAATCCATCAGACTCACCGGTCGGCCGTCCTGATCCGGAAGCTCAAAAGGGGGCGCAAGATCCCCGGGCTGCAAGCGGGTCATCGTCTGCTCCTGATGGCTCATGAGAGAGGGGCTTGCCCCTTGCCCTTTCAGGTAAGATTTCCGGGAGGATTTGTAAACCCCGGGCGCCCAAAATCCGCCGGCCAATGATATGCTAGAGCAGTTTTGAAGAGAGCAACGGCCGCCCGGTGGGGCGCGGCCGGAATCCCACGGCAGGTGAGGGCCAGGACATGCAACCAGCCATCGGCTTCATCGGGATGGGTATCATGGGGATGCCCATGGCGGCCAATCTGCTCAAGGCCGGATTTACGCTCAAGGTGTATAACCGCACGGCGGCCAAGGCCCAGCCCCTGATCGAGGCGGGGGCGACGCTGGCTGCCAGCCCCCGGGAACTGGCCCAGGAGGTGGACCTCCTCATCCTCATGGTCACCGGTCCGGAGGCCGTCCAGGATGTCCTCTGGGGCAGGGAGGGGGCCTTCCGGGAGCTGGGGCCAGGGAAGACCCTCATCAACATGAGCACCGTGTCCCCCCGCTTCAGCCGGGAGCTCAACTCAGTCCTGAGCGGCGCCGGCACGACCTTCATCGATGCCCCCGTTTCCGGGTCCAAGAAGGCGGCGGAGGAGAAGGCCCTCATCATCCTGGCCAGCGGCCCCCAGGAGGCGGTGGCACAGGTCACCCCGGTGCTGGCCACCCTGGGCAAAAAAGTGGTCTACTGCGGGGAGGCGGGTCAGGGTTCCATGATGAAGATGAGTATCAACCTGCTTTTGGGCCTGATGATGGCCGGGCTGGCGGAGGCGGTGGCCTTCGGCCGGGCGGGGGGGCTGAGCCCGGAGGCCATCCTGGAGGTGGTCCACGCCGGACCCCTGAGCTGCGGCCTCTTTCAGCTCAAGACAGAGATGCTCCTCTCCGGGGAGTTTCCGCCCCAGTTCCCTCTGAAACACATGACCAAGGACGCCAAGTTCATCATTGACACCGCCTTTGAAACCGGGGCGGGGGCGCCTTTGGGGCATCTCCTGCTGCACCTTTACCGGCGGGGGTTGAGCCACGGTCTGGGGGAGGAGGACTTCGCCGCCATCTACCGGGTGCTGGAGGCGCCGCCAGGGTGAGTCGGGAGCGTCCTCCTCGCAATGTCATCTCCCTGGTGGGGCCCTCGGGGTCGGGGAAGACGGAGATCATCTGCCGCCTGGTGCAATGGCTGACGGCCCGGGGCCTCAGGGTGGGGGTGCTGAAGCACAGCCACCACCTCCGGCCGGCGGTGACCCCGGAGGCCGAGGTCTACCGGCAGGGCGGGGTGCGGGTCTTCGCCCGGCCGGCCCCCGGGGCGGTGGAGATTTACGGCTTTCCGGAGGGGGAGCCGGAACCGGGGCCTCTGGTGGCCCGGCTGGCCGCCCAGGTGGACCTGCTGCTGGTGGAAGGTTACAAGACCGGAGAGCTCCCCAAGATCCTCCTGACCGGCCCGGGAGTGGAGGAGGTGCTGCCGGGCCGGCAGGGGGTGGTGGCCCTCATCAGCCGGGAGGCAGCCGGGGGGGAGCTGCCGGTGTTCCGGCCGGACGAGGTGGAGGCGGTGGGGCATTTCGTCCTGGCCTATCTCAAGGGACGGCAGGGCTCTCCGGGAGGCCCTCCGCCTCCTCCGGGGCCGGCAGACGGGCCAGGTCGGCCAGGCTGATGTTTTTCAGCCGCGCCAGCATGGCCTGGGTGGCCTCGGCCCAGACCATGCGGGTGGGGCAGGACTGCGCCCGGTCGCACACTTCCGGCCGGGCGGTGCATTCCACCAGCCTGAGGCCTTCCTCCAGCACCGACACAATGTCGGCCACAGTGATCTCCGCAGGCGGCCGGGCCAGCTGATGGCCCCCTTTGGGGCCCCGGACGCTTTGCACCAGTCCAGCCTTTTTGAGGGGGATGATGATCTGCTCCAGGTATTTCACCGACACCCCCTGGCGCCGGGCGATGTCGCTTAAGTGGATGGGCCCCTGGGAATAATGGCGGGCCATGTCCACCAAAAGCCGGGTGCCGTAGCGGCTGCGGGTGGAGAGCCTCATGGGGCCAAGCCCTCCGGAGAAGAGGCGGCGGGGGCGACCGGAGCCCCGCCGGTGGCAAAAAGACTCTGGAAACGCCGGATGGCCGCCTCCATATCCGGCTCGCTGAGCACGGCGGAAATGGCGCACAATCCATCAGCTCCGGCAGCCACCACCTGCGGGGCGTTGGCGAGGGTGATGCCGCCGAGGGCGACAAGGGGCAAGGAAACCTCGGCCCGGATCTCCCGCAAGAGCCTGAGGCCGCCGGCGGCGCCCGCATCCGGCTTGGTGCGGGTGGGAAAGATGGGGGACACTCCCAGGTAGTCGGCCCCGTCCTGGACCGCCTGCCGGGCTTCGGCCAGGGAGCTGACGGTGACGCCGATGATGCGGTGGGGCCCCAAAAGCCGCCGGGCCACCGGGCAGGGCAGGTCCTGCTGCCCCAGATGGACCCCGTCCGCCTCCACTGCCAGGGCCACATCCACCCGGTCGTTGACCAGAAAGAGGACCCCCCGGCAGAGCTCCCGTAGGCGGCGCGCCTCGGCATAGAGGGTCCGGGTGTCCGCATCCTTGTCCCGATATTGCACCACCCTGACCCCCGCCGCCAGGGCGGCCTGGACATCCGCGGCCAGCCCCCGGCGGCTTAGGGGCCGATGGGTGATGAAGTAGAAACCGCGCATCCTGCCACCTTTTTCAGGCGCTCCACGGTGGGGCCGTTCAGGTGGTAGAGATAGTCATACAGGCATTCCTTGAAGCTGCCCGGGCCCAGACAGCCCTGGGCGGCGCACTCCCCGGCGATGCCGAAGCACACCAGGGCCGCCGCCGCGGCCACCGTCCGGTCGGGTTCCACCGCCGCAAAGGCACCGATCACCGAGGCGGCCATGCACCCCGTCCCCACCACCCGGGCCATCATGGGGTCGCCGTTTCTCACCCGCCAGAGCACCTTGCCGTCCGTCACCAGGTCCTCGGGGCCGGTGACCACCACCGTCAGGTGGCGCTCCCGGGCCAGGCGGGCGGCCAGTCCGGGCAGGTCCCCGGCCACCGCAGCGGCATCCACCCCCCGGGTGATGACCGCCTCCCCCGCCAGCCGGGCCACCTCCGAGGCGTTGCCCTTGAGGATGTCAATCTGCACCTCTTCCAAGAGCTCCCGGCATTTACGGTCCCTCAGGGGGGTGGCGCCCACCCCGCAGGCATCCAGCACCACCGGAATGCCCCGGGCATTGGCCGCCCGGGCCGCCAGCTTCATGGACTCCACCAGCTCCGGGGTGAGGGTGCCCAGGTTGAGCACCAGGGAGTCGGCCAAGGCCACCATGTCCGCCACCTCCTCCCGGGCATGGGCCATGACCGGCGATCCCCCCAGCACCTTGACCACATTGGCGCAGTCGTAGATGGTCACCCAGTTGGTGAGGTGATGGACCACCGGCTGTTTCTGCCGGACACGCCTCAACAGCAGGGCGGCGTGGACCTCCATGTCCCCCTCCAAACTTGATAATTACATTCTATATTAAATCAATTTTAAACCCAAGGGAAAAGCGGGCCAGGCCGGGAAGGGCCGGAGACCCGGGGCAGAGGGGCCGCGCCGCTCCCACCGGAAACCCCGGGGGAGGGGCAAGGGAGGCTCTCAGCGGCCCTGGCCGGCGAGGAGGACCTTAACCGTTTTGAGGAGGACGAGGAGATCGAGGAGCAGGGAACGGTGGAGCAGGTAAAAAAGGTCGTATTGCAGCATCAGGGCATGGGCCGCCACCGTGTTGGCATGGCCGGAGTGCACCTGGGCCCAGCCGGACAGCCCGGGTTTGGCCAGCAGCCGCAGGCGGTAAAAGGGAATCTCCCGGGCCAGCAGCTCGGTGAAATACGCCCGGATGGGCCGCGGCCCCACAAAGCTCATGTCGTTTCGCAGCACATTGAAGATCTGGGGGAGCTCATCCAGCCGCAGACGCCGCAGCACCCGGCCCACCCGGGTGATGCGGGGGTCATGATCCCGACACCATTGCGGCCCGGCCTCCTCCGCCTCCACCACCATGGTGCGCAACTTGTAGAGACGGAACGGCACCCCTCCCTGTCCCAGGCGTTCCTGGACAAAGAAGACCGGCCCTTTGCTGTCCAGCTTGATGGCCAAAGCGCACACCGCCAGCACTGGCAGGGCCACAGGCAGAAGGAGGAGGGCCAGCCCCAGATCCAGCAGGCGCTTGGCGGCAGCCCCGAGCCGGCCGGCAGGGCGCCGCCGGTGGGCCTGCTGCAGCAGCCAGGCGGCGTCAAGGCCGAAGAGAGGTACCCGGCCGGTGAGGTTCTGGAAAAAGGTGGCGGCATCCCACACCGGCACTCCCTGAAGACGGAGCCGCACCAGGGCCTCGGAACCCGGGGTGACATCCTTGCCATACACCACCAGGTCCGCTCTGCAGGGGCGGCAGACCCCGGGATCGGCCTCCAGGCGGGCCAGATCGGGCTCCCGGGCCAGCACCTCAAAGGAGCCGGCTTCCCGGGCGAGGAGGCGGCTGATCTCGGCGAGCAGGGGGTCCCGGCCCACCAGCAGCACCCGCTCGGCCGGGAAGAACACCTTCTCTGCCACCCCGTGCCAGGCGCAGGCCACCGCCGCGGTCAACAGGAGGAGGGCCAGGACCGGGGAGGGTGAAGCCAGGGGCACAACGGGGAACGCCAGCCCGAAGGCCAGCAGCAATCCGCCGCTCACGAGCAGGGCCAGGATTTCCGGTCGTTTCAGGGTGTCTGCGGTCCGATGGGCCCACAGCAGGAGCCCGCCGCCGGCCAGACCGAGCAGGAGCCAGATCTCCGGCCCCGGCCGGACCCACAAACCCGCCAGCCGCGCCGGCCCGCGGCCGGTCAGGACCAGGAGGGCCCCGGTGAGGAGCAGGGCGTCCCCCAGGAGCAGGAGAAGCATTCTGCGCCGACCGTTGGTGAGAAGGTATGCCCACATAATTTTCCCTCCCGTCCTTCGCCGCGTTGCGGGCTATCCGGGCCGGACGGCGACCCACCTCAGGCGGCGGCCGGGGCCTCCGCGGCCGCCTGCTGCCAGGCGATCCCGGGAAGCTTGCCCTTAAGCAGATGTCCATACAGGTCGGCCGTGGCGGCCACCATGTTTTGGAGGCTGAAGCGCTCCTGCACCTGGGCCAGGGTGGCCGGAGTCGGCCGGCAAACGGCCGGCAGCCGGGGGAGCTGGGGGAGCTCCTCCAGGATCAGTCCGGCCAGGGCCTCGGTATCCCCGGGGGGGGCAAGCCGGAAGTGCAATCCCGGAATCTCCCTGAGACCGTAACAGTCATAGCCCACGACCGGCACCCCCATGACCGCGGCCTCAATCACCGAGCCGGGCACCCCCTCAAAGGGCATGGAGGTGAGGAGATAGAAATCAAACAGGGGATAAAAGGAGGCGGGATCCGACTGCCAGCCGGTGAACACCACCTCCGCCGCGAGCCCCTGCCGGGTGACCTCGGCCAAAAGCCGTTTCTTGTAGCGCTGCTCTCCCGGGGTCTTGGCGTCGCCCACAATGACGTAACGCACCGGCACGCCGGCGTCTTTCAGCCGGGCCACCACCCGGAGGCCGTCCAGATGGCCCTTCCAGGGGACCAGCCGGGAGACGTTCCCCAGGATGAGGGCCTCGGGGGGCCAGCCCCGGGCGGCCCGGCGGGCCCGGCGCTCTTCCGCCGTGAGCCGGGGCGCGGCCAAAAACGGGGTCAGGTCCTTGCCGTAGTACACCACCACCCCCTTATCGGGAGGGCAGGCGCCGTGGCGCCGGTAAGCCTCCGCCAGTTCCCGGCCCACGAAGATGAATTCGTCCGTGCAGCGGGCGGCCCGTCTCTCCAGGCCCCGGAAGATCCGGAAGCGCCACCAGGGCTGGGTGGGGGCAAAACTGGCGCCGTACACCGAATGCAGGATGAGGGGCACCCCGGCTCGGGAGGCCGCCAGTCGTCCCAGCACCCCGGCCTTGGCCAGGTGGGTGTGGACCACGTCCACCTGCAGGCGCCGCAGGTGCCGGTAGAGGCTCGCCAGGGCCTGAAGGTCGTTTACGGGATGGACATACTTGCGCAGGGAAGGAATGCGGGTCACCCGGATGCCCTCACCTCGGCGGGCCTCCAGAAGCGCCGGGTCGGCATGGCGGCCCACCAGCAGCTCCACCCGGCAGCCCCGACGGAGCTGGTCCGCCATCAGGGCGGAGACCCAGGCGGTGGTGTTCACCGGCAGGAAAGTGGTCACAATGTGGGCAATCGTGGGGGGCATCAGGCGTTCCTCCCTACCGTCCCAGGCGCGGGAACAGTTGCTGGATACCGGTGCTACCGGAAGAGGGGGCGGGAGAGATCGGGGTGACGGTGGCCGCGGAGGGATCCAGGAGGCCGGCGATCTCCAGGCGCAGATTCTCCAGCTCCTGCATGGTCACCGGAAAGCTGCTGGAGCGCAGATCCCGGGTCAGGTAGGTTACTTTGCTCTGGATGGCCGTATAGCGGTTGGCCGGGATTTTTCCCTGCTGATAGGCCTCCTTCAGGAGGAGGAGGTACTGATAATCCTGCAGTCCCCGGCGCAGGGCCTCCAGCCTGAGGGTGGGCACCGGCAGACCGTTACGGGGGTGGGGGTAGTAAAACGTGCCCCGGCGCCAGTAATCCGCACTCCCGGGAGGGGTGGTCCAGGGGTTGGCGGGCCAGTAATTCACCCCCCACAGGAGGTACCCCTGAAAGGGATAGCTGTGCAGAATCCAGCCGATGAGCCGCTGATGCACCAGGGGATGATCGATGGCGTGCAGGCGGTTGGCATACAGCCACTGTTTCTGCCCCTTGGCGGCCTGGGCCAGAATCTGGCTCTCCTGGTATTGCCCCGCCGGGGTGGCCCAGATATTGATGACCTTGGGGAATTCCGGGGCGGGATTCCAGCCGGCGCACAAGGTCTTGAGGCCGGGGGTGTATTCCCGGGCCAGGGCGTAGGCCTGATAAACGGCGGCGTATTTCTCGGGCTTGGGCTCGTCAATGAGATAGTTGAGGGCCCGCCCCAGCCAGCCGTAGCGCACCAGATACTGGTGATACAGGGGATAAAAGGTCCTGGCCTGGCTGGCAAAGGGGCCGGCGGGGTCCTGGGCGGTCTCCCAGTTCCGCACTTTGGGAATCATGAAATAGCGGAAGCCGGCGTTGTTCAGGGCAAAGCTCACCAGCTCGTGGTAATCCGGGAAGCTCTCCACCGGCCGCTGGGGGCTGACCTCGGCCACGGGCAGAGGGTAGGCTCCCCCCAGGGCGTTGATCTTGTATTCCCTCAGGCTGCGGTAGTAGGTCTTGATCAGCTCCAGATACTGGGCCGTGCCGCTGACCCCGAATTGGGAATAGAATTCCAGGGGGTAGTTCCAGAAGCCCCCGAAAATGGTAAGAGGGAGATCCTTGGGCAGGGCAAAGCCGAACACCCTCAGGTTCAGCACCTGGCGGTAAGTGCGGGTCTTGTCGGCCAGCACCACTTCGAAGGGATACTGGCCCCGCTGGGCCTCGGGCGGGATTTTCAGCACCAGGACAAACTCCGGGGCACTGCCCGGGGAGGTGAGGCCGTGTTCCACCGGCAGCAGGGCCTCCGCCGGGATGGAGCTGACCTGGGCCGGCGCCCGCACCACCTGATAGAAGCGCCAGGTCAGATTGGGCAGGGTGAGCTTGCTGAGGCCCCGCACCGAGGCCTGGAAGGAGGCGGGGTCAAGGGGCCCCAGACGGAAATGGAGCACCAGAAACTCATTGGCGGCCCCGGCCACCGGCAGGGTGGGGGGCTGGGAGCCGGCCTTGAGCTCCACCACCGGGAACTGGCCCGAGGGCTCAGGCAGGGCGGCGCAGGTGACGGAACCGCCCCACAGCGCCGCGGTCAGGACGACCAGGCACAGGAGGGGCAGACTGCCGCGGACACGAAGGGGTTGAGGGAGCATGGAAGGCCTCCGTCGCCAGATTTGGGGGATATGAGGTCCCCTTGCCCCAGGCACCGGCTGCCGCCCGCCCCGGGTGAGGAATCCCTGCACGGCTACGGGAAACATGAGGAAATAAAACATGGTGCGATGGCGCATGGCGGCCCCGACATTGGCCTGCAGGAGGCTGCTGCTGCAGAAACCCACCACCAGATACACCCCCAAAAGCAGGGCGAAGTTCCGGCGGGTGCGGCTGAGCTCCCGAAAGCCCCGGAGGAAATACCCGCACACCGCCAGCAGCAGGCAGGAATCCAGCAGGCCCAGGGCCTGTTTGGCCGAGGCCACCTGCCAGGGCAGGGGCGAAAACATGAAATAGAAGGTGGACAGGGGCATGACCCACAACAGGTCGGCATAGGAAGAGTAACGCACCCCTTTCATATAGGCGGAGGCCGCCTCTTCGGAACTTTCCAGCCGGTCGTTGAGGTTTTCGATATCGGCGAACTGCACCGCCTGCACCGCCAGTTTGAACTGCGTCAGGCTGGGGGCCACAAGATACAGGAGGCCGCCGCCCGCCAGAAAGAGCAGCAGGAGAAACCCCACCTTCAGGGGCCGGGACAGGGGCCGGGGCGGAACCCGGCGGCGCCGCTCCAGGAAGAGAAACACTCCGCCCACCACCCCGCACAGGAGCAGAAGCGGGGGCCGCAACAGGGTCAGGTAGCCCATGGAGAACAGGGCCAGGAGCGCTTTTGCCCGGTTGCCGGGCCGATCCGGGTTAAGCTGCAGTTCCGCCAGCAGGCGGAAGAGCAGGGTGAGGAAAAAGATGATCATCATATCCCGGTTCAAGGTGCCGGCCAGGACCCAGCCGTACGGGTAGAGGGCGCCGAAGATCACCGTGGCGTCTGCCACCCGGCGGGAGAACAGCAGCCGGCCCAGACGGTGCAGGTTGAGGAGGGAGCCCACCCCCAAAAGGACGTTGAGGAGCTGACCCACCAGGGGGGAGCTCCCGAAGAGGGTGTAGAGGAGGGCCAGAGGCAGGGTGTAGGCCCAATAGGGCGCCAGGAGATCATCGGGCGGCGGCACCAGATGCCGGTGGATCGCCTGACTGATCCGGCTGGCCACGGCATGGTAGAGGCGGGCGTCGTATTGCCCCAGATCCAGGCCCAGTTTCCAGTTGAGGAGGATAAAGGTCAGGCAGCAGGAGAAAAAGACCAAAAACATGCGGGCCACCGGATCCCGGCGCCGGAGGAGCAGGGCGGTGAGTCCCGCCAGAAGAAGGCTGGCGGCCGCCGCCAATCTCAGAAAGGCATCCCAGGGGGAATCCATGCACATCCCTCTCAGGCCACCGGGTTCAGGCCGGCCGGGCCGACCGGGGCGGCCTCGGTGTACAGCCAGGTGAGCCGGGCCACGATGGTATTCAGGGCGAAGTGCCGGGCGATGCGGCTCCGGGCGGCCTCGCCCAGAAGGCGGCGTTGAGGCGCTTCCAGAGTCAGGAGCCGGGTCACCGCCCGGGCCAGGGCTTCCGGGTTCCGGGGGGGCACCGTCAGGCCGGTGTCCCCCACCAGCCGGGGGGAGTCCCCCACCCGGGTGACCACGCAGGGGACGCCCGCGGCCATGGCCTCCCCCACCGCGTTGGCGCAGCCCTCTCCGAAGGCGGAGGACAGCACAAAGACATCCAGGGCCGCGGCCAGGCGGGGAATGTCCCGGCGTTCGCCCAGCAGAAAGAGGCGTCCGGGCGGCAGGGCGCTCTCCCGGACCAGGGCCTCCACCTGCGGCTGCTCCGGGGTGAGGCCGGTGCCGGCCAGCAGGAAGGAGACCTGCGGCACCGCCGCGGCCACCCGCGCCGCCGCGGCCAGGAAGGTGGCGTGATCTTTCTGGGGGTCCAAGCGGGCAAACATCCCCACCAGGAGATGATCCGGGGCCAGGCCCAGGTCCCGGCGCACCTCCCGGTAGGCCCCGGGGTCAGGCCGGAAGCGCTCCAGATCAAAGCCGTTGGGCACCACCAGCATGCGCTCGGGGTCGTATCCCAGGCGGCGATGATAGTCGGCGCCGGCCCAGGAGTTCACCAGAATGAGGTCCACCCGGCGGGACAACCGGGCCGACAGCCGCACGGTCCAGGCGGTGGTGCGCCGGTAGCGCCCGAATTCCATCACGGACTGGCGCAGATTCCAGAAGATCCGGGGGACGCCCGCCAGTCTGCCGGCCAGGAGGCCCAGAAGATCGGCATGATACAGATAGGTCTGGAGCACCTGGGGCCGCAGGCGCCTCAAGAGGGCCACCAGCCGGGCCAGGCCTGCGGGGTGAGGCCGGCCCTTGGCCATCCCCAGGTGATGCACCGGCAGGCCGGCCTCCTGCAGGAGGCCCCCCACCGGCCCCGGGGGGACCAGGGAGACGACGGTGCTCCGGATCAGCCGGGGGTCAAAACGGGTGACGGTTTTGTACAGGTGCATCTGGGCCCCGCCCACCGCCAGACTGGTGATGAGATGGACCACAGAGACGGGTTCCGGTTCACAGGGCACGGGCGACCTCCCTCCCAGGGACTCACCTCCGTTGCTTCACTTGTCGAACCGGCTTGGACGGAACTTTAATAAAATTGTGGCGGGCAGGAGGTAACCTGATGGAAATCCGAAAGAAACGGGGGAGGAAAGACAAGGGGAGGGGGTCCGGGGAAGGCGAAGGTTTTCGGCCCCCTGGGGGGAGGGAAGGCCGGATAAGGCGGAAAACGGCCGGCCGGGACGCCCCGGCTGAAGGGGGGCCGGGCCGGGGAGGGGGAGCCCGGCCCGGACCTGGGAAGTTCAGTCCACCTTGCGCAGAAAGGCGGGGGTGTCCAGTTCGCTCTCTTCGTACTGCAGGTCCGGATGGACGATGTATTTCTTGCCCGGCATGGAACTTAAGGCCGCGGCGCGCTTTTCCGGGCCGGGCTCGGCCCCGGGACGGGGCAGGTCCTTGCCCCGGCGGATGAAGGTGGGAATTTCCAGCTCATCCACCGCCTCCACGGGTTCGGGGGCCGGGGGCCGCCAGAGGTCCTCCTGGCTCACCTCGGCGCGGCTGCCGATGCCGGTGGCGATGACCGTCACCTTAAGGTCTTCCTGGAGGCTCTCGTCATAGACCAGGCCCCATTTGATGAGGGCGTCCTCGTGGGCCTCGTTCTGGATGATCATGCACACCTCCCGGAGCTCCTCCATGGTGAAGGTCTCCGGGCTGCTGGTGATGTTGATGAGGATGCCCCGGGCGCCCCGGATGGAGATGTCCTCCAGAAGCGGGTGGGAGATGGCCTTGTTGGCCGCCTCCATGGCCCGGGCGCTGCCGGAGGCCGTCCCGGTGCCCATGAGGGCCATGCCCCCCTCCTTCATGATGGTGCGCACATCGGCGAAGTCCACCTTCACAAAGCCGGGCACCAGGATGAGATCGGAAATGCCCCGCACCGCGGCGCCCAGGACTTCGTTGGCCAAGGCAAAGATGTCGGCGGTGCGGGAATTTTTGGAGCCCAGGGCGAAGAGGCGGTCGTTGGGGATGGTGATGATGGTGTCCGCCACCCGACGCAGCTCGTCAATGCCCTTGTCCGCCAGACGGGCCTTCATCTTGCCCTCGAACTCGAAGGGCTTGCTCACCACCGCCACGGTGAGGGCGCCCACCTCCCGGCTGATCTCTGCCACCACCGGGGCGCCGCCGGTGCCGGTGCCGCCGCCCATGCCGGCGGCGATGAACACCATGTCCGCGCCGGCCAGCACCTGCTTGATGCGCTCCCCCTCCTCCCGGGTGGCCTCCCGGCCCACCTCGGGATTGCCTCCGGCCCCCAGGCCCCGGGTGACATTGGGGCCCAGCTGGATCTTGACCGGGGCCAGGCTGCGCTCCAGGGACATGGCATCGGTGTTGGCGGCGATGAAATCCACTCCCACCATGTTGGCCTTGATCATGTCGTTGATGGCGTTGCCGCCGGCTCCGCCGATGCCGATGACCTTGATCTTGGCGGAGAGTTCGCTGGGCACCAGCTGAATCTTCATGTTCCTCTTCCCCCCTCGGGAAAGCCCCGGCGCCGGAGGCCGGGCGCGTCCGGCGGAGAGACCCGCCGGCTCCCCCGCTGATCTGTTCTTACACCACTTCCTGGAACCATTTCTTCACCCGGCCCCAGAGGTTGCCCCGGGACCCGGCCCGCCGCCCCCGCAGACGGCTGCTGGCGGCGCTGCCCTGCTGCAGCCGGTGACCGTAGAGCACCAGCCCCACCCCGGTGGCATAGGCCGGATCCCGCATGACGTCGGTGAGGCCGCCCGTCACCAGGGGATAGCCCACCCGGGCCGGGAGATTCAAAGTATCCTCCACCAGTTGCTCCAGCCCGGGAATCAAAGACGAACCGCCGCAGATGACCGCGCCGGCCAGCACCGGGTGCGCCGGTCCGGCCCGGTGAATCTCCTTGGCAATGAGGCCCAGGAGCTCTGACAGCCTCAGGTGAATGATCTCCGCCAGCTCCCGGCGGGCGATGCTCCGGGGCCGGCGCCCCCCCAGGCCGGGGATCTCGATGGTCTCCTCCTGCGCCCCCAGGGCGTTGAGGCAGCAGCCGTATTCCCGTTTCAGGGCCTCGGCGTGGTTGAGAGAGGTCTGCAGGCCCACGGCGATGTCGTTGGTGATGTTGTTGCCCGCCACCGGGATGACGGCGCTGTAGCGCAGGGAGTTGCCGGCGAAGATGGCCAGGTCCGTGGTGCCGCCGCCGAAATCCAGCAGGGCCACCCCCAGGGCCTTCTCCTCCTCGGTGAGGACCGCCTCGCCGCACACCAGCCCCTGCAGGGCGATGCCGCTCACCTCCAAGCCCGCCTTGTTGGTGCATTTGACGATGTTGTTCAGGGCGTTCAACGCCGCGGTGACGATGTGCACCCGGCACTCCAGCCGGACGCCGTGGATGCCCACCGGATCCTTGATGCCGTCCTGGCCGTCGATGAGGAATTCCTGCACCAGGGTGTGGATCACCGCCCGGTCGGAGGGCACCGAGACCATGAGCTTGGCGGATTCCACCACCCGTTCCACCTCCAGGGGGGTGACCTCCCGGTCTTTGATGACGATGACCCCGTGGCTGTTGTGCCCCTGGATGTGGGCGCCCGCCACCCCGGTATAGACGGAGCGGATTTCGCAGCCGGCCATGGTTTCGGCTTCCTCCACCGCCTTGCGGATGGCCCGGACGGTGGTGTCGATGTTGACCACCACCCCTTTTCGCAGCCCGCCGGCCGTGGGCGCGGTGCCGATGCCCACGATGTCCAGCTGCTGGTCCCGCACCTCCCCCACCACCGCGCAGACCTTGGTGGTGCCGATGTCCAGTCCGACGATGAGTTCCTGTGTCACCTCTCCATTCCTACCTGGGATTCGTCCCCGCCCTTGAGAGTGAGGAGCACCCGCATGGGATAGTCCAGGTTGATGAGACTGACCTGGCTGACGTAGCCCCGATGGACCAGCACCGGCCAGACCCGGGCGAATTTCTCCACCTTGGCGCTGAAATCCCCCAGACCCAGGTGCACCCCGCTTTTGAGGCCGTTGACATAGACGGTGAAGCCCTTGACCGGGTCGACGTGAATCTCCGAAACCTGGCTGAGCTGCAGGGGAGGCGGGGCCTCCCGGAGAGCGTCCATGACCTCCAGGATCCGGGCAAAGATGACGGGCCCTCCTTGGCCCGGGGTGAAATCCTCCCTCTGCAAGCCGGTGATCACGGGAAAGTCCAGAGGGTCGCCAGGGGAGAGGGGCTTGAACAGATGGCCCTGACGGTCGGCGTAGTAGAGCTCCCCCAATTGCACCAGGGCCACCGGCTCCCGCTCGGTGATGCGGACCGTCAGCCCCGAAGGCCAGCGGCGGCTGACTTCGGCCCGGGCGATCCAGGGATGCGCCGCCAGCACCTGCTCCGCCCGTTGGGGGCGGAAGACCAGAAGGTTGGTCTCCGGCCCCACCTGCAGCAGGTCCCGGATGAGCTCCGGGCTGAGGCGCCGGGTGCCGCTGATGTCAATGTTATTGACATCTTTAATACAAAAATAGGAACTGGTCAAGAGATGATAATAGAGTAGCACGAGCCCCACGCTCAGACCGGCCAGACTCAGGAGCCCCACCTTCAGCAGCAAAAGCCGCAGCCAGAAGCGGCCCCGGCTCTCCGGCGGGCGGCGGCGGAAGGTGTTCTTGCGCCGCCGGCTCCAAAGCCGGCTCAGGAGGCCCCGGCGCCGGGGCGGCGGGCTCAGCCCATATGGACTCCAGGACATGGTTCCGCTCCCTTGGCGGGGGCAGGGGAGGAACGCCTCCTGCCCCCCGACAGGCGCCGGAGAACCTCCTCCCCCAGGCGCCAGATGTCCCCGGCCCCCAGGGTGAGGAGGACATCTCCGGGCCGCAGGCACTCCAGGAGGGCTTCGGCCAGGGTGGGCTGGTCCGGGGCAAAGTAAGCCGCCGGATGCCCGTGGGCCCGGACGCCCTCCCAGATCAGCCGGCCGGAGACCCCGGGCCGGGGCGGCTCGCTGGCGGCGTAGATCTCGGTGATGAATACCAGGTGGGCGGCCTCAAAGACCGGAAAGAAATCCGGCAGGAGCGCCTCCGTGCGGCTGTAGCGGTGCGGCTGGAAGGCGGTGAGCAGGCGCCGGCCGGGAAAGGCCTGGGCCAAGGCCCGGAGGGTGGCGGCGATCTCCGTGGGGTGATGGCCGTAGTCGTCTATGACCGTGATCCCCCGCACTTCCCCTTTCACCTCCAGGCGGCGCTTCAGGCCCCCCAGGTCCGCAAGCCCCCGGGCCACCGCGCCGAAGGGCAGCCCCAGCTCCAGGGCCACGCCCGCCGCGGCCAGGGCATTGAGGACGTAGTGGGGGCCGGCCAAGGGCAGGCGCACCTCACCCAGCAGGCGCCCCCGCTGCCAGAGACGGAAACGCTGGCTCAGGCCCCGGGTCGCCAGGCGGTCGGCCCAGAGGTCCGCCCCGGGGGTGAGGCCATAGGTGAGGCGCCGGTGACGGAAGTCCCGGAGGAGTTCCTGGAGGTGCGGATCCCCCTCCCAGGCCACCACCAGGGCCCCTGCCGGCAGGTTGGCCAGATAGCCGGCGAAGACCTCTTTTACATGTTCCAGATCCCGGTAGAAGTCCAGGTGCTCCCGGTCCAGGTTGGTGATGATGCTGATGTCGGGGGTGAGATGGGTGAAGGACCCGTCGCTTTCGTCGGCTTCGGCCACAAACCACTGCCCCGCACCCAAAACGGCGTTGCTCCCCAGGCTGTCCCACACCGCGCCCACCAGCACCGTGGGATCCAGGCCCCCGGCCCGGAGCACCGCGGCGGTCATAGCGGTGGTGGAGGTCTTGCCGTGGGCCCCGGTGACGGCGATCTGACGGTAGGGGTCCATGAGCCGGGCCTGCATCTCGCCCCGGCGCAGCACCGTAAGACCCCGGGCCCGGGCCGCGGCCAGCTCGGGGTTGTCCTCCTTCACGGCGCTGGTGTGCACCACCACCTTGGCGTCGCCCACCTGCTCCGGGGCGTGGCCCTGGTAGATGCGCACGCCCAGGGCCTCCAGGCGCCGGGTGATGTCGTTGTGGGCCACATCGGAGCCGGTGACCGGGTGTCCCCGGCGCACCAGGAGCTCGGCCAGCCCGCTCATGCCGATGCCGCCGATGCCGATGAAGTGGTAGTGAGTGGTCTCAGTCATAGGAAAAGGTGAATAAATGATCCATGACTTAAATATTTTCTGACGATATCGGCTGTTGAATGACCCCCCCTATCCGGGTGGGTTCAAAAAGAGAGGGCTTAATATATACGTAACGGGTGCATCGGTATCTTCTGGCTGATTTGCTTAAGGGGCGATGGAACCCAACAAATCCAGACAGTCCGTAACGATCTCCTGTGCCGCCTCGGGCTTGGCCAGGGACCGGCTGGCGGCTTCCATGGCGGCCAGCCTCCCGGGGTCTTCCAGGAACTGCCCTATCTTATCAGCAAAGACCGCGGCGGTAAAATCTTTATTCACCACCACCTGAGCGGCCCCGGCGGCCTCCAGATAGCGGGCGTTGGCCTCCTGGTGGTTGCCCGCGGCGAAGGGGTAGGGGATCAGGACCGCCGCCCGGCCCAGGGCCATGAGCTCCGCCAGGGTGGAGGCCCCGGCGCGGCAGACCACCAGATGCGCCCGGCCCATGAGGGCGGCCACCTCCGGGGAGAAGGGGGCCACCTCCGCCGCAAAGCCCGCCTCCCGGTAGCCCGCCGCCACCGCCTCATAGTCCGCCGGGCCGGTCAGATGCAGGAAACGCAGCTCCTCCCTATGGGGCGCCAGCAGGGGCAGGGCGGCCAGGACCTGGAAATTGAGATGGCGGGCCCCCTGGCTGCCGCCCATGATGAGCACGGTGAAGGGCCGCGGCGGCCGGGGCGGAGGGGGCTGGAAAAACTCCTCCCGGATGGGGTTGCCGGTCCAGCGGCACTTGTCCGCCGGCAGCCCCCGGGGGTCGGGGAAGGAAAGGAAGATGCGCCGGGCAAAGCGGGCCAGCCGCCGGTTGGTGAGCCCGGGGACGGCATTCTGCTCGTGCAGGGCCAGGGGGAGGTGGAGACTGCGGGCGGCCAGGCCCACCGGCGCGGCGGCATACCCTCCCATGCCCAGGACCAGATGCGGCGCCAGCTCCTTCAGGCGCCGCCGGGCCGCCAGGATGTTGCCCGGCAGGCTCAGCAGGGTGCGGAGCCGGGCCCCCAAGCCCATACCCACCAGGGCCCGGCTGGCCACCGGCTCCCAGGGGAGGCCGTAGCGGCTGAGGAGCTCCCCCGTCCCCGGCTTGGGGGTGGTGAGGAAGGTGACCCGAAGGCCGCGGCGCAGGAATTCCCGGGCCACGGCGATGCCCGGAAAGAGGTGGCCGCCGGTGCCGCCGGCCACAATGACCACGTGGAGTTCAGCTACGGGGCACACCCGGGCCTCCCGTAAGGATCGCACAGCGGGTGGTGGTGGATCCCGGGCAAAAGGGATCCGGTGCAGGATTCGAGGTGAGGCCGCTCTGGCGGGGCCCTTTCCCCCGCCCCTCCCCCTCAGGCACTCCGGCAGATCTCCCGGGAGTCGTCCTCCCTTAACAGGCGGTGGAAAAAATCTTCCCCGGAGTTTGGTGGGATGAGGCTGGCCGGTTTAACCAGTCTGGCGAAGCCAAATCCCATTTGTGGGGTTGGGGAGGGGAGGGGTCCGTGACCCCTGGCCCCCTTCCCCGCCTCACCGTTTCCAACCACCTGTTAAAGCCCGCTCCCGGGCCTCCGGCCGGAGTGGCGGCAACCCCAGTATACCAGAGAAAGAGCGGAAGGGAAAGCGCCGGCGGCCTGAAGGCAAAGCAGAGCCGCCCCAGCCCGGGGCCTCAGCCCGGTCCCCAGGGCTCGGCAGGGAAAGGAGAGGGACAGGGCTCCTCCTCCCGGTCCGGACCCGGGGCGGGAGGGGCAGGGGACCACATCCGGGCCTGAAGGCGCTGGGCCAGAACCTGGCAGGAGGACAGCACCCGGGGGGATTTTTCCCGGTCATAGAAACAGAGCAGGCCGTCGTGGCGGCCGGATTCCGCCGCCAGGAAGTCGAACCAGCGCCGGCGTTCCGCCTCCCCGGCCGGCTGCGAGGGCACCCTCGGGCCCTCCCACTCTTTGAGCTTCGGCTGTGCCATCCTCCGCCCCCTCACAGGGCGCCCCCCGGGGTCCGGCCGGCCGGGAGGGTTCCTCAGCCCCGGCGTCAGATAATCACCGAGTCAATGATCAGGAAAAACCTGAGGTCAGTTTGGACAGTTGTGGAGATATTGTTAAGAACAATTTACCTTACGCCTGAGGATGACAGGTGTGGGGTGAGGCCCCACCGGCGGCCGGCGGGGCCCTCAGAAACGGCCCCCGGGGCCGGTTTCCGGCCGGCCGGGAGCCTGGTTGCCCCTGCCTTCAGGTCAGGCGCTCCCCGGACGCCGCCACCGGCGCGGGAGTGGCCGTCAGGCGACCGACTGCGGCCGCGGGCTGCTTCACCTGGCCGCTGATGTTGAGGAGGATGCCCACCGCCAGGAGATTGGTGAGGAGGTTGGAGCCGCCGTAGCTGAGAAAGGGCAGGGAAAGGCCTTTGGTGGGGAGAATGCCGGTGACCACCCCCATGTTGATGGCGGCCTGGAGGGTGATGATCAGGGTGAGCCCCAGGGCCAGATAGGAGCCGAAGGCGTCCGGGGCCCTCAGGCTCAGGCGCAGACCCCGGACCGCCACCAGGGTGAAGAGGGCCAGCAGCAGCACCACCCCCACCAGGCCCCATTCCTCGCTGTAAATGGCCAGGATGAAGTCGGTGTGGGCGTCCGGGAGGTAAAAGAGCTTGGCCCGGCTTTGGCCCGGCCCCACCCCGAGGAGCCCGCCGGAACCGATGGCCAGCAGGGACTGTTTGAGCTGGTAGCCCACATCCTGGCCATGTTTCCAGGGGTCCAAAAAGGAGAGGATGCGGGCGAACTTTTTGGGATCCCGGAGCACCGCCAGGGTCCCCAGCACCAGACCGGCCAGGCTGGCGAAAAAGATATACGTCACCCGGGTGCCGCCCACCAGCAGCATGGTGAGGGTGATGAGGGCCAGGGTCACCGCGGTGCCGAAGTCCGGCTCCTTGAAAATGAGGGCGATGAACACCCCCGCCACCAGCATGTGGGGGAGAAAGCCGATGGCGAAGTACTTCATCTTTTCCTGTTTGCGGGCCAGGGAGTAGGCCAGAAAAATCACCATGGCCAGCTTGGCGAACTCCGAGGGTTGCAGGGTCAGGGGGCCCAGTTTCAGCCAGCGGGCCGCGCCCCTTACTTTGGCCCCGATCCCCGGCACAAAAACGAGGATGAGGCTGATGAGGGAGAGGAGGAGGATGGGATACACCAGGGGCTTCCACCTTTGGTAGGGAATGCGGCTGGCGCCATAGAGGAGCACCAGTCCCCCCATGGCATACAGGAGCTGGCGCTTGACGAAGTAGTAGGGGTCCTGGAACTGCGCCATGGCCATGACGGTGCTGGAGGTGAAAACGGTGGTGAGCCCCAGAAGTACCAGCCCCAGGGTGGCGTAGAGCAGAAGATGGTCCTGCGGGCCGCGGGTGGCATCAGGTTTTCCGGCCATAGGCCTCCTCCCGCACCAGGCGTTGAAAGGTGTCGCCCCGGTGGGCGTAATCCCGGAACATGTCGAAGCTGGCGCAGGCCGGGGACAGCAGCACCACCTCCCCGGGGCGGGCCAGCCGGCGGCAGGTGCGCACCGCCTCAGCCATATCCGCCACCAGGTGGATGGGCGCCAGCCCCTGCCAGGCCTGGGCCAGGCGTTCCTTGCTCTCCCCCAAAAGCACCAGGTGCCGCACCCGGCCTTTCAGGATCGGGGCCAGAAGGGAGAAGTCGCTGTCCTTGTCCCGGCCACCGGCGATGAGGAGCACCGGCCGGGAGAACCCCTCCAGGGCCCGCATCACCGCCCCCACATTGGTGCCCTTGGAATCGTCGTAATAGTCCACCCCGTCGATGGTGGCCACATACTGCAGGCGATGGGGCAGGCCGGCGAAGCGGGCCAGCACCTCCCGGCAGGCCTCCGGCGCCACCCCGGCGTCCAGGGCCAAAAGCAGGGCCGCCATGATGTTTTCCAGATTGTGCCGGCCCTGCAGGCGGATTTCCTGGACCGGAAAGGCGGCTTCGGGGCCTTCGGGCAGGCGCACCCTTATAAGCTCGCCCTCCACCCAGGCCCCCCACGGCAGGGGCTCCCGGGCGGAAAAGAAGAGCACCCGGGCCGGCCCCGCCGCCAGGGCCCGCACGGCCGGATCATCATGGTTGAGAACCCTGAGGTCGGCGGCGCCCTGGTGCCGGAAGAGGCCGGCCTTGGAGGCCACATACGCGGCGAAGTCCGGATAGCGGTCCAGATGATCCGGGGAGATGTTGAGGAGGGCCGCCCGGTGGGCATGAAACCCCGGGGCGGTGTCCAGCTGAAAGCTGGAAACCTCCAGCACCACCACGTCATGCCCGGACTGCTCCTCCACCAGGGAGATGAGGGGGATGCCGATGTTGCCCCCCACCAGGGGTCGCAGGCCTCCGGCCCGGAGGAGTTCAGCGGTGAGGGTGGTGGTGGTGGTCTTCCCGTTGGTGCCGGAGATGGCGATGAGGGGCAGGGTGAGGAAGGGGCGGGCCAGCTCCAGCTCCCCCCACACCGGGATGCCCTGACGCCGGGCCGCCTCCAGCCAGGGCAGCTCCGGGGGCACGCCCGGACTCAGGAGGATCAGGTGATAATCCCACACCCCGGAGGGCTGGGGCACCCCCAGCTCCAGGTCCACCGGCAGCCCGGACAGGGCCTCCCGGGCCTCCGCCAGTTTCTCCGGCGGGGCCGCGTCGGTGACCGTCACCTGGGCCCCCCGTGCAGCCAGGAAGCGGGCCAGGGCCACGCCCGTGCGGGCCAGCCCCACCACCAGAATGCGGGCCCCCGTGACCTCCATGCTCACCTCAGCTTCAGGGCGCTTAAGGAGAGCAGGCCCAACACCAGGGAGATGATCCAGAAGCGCACAATCACCTTGGGCTCCGGCCAGCCCTTCAGTTCAAAGTGGTGATGGATGGGGGCCATGCGGAAGATGCGCCTGCCGTTGGTCACCTTGAAGAAGCAGACCTGCATGATGACGCTCAGGGCCTCCACCACAAAGAGGCCGCCCACCACCATCAGGAGGATCTCCTGCTTGACGGCGATGGCCGCGGTGCCCAGGATGCCCCCCAGGGCCAGGGCCCCCACATCGCCCATGAAGACCTGGGCCGGATAGGCGTTGAACCAGAGAAAGCCGATGCCGGCCCCCACCAGGGCCGCCAGGAAGATGGAGAGCTCCCCCACCCCCCGGACAAAGGGGATCTGCAGGTAAGCGGCGATGCGGGCGTTGCCCGCCAGATAGGCGAAGATGAGGTAAAAGGCGGCGGCGATGGTCACCGGCCCGATGGCCAGGCCGTCCAGGCCATCGGTGAGGTTCACCGCGTTGGCCGTGCCCACGATGATGAACACCGCCACCGGCAGGAAGGCCAGACCCAGGTTGGGGTTGAGGTCCTTGAAGAAGGGCACGGTGAGGGTGGTCTCAAAATCCGGGTACAGATAAAGGGCCAGGGCCACCAGGGTGGCCACCACCGACTGCCAGAAGAGCTTGGCCTTGCCGGACAGCCCCCGGTTGTGTTTCTTGATGACCTTGAGGTAGTCGTCCCAGAAGCCGATGGCGCCAAACCCCAGGCTCACCCCGATGAGCAGCCAGATGTAGAAATTGGTGAGATCGGCCCACAGGAGCGTGGTGACCACCATGGAGAAGAGAATCATCAGGCCGCCCATGGTGGGGGTGCCGGCCTTCTGATGATGGGACTGGGGGCCGTCCTCCCGGATATACTGCCCGAAACTCAGCTCCTTGAGCTTGCGGATCACCCAGGGCCCGATAATCAGGCAGATGAACAGGGCCGTGAGCACCGCGAAGATGCTCCGGAAGGTGAGGTAGCGGAAGACGTTGAAGCCTCCGAAGACCGTCTTTAAGGGATAGAGCAGATGATAGAGCATGGTCAGCCCGGATGTTCTTGAGACCTCATGTCGTGGGTGTCGGAGGGCTTAAGGGGCGGCCAGGCCCGCCACCACCGCCTCCATGTGCATGGAACGGGAGCCCTTCACCAGGAGCCAGTCCCCCGGCTGCAGGAATTCCTGCAGCACCCGGACGGCCTGGGATTTGTCGGCCACCGGCCGCACCGCCGCCGCAGGGAGGCCTGCCTCCCGGGCGCCGGCGGCCACTTCCTCCCGGAAGGCGCCCACCACCGTCAGGAACTCTACCCCGGCGGCCGCGGCCCGGCGTCCCAGCTCCCGGTGGGCGGCCCGGCTCAAGCTCCCCAGCTCCAGCATGTCCCCCAGGGCGGCGGCGGCCCGGCCCCGGCCCTTCAGTTCGGCCAACAGCTCCAGGGCGGCGGCCATGGAGCCGGGATTGGCATTGTAACAGTCGTTGAGGAGATGCACCCCGGAGGGCAGGGTGAGGACTTGCGACCGCCGGTGAATGGCCGTGAAACCCGCCAGGGCGGCGCTGGCCTCGTCCGGGTTTAAGCCCAGGGCCAGTCCCACCCCCAGGGCCGCCAGGGCGTTCATGGCCATATGGCGCCCGGGGACGGCGAGGGTGAGGGTGAAGGTGCGGCCCTCCCAGGCAATCAGAGCGCTCTGGCCCCCGCTTCCTCGGGGGGTGCGGCGCAGCAGCCGCAGCCGGGCGGCGGGGGAGGCCCCGAAACCCAGCCGGGGGCCGGGATAATGGGCCGCCCGGGCCGCCACCCGGCAGTCGTCGGCATTATACACGAGCAGGGCTCCGGAAGGCAGCGCCCCCAGGATCTCGGCCTTGGCCCCGGTCACCCCCTCCAGGCAGCCCACCCCCTCGGTGTGGGCCGGGTGGACATTGAGCCACACCCCCACGCTGGGCCGGGAAATCTCCGTCAGGCGCCGGATCTCCCCGAAGCGGTTCATGCCCATCTCCACCACCGCGGCCTCGTAGGCGCCGTCCAGCCGCAGCAGGGTCTGGGGCAGGCCGATGAGATTGTTGAGGTTGAGGTCATTTTTCAGCACCCGGAAGCGCCCCGCCAGCACCCGGGCGGTCATCTCCTTGGCGGTGGTCTTGCCGCAACTGCCGGTGATGCCCACCACCGGGCCGGAGAAACGCCGCCGCCAGGCACCGGCCAGGTCTCCCAAGGCGCGCAGGGTGTCCGGTACGGCGATGACGGTGAGGTCCGGGGGCAGGGAGCGCGCCGCCGGGGAGCGCACCCAGGACTCCGCCACCAGGACCGCCCCCGCGCCCCTCCGCAGGGCCTGGGGGATGTAGGCGTGGCCGTCGTGGCGCTCCCCTTTCAGCGGGATGAACAGGTTGCCCGCCTGGCAGGTGCGGGAATCGGTGGACACCCCGGCCCAGACGCGCCGGAGGTCCCCCTGAAGGAGGCGTCCCCCGGTGGCGGCCACAATCTCCGCGGTGGTAAAGACGGCGGTCATGGGACGAGAATCCTCAGCCGGTAGTCCATAAAGATGTCAGGTCAGGGGCAGACCGGCCTGCGGCCGGGTGTGCGGGCCCTCCTTAAAGGGCCGGTTCTCAGTCCGGCTCCCAGCCTTTCTCCCGGAGGGCCTGCCGCACCTCCTCCCGGTCGTCAAAGGGGAGCTTCCGGGTGCCCCAGATCTGGTAGTCCTCATGGCCCTTGCCGGCCACCAGCACCGCCTCTCCCGGTGCCGCCAGCCGCACCGCCAGCCGGATGGCCTCCCGGCGGTCCGGCACCACCAGATACCCGGGCTCCCCCCGCCGGATGGCGGCCAGCCCCACCGGCCGCAACCCCGCCTCGGCCAGCCCCGCCTCAATGTCCGCAATGATACCCAGGGGGTCCTCGGTGCGGGGATTGTCGGTGGTGACGATCACCAGGCGGCTGCCCTCGGCGGCGGCCTGGCCCATGAGCGGCCGCTTGCTCCGGTCCCGGTCGCCGCCGCAGCCGAACACGGTGGTGAGGCGGGAAAACCCCAGGGTCCGGAGGGCCGCCAGCACCGAGGCCAGGGCGTCGGGGGTGTGGGCGTAGTCCACAAAGACGTGGGGGCCTTCCGGCGGCCCGAAGCGCTCCAGGCGGCCGGGCACCCCCCGCAGGTCCGCCACCCCGGCGGCGACGGCTTCCGGAGCCACCCCCAGCCCCAGGGCGGCGGCGGCGGCGGCCAGGATATTGGCCAGATTGAAGGGGCCCACCAGCCGGGAGCGGAGGTGCAGCTCCCCCCAGGGGGTGGTGAGGCGGGCCGTGAGGCCATCCTGACGGAACTCGGTCCACACCGGCCTCACCTGGGCCTCGAAGTGGCGCCCGAAGGTGAGGACCGGTCCGGGCACCCGGGCCCACAGGCGGCGCACCCAGGGGTCATCCACATGCAGCACCGCCAGCCCCCGGGGGCCGCCGTCCCCTAAAATCTCCAGAAACAACCGGGATTTGGCCTGGAAGTAGGTCTCCAGATCCCGGTGGTAATCCAGGTGGTCCTGGGAAAGGTTGGTGAAGATGGCGGCGTCAAAGGCCACCCGGTCCACCCGCTTCAGGTCCAGGGCGTGGGAGGAGACCTCCATGACCGCATGGGTGGCCCCGGCCTGGCGCATCTCCCGGAGATAACGATTGAGATCCAGGCTCTCGGGGGTGGTGACCGGCGCCGGCCAGCGCCGCTCCCCCAGGCGGTAATTCACCGTGCCCAGGACCCCCACCCGGTGGCCGGCCGCGGTGAGGACGGCCTCCAAAAGATAGGCGGTGGTGGTCTTGCCGTTGGTGCCGGTGATGCCGATGAGAGTGAGCTCCCGGCTGGGGTGGCCGAAGAAGGCGGCGCTCAGGTGCGCCAAGGCCAGCCGGGGGTCGGGCACCTGCACCAGGGTGACCCCCTCCGGCAGGGGGAGGTCCCGGTCGCTCACCACGATGCGGGCCCCCTGCTCCAGGGCCGCGGGCACGTAGAGCAGGCCGTCGGTGGTGAGGCCCCGCAGGGCCACAAACACCCCGCCGGGCACCACCTCCCGGGAATGGTAGGCGATCCCCGGGACCGGCACGGAGTCGTCCCCCACGACCCGGCAGCCCTCCAGGCCTTCCAGGAGGCCTCGCAGCGTGGGGAATCGGGCGGGGAGCATGGCAACCTCAGGCAGCGGGCGAGACCGGTATGACATGTCAGAATGACGGGAGAGGCGGTCCGGACTGACTCTTGCGGTCCGCGCTCACATCCTATCCAAACTCGGCCGGCTTGACAACCTCCCCCCGAGGCCGCAGTTCACAGGGGGGAGCGGAATTTCACCGAACAGACCGCACCGGGGGTCAACTCCGCGCCCGGGGCCGGATCCTGCTCCACCGCCAGGCCGCTGCCTTCCAGCTGGCAGCGCACCCCGGCCTGGTGCAAGAGATCCAGCACCTGCCGGATGGTGAGGCCCCGGACATCAGGCATGACTCTCAGGGGCTCCCCTGGCTTGGGGGACGGCGCGGCCGCCGGCACCACCACTTCCGGGAGCAGCTCCGGAATGGCCAAAACCGAGGCGGGCGTCACCCCGCCGTTTTGGCGGCCCGCCGGAGGTTCCGGGGTTTTCTTGGCCCCCGCCAAGACCGGCAGGTTGGGGGTCGGGGGGTGATACCCCAGGACCCTGAGGACCTGGGTGGCGATTTCCCGGAAAATGGGGGCCGCCACCACCCCGCCGTAGATGGCCCCTTTGGATTCGTCGATGATCACCGTGATGGCCAAAACCGGCTGCTCCGCGGGCACCAGCCCCACGAAGACGGAATTGAATTTGCTGTGGGAAAAGGCCCGGCCCACCACCTTCTGGGCGGTGCCGGTCTTGCCCGCGGCGGTGAAGCCCGGCGGCGCCATCCCGGCGGCGGTGCCCCCGGGCTCGGTCACGGTCTGCATCATGGCCAGGATCTGCCGGGCGGCCTGGGAGGACAACACCCGGCGCACCGGATAGGGCGGGAATTCCCGGACCTTTTCCCCCTGGGCGGTGACGATCTCCTTGACCAGCAGGGGCCGCATGAGCACCCCGTCATTCCCCAGGGCCGCCAGGGCGGTGGTGAGCTGCAGCACGGAGACGGAGATGCCCTGCCCAAAGGCGGTGGTGGCCCGATCCAGGGGGGAGCGGATGCGGCTGTGATTCTTCACCAGTCCGGGGGTCTCCCCGGGGAAGGGGATGCCGGTGCGGGACCCGAAGCCGAAGGCCCGGAGATAATCGTCCAGCCGGGCCGGCCCCAGGCGGTTGGCGATCTTGGCGGAGCCGATATTGCTGGATTTCTGGATGATCTGCTGCACCGTCAGGCCGCCGTAGGGGTGCACGTCCCGGATGCGCTCCTTGGCCGTCAGGTACCAGATGCCGTTTTCACAATGGTAGCGGTCGGAGGGCTTCACCAGGCCGGCGTCCAGCGCCGAGGCCACGACGAAGATCTTGAAGGCGCTGCCCGGCTCCAGGGCTTCGGTGAGGTTACGGTTCTTGCGGGCCACCTCCGGGTACCGCCCGGGCTGGTTGGGGTCCATGGTGGGAAGTTGGGCCATGGCCAGGATCTCCCCGGTCTGGGGCCGCATCACCATGGCATAGCCGCCGGCGGCGTTCCACTTGGCCACCCCCTTGGCCAGCTCCTTTTCCACGATATATTGAATGGTGCGGTCGATGGTCAGCACCAGGTTGTGGCCCCGGACCTCCGGGTCGAAGGCCTTCTCCTCGGTGACCACGATGCGGCCCCGGGCGTCCATGAGCCGCTGCACCTTTTTGGGCTTGCCGTAGAGTTCCCGGTCAAACTGGTATTCCAGCCCCTCCAGCCCCACGCCATCGATATTGCAGAAGCCCAAAATGGGCCCGGCCAGGGTCTGCTGCGGATAGAAACGCTTGGATTCCGGCAAAAGATAGATGGCGTCCTCCTCCTGCCGGCCGGCGGCGCCCTTTTTCTGGGCCCGCTCCTGCACCCGTTCCTGCCAGGCCCGGAACGCGGCTTCCCGCTCCGGGGTGAGGTGGCGCTTCAGCCACACAAAGGGCTGCTCCGAGGTGAGCAGCTCCTGGAGCTCCTTGACGTCCAGGCCCAGAACCGGGGCCAGCTCCCTGGCCAGCCGCTGGGGGTTTTTAAGCTGCCGGGGGTGGGCCACCGCGGAGTAGACCCGGGTGCTCACCGCCAGCTCGGCCCCGTGGCGGTCCAGGATGAGACCCCGCTCGGGCAAGACCGGGGTCATCTTGCGGAGATAGGCCTCGGCCTCCTCCCGCAGGGCCCCGCCCTGGAGGACCTGCAGGTGGAGGAAGCGTCCGGTCACCAGCAGGCCCAGGCCTGCCAGAAACACGCCCACCAGCACCAGGCGCAGGCGCACCCACTTGTTGAGGAAGTAGCTCATGGCACCCGGACGATCTGAGAGGGCTCCGGCGGCAGCATGCCGTATTTCTCCGCCAGCTTCTCCAGCCGGGAGGCCCCGGTGAGATTGGCGTATTCAATGAGGAGCTTCTCGTGGAGTTCCCGATGCTGTTTCTGAATCTCCTTGGCCTGGGAAATCTGATACTGCAGCTCCACCACCTGGACGCTGCTCCAGGCCCAGATGAGGGAGGTGGCCACCAGGCCGAGGGTGGCACAGATGAGCACGGTCACCGCCACCCGGCCCACCCGGTTCTCGGAGCGCGCCAGCTTGCGGTTCTTGGCGAACAGGGCATGATTGACGGCTTGGAGACGCAGAGTCAGCGGGGCGGGCATCAAGACCTCCTGTGCGACTCAGATTTTTTCCGCAATGCGCAGGCGGGCGGTGCGGGCCCGGGGGTTGGCCCGGACCTCCGCCGCCGTGGGCCTCAGGGGCTTTTTGGTCAGCCGCCGGCACAGGCCCTGACGCTCCCAGGCCAGAAAGTGCTGTTTCACCAGGCGGTCCTCCAGGGAGTGGTAGGAGAGGATCACCAGGCGGCCGCCGGGCTCCAGCCAGGCCGGGGCCTGACGGAGAAAGGCCTCCAGTTCCTCCAGTTCCCGGTTCACCGCGATCCTCAGGGCCTGAAAGATGCGGGTGGCCGGGTGCAGGCGGCTGCCGGGCCGGGGGCGGAGCACCGGGCTCACCGCCTCCAGAAGGTCGCCGGTGGTCCGCAGCGGCCGGCGCCGCCTGGCCTCCACCACCAGCCGGGCCACCTGCCGGGCCCGGGGCTCCTCGCCATATTCCCAAAAGATCCGGGCCAGCTCGGCTTCGGGCAGGGTGTTCACCAGCTCCGCCGCGGGGGGCAGGGGCTCCCCGGGGTTGTAGCGCATGTCCAGGGGCTCGTCCCGGCGGAAGCTGAAGCCCCGGCCGGAGCGCTCCAGGAGATAGGAGGAGAGGCCCAAGTCCAGCAGGATGCCGGCGGCCTGACTCCGCCCCAGGGCCGCCAGCACCTCCCCCAGGCGGCTGAACGGGGCGGGAAAGAGAAAAAAGCGGGAGGTGTAGGGGGCCAGCCGCCGGGCGGTCGCTTCAAGAACGACTGGATTGCGATCCAGTCCCACCAGCTCCCCCTCTTGAGCGATACGGTCCAGGATGGCCACTGCGTGTCCCCCCTCGCCGATGGTGCCATCCACATACAGACGGCCGGGCCGGCAATTGAGGCCCCCTAGCACCTCCGCTACCATCACCGGTGCGTGCACCGGGCTCTGGTCTGGGCTCAAATCAGCAATTCGTGCAACACCTCTTCGTTGATGGATTCTTCCAGCTGCCTGCGGTGGGCCTCAAAGGCGGCCCGGTCCCAGATCTCAAAGCAGCGCACCGCGCCCACCAGGGCCACGTCCCGGGTGAGTTTGGCGTAATCCCGCAGGTTCTGGGGGATGAGGATGCGGCCCTGACGGTCCAGGGGGCATTCCTCCGCCCCGGAAATGATAAACCGCTGAAACGCCCGGAGATCTTTGCGAAAGAGGGCCAGCTCCCCGATCTTGGCCTCCACCTTGATCCATTCGGACATGGGGAAGGCCAGGATGTAGCCGTCCCAATTGGTGAGCACGAGTTGCCGGTCCTGGCGCTCCTGCAGGATGTCCCGGTAGCGGGAGGGGATGCTCACCCGTCCCTTGTTGTCCATGGAGTGGAAGAAGCTACCGGTGAACACCGCTCCCCCTTTATGGCCCGGCACTCCACTTTAACCCACAATTCCCCACACGGGAACCAATTTCAGCCTTTTTCAGGGAATTGTCAAGGAAAAAAATCTCTTCGGAAAAGTTTCACAAACGTGGCCCTAAAAAAATGAATATCCAGATAAATCAACTAGATATCCCTGCAAGGCCCCGCCGCCCGCCCGGCCTTCTCTCAGTGAATTAAGAAGGAAATTCTCAGGAAATTCCTTAGGGGAAGGACTGGAAAAGGGAAGACTTAGTCCCGGTGCCGCCGGTCCAGGTAGCCCTGCAAAATGAGGGTGGCGGCCACCTGATCCACCACCCGCCGCCGTTTGGCGCGGCTCACGTCCGCCGCCACCAGCAGGCGCTCCGCCTCCTGGGTGCTGAGGCGTTCATCCCAGGGGATGACGGGCACCCCCAGCTCCCGGCCCAGGGCCTCCGCCAGCTCTTGGGCCATGCCGGCATGGGTCCCGGGCCGCCCGTTAAGGTGCCGGGGGAATCCCACCACGATCTCCTGGATGGCATAATCCGCCACCAGGGCCTTCAGGGCCGCCACATCCCGGGCCAGATCCCGCCGCACCACCACCCCCAGGCCCTGGGCGGTGAGCCCCAGGGGGTCACTGATGGCCACGCCGATGCGTTTCTCCCCCACGTCCAGGGCCAGGATGCGGATTTCCTTTTCCATGCCGGTCATCGGGTCCCCTTGGCCTGTCCGTGGGAGTGGCCACAGCAAGGGGTTCTATGCCAGCCCCGCCGGGTGGGGGCGCCGCAGAGCTGTCCGCCCCGGCGCCTCCAGGCAGGGCCGACGGGCCGGACCAGGGCCTCACGTCCGCCCGCCCCGGGGAAGAAAGGCTTGCCGCCGGGTGCTCTGCCTGATGGCCCCCCGGACCTTCCGCCGGCGGGGCACAGGGCGGCCGTAGGCCTCACTCCGACAGGAGCCAGCCCGCCGCCAGCGCCAGGGCGATGCCCCCCAGGTGCCTCAGGGTCAGGGTTTCCTGCAACAAAAGTCGGCTTAAGAGCACCGTGATCACCGGATACAGACTGGTGAGGGGCACCACCACCGCCGCCGGGCCCCGGGCCAGGGCGCCGTAGAAGCACAGGAGGCCCACCGAGGTGCACAGGCCCGCCCCCAAGGCCGCGGCCCAGCCCGCCGGGTGCCAGGGGAGGCGGCCGCCGGTGGTGAGCAGCACCGTCAGGACCGTGGCCAGATGCCCCAGCACCCCCACGGCATACACCGCCTGGAAGGGCAGGCTCCGGGCCGCCAGTTTGCCCAGCACCCCCCAGGCTCCCCACAGAACGATGGCCGCCAGGGCCAGCCAGAACCAGCCTGCCACCCTCACCTCCGGGCCCGGGCTCCCGCTTGTTTTTCCGCCGGGATCCTGCGATGATTAAGCGAATCTCCCGCAGGGGAGCCGCCTTGCCCTCACTTTACCGCAAAGGGGGCGGCGGCGGAAGACCCGGCACGAAAACGGGGGCGAAGCGGTATGTACATCATGGGTCACCGGGGCGCTGCGGGACTGGAGCCGGAAAACACCCTCCTCAGCATTCGGCGGGCCCTGGAGCTGGGGGTCACGGCGGTGGAGGTGGACGTGCACCTCTCCCGGGACGGCCGCCTGGTGGTCATTCACGATGACACCGTGGACCGCACCACCAACGGCCGGGGCCGGGTGCGGGACCTCACCTTCGCGGAGCTCCGGCGCCTGGACGCCGGCAAAGGGGAGCGCCTCCCCAGCCTGGAGGAGGTGGCCGACCTGGTGGCGCACCGGGCCCACCTGGTGGTGGAGGTGAAGGCCCCGGAGGCCGGCCCGGTGCTCACGGACTTCATCCGGGGGGCGGGGCTGTTTGAGCGGGTGCACGCCATCTCCTTCTGGCACCCGGTGGTGAAGGCCATGAAGGAAGAAGAACCCCGCCTGCGCACCGGGGTCCTGCTGGTGGGCTGCCCGGCGGACCCGGCGGGCCTGGCCCGGGCCGCCCGGGCCGACGCCCTGGTCTTGCACTATGCCTACATCACCCCGGAGCTGGTGGCCCAGGCCCATGCCGCCCAGCTGTTGGTGTTTGTCTGGAATATCGATGACATCGAGACCCTGAAACCCTACCTCGCCCTGGATCTGGACGGCATCGGCACCAACCGTCCGGATGTGGTGGTGGAGTTTGTGCGGCGGTGGAGGCAGGGCCAGGGAACCTGACGCCCTGACCGCCTCCCACCCAGGCCGTGTATCTGAAACAAAGGGAAAGGGGCGAGGGCCGCTTCTCCTCGGCCCCTTACTCCCTCGGATCCGCATGAAGGAAAGGCCATGGCGCAGACCCTTGTCGAGCAGATCCTTCAGGCCCATCTGGTGGAGGGGGAGCTCGTCCCCGGCACCGAGATCGGCCTTCGGATAGACCACACCCTGACCCAGGACGCCACCGGCACCCTGGCCTATCTGGAGTTTGAGGCCATGGGGGTGCCCCGGGTGCAGACCGAGGTGGCGGTGAGCTACGTGGATCACAACCTCATGCAGGCGGACTTCCGCAACGCCGACGATCACCGCTTTCTGCGCACCGTGGCGGCCCGCTACGGCCTCTACTTTTCGCCGCCGGGCAACGGTATCTGCCACCAGGTGCACCTGGAGCGCTTCAGCGCCCCGGGCAAGACCCTCATCGGCTCGGACAGCCACACCCCCACCGCCGGGGGGGCCGGCATGCTGGCCTTCGGGGCCGGGGGCCTGGATGTGGCCCTGGCCATGGCGGGGCAGCCCTTCTATCTCCCCATGCCCCGGGTGCTGGGGGTGCGTCTCCTGGGGCGGCTGCCGGACTGGGTCTCGGCCAAGGATGTCATCCTGGCGCTCCTGGGCCGCCTCACCGTCCGGGGCGGCCGGGGCTACATCCTGGAGTACTTCGGCCCGGGGGTGAAGACCCTGAGCGTACCGGAACGGGCGGCCATCGCCAACATGGGGGCGGAGCTGGGGGCCACCTCCTCGATTTTCCCCTCCGATGACCAGACCCGGGCCTTCCTGCGCCTGCAGGGCCGGGAAGCGGACTGGCGGCCCCTCAAGGCCCAGGGCGCCCCCGGCTACCAGCGGGTGGAGGAGGTGAATCTGTCCGCCCTGGAGCCTCTGGTGGCCCAGCCGTCCTCCCCGGACAACGTGGTGCCGGTGCGGGAGGCGGAGGGGATTCCGGTGGACCAGGTGCTCATCGGTTCCTGCGCCAACTCCTCCTTCCGGGACCTCATGGTGGTGGCCAGGGCCCTGCAGGGGAAAAAGGTGCACCCCCGGGTGAGTCTGGAGATCAACCCCGGCTCCCGCCAGGTGCTGGAGAACCTCATCCTGGCCGGGGGCCTGGTGCCGCTTTTGGAGGCCGGGGCCCGCCTCATGCCGCCGGGCTGCTGGGGCTGCATCGGCATCGGCCAGGCGCCGGCCACGGACGCGGTGAGCGTGCGCACCTTCACCCGCAACTTCCCGGGGCGCAGCGGCACCAAGGGGGACCAGGTCTTCCTGGTGAGCCCGGAGACCGCCGCGGCCACGGCCATTTACGGCGAAATCACCGATCCCCGGCGTCTGGGGGCCGCCCCCCGTATCCCCCCGCCCCGGTATTTCGTGGTGGACGGCAAGCATCTGGTGCCGCCGCTGCCGCCGGAGGAGGCCGCCCGGGTGGAGGTCCTCCGGGGGCCCAACATCGTGCCCTTCCCGGAGCTGGCGCCCCTGCCCGACACCTGGCGGGGCGAGGTCTGGCTGGTCACCGGCGACAACGTCAGCACCGATGACATCCTGCCCGCAGGCAGCAAGATTTTGCCCCTGCGCAGCAATCTGCCGGCCATCAGTGAGTTTGCCTTTACCCGTCTGGACCCCGAATTCCCCCGGCGGGTGAAGGGCCGGGGCGAAGGGGCCATTGTGGGGGGGGACAACTACGGCCAGGGCTCCTCCCGGGAGCACGCCGCCCTGGCCCCCCGCTATCTGGGGGTCCGGGTGAAGCTGGTGCGGAGCTTTGCCCGCATCCACCTGGCCAACCTCATCAATTTCGGCATCCTGCCCCTCACTTTCGAGGACCCGGCGGATTATGCCTGCCTGCACGAGGGCCAGGAGCTGGAGCTTCCCGAGGTCAAGGCCCGGCTGCTGGCGGGGGAGGAGAGCCTGCCCCTGAGGGTGAACGGCCGGGAGATCCGGGTGAAGGCCGAGCTGACGCCCCGGCAGCGCAAAATCCTGGCCCTGGGCGGCGCCCTGAACCTGGCCCGGGGCAAATGAACGGGAGCGGGAGGGGGAGTCCCTTGCCCTGCCCGGGGAGCAAACGGGCAGGGAAATGCGCATCCCTGCGCCCCAGGAAACGCCATGTCTGAGACACATCCCGAGCCCCTGGTGGGTTCCCGGAAAGCCTACCTCATGGCGGGGGTGATCACGGTCATCCCCCTGCTCATCACCTGGTGGGTGGTGCGCTTCATCGTCACTGTGCTGCGGGATTTCGGCGGCCCGGCGGTGAGCTGGCTGCACCTGGCCCTACGGCCTTGGGCCCCGGATTTGGCCCACCTGCTTCTCCACCCCTGGTTCGAGGCGGTGCTGGCGGTGATTCTGGCCTTGGCCGGCTTTTATCTCCTGGGCTGGGGGGCCACCCGGGTGGTGGGGCGCCGGCTTCTGGCCTTCCTGGACGCCCTGGTGCACCGCATTCCCTTCGTCAACACGGTGTACGGCGGGGTGCAGAAATTCCTGGCGGTCCTGCAACAGAAGCCCGACGGGGTGGACCGGGTGGTGCTCATTGATTTTCCCTCGCCGGAGATGAAGACCGTGGGCTTTGTCACCCGCACCCTGGTGGATGCCGCCACCGGCCGCCCGCTGGCGGCGGTCTATGTCCCCACCACCCCCAACCCCACCTCGGGCTATCTGGAGATTGTGCCCTTGGACAAAGTGATCTCCACGGATTGGACCATGGACGAGGCCATGGCCTTCATTATGTCCGGGGGCGCAGTGGCCCCGCCTGCCATGCGTTATTATCCGGAGAAGGAAGTCCCGCCGCCGGAGCGCCGGGAAGAAGCCCCCGGGGCGGAAAACCCTCCGCAGGAAGGGGAGAGACCATGAAGGGCCTAACCTGCTTTATCAACAACACCTGGCAGGAGACCGGTGCTCTCCTTCCGGTGCGCTCGCCCTGGTCCGGGGCGGTGGTGGGGGAGGTGGGTCTGGCCGGTGAGAAGGAGTGGGAGGCGGCCATCCAGGGGGCCCAGGCCGCGGCCGGGGTGCTGAAGAAGTTCTCCAGCTATGAGCGTCGCCGCCTCCTGGAAGCCCTGGTGGCCGGGGTGAAGGAGCGCCAGGAGGAGTTCGCCCGCACCATCGTGGCGGAAGGGGGCAAACCCATCACCTACGCCCGGGCGGAGATGGCCCGGGGGGTGACCACCCTGACCCTGGCGGCGGAGGAGGCGGCCCGCTTCGGGGGCGAGTTTCTGCCCCTGGACACCCTGCCCGCCACCAAGGGCCGTTTCGGCCTCACCCGGCGCTTTCCTTTGGGGCCGGTTTTGGGCATCACCCCCTTCAACTTCCCCTTTAACCTCATGGCCCACAAGGTGGGGCCGGCTTTGGCCGCGGGCAACCCCATCCTTATCAAGCCCGCCTCCGCCACGCCCCTCACCGCCCTGAAGCTGGCGGAGATCTATGAGGAAGTGGGCGGACCCCCCGGGGGCTTCCAGGTGCTCCCCAGCCCGGCGGCGGTGGCGGAGCGGGCCGTGGCCGATGAGCGCCTCAAGGCCCTCACCTTCACCGGCAGCTCCCAGGTGGGCTGGCACCTGAAGAGCGTGGCCGGCCGGAAGCGGGTGCTCCTGGAGCTGGGGGGGAATGCCGCCCTCATCGTGGATCAGGACGCCGACCTGAAAACCGCCGCCCACCGGGCCGCCATCGGCGGCTTCGCGCATGCTGGGCAGGTGTGCATTGCGGTGCAGCGCCTCCTGGTTGTGGCCCCGGTATATGAGCGCTTCCGGGAGCTTTTCCTCGCCGCCGTCGGGGAGCTGGTCACCGGGGATCCCGCCCGGGAGGAGACGGTGGTGGGGCCCCTCATCAATGACGAGGCGGCTACGCGGGTGCGGGCCTGGATCACCGAGGCCCTGGAGGGCGGGGCCCGCCTCCTGGCCGGCGGCCTGGGGGAGGGCCGCCTCATCCCGCCCACCGTCCTGGAGAACGTCCGCCGGGAGATGAAGGTCTGGCGGGAGGAGATCTTCGGACCGGTGGTCACCCTCACCCCCTGCCGGGATTTCGCCCAGGCCCTGGCGTTGGCCAATGATTCCGTCTATGGCCTCCAGGCCGGGGTCTTCACCCGCAACCTGACCCACGCCTGGCAGGCCTTTGAGGAGCTGGAGGTGGGTGGGGTGATCCTCAATGACGCGCCGGTCTTCCGGGTGGACCACATGCCCTACGGCGGCGTCAAGGCCTCGGGGCTGGGCCGGGAGGGGGTGCGCCTGGCCATGGAGGAACTGAGCGAACTGCGCCTACTGGCCCTGAAGCCGGAATGAGGGGCCCAAGGGAGCCCCACACGCACGGGAGATGGCTATGTTAGTGGCGGCGGTGCAGATGCAGTCCACCGCGGAGATGGCGGCCAACCTGGCCGCGGCCCGGGAACTGGTGCAGGAGGCGGCGGCCCATGGGGCCATGCTGGTGGCCCTGCCGGAGCACTTTGCCTATCTGGGCCCGGAGGAGGCCGCGCCCCCGTCGGCCCAGCCCCTCACCGGGCCCCTGGTGCAGGAATTCGGAGAACTGGCCCGGCAGCTGGGGATTTTTCTGTTGTTGGGCTCCTTTCCGGAGACCACCGACCCCGGGCGCCTGCCCTACAACACCAGCGTCTTTCTGGCGCCGGACGGCAAGGTGCTGGCGGCCTACCGCAAGATCCACCTCTTTGATGTGGAGCTGACGGACGGGCCCCGCTACCAGGAGTCCCGATCCGTGCGGCCGGGCCATGAGCTGGTGGTGGCGCCCATTCCCCGCACGCCCTTCCTGGCGGGGATGTCCATCTGCTATGATCTGCGCTTTCCGGAGCTCTATCGGGCACTGTCCGCCCAGGGGGCCGATCTCTTCTTCATCCCCGCGGCCTTCACCCTCACCACCGGCCGGGATCATTGGGAGGTATTGGTCAGGGCCCGGGCCATCGAGAACCTGGCCTACGTGGTGGCCCCGGCGCAATGGGGCCGGCACTCCCCGGGGAGAACGAGCTATGGCCGCTCCCTGATCGTGGATCCCTGGGGCACGGTGCTGGCCCAGGCCCCGGACGGCCAGGGGGTGATTTACGCCGAGCTGAACCACCAGCGCCTCACCCGCCTGCGCCAGGAACTCCCCTGCCTGAAACACCGCCGCCTGTAAGGGGGACATGGAGGGGCAGAGCCGGGGGACCGGAGGCCCCTCTTTTTCCCCGGCGGCCCGCCTTCCTCGAAGACCGGGGAGATGGAGGCCGGGCCCTCCCCAGACAAAAAAGGCAGGAGGGGTCGCCTCCTGCCCGTCATGGTGGGGTGGTGGGTCCTCAGCGCACGGCCGCGGCCTTGGCCAGCTTCTCCTTCAGGGACATGCAGGCGCGACAGAAGGGGGTTTCGGGCATGACCTCCAGGCGCCGGGGTTCGATGGGCTGGCCGCAGGATTCGCACAGGCCGTAGGTGCCGTTTTCCAGGCGCTGCAGGGCCTCCTCGATGGCCTCCAGCTCCTGGCGTTTGGGCCCCAGGAGGGTGAGCTGGGTTTCGGCCAGGAGGCTCACCGTGGCCTGGTCCTCTTCATCCCGGGCGGTGGAGAGCATTTCCTGGTAGCCGTCGCCGATGTTGCTCCGGAGCTGATCCTTGACCTCCTGCCAGAGGCGCCGTTTGCGCTCCAGAAGCCGCTCTTTCACTTCCGCCAATTTTTCCGCGTTCGGTCCTGCCATCCGTGCTCCTTTGTCAAGGGGCCAGGGCCACTGGCCGCCGGGCTTACTCCAGGAAGTCCTCCAGGGCAGCCTTCCGGGTGGGATGTTTCAGGCGCTTGAGGGCCTTTTTCTCGATCTGGCGGATGCGCTCCCGGGAGACCTTGAAGGCCCGGCCGATCTCCTCCAGGGTGTGCTCCACCTCGTCGCCGATGCCGAAGCGCATCTTCATGATCTTCTCTTCCCGCTGGGTGAGGGTGTTGAGGATGAGGGCCGTCTTCTGGGTCAGCTCGGACTCCAGAATGCCCTCATAGGGGGAGACGGCCTTGTCGTTCTTGATGAAATCGCCCAGGCGGTCCCCCTCGTCCCCCACCGGGGTCTCCAGGGAGATGAGCTCATCGGACAGATTGGTGACCATGAGGATCTTGTCCTCGCTCACCCCGGAGCGCTCGGAGATCTCCTTGAGGGTGGGCTCCCGGCCCAGCTCCTTGAGGAGGTCGTAGAAGGCCCGGTAGCAGCGGTTGCGGATCTCCTGGAGGTGCACCGGAATCCGGATGGTCCGGGTCTTGTCGTAGATGGCCCGGGTGATGGTCTGCCGGATCCACCAGGAGGCGAAGGTGCTCAGCCGGTAGCCGGTGGTGTAGTCATAGCGGGTCACCGCCTTCATCAGCCCCAGGTTGCCTTCCTGGATGAGGTCCGAGAAGGTGAGACCCCGGTGCAGGTACTTTTTGGCGATGCTCACCACCAGGCGCAGGTTGGCCTTGATCATCTTGTCCCGGGCCTCGGTGACCTCGGCCTCGGTGGCCTGGATGCGCTCCGCCAGCTCCCGGATCTCCGCGTCCTCCGGATGCTGCTTGAGATAGCGCTGCAGCGTCTGGTGAATGAGGCGGAAGAGTTTCTCCTTGGCCTGGGCGCTCTTTTCCGGCGCCTGGAACCAGGCCTCCACCTTCTTCTGCAGGTACTTGATCTCCTCCAGGTCGGATTTCACCCCCAGGACGAACTGCAGGACGGCCTCCTGACCGTGCTTGATGATGCGCCCCAGCTCCCGCTCCTCTTCCGGGGTGAGGATGGAGTAGCGCAGCATCTCCCGGAAATACGCGGCCACCAGGCCTTCATGTTCGGGGATCTCTTCGGCTTCCAGGCCCTCTTCCAGGGCCCCCTCGGGGAGCTCCTCCTCCAGGCCATAGGGCGTCAGGGCGAACTGGTCCGTCACTTCCAGCTCCTCTTCGGGGGCGAGGTCGTAGTTCTCCCGAAAGGAGAGGTCCCCCTCCTCCTCGGGGATGAAGTAGGAGAGCTGATCGTAGGCAATGAGATCATTGCCGGGGTTCAGGTCCAAAAACTTTTTCAGATACTCTTTTTCCATAGATATCTGGGCGGGTGCCCTGCCTCACAGGTGAAGTCAATCAAAACTCCAATTTTAAATTGTTTAGATTCCTTGTCAAGGGAAAAATTAATCCCCCTCCGCCCACTTATCGGCACAGGGGTTCAGTTATAAAATAATTCGTGCATACGCCCTGTCAAGACATCCCTCAGGCTTGACCGGAGGCCCACCCAGGGATAGGATGAGGCCAGGGTCGGGCCCGGCTCTCCGGCCGCGGCCCGCAGGGAGGCCGTATGGAGCATCGCTTCCTCCGGGAGCTGAAGGACGGGGAGGTGGTGAAGCAGTGTTTCCTGCTGCGCCGCTTCGAGGCCCGGGCCTACGGCGAGGGCAAGGTGCGCTGGGACCTGGAACTGGCGGACCGCAGCGGCGTGATGAGAGCCGTGGTCTGGGACGACGTCATCGCCAAATGCCCCGGGCCCCTGACCCCGGGGGAACCGGTGGCGGTCAAAGGTCAGGTGACCACCTACCGCCAGGAGCTGCAGCTGCGGGTGGACTTCATCAGCATGGTGGCGGATCTCAAGGCCCGGGGCCGGGATCCGGGCTGCGATCTGGACCTGCTCCTCTTTGCCACCCCTTATGACCGGGAGACCCTGTGGCGGGAGCTCAACGAGCTGGCCCTCACCCACCTGCGTCCCCCCTTACAGGAGCTGGTGCTCCACCTCCTGACGGTGTATGAGCCCGAATTTCAAACCCATCCGGCGGCCCGGAAGAATCATCACCCCTATCTTGGGGGCCTCCTGGAGCACACCTGGAGCCTCACCCGCCTGGCCCTGCAGGTGCTGGAGGTCTACCCCTGGCTGCACCGGGACCTGGTGCTGGCGGGGGTGATCCTCCATGATGTGGGCAAGCTCAAGGAGTTCACCCGGCCGGCGGCCCCGGAGCTCACCCCGGCGGGGGGCCTGGTGGGGCACATCGCCCTGGGCTGGGAGATGGTGCGCACCGCCGCCCGGGAGATCGGCTTTCCGGACGAGGAGCTCCTGTTGCAGTTGGAACACATCCTTCTTTCCCATCACGGCTCCCTGGAGAACGGCTCGCCGGTGCCGCCCCGGACTCCGGAGGCCCTGCTGGTGCACTACCTGGACGACCTGGACGCCAAGCTGAAGATGATGCAGGACCACCTGGAGGGGGACTCGACCCCCGGCCCCTTCACCTCCTGGCACAGCCTTCTGGAGCGGCGGCTCTTCAAGCCCCGGGTGCGGCTGGAGGAAGGGGAGGAGATTTAACCGGGACAGACGCCGACATGCATTGACGCCGGCGGCACCGCCCCTTATGTTATGGACAAATATGTCAGTGAACCCGGGCGGCGACCCGCATGTCACCCTGGAAGGAGGAACGGCGATGTTCAAGAAGATCCTGGTACCCCTGGATGGCTCCGCCCTGGCAGCCAAGATTCTCCCTCAGGTGGTGGATCTGGCCAAGGCGCACCAGGCCCATGTGACTCTGCTCTATGTCTATTATCCCCAGGTGGCGGAGGCCACTCCGGGCGTGATCCAGGAGGCGCTGGCCCAGGAACGCAAAAGCTGCGAGCTGTTTCTGGCCGAGACCGCCAGGAACCTGAAGGACCAGGGGCTGTCAGTGGACTTTGCCTGCGTGGAGGGCCAGCCCGCCCGGGAGATCATCGGCTACGCCGACAAAAACGGCTATGACCTCATCGCCATGGCCACCCACGGCAAGGGCGAAGTGGCCTGGGTGCTGGGGAGCACCGCGGAAAAGGTGGTCACCCACGCCACGGTACCGGTGCTGCTCTACCGGGTCATGGAGGCCAAACCGCCGGTGACCAAGGAGGAATTTGACGAGCTGATGCTCCGGGGCCTGCCGTAATCGGCCCGGCCCTCAGGACCGCGTCCCGGAAAACCAGGAGGCGTTCCCGTTAAATGCAATATTTCACAAGAATTTTCCGCCAAGATTCCGTTGACAGGCTGGGGTTTTTGTCTTAGGCTGGCAGGCAATCGGACGGGACCGGACGGGTGGGCCCGGCCTTCAGCACGAGATCACCATAAACCAGGAGGATGGAATGTTTAACAAGATTTTGGTCCCGTTGGATGGATCGGATCTGGCTGCCAAAATCCTCCCGCAGGTGGTGGAATTGGCCAAGACCTTCAAGTCCCAGGTCACCCTCCTCCATGTCTGCCACACGGAGGCCTTCGGCGTCAGCGAGGCCGCCCCGGGAGTCATCGAGACGGCCCCGGTGGCGGAAAAGAAGGCCTGCGAGGCCTTCCTCTCCAAGGTCGGGGCGGATCTCAAGGCCCAGGGGATCAACGTCGACTGGGCCTGCGTGGAGGGGGTGCCGGCCCGGGAGATCATCGGCTACGCCGACAAAAACGGCTATGATCTCATCGCCATGGCCACCCACGGCAAGGGCGAAGTGGCCTGGGTGCTGGGGAGCACCGCGGAAAAGGTGGTCTCCCACGCCACGGTGCCGGTCCTGCTCTTCCGGGTGATGGAGTTCAAACCGCCGGTGCTGAAAGAGGAATTCTTCCTGTAAATCCCGTGGCTGTCTCTCTGCCGGGGCGGAAGGCCTGCCGGGCCGGGGTGATCCCCGGCCTTTTTTTTCAGGATCATGCGGGGGTCAGGCCGGGGGGCCGGGGGGCAGGAGGAGGTCTTTCAGGCTCAGGCGGGCCAGGTCCCGGGGCCAGGACTTCTCCCGGAGGAATCTGAGCGCCGCCGCCACTTGGGGCGCCTCCTCCGCCAGCCGGGCCAGCTGGCCGGCCCGTCCCCGGCCCACGCGGGCCAGGACCTCCCCCACCAAGAGCTGCTCCGGGGGGATGGCCGGCACCAGGACGCCGTCTCCCAGGTGGCCGTTGGCCTCCAGCACCAGGCCGCAGTCCACCAGGGCCGCCACCGCCCGCCGCCCCTCCTCCTCCGGCCCCGCCGCCAGCGTCAGCTCCACCTCCTGGCGGGTCAAGAGGGCCTCCCGGGCCAGATACGGCCGGCAGATGAGGAGCAGGGCCGTCAGGGCCAGGTACTCATCCACCGGTTCCGGCTCGGCCCCGGCAATCCGGCGGGCGGCGCTCAATCGGCTCAGATGCTGACAGGCGCAGGCGATCTCATTGCCGAACAGCACCACCAGCCAGCTCCAGAAGATCCACATCACCAAAAAGAGCAGGTGATGGAGGGCGCCGTAGATGGCGTTGTAGTAAGTGGCCATGCCCTGAAACCAGGCGAAGACGGCGTGGGCCCCCTGCCACAGGGTGCCGCCCAGGATGCCCCCCAAAAGGGCCGCCGGAAACCGCACCCGGGTGTTGGGCATCACCAGATAGATGAAGGTGAAGGCCACCCACAGCAGCCCCAGGGACAACAGGGAGGAGGTGATGCCGAACAGGGCCTCAGGCATGAAGGACGACAGAAAGCGCCGCAGATCCGGCTGGCTCAGCAGGCCGCTGGTCACAGACAGCCCCACCGCCATCAGGAGGGGGAGGAGGAGAAAGATGCTGAGATAATCGCTGAGCCGCCGGCTCCAGGGCCGGATGCGGGACACCTGCCAGGTGGTGTTGAAGGCCGCCTCCACGTCGGACATCAGAAGGATGAGGGCGGCCAAAAGCCAGATGACCCCGAAGACCCCCAGGGAGGCCACCTGGGTGCCCTCCACGTATTCCAGGATCTGGAGGGCGAACTCATGGGAGCCCGGGGAGAGGCGGTCCATGAGATGCGCCGCCAGCAGCCGCTGGATTCCCAGACTCTTGAGGATGGCAAAGAGCAGGGCCAACAGCGGGATGAGGGCCAGGATGGTGACATAGGCCAGGGAGGCGGCCGTGAGATACGAGCGGTGGCGCACCAGACCCTGCAGGGCCAGCACCACCAGGCGCAGGGCCAGTTTGGCGGGGCGGTCCTCCCCCAGCCACAGGCGGGTGCGCACATATTCCTGGCTGCGGGCGATGAGATCGTACACGCGTCTTGGGCCTCGGTGCTGCAGCCTCCCTCCGCCCTTACGGGCGCTTCAGATCCCTCAGGCGGGGATCATCCTCCCGCAGCTCCACCGTCACGGCCTTACCGGTATTCAGGCCCAGCTTTTCCAGGGCCGCCACCAGGAGGGGGTCCACCGCCTGGCGCAGATCCCCGGTGGTGCCGGAGCTGCGGGCCTCCCCCACCCACAGGGGGCGGGAGGTCTTTTTCTCCCGGTAGTCCCGGCCGGCCACCACGTTGAGGAGGACCCAGCACTCATAGACGGCGGCGGTGGAGTAGGTGGTGAAGCCCGGCCAGAAAAAGACGTACCCGCCGTGCCAGAAGCGGCCGGCCCCCACCCCAAAGCTCCACTCCGGCGAGATCACGGTGCGGGCGGCCCCCGGGCCGATGCCGTAAGTGAACAGCATCACGAAGTCCGCCTGTTCACACGGCGCCAGCCCAAAGCCCCTGCGGCTGAGCAGGCGTTCAAGCTTGGCCTTGATCTCCCGCTCCAGCAGGGGATTGGGCGCCTGGGGGTTTTCCGCCACGCAGAAGCGGGCCCCCGGCGCCAGATGCACCACCGCGGCGGGGTCGGTATAGCCGTTCACCGACACCGGCAGGGTGGCGGCACAGCCCGTCAGGCTGATTAGGAGCAGGCCAATCAGGCCTGGGAGCCAAAGGCGGGTCTGGTAGCTCTTGGTATCCGGCATGTAAAGTTTCTCCACAACCAGGCCCTCAGGATAGGCCGGGGACGGAGGGGGGCGCAAGGACGCCCGGGCTCCAGCATCTGTCTCCTTCCGTCTTGCCCCCGCTCTTGAGGGCAGGGGCGCAGAAAGGCGGGCGCTTCCGGCCCTCCGGGAAGAACACTCCTTCCCCGCCTCAGGGGGTCACCTGGGCCAGGATGTCGTTCAGTTTGCCCTTGATGTGGCCCAGCGGCGGCAGCACCGGCAGGGCCGGCACCTCTTCCTCGGTCAACCTGCGGCGTTTGAAGCGCATGCGGGTGGAGAGTTCCTCCCGCTCCGGGGCGAACAGGCCGCCGGAGATCACTTCGCCGCCCCCCTCCATGGCCTCGATCTGGGCGGCAATGAGGCCGAAGTCGAAGGAGGCGTTGAATTTCTGAATGTCCTCGTTGAGCAGGGTGAGGTGCATCTGGAGCTTGTGGTGACGCTCCTTCAGGGCGGCCAGGGCCTGCTGCAGCTCCTCATAGATCCCCAACACCAGGTTGCGGAACCGGCGCCAGGCGGTGAGGCCTCGGGCGGGGCGGTGGGCCAGCAGGGCCTGGCGCTGGGCCGGGGTAAGCTGCCGGAATTCCTCGTAGAAAGGCCAGGGACTCAGCCCCAGGGCCGCCATGACCCGGGAGATCACCCGCTCCTCCTTCAAGGCGGCGTAGAGGGCGTGGAAAAGCCGGGCCGCCTTGGCCACCTCCTCCCGGTAGGCCTTGGCCTCCTCCTCCAGGGCCCGGGTCTCCTCCTCCAGATAGACCCGCTCAGCGAAGTAATGATCCACAATCTCCTTTTTGATCTGAAACTTGAGCGAATCCAGTGCCTTTTCCAGATCGTCTTCGGTCATGGCTCACTCCCGGGGGGGGACTCGTCGGGCTCCGAAGCGCCCGCCGCGGCAGGCAGGGGAGCCAGGGGCAGCTCCTCCAGGGGCAGCTCCCGTTCCTCGCCGGAGGCGGTCTCCAGGGTGACGGTCTGGCGGATGATGTTATAGCGGATGATCTTGGCGTCGCCGTCCGGGAGGTGCACCCGTTTCCCCACCCGGGGCAGATGCCGGCGGATCTCCTGATAGGCGGCGTATTCGTAAGTGAGGCAGCACATGAGGCGGCCGCAGACCCCGGAGATCTTGTTGGGGTTGAGACTGAGCTGCTGCTCCTTGGCCATGCGCACGCTCACCGGCTCAAAGTCCCGGATGAAGCTGGCGCAGCAGAGCTTCTGGCCGCAGACCCCCAGCCCCCCCACCATCTTGGCCCGGTGGCGCACCCCGATCTGGCGGAGCTCAATGCGGTTGCGGAACTCCTGCACCAGATCCTTGACCAATTCCCGAAAATCCACCCGGCCCGGCGCGGTGAAGTAAAAAATGATCTTGCTGCCGTCAAAGAGCACATGGGCCCGCACCAGGTGGATGGGGAGCTGGCGGGCCAGGATGCGGTCCTGGCAGAAGGCGAAGGCCCGGGCGGCCAGGGCCCGGTTCTTGTCCGCCTGCTCCAGGTCCGCGGGGGTGGCCCGGCGCAGGAGGGTTTTGAGATTCTCCGGGACCCGCTGGAGCTCCAGATGGCGGTAGATGGTCTCCACCCTGCCCAGTTCCGGGCCGTCCTCCAGGGCCACCACGACCCAATCGCCCCGTTGCAGGTCTTCTGCGCCGGTGGCCAGAGAGCAGCAGTGGCTGCCGCCGTTCAGTCGCACTTTGATCAGGTCCATAACTCACGTCGTCGCCAGGCGGAAGCCCAGGATGTCCAGGGTCAGCTCCGGGTTGAGATTGGCGGCCAGATGGCGTTGGGCCCGGGAGAGGGCCAGGAGCCGGGTGAGCCAGGTCTCCGGCCGGCCGCTCAGGCTCTCCCCCTGAAGCTCCGGCAGCCGGTCCTGGTGCGCCAGGAGCTCCGGAGGCCCCCCGGCCCGCAGCACCAGGAGGTCCCGGTACCATAAGGCGGCCAGGGTGAGGAAGGTGTCCGCCTCCGCCACACTTTTGGCCAGCCGCTGGGCCCAGGCCAGGATGTCCGCGGCTCCGCCCCGGGAGAGGGTGTCCAGATCGGAGAGCACCTGATCCCGCTGGGTCAGGAGGACCTCAGGGTCCAGGGCCAGGGCCCGGCCCAGAGAGCCGCCGCTTAACGCCGCGGCCAGGGCCGCCTGGGCCGGCGGCCGCCCCCGCTTCTCCAGCTCCTGGCGGATGAGGGCCGGGGGCAGGGGGGCAAAGGTGAGCTTCTGGCAGCGGGACACCAGGGTGGGGAACAGGTCCCCTTCCTGGGCCGCGGCCAGGATGATCAGGTGCCGGGGCGGCGGCTCCTCCAGGGTCTTTAACAGGGCGTTGGCCGCGGCGTCATTCAGGGCCGCGGCGGGTTTGATGAGGGCCACCCGCCAGCCGCCCCCCACCGGCGGGTAGGCGGTGAGCTGGCGGAACTCCCGGATCTGCTCGATTTTGATCTGGGGCTGCCGGCCCTCGGAGGTGGGCCGCAGGAGGTAAAAATCCGGGTGTGTGCCCGCCGCCAGCCGCCGGCAGGAGGGGCACACCCCGCAGGCCTCGCCTTCGGGGGTGGGCCCGGCGCAGTTGAGGCGGGCCGCCAGGGCGGTGGCCGCGGCCGCCCGACCCACGCCCTCGGGACCCACAAAGAGGTAGGCGTGGGCCAGCCGCCCCTGACTCAGGGCCATGGCAAGATAGCCCAACGCCCGCGCCTGCCCCAGGATGTCCCGGAAGAACAGGGTGGGGGTGACTTCGCTCTGTGGGCCGCGCTCCTTGTCCGTCATTTTCCTCTTTCAGGAAATCCGCCCGGCCGGCGGAAAGATCCTGACCCTCTTCCCTTACCCCCTGGGCTTGCGGCCCCGGAGCAGGACCCCCCGGGTGAGGGGGGAGCTGTTCAGGCCGGTTGGCCCCACCAATTCCGCCTCATGAAAACCCGCTTGTCGCATCAGGGCCAGGAAAACCTTTCCCGGCACAGCCCCGCCCAGTCAGCGGGCCCAGTTTGCCACCCGCGCCTCCGGGCCGGGGGGCGGCTCTCCGGTGAGCACCTGGTCGGCCACCCAAAACCAGCTTCCCGGTTTCAGGACCCTGAAGACCTCGGCCAAGGCCGTGACCTTGTCCACCACCAGGTTGAAGGCGCCGTTGGAGATGACCGCGTCAAAGAGGTTCTCCGGGACGGGCAGCCGGGAGGCGGTGGCCACCAGGAAGAGGAGATTTCCGAGACCCATGAGCCGGGCGTTCTCCCGGGCCCGGGCCAGCATTTCGGGAACCAGGTCGATGCCGATGACCCTCCCTTGGGGGCCTGTCAGGGTGGCTGCCAGGATGGCGTCCACCCCGGCGCCGCAGCCCAGATCAAGAACTGTATCCCCGCTTGAGATACGCCCCAGGGAGAAGGGATTGCCCACCCCGCAGAAGGACCCGGCCACCTGCTCTGGGAGTTCCCGGAGAAAAGGGGCGGGGTAATGCAGGGCCTCCAATCCGGCCCGGCCGGTGGGGTACCTGAAGCATCCCGCCGGGCTGACCGCCACCTGGGCGTATTTCTGCCGGATGGCGGCGGCGATGCGCTCCTCGTCCTCCCGACTCAGCTTCTCCATAAAACCGCCCCGGTCAGCCCGGCCGGTCTGCCTTCCGTCCGGGGGATCCGGTCCCTCCCCGGCTCATTCCCATTCGATGGTGGCCGGGGGCTTGCTGGAGATGTCATAGACCACCCGGTTGACCCCCTTCACCTCATTGATGAGGCGGTTGGCCAGGTGGGCCAGGAATTCGTGGGGCAGGCGGGTCCAGTCCGCGGTCATGGCGTCGGTGGAGTCCACCACCCGGAGGGCCACCACGTGCTCGTAAGTGCGCTCATCCCCCATCACCCCCACGGTGCGCACGGGCAAGAGCACCGCGAAGGCCTGCCAGACCTTGCGGTACCAGCCGGTGCGCTGCATCTCCTCCTGGACGATGGCGTCGGCCTCCCGGAGGATGGCCAGGCGCTCCGGGGTCACCTCCCCCAGGATGCGGATGGCCAGGCCCGGCCCGGGGAAGGGATGCCGCCACAGCAGGGAGTCGGGCAGGCCCAGCTCCTTCCCCACCTCCCGGACCTCATCCTTGAAGAGCTCCCGCAGGGGCTCGATCAGCTGAAGGGGCATAACCTGGGGCAGGGCCCCCACATTGTGATGCGTCTTGATGGTGGCGGAGGGGCCTTTGAAGGAGACGCTCTCGATGACGTCCGGGTAGAGGGTCCCCTGGGCCAGATATCTGACCCCGCCGATTTTTCCGGCCTCCTCGGCGAAGACCTCGATGAACTCCCGGCCGATGCGCCGGCGCTTCTCTTCGGGGTCGGTCACCCCTTTCAGCAGGGCCAGGAAGCGCTCGCTGGCATCCACATAGATGAGGTTCAGGTGCTCCCGGTCCCGGAAGAGGCGCACCACCTCCTCGGCCTCGCCTTTGCGGAGCAGACCGTTGTTCACAAAGATGCAGGTGAGGCGGTCTCCCACCGCCCGGTGCACCAGCACCGCGGTGACCGAGGAGTCCACCCCGCCGGAGAGGGCGCAGATGACCCGCTCTGCGGGCCCCACCTGCCGGCGGATGGCCTGGACCGTGGCCTCGATGAAGGAGTGCATGGTCCACAGGCCCGAGAGCCGGCAGATGCGGAAAAGGAAATTTTTCAGAATCTCCCGGCCGTGGGGGGTGTGCTTCACCTCGGGGTGGAACTGCACCCCGTACAGCCGGCGGCGCACGTCCCGGATGGCCCCCACTGGGGAGGCGTCGCTGCCGCCGAGGATCTCAAAGCCCGGCGGCGGCTTTTCCACCAGGTCGCCGTGGCTCATCCAGACGGTCTCCTGGGGGGCCAGCCCGTGGAAGAGATCGTCGAAATAATGGATGGTGAAGGTCTTGCGGCCGTATTCCCGGCTGGCGGCGGGCACCACCGTCCCCCCCAGCATATGGCTCAGAAGCTGCAGGCCGTAGCAGATGCCCAGAACCGGCACCCCCAGCTCCAGGACCCGGGGGTCCAGCCGGGGGGCGTCCCCTTCATAGACGCTCCGGGGGCCCCCGGAGAGGATGATGCCCTGGGGCGCGAATTTCCGGATCTCCTCCAGGGGCATGGAGTAGGGGTGGATCTCACAATACACCCTGAGCTCCCGCACCCGCCGGGCGATGAGTTGGGTGTACTGGGAGCCGAAGTCCAAAATGAGGATCTTTTCCTGGTGGGGATCGGGCATCGACGGGTCCTTGATGGGGCAAACCGGTGAACCTGAGAGGGGTTCCAGACCCGGTTTTTACTTTCATTATAGCCCCATCGGGAGGGAAAGACAACGACGGGAGGGGCCGGGCGGGGGAGACCCCTCAGGTCCCTTGCCTCAGGGGTCGGAAAGGGTTAGGTTAGGGGGAGGGAATCCGGAGCCGGTTCCCCGGCCGCCGGGGTTTCAGCCATTTCATCGGGAGGTCTGAGCATGTCCAAACGCAAGTACACCGTCCGGGCCGAATGCCCCGCCTGCGCCTGCGGGGACATCACCTTCCTGGGGCCGGAAAAGCTCCGGGAAAAATTCATCGGCGACGAAAAGGAGATTGATATCCTCTGCCCCATGTGCGGCACCAAGACCAAGGGCACGGTGGAGGAAGAGGAGCCGAAGTAAGCGGGGGAGGGGCCCCTCGCGCCCCTCCTCCGGCGGGCAGGTTCAGGCCGGGCCGCCGGGGCCGGCGTCCCGGACCGTCGGCTCCACCGTGCCGGCGTACTGGGCGAAGTTCTGGCGGAAACGGGCAATGAGCTCCTGGGCGGTGCGGTCGTAGGCCTCGGGGTCGGCCCAGGTGTTCCGGGGGTGGAGCAGGCGCTCCGGCACCCCGGGGCAGGCGTCCGGCACCAGCAGTCCGAAGGCGGGGTCCGGGTGGCAGGGGACCCCTTCCAGGGCGCCGCTCAAGGCCGCCCGCAGCAGGGCCCGGGAGTGGGCGATGTCAATACGGTGTCCCACGCCGTAAGGGCCCTCGGTCCAGCCGGTGTTCACCAGCCAGCACTGCACCTGGCTCTCCTTGATCTTCTCCCGGAAGAGGCGGGCATAGACGGAGGCGGGCAGGGCCATGAAGGGCGCGCCGAAGCAGGTGCTGAAGGTGGCCTGGGGCTCCTTGATGCCCCGTTCGGTGCCCGCCACCTTGGCGGTGTAGCCGCTGAGGAAATGGTAGGTGGCCTGCTCCGGGCTCAGCCTGGCGATGGGGGGCAGCACCCCGAAGGCGTCGCAGGTGAGCATGAAGATGTGGCTGGGGGGCGGCCCCACCCCGGAGCGCACGATGTTTTTCAGGTGGGTGATGGGGTAGGCGGCCCGGGTGTTCTCCGTCAGGGAGTCGTCATCCAGATCCAGGCGCCGGGTCACCGGGTCGATGGTGACGTTTTCCAGGACCGTGCCGAAGCGCCGGGTGCATTCATAGATGTCCGGCTCCGCCAGAGGGTTGAGGCGGATGACCTTGGCATAGCAGCCCCCTTCGAAGTTGAAGATGCCCTCTTTCCACCAGCCGTGTTCGTCGTCGCCGATGAGGCGGCGTTCCGGATCGGCGGACAGGGAGGTCTTGCCGGTGCCCGACAGTCCGAAGAACAGGGCGGTGTCCCCCTTTTCCCCCATGTTGGCGGCGCAGTGCATGGACAGCACCTCCTGCTGGGGGAGGTAGTAATTGAGGATGGTGAAGATGGATTTTTTGATTTCGCCCCCGTAGCTGGTGCCGCCGATGAGGATGAGGCGCCGGCCGAAATTCACGAGGATGAAGGCCTCGGAGTTGGTGCCGTCCAGCTCCGGGACGGCGTGGAAGGAGGGGGCGCTGATGACGGTGAACTTTGGGCGGTGCGTCTCCAGGAGCTGACGGTCCTTGATCTGGATGAACATGTTCCGGGCGAAGAGGTTCTGCCAGGCATAGGTGGTGATGACCCGGATGGGGATCTGGTAACGGGGGTCGGCCCCGGCATAGCAGTCCTGGATGAAGATCTCCCGCCCCTGGAGGTAGGCCAGGAGCCGGTAATAGAGCAGATCGAACTTTTCCGGGTCCAGGGGGGTGTTCTGCTCCCCCCAGGCGATGTGCGGGGCGCTACTGGGCTCATAGACAATGAACTTGTCTTTGGGGGAGCGGCCGGTGTAGGTGCCGGTGCGCACCACCACCGGGCCCAGGTGGGCGATGAGGCCTTCCCCCCGGGAGACGATCTTCTCATAAAGAGCCGGAGTGGTGAGATTCCAGTGGGCGGCGGCCACGTTGCGGATGCCGTGGTATTCCAGACCGTAGGCGGGCATAGGCACTCCTTCGGAGGGGGGAATGTCGGGCTCCTGGCCGGGGGCAAAAACAGCCCGGGTCGGGCTCCGGGGGCGCCGGTCTCCCGACGCGCTCCGACATATGAACTTATCATTATAATTTACTCCCCTGAACGGGAAGGGGGAAAATTTTTCCACCCGGACCCCGCCGTCCCCAGGGAAGGCGCGGGAACCGGGCCGGGAGGCCGCCATGAGCCGGGAAATCGCCCCGGACGCCGGAGCGGGGGAATTCCCCCTCAGCGATGAGGATATCTACGAAGCCATGAAGGAAATCCCCGGGTATCTGGACATCACCCCGGGGAGCTTCCGGGAGCTCTACCGGCTGGCATACCGTCTGGCCCGGCAGCGTCTCTTTCAGGAGGTGACCGCGGCCCGGATCATGACCCGGGAGGTAATTGCGGTGGGCCCGGACACCCCGGTGGCGGAGGTGGCCGAAGCCATGGGGCGGGCGGGCGTCTCCGGGGTGCCGGTGGTGGAGGCGGACGGCCGGGTGGTGGGGGTGATCAGCGAACGGGATTTCCTCCGGCAGATGGGGTCCGGGGAGGCCAATTTCATGAGCCTGGTGGCCGCCTGCCTGCGCGCCCGGGGGTGTGTGGCCCTGCCCATCAGGAAAAAGGCGGCGGCGGAGCTGATGAGCGCCCCGGCGGTGACGGTGCACCCGGAGACCACCGTCCGGGAGGTGGCCGAGGTGCTGGCGGCCCACCGCATCAACCGGGTGCCGGTGGTGGATGGCGGGGGCCGGCTGGTGGGGATCGTCAGCCGGGGGGACCTGCTCAAGGCCCTCCAGGGCGGGGTGTCCCCATGATCCGGGCCTATTGGGGGAAGATGCGGGGCACCTCCATCAGCCCGCCCCGGGTGGATGCCTTAGAGATCCTCTTCTCCGGCCTGGGGGGCTTTCTGGGTCTGGGGCTGGTGGCCTTCCTGGAGGCGCAGTTCTTCCAGGAAAGCGACCTTCTCCTCCTCATTGCGCCCTTCGGGGCCTCGGCGGTGCTCCTCTACGGGGCGGTGAAAAGCCCCCTGGCCCAACCCCGGAATCTGGTGGGGGGCCATCTCCTCTCCGCCGCGGTGGGGGTCACGGCCCTGAAACTGTTGGGCCCCCATCCGGCGCTGGCCGTGGCGGTGGCGGTGTCGGTGAGCATCATGCTCATGCACGCCACCCGGACCCTCCACCCCCCCGGGGGGGCCACCGCCCTGGTGGCCATTCTCGGGGGCCCCAAGATCCAGAATCTGGGCTATCTCTTCGTGCTGATGCCGGTGGGCGCGGGGGTGCTGCTGCTGCTTGTGGTGGCGCTCCTCTTCAACAACCTCATCCCCCGCCGGCGCTATCCGGAGTTCTGGTGGTGAGGCGGGCTGAGGGAGGGGCGGAACCGGGGGCTCAGGGCGCCGGCTCCAGGCAGGGAGCGGGGGTCTGGGTGAGCTTGTCCGGCCAGGAATAGACACAGTAGTAGTAGAAGGGCTGCTCGCAGAAGCACACCGGGTTTTCTTCGTGCATCAGATAGGGGCACTCAAAGCAGCAGGCCGGAAGCTCCTCCGCCTGGCTGAAGGGCACCCCGTAGCGGCCGGCCCGGAATTCCTCCAGACGAAACATCCCTTGCGCCACCTGTACCGGGAAAGGATAAGCTCTCTCAGTAAGGACGGTTTGGTCCCGGGGAAAGCCGGAGGCCCCCCGCACTTTGAGGCCATCTTACCAGGGCGGGGCCGGCGGGGCAAGCCTCCCTTGCACTTTCGGGCAGGTAGGCTACAATCAGGCCAGTGCCTGCGGATCAGGTTTGGGTCCGGTGGACACCGCCATGATCAGAATCCTCTTCCCGTTTGCGGTCCGGCTGTTCCTTTCGTTTCTGGCGGCCAAATTTCTGTTAGGCCTCCTGGGGGTGGGAAGCCCCCGGGCCCTCCTCCTCCTCTCCCTGGCCCTGGTGGGGAACATCTATCTCTTCGACCTCCTGGACCGCTACTATGAAGGTGCCTGGCGGCGGGCTCTCAGCCCCCGGGAGCTGGGCTGGCGGGCGGCCCGGCTGTCGGTGTGGCTCAACCGGGTGCGGCGCCGACGGGAATCCCCGGAGGCCCCCCGGCCGCCGGAGGCGGGGGCCTCTGGGAAATGAGAGGGGGTGGCGGGGGAAGACCCCGGGCTGGGGCGAAATTTTTTCCATTGACGCAGAATTTGCGATTGTTGTAACATTCACAACGTCTGAGGTGCCCATGACCTTGAAGCGACTCCTGAGCGAGCGCCGGGCCGCCATTCTGGAGAAGTGGCGGGACCGGGTTTTTGCCTGTTATCCCCCGGAAACCGCCAGTTTTCTCAAGCGGGAGGCCGACCGGTTCAGCAACCCGGTGGCCCATCGCCTCACCGAGGGGCTCAAAGGGATTTATGCCACCTTGTTGGGGGAGGCCCCGGCGGCGGAGGTCACGGCCCAGCTGGATGAGGTGCTGCGCATCTGGGCGGTGCAGGATTTCACCCCCTCCCAGGCTTTGGCGTTCGTCTTTTTTCTCAAGCCCATCATACGGGAGGAGCTGGCAGGTGAGCTCAAGGCCGATGCCGGCCTGACGGCGGAGCTGCTGGATCTGGAATCCCGCCTGGACGGGGTGGCCCTCCTGGGCTTCGACGTCTACATGCGCAGGCGGGAGAAGCTCTCCGATTTAAAGGTATCGGAGATGAAGGCCCGGATCAGCGGCCTGCTCCGGCGGGTGGGGGTGGACCCCTCCACCCTGTGACCCGGGCGGCGCCGGCCAAATCTAGACGAGGTGACGGTACATGAATTTTACCCAACGTCATATCACGGTGGCCCTGGCGGCGGTCCTGGGACTCATCGCCGTGGCCTACGTGGGGGTGCAGGGGAACCTCCAGCTCCTCTTCGGGGTGGTGGTGCCGTATCTGGCTCTCCTGCTCTTCTTTGAGGGGATCATCTACCGGGTCATCAAATGGGCCCGCTCCCCGGTCCCCTTCAAAATCCCCACCACCGCCGGGCAGGTGAAGTCCCTGCCGTGGGTTCCCCGGACTTTGGGGGACAAACTGGACAACCCGGAGAGCAAGGCCTGGGTTCTGGGCCGCATGGCCCTGGAAGTGCTGGCCTTCCGCAGCCTGTTCCGCAACACCCGCACCGAGCTGGTGCCCGACCCCAAGTTCCCGGAAAAGGCCCGTCTGGTGCACTGGTCCTACAAGTGGCTGTGGCTGGGGGCCATCGCCTTCCATTACGCCTTTCTCATCATCGTGCTGCGGCACCTGCGCTTCTTCTTTGAGCCCACCCCCCATGCCATCGCCCTGCTGGGGGAGATCGACGGTTTCTGGCAGTTCTTCATCCCCACCTTTTATCTGACGGACATCATCATCGTGCTGGCCCTCCTGTATCTCCTGGGCCGACGGCTGGCCAACGCCAATCTGCGCTACATCACTCTGGCCTCGGATTACTTCCCGCTGTTTCTCATCCTGGGGATTGTCAGCACCGGCATCCTGATGCGCTACTTCTTCAAGACCGACATCACCGCCGTGAAGCAGCTCATCATGGGCCTGGTGAGTCTGAAGCCGGTGATTCCGGCCGGGATTTCGCCCCTGTTTTATGTGCATCTCTTCCTGGTGTGCGTGCTGTTGGCCTACTTCCCCTACAGCAAGCTCCTGCATGCCCCGGGGGTCTTCTTCAGCCCCACCCGCAACCTCCCGGGCGACAACCGCTGGGCGCTGCACGTCAACCCCTGGAATTATCCGGTGAAGTTCCATCCCTATATGGAATATGAGGATCAGTTCCGGGATGCCATGTATGAGGCCGGAATTCCGGTGGAAAAAGAACCTGAGACCGCGGAAGTGGAAGAGGAGTAACCGATGAGTCTTCCGAAGCCTGAAGAACTTGCCCGCGTCAATTACCAGCCCCCGGCCCGGGGCTGGATGGAGGTCAAACCCGATTTTCGCCCCGGCACCTACTGCAACGCCGCCTCCCCCAAGTGGCTGGAGTGGATCGATTATCCTTACCCCCGGCAGTGGTCCGTGGCCGAGGAGGACTGGCAGCTCCCGGAGAACTGGAAGGAGATCGTCCTCGAAGGCATGGAGGACCGCCTGGCCCGCTTCCGCTCCCTCAAGCTCTTCTTTGACATCTGCGTGCGCTGCGGCGCCTGTGCCGACAAGTGCCACTTCTTTCTGGGCACCGGCGACCCCAAGAACATGCCGGTGCTGCGGGCGGAACTGCTGCGCAGCGTCTACAAGCGCTACTTCACCCGCATCGGCAAGGCCCTGGGCGAACTGGTGGGGGCCCGGGACCTGGATGAGAAGGTCATCAAGGAGTGGTTCTTCTACCTCTACCAGTGCACCATCTGCCGGCGCTGCTCCCTCTTCTGCCCCTATGGCATCGACATGGCGGAGATGACCCTGTTGGGCCGGGAGATGCTGGCCTCCATCGGCATCAACATCGACTGGGCCATGGCCTCGGTGGCCCAGTGTTACGACAAGGGCAGCCATATCGGCGCCACCCCCCAAGCCTTCAAGGACATGATCGACTTTTTGGCGGAGGAAAACGAGCGCATCACCGGCATCAAGACGCCGGTGTCCTACAATCGCAAGGGCGCCGAGATCCTCTTTGTCACCCCCTCCGGCGACTATTTCGCCGACCCCGGGACCTTCACCCTGATGGGGTATCTGCTGCTCTTCACCTATCTGGACCTGGACTGGACCTTCAGCACCTACGCGGCGGAAGGCGGCAACTTCGGCTGGTTCGTCTCCCATGAGATGGGCAAACGCCTCAACGCCAAGATCTACCACGAAGCCGAGCGCCTCAAGGTGAAGTGGATCCTGGGGGGCGAATGCGGCCATATGTGGCGGGTGTGCAATCAGTACATGCCCACCTGGTTCGGCCAGGTGCCCAGCTTCCTGGAGGTGCCGGTGTCCCCCGTCACCGGGACGGTGTTTGAAAACGCCCGGGTGCACAAGATGGTGCACATCTCGGAGTTCACCGCCGATCTCCTCCGGCACAACAAGCTGAAGCTGGACCCGCAGCGCAACGCCCACATCAAGCTCACCTTCCACGACTCCTGCAACACCTCCCGGGGCATGGGCATCTTTGAGGAGCCCCGCTACATTATCCAGCATGTGCTGCCGGAGGGCCATTTCTTTGAGATGCCCCCCAACACCATCCGGGAGAAGACCTTCTGTTGCGGCAGCTCCAGCGGCATCAACGCCAATGAGAACATGGAGCTGAGGATGCAGGGCGGCTTCCCCCGGGCCAACGCCGTGCGCTATGTGCATGAGCGCTACGGGGTCAACCACCTGGGCTGCATCTGTGCCCTGGACCGGGCCACCCTGCCCACCCTGCTGCAGTACTGGGTGCCGGAAGTGGAAGTCACCGGCATCACCGAGCTGGTGGGCAACGCCCTCGTCTTTGAGGGTGAGATCGAGCGCACCACCGACCTCCGGGATCGGGACCTGGTGGGTGTCGGCGAACAAGAAGGCGGGGAGGAAGAGGAATAAATGGCTGACTATAAGAACGAATTCGGCTGGTTCGCGCCCAAGCCCACCGTGGAGAAGAAGATTTACAACCTCACGGCCGTGGCCGTGGGGCTGGGGATCTTCCTGGTGGTGTTCGGCGCCCCCGTGCTCCTGAATATGGGGAAAGTCCATCCGGTGCCCCAGCCCAGTGTGGACACTCCGGCCATCCAGAAGCTGGCGGAGAAGGAGCGCCAGTGCGTGGAGCCCACCGAGTGGATGCGGGCCAACCACATGCAGCTCCTGTGGGATTGGCGGGAGCAGGTCGTCCGGACCGGCGAGCGCTATTACACCACCTCCCGGGGGAAGAAGGTATTGGCCAGCCTGTCCAACAACTGCATGGAGTGCCACACCAACAAGAGCCAATTCTGTGATCAGTGCCACAATTACGTGGCGGTGGCCCCCAACTGCTGGGGCTGCCACCTCCCCAAGGAGCAGAACGTGGCAAAGGCGGAGGGGAAGTGATGGGCATCAACCGACGCGACTTTCTCAAATTGGCCGGCCTGCTGGGGCTGGGTGGCAAAGCGGCCTTTGAACTGGTGCTCCCCGGGGAGGTGGAGGCGGCGGTGGCCAAGACCCAGGCCGCCGGCACCCGCTGGGCCCTGGTGGTGGACATGCGCAAGCTCACCGACAAGGTGGCGGCCCGCTGCATCGAGGCCTGCCACACCCTGCACAATGTCCCCAACTACCTGGAGCCCCCGGATCCCAAGCTGGCCCTCTCCGAAGACCTGAAAAACCGCTGGCAGATCAAATGGATCTGGACCGACGTCTATGAGCATGCCTTTGTGGGCTTCGAGCAGGATCATCAGTGGGAAAAACTGCAGGGCATGAACTTCCTGCTCCTGTGCAACCACTGCGACAATCCGCCCTGCGTGAGGGTGTGCCCCACCCAGGCCACCTACCGGCGGCCCGATGGCATCGTCATGATGGACATGCACCGCTGCATCGGCTGCCGCTTCTGCATGGCCGGCTGCCCCTATGCGGCCCGCAGCTTCAACTGGCGGGACCCCCGGCCCTACATCCCCAAGATCAATCCCGATTATCCCACCCGGGAGATCGGGGTGGTGGAGAAATGCCTCCTCTGCGAGGAGCGCCTGGCCCAGGGCCAGCAGCCCGCCTGCGTGGAAGCCTCGGGCGGGGCGTTGATCTTCGGCAACCTGAACGAGGAAAATTCCCCGGTGAGGGCCGCCTTGCGGGCGCATTACACCATCCGGCGCAAGCCCTACCTGGGGACCAACCCGCAGGTGTACTACATCGTGTGAGGTCATCATGCTGGAATACGCCTTTGTCGGAACCCGACGCTATTACACGCTGCTGGCGGTCCTGGCCACCCTCGCGGCCGTGGGCTTTCTCGTCTACCTCAAGCAGCTCTCCTTCGGTCTGGGCATCACCGGCATGAGCCGGGACGTCTCCTGGGGCTTCTACATCGCCCAGTTCACCTATCTGGTCGGCGTGGCGGCCTCCGCGGTGATGGTGGTGCTCCCCTATTATCTCCACGACTACAAGGCCTTCGGCCGGGTCACCATCCTGGGGGAATTTCTGGCGGTGGCCGCGGTGACCATGTGCCTGCTGTTCATCATCGTGGACCTGGGGCGGCCGGACCGGCTGTTCAATCTCATCAAGTACCCCACCCCCAACTCGGTGCTCTTCTGGGACATGATCGTCTTAAACGGCTATCTGTTCCTCAATATCATCTGCGGCTGGCTGGTACTGGAGGCGGAGCGCAATCAGGTGCCGCCCCCCAAGTGGCTGAAGCCCCTGATTCTGCTCTCCATCCCCTGGGCGCCCTCCATCCACACCGTCACCGCCTTTCTGTACGCCGGTCTGCCGGGGCGGGGCTACTGGCTCACCGCCATCATGGCCCCCCGCTTTCTGTCCTCGGCCTTCGCCTCAGGTCCGGCCCTGCTCATCCTGCTGGCCCTGCTGGTGCGGCGCTTTACCCAGTTTGACCCCGGCCGGGAGCAGATCCAGACCCTGGCCAAGATCGTCACCTACGCCATCCTGGTAAACGTGTTCTTCTTCTTCTGCGAACTCTTCACCGTGTTTTACAGCCGCATCCCGGAGCACATGGACCATTTTTACTACCTGTTCTACGGCCTCCAGGGCAAGGGCTGGCTGGTGCCGTGGATGTGGTTCTCCATCGTGGGCATGTGCATCGCCGCCCTGCTCATGGTGTCGCCCAAAATCCGGCAGAACGAGACCACCCTGGCCCTCACCTGCGGGCTCATCATCATCACCACTTACATTGACAAGGGCCTGGGCCTGATCAGCGGCGGTTTTGTGCCCAATCCCCTGCACCAGGTGAACGAATACATGCCCACCGTCCCCGAGATTCTCATCACCCTGGGGGTGTGGGCCACCGGGTTCCTCATCCTCACCATCCTCTACAAGGTGGCGGTGAGCGTGAAGGAGGAGATCCGGGCCTAGCGGGCCAGTCCGGCCACGGACCGGGGCGGGATGGGCGGCTGGCCCGCCCCGACCGCCGCAGCTGTGAATTCGTGCATATGGGAGGCCTCCCTATGGAAGTGAAGACCATCCTCTGGCCCACCGACCTGTCCAGGAACTCCCTCAAGGCCCTGCGCCATGTGGTGTCCCTGGCGGAGAAATACGGCGCCAAGGTCGTGGTGCTCTATGTGGGCACCGATCTGACCGGCATGCTCACCGCCTACGGCTACCCCAATGAGGAGCATCTGCAGCACTTCCGGGAATGGGAACTCAAGCATGCCCGGGAAGAGATCCAGAAGTTATGCGCGCCGGAGCTGAAAGCCTGCCGCTCTCTGGAAATCAAACTGGTGGAGGGGGACGCGGCCACAGAAATCCTGAAGACGGCAGACGAGGTCCAGGCGGATATGATCGTGCTCACCACCCATGGCCGGGGGCATGGGGAGCTGGATCAGCGCACCCCGGCCTTCGGCAGTGTAGCCGCCAAGGTGGTCCGGGGCGCCAAGGTCCCCATCCACATCGTCAATCCCTTTATGGAGAGCTGACCGGCGGCCAGGCCAGACAACCCCGGGGCCTGAAAAGGCCCCTTTTTCTTTTTTGGCCCTTGGGGGTAACCCGAAAAATGAGCTGGGACAGTCCGGAAGGGTCCCCCCTCTTTCAGGGGCCGGCCAGCAGGCGGGCGAATCTTTGGGCGTCCTCCCACATGCTCAGGTTATTGAAGAGCACGTAGGCCTCCTGCCGCTCCTTTACCAGACGGGCCAGCTGCGCCAGGTCCGCATCGGTGTAGCGGTAGCGGTACCCGCCTTGGCCGTGGAGGCGGAAATACGCCAGGGGCCCGGGGAAGGATGGTGTAGCCAGGGGGTCCACCACCGGCAGGAGCCTGAGCTCCCGGCACAGCCGCTCCACCTCCTCCCGGGGCCAGGCGCCCCGGGGCTCCCAGGCCAGGAGGAGATCGTCCCGGGTAATGCCCCGGAAGAAGGCGGTGAGATGCTCCCGGTGTTCCGGGGTGGGGGTGAAGGAAGCGGGGCACTGGAAGACCACCACCCGGGCCTCGAGGGCGGCGGCCACCTCCCGGGTCACCTCCCAGGCCTCCCTCACCACCTGAGTGGGCCGGAAGGCCCCGGCCTGCCGGCGCTCCGCCTCGCTTAAGGGCCGCGTCAGGCGCCGGTAGGTGGGGCTTTTGGCTTCGTGGGTGATGAGCTGCCAGGCCTTGAGGGTGAAGCAGGCCTCCGGGGGCGCCTCCTGCCGCCAGCGCCGGGCGGTCTCGGCCCTGGGGGGCTGGTAGAAGGTCTGCTGGATCTCCACCAGCTGCAGATGCCGGAAATACTCCCGCCGGTTGACGGGAAAGCCGCAGCAGCCGACCTTGATGGTCATGGCGGTCTTTGAGCCTCACGGGCCCCGGTCAAAGGAGGGCGGGAAGAGAGCCCGCCGTCACCACAGCCGGGCCTTCAGGGCCTCCCAGAGGGCGGTGAAGAAGGCCACCGCCGCCGGATCCCGGTGGGTTGCGTCCCACAGGTGCCGGGCCCAGCCCACCTGGGCCAGGGCGTACACCCCTGCCGCCACCTGCCCCACCGCCACGTAGCCCACCGCCACCTGGCCCACGGCGACCAGGACGCTCACCGCCACCTGGGCCAGGGCGGTGCCCCCCAGGATGAATTGGCCTGCTCCGAAGAGCACCCCCACCCCGAACTGGGCCACGGTGATAAGTCCCACCCCGAACTGGCCCACCGCGATGATGCCCTTGGCCACCCGCAGGCGGCCCTCTGGGTTACGCCCCACGGCCACGTGCACCACCGGCCAGCCCGCGATCTCCCGCTGGGAGCGCCATTCAAAGCCCCAACTCCCCCGCCAGGGCCGGCGGGGGGCCGCCCCGGGACTCGGCGCCCCGCAGTGGGGACAGCTGAGGGCCTCGGTGCTGAGCTCCCGGCCGCACTCCCGGCAGGGGGTGAGGCTCATAATTCTCCCTCCATCCGGGGAGCACCCGTCAATGAAAATCCAGCTCGTCCTTTTCCACCGTGATCAGGGCTGCCTGCTCCCGGCCGCAGCAGGAGAACACGGCCCGCCAATGGGTGAAAAAGGCCTCTGCGGCCAGGGGTTCCGGGGTCACCGGCCGCCACCTGCCGCAGAGCTCGCAGCGCCCCCAAAAAAGGCCGTTTTCCCACTTGCCCGCCGCCATCACGTCCTTTTTCCGCCCTGGGGGGCAGGGCCTCCTCCCGAAATCCCATGCATCTCCGGGCCTGGCGTGGGATAATAATACCACATGCCGGCGGGCGGCGGGGCACAGGTCAGGAAAGGCGGCAGAAAAAAGGACGCCTGGCCCAGGGGCCGGGAGTCCCGGGTGGTGCCGCCTCTTCCCCGGTCTGGGAGGCCGCGGCCCCGGCAGGCGAAAAAGGAGGGGAGGCATAACCATGGCGGCGCCCGCGGCCGGTCGCACCGGTCTCACCCTGTTTCGGATCGCCGGGATCCGCATCACCCTGGATTTTTCCTGGTTTGTGGTCTTCACCCTGGTCCTGGTGGCCCTGGCGGTGGGGTATTTCCCCCGGAATTTCCCGGGGCATGACACCCAGGCGTACTGGCTGGCGGGACTGGCGGCCACCCTGTTGTTTTTCACCTCCGTCCTGCTTCACGAGCTGACCCATTCCCTGGTGGCCAAAAGAAACGGTCTGGAGATTCCCGAGATCACCCTGTTTATTTTCGGTGGGGTGGCCAAAATGGGGGAGGAGCCCAAAGATCCCCGGGTGGAGCTCAAGGTGGCCATTGTGGGCCCGCTGTGCAGCTTTGCTCTGGCCGCCTTCTTCGGCCTGGCGAAAGGTGTCCTGGCGGGCTTCGCCTCCGCCTTGACGGTGGCGGTGGCCGGCTACCTTGCCTGGATCAACCTGGCCCTGGGGTTTTTCAACCTCATCCCCGGCTTCCCCCTGGACGGCGGCCGGGTGCTGCGGGCCATCCTGTGGTGGCGCACCGGCTCCCAGACCTATGCCACCAAGGTGGCCAGCGACATCGGCAAGGGCTTTGCCGTGGCCCTGATGCTGTTGGGGGCCCTGCAGATCTTCGCCGGCGCCCTCATCAACGGCCTGTGGCTCCTGTTCATCGGCATGTTTCTGAGGAGCATGTCCGCCCATGGCTACGAGGAGCTGGTCATCCGCAAGGCCCTGGAGAGCGTACCCCTCCGGGAGGTCATGGTGCGGGAGGTGGTCCAGGTGCCCCCGGATCTGCCCATTTCCCAGCTGGTGCAGGACTATATCCTGCGCTACGGCTACCGGGGCTTCCCGGTGGCGGAGGACGGCCGCATCGTGGGGGTGGTGAGCCTGAACGAGGTGCGGGAGGTGCCCCGGCCGCGTCAGGACGAGGTCCGGGTCCGGGATATCATGCTGCCCCTGTCCGAGGATCTCATCATTGATCCGGAGGCCACCCTGGCCCAGGCCCTGGCCCGCATGCTGAAAAGCGGCGAAGAGCGCCTTCTGGTGATGGCCGACGGCCGCCTGACGGGTCTCATCACCAAAACCGGACTCCTCCGGTTCGTGCAGATCAAGCAGGTGCTGGGGGAGGCGGCGGCCTGAGGGCGCAATGCCTGGACACTGCCGCAGCCGGGGTCGCGCCCCGGGAGTCCGGGTCCAGGGGCGGCCTGGGGCGAGGTTCTTTTTGGGGGTGGCCCTCCTGGGGTGGTTCCTGGTGGGCCTGATGGCTGCGCCGGCTGCGGCCCAGGTCAGCGCCACCCTCTCCTGCAAGTCCTGGCCGCCCGGCTACTTCCTCCGGGACTTCTCCCCGTCGCCGGCCCGTCGCCAGACCCTCCTCATCCACATCGCCCGGGAGCTGGAAGGCCTGAACGCCCGGGGGGAGTGCCTGGTGGTGAAGGGCACCATGCTGGAGCCCCCGGACATCCGGCGCCCCCTTTATGATAAAATAACGGTATTGGACGACAGCGGCCTGAAAGTGATAGTCCGGCGGGTGCCCAATCTCTACTACCGCTGGCCCGGCCCCCCGGAGCGGCTCAACCGCAATGTCTATCTGGTGGCCCGCCGCCTGAAAGTCCGGGAAGTCGAAAGCCGCCTCAGCGACAGCTTCATCATCGAAGGGGAATTTGTCGCCTACGCCGGCAGATACCTGGAGGCCCTGGGGGAATCCCTGCGCCGGGGCGCCGGGCCGGAGGACTGAGGGCTCACTTTTCCCGGCGGGCGGATTCCCGGACCGGGGGGCTTCCTTATCCTGGTGCGGTTTCCAGGGGGGCAGGTTTGATGCCCCCGGGGGGCGCCTGACACTTTTTTTATGCAGCAGATTCGCAACTTCAGCATCATCGCCCACATTGACCATGGGAAGTCCACCCTGGCGGACCGCCTCATCCAGGCCACCATCATGGTGCCGGAGCGGCTGCGCCGGGACCAGATGCTGGACACCATGGATCTGGAACGGGAGCGGGGCATCACCATCAAGAGCAACACCATCACCCTGCCCTATGTGGCGGCGGACGGGCAGGAGTACGCCCTCAACCTCATCGACACCCCGGGGCATGTGGATTTTTCCTATGAGGTCTCCCGGGCCCTGGCCTCCTGCGAGGGGGTGCTCCTGCTGGTGGACGCCTCCCAGGGGGTGGAGGCCCAGACCCTGGCCAACCTCTACCTCGCCCTGGAGCACGACCTGGCCATCATCCCGGTGATCAACAAGATTGACCTGCCCCAGGCGGACATTCCCGGGACCAAGGAGCAGATCCGCCGGGAGCTGGGGCTGGACCCGGAGAGCGCGGTGCTCTGCTCCGCCAAGGAGGGGATCGGCATCACCGAGGTCCTGGAGGCCATCGTCCGGCGCATCCCGCCCCCCCGGGGCAGCCCCGAGGAGCCGTTGCGGGCCCTGATCTTCGACGCCCAGTATGATTCCTTCCGGGGCACGGTGGTGAGCCTGAGGCTCTTTGACGGCGAGGTCCGGCCCGGGGATGTCATCCGCCTCATGTCCACCCGGGCCACCTACAAGGTGGAGGAGGTGGGCCTCTTCGGCCTCAGCCGCCAGCCCGCGGCCAGGCTCCGCGCCGGCCAGGTGGGCTATCTCATCGCCGGCATCAAGCAGGTGAGCGACACCCGCATCGGCGACACCATCACCCTGGACGCCCGCCCCGCCGCCGCGCCGCTTCCCGGCTTCAAGGAGGTGAAGCCGGTGGTCTTCGCCTCCATCTACCCGGTGAGCAACGACGACTACCCGGCCCTGGCCGACGCCCTGGAGAAATACAAGCTCAACGACGCCTCCCTGGTGTACCAGAAGGACTCCTCCGCCGCCCTGGGGCAGGGGTTCCGCTGCGGCTTTCTGGGGCTGCTGCACCTGGAGATCGTCCAGGAGCGCCTGGCCCGGGAGTTCGGCCAGTCCCTCATCATGACGGTGCCGGGGGTGCGCTATGAGTTCACCCTCACCGACGGCACCACCCTGGCGGTGGACAACCCCCAGCACTATCCGGACCCGGTGAAGATCAAGGAGACCCGGGAGCCCTATATCCGGGCCTCCATCATCATTCCGGAGCGCTATGTGGGCGCGGTGATGAAACTCTGCCTGGAGCGCCGGGGGGTCAACCCCCATTTCATCAACCCCTCCCCCGGCCGGGTGGAGCTGCGCTATGACCTGCCCCTGGCGGAGGTCATCATCGACTTCTACGACAAGCTGAAAAGCGTCACCCAGGGCTACGGCTCCTTCGATTATGAGCTCATCGGCTACCGGCCCAGCGATCTGGTGAAGCTGGACATCCTGCTGAACGGCGAGAAGGTGGACGCCCTGTCCATGATCGTGCACCGGGAACGGGCCCGGGAATGGGCCGTCCGGGTGTGCGAGCGCCTCAAGGAGGAGATCCCCCGGCAGCAGTTCAAGATCGCCATCCAGGGGGCCATCGGCGGCAAGGTCATCGCCCGGGAGACCATCAGCGCCTTCCGGAAGGACGTCACCGCCAAATGCTATGGGGGCGACGTCACCCGCAAGCGCAAGCTCCTGGAACGACAAAAGGAAGGGAAGAAGCGCCTGAAAATGGTGGGCTCCGTCACCATCCCCCAGAGCGCCTTTGTGGCGGTGCTGAAGACCAAAAATGAGTGAGGGGAACACGGAGAAAGAAAAGGAAGGGGCTCAGGGCCCTGCCCCCGGCCTTTATGTGCATGTGCCCTTCTGCCGGGGCAAATGTCCGTACTGCGGCTTTCATTCCTCCACCGACCTGACCCTGGTGCCGCCCTGGCTGGCGGCCCTGGAGGAGGAGGCGGGGCGTTATCGGGAGGCGTTTCCCGCCTTTGACACGCTGTACCTGGGCGGGGGCACCCCCAGTCTGCTGTCCCTGGGGGACCTGGAGCGCCTGCTCGCTTTTGTGAGGCGCCTGTTTGCCTTTGCGCCGGGAAGCGAAATCACCCTGGAGGCCAACCCCGATGACCTTACCCCGGACAAGCTCCGGGGCTACCGGGAGCTGGGCATCACCCGCCTGTCTCTGGGGGTGCAGTCCCTGGAAGACCGGGAGCTGCGCTTCCTGGGCCGGCGTCACACCGCCGCCCAGGCGGAGTGGGCCCTCAATGCCGCGCTGACCGCCGGTTTCGCCGCCGTGGCGGTGGACCTCATCTACGGCCTGCCCGGCCAATCCCTGCTTACCTGGGAAAGCACCTTGAACCGCCTCCTGGCCTACCGGCCCCAGCATCTGTCCTGTTACCAGCTCACCGCCGAAGCCGGCACAATCCTTATGGCCCGGCTGGAGCAGGGGGAGTTCGCCCTGCCCGGCGAGGAGGACGGCCTGGCCTTCTTTCTCTTCACCTCGGAATTTCTGGGCGATCAGGGCTACTGCCATTACGAGGTCTCCAATTTTGCCCGGGGCCAGGAGAACATCTCCCGCCACAACCGGAAGTACTGGCAGCATGTGCCCTACCTCGGCTTGGGGCCGGCGGCCCATTCCTTTGCGGAGGGGCGGCGCTGGTGGAACCAGGCCGACCTGACCGCGTACCTGAAGGCCCTGGCCCGGGGGGAGACGCCGGTGGCCGGCCGGGAGGTCCTCACGCCCGAACAGCTCCGCCTGGAGGCTTTGCTCCTGGGTTTCCGGACCCGTTTCGGGGTGGAGGTGGGTCTGCTGTTGGCCGCCCCAAACGGGCAGGAAAACCTGGCGCGGCTTAGGGAGACGGGTCTGGTGGAGCTCTCCGACGGGCTGGCCATTCCCACCCGGGAGGGCCTGGCCGTGGCCGACCGCCTGCCGGAGCTCTTTCTGGAGTAAAGGGCTTCCGGGAGTGCCGGGTGAGTGAAGAAGGCTATCCGGGGCAGAGGCCGGGGGGCACAGATCCCCGCCCCCATCCCCGAACCCCTTCCCCTGCCCTATAGATGGGAGGTGGCTGCGCTGGGGGGGACAGCCGCCCGGCCTTGATCGGCCGGCCAGGGGGGTTCCCTCCCCTGGGGTTCTCCCTCAAATCAGCCAGCGGGCGAATTCGCCCTTCTCCGGGGTGAGGAGGGTGAGGCGCCGGGGGCCGGCCCCTTCCGCCTGCACCGTCACCTCCGTGCCGGGGCGGGCGTCGCTGTAGGCTGCGGCCAGCCGGGCGGCCTGGCGCAGCGCCTCCTCTCCCCCGCCCCCCGGGATCAGCACCAGGGGGCCGGGCACCCCCAGCACCTTCAGCACCAGGTCACCGGGCCGGGTCAGGGCGGCCAGGGCCTCGTTTTCCTTCCGGGTGCGGCCCACCACCGCCTTGGGCCCTTCCGGCAGGCGGAAGTGTCTCCCCCACTTGAGAAGCTCCAGATCCTCCCGGGCCACCTGCGGCTGATGGGCCAAAAGCTCCTTGAGCCGGGCGGCGTAACCCGGATCGGTGAGGAGGCAGCCGCCTGCGGGGGAGGGGTAGTCCCGGAGCCCGAACTTCTCCGCCAGCTCCATCTGGCGCTTGCGGCCCCGGCCGCTGAGATCCAGGAGGCGTTCCCGGTCCACCCAGCCTTCCCGCTCCGGAAGCGTGGGAGGCAGCAGTTTGGCGGAGAGAGGCCGCAGCACCAGATCCGGGACGCCGGAGCCTTTGGCCACCAGCTCCAGGGCCTGGCGGTTCTGGCTCATGGGCCGCTGCCCCAGGACCTCCCCGGTGAAAAGGAAGTTAAAGCTTTCCTGGTGCATCACCGCCGCGGCTTCCCTCAGCATCAGGATGTGGCAGTCGATGCAGGGGTTGTGGCCCTTGCCGAAGCCGTAGCGGGGCGAAAACAGGAGCGGATAAAACTTCTCGGTGATATCCCGCTCCCGGAGGGGCAGGCCCAGCACCGCCGCCGATTTCCGGGCCCGCTCGGCCCCGAAGAAGGGGGTGATGAAGGTGAGGAGCTCCACCTCCACCCCCTGCTCGGTGAGCACCCGGGCGGCCAGCATGCTGTCCAGACCGCCGGAGAACACCCCCAGGCCGCGGATGGTCTCCTTCATGTCCGGCCGCGGGCCTTCTCCCGCAGGAGGGGGATGAGCGTCGCCCGCATGTCATCCCGCACCTGCCGGAACACGGCCATGATCTCCTCGTCGCTGCCGGTGGCCTTGGCAGGATCCGGAAAGCCCACATGCAGCACTTCCGTGGGCCCGGGGAAGAAGGGGCACTGCTCCTGGGCCTGATCGCAGACAGTGATCACCAGGTCGAAGCTCTGCCCGGCCAGGTCGTCCACCGACTTGGAAAAGTGGCCGCTGATGTCGATGCCCAGCTCCGCCATGGCCCGGATGGCCCGGGGATTCACCCGGGTGGGCCGCACCCCGGCGGAGAAGGCCCGCACCTCACCGGCCAGGTCGTGATTCACCAGCCCTTCCGCCATCTGGGAGCGGCAGGCGTTTTCCGTACACAAGAAAAGCACCGTGAACATGGTGGGTATTCATCCTCCGTCTGCACGGGCGTCCGGGAGCCGGCGGCGCCGCGCTTTACGCCGCCGACGGCCGCAGGGCCGCCAGCTCCCAGCTGTGCCAGCCTTCCCGGGCCAGGCGGGCCGTAAAGGCCCTCTGGCTCGCAGGAACCAGGAAGTCGGCCCACCGGTCCGGCGGCAGCTCCAGGCGCACTCCGGTGCCCGTCACCCGCAGGCGCACCGCCGGGAAGCCCCGGAGCGTCAGCCAGGCCTCCAGCCGCCCCACCCGGGCCAGGTCCGCCGGGGTGAAGCGGGTATCATAGGGAAAGCGGGTGGCCAGGCAGCTCTGGGAGGGGCGATCGGCCGGCAGCCCGAAGGCCGCACTCAGGCGCCGGATGGCCGCCTTGCCCAGGCCGGCCGCAAGCAGCGGGCTCATCACCCCCGCCTCCCGGGCGGCCCTAAGCCCGGGGCGGAAGTCCGTGAGGTCGTCCCGGTTGGTGCCGTCCCAGATGACCTCGGCTCCCACCTCTCCGGCCAGCTCCCGGGCCAGGGCGATGACGCCCTTTTTGCAGACATAGCAGCGCTCCCGGGTGTTGCCCCGGAATTCCGGCAGGGCCAGGGGGTCAAAGAGCCGCACCCGGTGGCGCACCCCGAAGCGCCGGGCCAGGGCCACGGCCCGGGCCAGCTCCCCCGGGGCGCTGTGGGGGCCGCTCACGGTCAGGGCGGTGAGTCCCGGCCCCAAAGCCTGGGCCCCCGCGGCCAACAGCAGGCTGGAGTCCAGCCCGCCGGAAAAAAGGAGCACCGCCCGCCGCCACCCTCTCAGGATCCGGAGCAGCTCAGCCCCGGGGTCCGGCGCGGCCCCGGCCGGCGGCCCGGCTCCCCGCATTTCAGCTCTCCCGGGCATAGGTGGGGGCCAGGGGGGTCTCCTCCGCCGTGGGGAGGAGCTCCACCGGCTCCCCCAGAAGGAAGCGGCCCGCCATGATCCATTCCTTGAGAGTCTGGGCCACTTCCCGGGCCCGCACCAGACTGGAGAGGGGCACGGTGGCCACCTCCTTGCCGTTTAAGGTGATGCTGCCGCTCTTGAGCTGGGCATAGCTCACATGCCCCAACACCCGGCCGGTGGCCTGAGGATAATCGGTGCCGTAATCCACGATGGGGGCTAAAAGCTCCTCATCGCTCACGGCGCAGAAATGGGCCATCTCCTCATTGAGGAGGGGGATGGGGATCCCCAGCCCCACGGTGAGGGAGCAGCCATAGCCCAGAAGACTCACCCCCACCAGATGCCGGGGGCTCATCTGCTTCAGGTCGCCGATGACCATGAGGGTGCCGGCAGGACTTAAGGGGATGCCGTGTTCGTTGCGGGGTTTCCCCGGGTGATGCTGGGTGCCGGGGAAGCAGACATACCCCACCCCGCCGCCCAGGAAGATGCGGGTGCCGATGCCGATGGTGCGGTAGTAGGGGTCGTTGAACAGGGGACTCAAAGCCCCGGAAGTACAGTAGTTGGCATTGGCGGCCCGGGGTTTCAACGGCCCCATGTAGGTGTAGATGATGCGGTTGCTCAGGTTCACCGCCACGTTGTAGTTCTGGTAGCAGTTGCGGGGGTTGCAGAGGATGGCGTTCACCATCTGCTTCAGGGTGATCTCCTTTTCCACCCGCTTGTTGGGGTAGCAGTCGGTGCCATAGGCCTCCGCCACCAGGTGCACCGGTTTGCCCGCCACCAGATCCTGGATGACATGGCCGCCGCCGTACTTGAATTCCCCGGGGTAGACCTTGTTCAAGGGGTCATCCGCCGCGGGCTCGGTGGCGCCGATATAGACATCCACCGCCGCCAGCCCGGCGTAGGCCGGCACGTTGTTGAGCCACACCCGGGCGGCCTTGATGGGGGGCCGGGTGTGGCCGAAATTGAGGAAGGCGCCGGAGGAGCACATGGGGGAGAAGGTGCCGGTGGTGACCACATCCACCGTCCGGGCGGCCTCCACCTCGCCCTTTTCCCGGACGATGCCGATGATCTCCTCTGCGGTGACCACCACCGCCTTCCCCTGCTTGATTTTCTCGTTGATTTCCTGGTATGTCTTATTCACCTGATAGTGCGCCATGGGTTGTCCTCATCCCGCCCGGGACCCGCCGGCAGGCAGCCGGGGGGTCCCCAGGTCAGGAGGTGGGAGGTGATTTTTCATCGGGTCTCGGACCGGCGCGGCCCGGTCCGGGGGCGACGCGAGGGGCCTGAGGCGGGCACCCCGCCGGGCCCGGACGGGGCCGGAGGGAGGGCGATGGGGGCGCCATGGTGACGGAATTTGCCGGCCACGCTTTGCATCTGTTTGTCACCAGTCTGGTGAGCCTCTGGGTCATCGTGGATCCGCCGGGGAACATCCTGGCCTATCTGACCCTGTCTGCGGGCTTTGACCCCGAGGCCGCCCGGGATCTGGCCCGGCGGGCCTGCCTGTTTTCCTTCCTCGTGCTCACGACTTTCATCGTGGCCGGCCGCCTGATCCTGGCCTTCTTCGGCATCACCCTGCCCGCCTTCCAGATCGCCGGCGGCCTCATCCTGTTCCGCATCGCCTTCGACATGCTGGAGGCCCGGGGGCACTTCCACCGCCTGGACACCTCCTCCAGTCTGGTGGCGGAGGACTACCGGGACATCGCCCTGGTGCCCCTGGCGGTGCCCCTGCTCTCCGGCCCCGGGGCCATCTCCACCATCCTGGTGCTCACCAGCCGCTCCCGGAACCTCATGGAGGACGGCCTCATCTTCCTGGCCCTGGGGCTGGTGATGCTCAGCACCTACGCCGCCTTCCGCTTCGCCGAGCCCCTCCTGGGGCTCCTCCGGGAGACAGGCATCCGCCTCCTCACCCGGCTCATGGGTCTGATCCTGGCGGCCCTGGCGGTGCAGTTCATCCTGGACGGCCTGCGGGCCGCTTTCAGCCGTTTCCCTTAGTAAAAATCCACCGGATCGATGCGCCGGTGCACTGCCCAGCGGAAAAAGAGATTGCTGGGCAGCCCCTGAAACACGTAGCGGGTGGGGGGCCACAGCAGCCGCCGGAAGATGGAGCCCAGGGAGTAGAATTTCCGGAAGCACTCCCAGACCCCTTCTTCGCACTCCTCCGGGGTCATGTGCCGGGGGACGAAGTTGCACACCATGCCCAGGTATTTCTCCGCCTCGGGGTTGTGCACCCGCCCCTCCTTGGCCAGCTGCTCCCACATGGGGGTGCCCCTCCGGGGGGTGGCCACATTGAAGAAGGCCATGGGCGCCTTGACCCGCTCCAGAAAATCCAGGGTTTCGGCGAAGAGCTCTTTGGTGTCCCCGTCCAGCCCGAACATGAAGTTGAGGGAGTAAAACAGGCCCCGCTCCCGGAGGCGGGCCAGCATGTCCTCATAGTCCTTCACCCGGTTCTGCACCTTGTCGATGGAGGTGATGGATTCCTGGCAGACATTTTCTATCCCGATATTGATGTGAAAACAACCCGAATCCCGGGCCAGGTCCAGGAGCTCCTCATCCCGGCTGGTGTTGATGGTCCACAGACAGCTCCAGCGGATATTCAAGGGGATCAGGGCCTTGAAGAGATCCTTGGCATACTCCCGGTGGCCGGTGAGGTTGTCGTCGATGAAATAAATCTTGCGCAGCCCTGTCAGGGCGACGTTGGTCTTGATCTCCTCGATGACCTCGCCGATGGGCCGGCGGCGGTAGGTGTGGCCATAGACGATGGGCACCTCGCAGAAGGCGCAGTGATACGGACAGCCCCGGGAGGTCTGGGTGGGGAGGATCTTTACCCGGTAACGGCGAAAGTCCACCAGCTCCAGGCGGGGGCGGGGCAGGCCCGCCAGGTCATGGAAGCCCTCGGCCTGATAGCGGGGCTGCAGGCGCCGGCGGCGGGCGTCCTCCACCACCTGGGGCCACACCCCTTCGGCCTCCCCCACCACCACCGCGTCGGCATGCTCCAGGGCCTCCTCGGGGTGCAGGCTCACATGGAAGCCGCCCATGACCACCGGCACGCCCCGGCGGCGGAATTCGGCGGCGATCTCATAGGCCCGCTCGGAGGTGGCGCAGGTGGCGGTGATCCCCACCAGATCGTAGCGGCGCTCATAAGGAATGGGGGAGAGGCGGTCATCCACCAGCTCCACATCCACTCCCGGGGGGGTGAGGGCCGCCAGGTAGGGCAGGGTGATGCCCAGAAGCCAGCGTTTGCGGCTCCGGAGCGGGCGCCGGTCCGGGTATTTGGTCGTGGGTTGCACCAACAGGATCCGCATCATCCTCCCCCCGAGGCCCAAAAAGGGAAAGCAATCCTAAAAAATATAAAACACTCAGAGGGGGAATAAAAGAGAGATGTGCGCCTGGCGGGTGGTTGAACAAGGTGAATCGGGGAAGGGGCCTAAGGGTCACAGACTCCTGCCCCCTCCCCCCACCCCATAAAAGGGAGGTGGCTTGGCCCAAGCGGCAAATTCGGCGGGCCTCAGGATTTGCGGGGGAGAGGGATAACCTTGCCCGGCTTGCCTTCCGGGGCGGGCTCCGGTTCCGGGGCCGGAGGGGGCTTCCGGGGCACCAGGGCCAGGCGCATGGGCCGGCCGCCCATGGTGAAGTCCTGGCCGTTGATCTGGTCTTCGTCCAGGATCCAGGTGACCAGCTGCGGGGGGAGCGTCAGCACCAGGAGCTCCACCTGGTACCAGCCCTTTTTGACGTCCGGGCGCAGCTCCTCGATGCGGGCGTAAAACGCCGGCCGGTGATCCACATACACCAGAACCAGGTCATTGACGCCGGCCATGGCTCTCAGGGTCCCGTTCGGGCTGTCCGGGGTGAAAAATGCCCCTGACCCCTCGGGTGCAGAGGCTCCGGGTTAGGGCGGCGAAACAACGCCGCCAACCGAAATTTTCCGGGAAGGCTGCCGCTCTCCCTTCCGCCTCCCCACCTCCTCCCCCGGGGTGGAGACCCCAGAGAAATCCCAGCCCCCGGCCCGGGCGGAGAGCCCCGGGTTCCGGCTCCATACACTCCCGCCGGAGGCAAACCCGGATTCCCCCATTGCCCCGGAGCCCGGCCACCTGCGGACCCGGCCTCACGGGCGGCCGGGGGCGGGTCCGTCCGCCGGTCGGAGCTCGCCCTGGGACTCACCGGGCTTTTCCCCACTCCCGGGGGGCGTCCAGGGCTCCTCCACATGCACCCAGAGGCAGCCCCGCTTGTGCACCGGGTAGGTCTTGCCCTCCCGGGTCAGGGTGCCGTCGGTCCGGCTCACCGTGATGACCCACCAGCCGGGTTGGTCCAGGGTGACGGTGAAATAGCCGTTGAGATCGGTCTTGGCGGTGCGGTTCAATAAGGGCGAGTTTTCCCGGCCGAAACGGTCCCGGGGGCGCCTATCGGGGGGGACAGGGAAGCCGCTCAGTCTCTCCACCTCCACCACCGCCCGGGTGAGGGGGGCGTTTTTGAAGACCGCCTTGCCGGTGAAGGCCACTCCCGCGGGCCAGCCGTAGGGCCGGGTGAGGGGGACGATCTCCACCTCCAGGCCCAGGGTGTCGTCCCAACCCCGTTCCACATCCACATGCCAGATGCCCTTGACCCAGTCCCGGCAGAAGGCCTTGTCCTCGGGGATGAAGACCGGCGGGCTCTCCAACACCAGGTAATAGTCCCCCCGCCCGTCGGGGGTGAATTCCGCCTCAAAGGCCCGGCGGTTCTGGCCGCGCTCGCCGTCCTGGAGGCGGATCTCCCTGAGCACCACCGGCCCCTTGCGGCCCTCGGGTCCCCGGACCCATGCCTTGGGCGGCAGGGCGTCATCCACCAGCATCTCCGTGGGGTGGCCCCAGAAAAGGGTCCAGACCGCGGCTTCGCCGCTTCGGCCGTAGCACCCCGGGGTTTTCGGCCACAGGACGTGGACGTGGGCCGCCAGCCCGGCGGGCAGGAGGAGCACTACCGCCAATACCGCCGCCAGCTGCAGACGTATTCTCATGGCCGGACTCACCCTCGTCAGCCATCTTTACCAGAAGCCCTTTCCCCTTGTCAAATAGAACCGGGGAGACCGCGGGCTTGGGCAACCGGCAGCGCCCCGGGAAAGAGGGGGATCTCCGGAAGATTCCCCGGGTCGCGGCCTGGCGGGGCAGGTAATGGGCCGTCGCGGCCTCAGAGGAGCCGGAAAAGGGGGCTACGGCCGGGGGCCGGGGAGCTGAGGGGCGGCGCCGACACGGGTCTTCCCGGCCCCGTTGCCGCCCTGAGGTTGCGGAAAAAGGTGATTCACAGCAGGGGGCCAGGGGTCACAGACCTCTGCCGATGGGATTCGGCTTCGCCAGGCGGGCAGAATCGGCAGCCTCATCCCACCAAGCTCCGGGAAAGAGAGTCTTTCCACCGTCTGCCGGGCCGGTTTTCCCGGGCGGAGCGGCTGGCCTGCTCTGCGTTCTTTCCCCCATCCCCCCGACACCTGGAGCCGCCTGAGAAAGGTGTCCTGGGCCGGGCGGAGGCGTGGCTAGCCGTGAGGGAGGAGCCGGTCCAGGAAGCGGCGCACCTGCTGGAGCAGGCGCAGATCGAACTCAGTGCCGTTGGCGCCGGAGTAGAGCATGCAGCCCAGGGCCTTGGCGGGACTCAAGGGAGGCCGCCACGGGCGCAACGAGGTCAGGGCCTCGAAGGTGTCCAGGATCCGGAGCAGACGGGCGTAGGGGTGGATGGCGGCCAGGGGCAGGCCCAGGGGGTAGCCGCTGCCGTCGGCATTTTCGTGGTGCTGGGCCACCATGAGGAAGACCTTTCCGGGGAGGAGGGGGAAGGGTTTCAGGAGCTGCACCCCGCCCTGGGGGTGGCGCCGCAGCAGCTCCAGTTCGTCGCCGCTCAAGGGGCCGCTCTTCTCCCAGGCGCCGGGGAGGGCCGTCATCCCCAGATCATGAAGGAGCGCGCCCAGCCCCAGGGTGCGGGCGGCGGTCTCCGGCCAGGAGTTGTGGCGGGCATACCCGAGGGCGAGGAGGCAGACATTGAGGCAGTGGCCCGCCAGCCCGGCGTCCAGGCGGCGGAAGCTGAGGGCCAGGAGACCCAGATGAGGGGCGGCGGCCAGCAGGCGGTAGAGGGTGCCCACCAGGTCCCGGGCCAGGTCCAGGAGGGGGCCGGAGCGGCATTCCGGGGTGTCGTAGAACTGCCGGGTCCAGGCCAACAGGAGGTCATAGAGCAGGGCGCCCTTCTCCTCCGGCGAGGGGCCGTCGTCGTGCACCAGGGCCTGCATGGCCTGGCGCATGGTCACCAACAGGCGCTGGGAATTGGCTTTCAGGCCCCGGGGCTCGGTCGCGGCCGGGGTCTCCCCGTAAGAGCTCTCGGCCGCCGGCACGGGCAGGCCGGGGGGCGTCTCCGGGATCCGCTGTGCCGCCGCGCAGTGCTTCCCTTTTCCGGCCACCGCCGGGGTGGCGCTCTTTCCAGCCGGTTCCGCCTGACTCATCTTTTCATCCTCGTTTGCCCGGGGTCTCCACCCAGGGAGGCGCCCACCAGGTTCGGTCCACCCGGCCCCAGGCCTGCGGCTTGGGGGCAGAGTAAGGGCCTCCCCCCGCCCGGTCCGCAACTCGAAGGCCTCCGCCCGAGGCATACCTACCAGAAGGAAGCCAGATGCAGGGCCATCCGCCCGTCCGGTGCAGGGCCATCCGCCCGCCCGGCCTTAGACTGCCCCCGGGCACTGCCCCAGGGAGGCTTTCCGGTGCTCCCGGTTCGGAGGGGCATCACCCCGGGCGATCCCCGGCTTTCCGGCCCCCAGGGGCGGCATGCATTTCGGCCCCCGCCTCACCCTGCGCTCTGGGGTCGGCCGTAAAGATGACCAGCGGGGACAGCGTCATTATGCGCCGCACCCTGCACCCTGGGGTCGGCCCTGCCATCCCCCCGGTGCCTTTCCGCCGCCCGCCGGGCCCCTGTGCCGGATATATTATCTTGGGTACCATGCCGTGCCCCGCCGCCGTGCCCCGCCGCCGTGGCCCGCCGCCGTGCCCCGCCTCCGCCGTGGACGCGCCGCCCGCCTTCCTGCGCCGGCCCGCGCGCGGGTGATCGCCCCCGCGGTCCATGCCGGCAGCCGGGCATCTTTCCCCGGAGGGGCTGCCGCGCAAGGGTTAGTGCCCCTCCCCCCAGAGTCTGCCTCCGGCCGGTCTTATCCCTCCTGCGGCCCCCTTACGCCGGGGCCAGGCGCCAGAGGCGGGCCATGGTGCCCACGGGGCGATTCTCTTCGGCCTGACGGGCCTCCTCCGGGTGGACGGAGACTCCGGGCAGGCTGGCCCGGGCCACCAGCTCGGCGATGGCCTCCAGATCCCGCACCGCCTGTCCCTTTTCCTGGCGCAGCGGGAAAGGCATCATCTGATTGACCGCCGCCTCCACCGCCGGATCGTAGGACAGCCGCCCCAGGATCCGGGGGGAGATGCTGAGGAAGGAGGTGCAGACCCGCTCCACGATGGCCCCGGCCTGGAAGTCCCGGTCGCTCTTCACCATGTTCACCACCAGGTTGACCCGGAAATCCCGGAGCAGTTCCACCAGCCGCTGGTGCGCCTCCGGCTCGGTCTGCTTGAGCTTGAGGAGGACGTCATGCATGGACTTCACCTGCTCGGGGGCATCCTTGAGGTCGGTCTGCTGCAGCAGGTCCAACACCCGGGGGTGTTTGGCGAATTCCCGGGAAATCTGCCGGTACAGGCCGCTTTTGATGAAGCCGTAGACATTCTGCAGGGACGTGGCCTGGCTGGTCAAAACGCAGATCTTCCCGGGCGAATAGTTGAAGAAGTCCAGGACATTGAAGGAGGTGCCGCGCCCAGATCCAGGAGCACCAGGTCCGCGGGCAGATCCTCGATCTGGTTGAGCAGACGCACCTTCTGGGCATAGGTGGGGTTGGCCGCCCCGAGGATGTCGTCGGCGCCGCAGATCAGGCCGATGCCGGCGATCTGGGTCTCGATGATGAGGTCCTCCAGGCGGCTGACCCGTTTCAGGAGGAAGTCCTCCAGGGTGAGGGGCGGATAGCGCACTCCCATCAGCGTGTGGAGGTTGGCGCCGCCCAGGTCGGCGTCCACCAGAATGACCTTCTTGCCCAGGCGGGCCAGGCAGATTCCCAGCCCCAGGGTGAAGACGCTTTTGCCCACTCCGCCTTTGCCGCCGCCGATGCTCCACAGTTTTTTCACGCTCAGGTCCTGCATCGCCACTCCCTTGTGCATTCCGCCCGGGCTAGGACCGGGAAGCGGCCCGTCCCCGCCAGAGGCTCCAGAGGCTTTTGGCGGCCATCATCAGGCAGCCGTAGAGGGCCAGGATGCAGCCGTACAGCTTCAGGGTGTCCGGGCCGGCCAGATACAGGGTGGTGCCGGCGGCCACCGCCCCCACCCCCACCAGATAGGCGGCCTGCTCCGCCACCTGGGCCGGGCGGCGGTGATGCACCTCATCCCAGGCGTCCCACAGTTCTTTGAGGTCCCGGGGGAAAGACCCCAGGTGTTCTTCCAGCACCCGGCGCACCTCCAGTTCCGGTTCCTTGAGCTCGAAGGCCACGATGAAGCCCTGGGCCGCCGCCCGGGTCCAGGAGATGCGGCCCTCGATGTCCCGCACGGGGGAGGAGGCGGAGGGGACCGTGATCACGGCCTCCCGGCCGCTCAAGGAGAAAAAAGCCGGCGGGGCGTCGCGGTCCGGGATCTCCAGCAGTGCCCCGGTGGCTGACAGGCTGTTGATCCGCACCGGGAGCCGCAGGGGCTCCCGATCCCGTCCCCGGGGGGGCACGGAGAGGATGAGGTTCCCCGTCTCCCCGGAGGAGGTCTTCGGGCCATGGTGAGTGCTCATTCCTGCCACCACGATCGATACCATCCCTTCTTCGGCTTTTTGGCGGTCAGCTGCTGGCGGAGATACTCCAGCTCCGCAGTCCACTGACTCTCCAGCTTGTCCCGGAGGGCCTTGTTCTGCCGGTTCTCCCGCCGGAAGAATTCCTGCAGGGCCCCCAGCTTCCCCAGCTCATAGATCATGGCCTCGTAGCGCCGGCGCTCCACCAGGAGATTTTCCTGGGTGAGGCGCAGCATCTCCTGCCAGGTGGGGGGGAGGGGGCCCCCGGGCTCGGGCCGGGCATGGCCGTTGCCCCCGGGAGGGGAGGGCACCATGCCCGCGTAAGGCGCGGCCTCCGGAGGGCCGGGCAGGGGAGCCCCGGGGTCTGTGGCGGCGGGAGAGCCGGCCTGCGGTCCCGGACCCGGGGGATTATCCGGGGACAGCGGCTCCACCCCGGAGAGGGACTGCTTCACCAGCTCCTCCAGGTGGGCCGCCTTCTCCCAGGAATCCCGGGTGTCCCCCAGGGGCGCATGCCACAGCAGCCCCATCAGCACCGCCGGATCCTCCAGCCCCACGGCCCGGGCCTCCATCAGCAGGGTGCGGTAGTAGGCCTCAAAGGAGGTGGCCGGGGCCAGCAAGGCCTGGAGTATGCGGGGGTGGGGCTGGATCAGCGGGTAGATGCGGCTCCAGGCCATGACCTCCGGCAAGGGTCGGGCCTGCTCCGCCTGAAGGCGCGGGGCGTGGTCGCTGATGAAGCGGCACAGCGCCGGGGAGGGCCGGGTGGGGGGGCTCTCCCACGGCGGCCGCAGCCACCGCAGGTTGGTCTGCAGCTGGGGCTCCATGGAGGGCGGCGCCAGCACCAGGCCCCCCTCTCCGAAGATCATGATCTGGAAGCCTTCCAGGAAAAAGGACGACGGCGGCTGCCAGCCCTTGGGCAGGGTATAGTAGTGCTGCTCCCGTTGCAGACCCACTTCCGCCACACAGCCGGAGCCCCACTCCCCCCGGCGGTCGAAGGGGGGGCGGCTCTCCTCCCGGTGCACCTCCACCACCAGCAGCCGGGAAGGGGCGCCGGTGCGGATGCCCAGGTTCACCTGGTAGCCCTCCAGGCTCCAATCCGCCAGCCGGGCCGCCCAGGCCTCCTCCGCCTCCCGGAAATCCAGGTCATAGGCGGGTTCCCCCCTCAGATTGACGGCCACCAGCTCCCAGCCCATTTTGCGGTACTTCCCGGCGTATTGGATCAGGGTGTCAGAGTAATCCAGATTCCGTTTCAGATGCAGGATGCGGTCCAGCTCCTCCTCCCTCAGGCCAGAGAAGTTCCGCTGCGGGGCCGGGCGCTCTCCGGAGGCGCCTTTGCCGCGTCGGGGGCTGCCGCTTGTGCCCCCCTCGGCGGCCGCCTCCTGGGGGAGGCCCCGGCCGCTGTGCCTCAGGAAAGTGTCCTCCACGATTGATCCTCGACCCCTGGATAAGTGGACGGCGGGCTTGGGGTGCCTGAACAGCCGCCCGGAACTGTCCCCTGGGCGGCGCCCGATGAGACGTTCCGGACGCTTTCCCGCCAGGAAACCCGGCCAACGGGCGCCCCCGCCTGGCTCCCGCGCTGCCGCTCCCCCCCTTGCACTCCCCGGTTCTTCCCCGGCCGCCCGCTGGCCCCTGAACCGCAAGCCCGGAGCCACGCCCCTCAGCCGGCGCCGGAAGGCGCCCTTCCCCCCGCTACTTCCCCTATCGGCCCTGTCCGCCCGTTGCTTAAATCCGATGCAGGACCCGCCTGACAAGCTGAACTTTCCCTTGACAGGAGCAGGCTGACAGCCTAATACATGGGCATCTTGTTCCAAGGAGCACATGAAATGGACTCCTATAAGATTCTGCTCCCGGAGGGGGAGTTGCCGGCAGCCTGGTATAACATCCAGCCGGATCTGCCCCGGCCCCTGCCTCCGTATCTGCATCCCGCCACCGGCCGGCCCGTAACCCCGGAGGATCTGGCCGCCATCTTCCCCCCGGAGCTCATCCGCCAGGAGATGAGTCAGGAGCGGGAGATCCCCATTCCGGAGCCGGTGCGGGAGATCTACCGCCTCTGGCGCCCCACTCCCTTGAGGCGGGCCGTGCGCCTGGAGCAGGCCCTGAAGACTCCGGCCCGGATTTACTACAAGGATGAATCGGTCTCCCCTGCGGGCAGCCACAAACCCAACACCTCGGTGCCCCAGGCGTACTACAATAAGGTCGCCGGCATCCGGAGGCTGGCCACCGAGACCGGCGCCGGCCAGTGGGGGAGTGCCCTGGCTCTGGCCTGCAATTTCTTCGGGCTGGAGTGCACCGTTTATATGGTGAAGGTGAGCTATCAGCAGAAACCCTACCGCCGCTCCCTGATGCAGATCTGGGGGGCGGAGGTGCTGGCCTCCCCCACGGAGCACACCCAGGCCGGCCGCCGCATCCTGGCCGAGACCCCGGATACCCCCGGCAGCCTGGGGATCGCCATCTCCGAGGCGGTGGAGGACGCCGCCACCCACGGGGACACCAATTACTCCCTGGGGAGTGTGCTCAACCACGTCATGCTGCACCAGACGGTCATCGGTCTGGAGACCCAAAAGCAGCTGGCCCTGGCCGGGGAGACCCCGGATGTGCTCATCGGCTGCGTGGGCGGCGGCAGCAACTTCGCCGGGTTTGTCTTCCCCTTCGTGCCGGACAAGCTCCGGGGCCGGCCGCTCAGGCTGGTGGCGGTGGAGCCCACCGCCTGCCCCACCCTCACCCGGGGCGCCTATGCTTATGATTTCGGGGACACCGTGGGCCTCACCCCCCTCATGCTCATGCACACCCTGGGGCACGGCTTTGTGCCGCCGGGGATCCATGCCGGGGGCTTGCGCTACCATGGGGATGCGCCCTTGGTCTGTCTGCTGGTGCAGGAAAAGGTGATTGAGGCCCGGGCCTATTCCCAGAATCCGGTCTTTGAGGCGGCCCGGCTCTTCGCCCGGGCTGAAGGAGTGATACCGGCGCCGGAGACCGCCCATGCGGTGAAGGCCGCCATCGACGAGGCGGTGCGCTGCCGGGAGGAGAACCGGCCCGAGGTCATCGTCTTCAATTTCTCCGGGCACGGTTTTCTGGATCTGGCGGCCTATGACGCCTTTTTGGCGGGCAAACTGGAGGATGTGGAGTTTCCCGAGGCGGAGCTTAAGCGCTCTTTGGCGGAGCTCCCCCGGGTGCCCCCGGCGCCGGGGACCTGAGAATGCCGGCAAGGCCATGACAGCTCAGGAGATCCGGGCGGGAGAAGGGACAAAGGAACGCGGACCCCAGCCCTGGCCTCAGGTTTGAGGAGCAACAGCCCCTTCCCGGGGCGGCGATGCGGCTGACCGTCACATCCCCCCAAGGGGGGGAGGGCCACCCCGGGGCCGGAAAAGGCAGGGGGGTCGGCCCTTCTCACTCCACCAGGGGCAGAAAGGCGCCGGCCGCCCGCTGGCGCCGGGCCCGGTGGATGACCCGGGCGGTGAAGGGAGGCAGCTGAAGGCTCTCCAGCTCGGGGAGCGGGACAAACCGGGCGGCGGTGATGTCCGAGGCGGGCCGGGGCTCCCCCGCCACATGTTCGCAGGCGAAATCCACCAGCACATAGTGGTAGGGCACGCCTCCCTGCTCGTCCCGGTAGATGCGCTCCAGCACCGCGGTGATCCCCAGGATCCGCACCTGAAGCCCCGTCTCCTCCCGGACTTCCCGGAGCAGGGCCGCCGTCAGGCGTTCGCCCACCTCCACCAGCCCGCCGGGCAGGCTCCAGGCCCCTTTCTGCGGCTCCTGGCCCCGGCGCACCAGGAGGACCTCCTCCCCTCGGAAGATGACTGCGCCCACCCCTACCAGGGGTTGTTCGGGATAATGGCGTTTCATGGGATGTGTGCCGGCGGGGGAGGGCTGGTGGCGGCCCCCCTTCCCAGCCTCTCTCCTCCACCCCGGGGGCGTGGATGGTGCCGTCCTCCCCTTACATCTCCACCCTCAGCGACCGCCGCACCCGCACCGCCGCCGCGCCGCCCACCGGACAGACGTGCTCGCAATGGCCGCAGCCGATACAGCGCTCCGGGTGCACCACCGGCAGTTTCACCAGCGTCTTTTCCCCTTTGCTGTTGAGGACCTCCCCCAGGTTGAAGGTGATGGCCTTGGGGGAGACCGGGCAGTGCTCTTCGCACACCAGGCAGTCGCTGCCCTCGGACCAGGGGATGCAGCGGTTGCGGTCGAAGGCCGCCACCCCCAGGGCCAGGGCCTGTTTGTCGGCCAGCTTCAGGGCCGGGATGGCGCCGGTGGGGCAAACCTGGCCGCAGAGATTGCAGCCATAAGAGCAATACCCCAGCCGGGGGACCAGCCGGGGGGTATAGAGGCCTTCCAGACCCGCCTCCCACAGGACCGGCTGCAGACCGTTGGTGAGACAGACCTTGAGGCACTGGCCGCAGCGGATGCAGCGGGCCAGAAATTCCCCTTCCTCCTGGGCGCCGGGCGGACGTAGCAGGAATTCATCGGGCCGTTTGGCCAGGGAGCCCAGGCGCACCACCGGCGCCAGCGCCACCCCCGCCGCCAGGGCGGTGAGCACCTGGCGCCGCCCCAGATCCAGGGGCGCCCGGGGGAGGCGCTGCCAGACAAAGTCGGCCCGGCCCCGCTCACAGGCGGCCACACAGCTCAGGCAGAGCTGGCATTCCGAGGAGAGGTGCGGCCTGAGGCGGCCCCGGGCCCCTTCGGGAGAGGCGGCGGCCGCGGTCCCCTCCTCTTCCCGCTGACTGGGAGAGGCGGACGACTCCGGACCCCCTCCTGCAAATGCGCCCATCTTGCACAGGACGGCGCAATCCCCGCAGTCCGGGCAGAGCACCGCAGGCTTGCGGCGCAAAAGGGAGAAACGGGCCAAAATCCCGTACAGAGCCCCCAGGGGACAGAGGGCCCGGCACCAGAAGCGGCGGTCCAGCCTCTCCGCGGCCACGATGAGGGCAAAAAGGGCCAGGGTGAGGAAGGGCAACAGAAACACCAGGCCCCGGAAGGGCAGCACAGTGGCCTTGAGGAGTTTGTACACCGGCTCGCTGAGATGGGTCACCGGCGGCCCCAGGTGGTAGAGCACGGTGCTGCCTTTCTCCACCCCGTAGCTGAAGGCGGGGTACAGGACGATGGTCAGGGTGCGGTATAAGAGGGAGAGGGGGTCAAACAGCCCGGCCAGATTGACGGAGAAAGGCGCCCCGGCCAACAGGGCGACCAGGAGGTAATATTTGGCCCGGCGCCAGCGGTCCGCCACCCCGGTATCCGGCCGGGGAAGGAAAAGCAGGCGCCGGCAGGCATCCAGGGTGGTGCCCAGGGGGCAGACCCAGCCGCAGAAAAACCGCCCCAGCACCAGCGTGAGGAGAACAAAGCTCAGGGACCACAGCAAGGCCGGCACCAGGGGGCTGAAGGTGAGGAGGGTGACCGCCAAAGCCAGGGGGTCGAAGCGGAAAAAGAGATCCACCGGCCAGGCCAGATGCTCCTGGCCGCCATACTCCGCCTTCAGGAAGAGCCAGACAAAGAGGAGGAAAAAGAAAATCTGGCTGGCCCGGCGCAGGTGCAGCCACAACCTCTGGGGAGGAGGGGCGGGGGATTTTTCCGGTCTCGCGTCCATGTTGTGGGGGATCGCCCCGGGGAGGAAATCTCAACCCCCTCCCGCGGGGAAAAAGGATGCGGGGCGGGGAGAGGCGCCTCCCACCGCCCGGACATCCGGGCCGGCGGGGCCGGAGCCGTTCCGGGGAACCCGCCTGCCCCTTGGCAAATAGGTGAAAAAGTTTTCCGGGGGCGGGGCCAGGGGTCACAGGCCCCTGCCCCTTCCCCGGGCCCCCTCCCCAACCCCCTGAATGGGAGGCGGCTTCGCCAAACCGGCAAGTCGGCCAGCCTCAACCCACCGGATTTCGGGGAGGGGTGCTTTCCCACCGCGGTCAGACAAAGGTGACCTTGCTGAGCTCCATCTCCCCGAGGCCCAGTTCGTAGGCCTTGGTGATATAGCCGATCTCTGCGGGCTTAAGGCCGAAGAGGGTGGTGCCGTAGGCGTCCAGGGCCACCGGGTCGGGGCCGGCCAACACCAGGTTGCGCACCTCCACATCCGCGATATTGCCGCCGGTGGGGCCGTTTCTGAGCAGGATGCGGGTGCAGTCCAGGACATGCAGGTCCGGCCTGAGGACCAGGTTCATGTCGGCGATATTCTGGTGCAGGCCCACATGGCAGCGCCCCCGCCAGCCGCCGATGGCCCCCATCATGTTCTTCAGGCACAGGGTGAGGCGGGCCTCGCTGTGGTGTTTGGCCACCGGGATGTTGATGAAGCGGTCGGCCTCCAGGATGTCTTTGTAGTAGAGCCACTTCTTTAGGGACTTGGCCTTCTCCGCCTTCACCTCCACGAAGCGGCGCTCATCCACGTACTCCACCACCACCCGGGGGTCCTTGAGGGCCTCCACCGCCGGCTTGATGCCGCTGTTCTGGTAGGCCTTGCGGGCGTCGTGGCAGGTATGGTCCAGGACCTTCACCTGCTTGGCCCCGGCCTCCAGACACATCTCCACCACCCGGCGCACCACCTCGGGGTGGGCGTTGGCCGCCAGCTCCGGGGCCCGGTCCCAGGCCATGTTGGGCTTCACCACCACCGTCTCCCCGGGGTTGACGAACTTTTTCATGCCCCCCAGGGCCTCCACCGCGTCCGAGGTGAGGTTGGCCCAGTGGGTGCCTTCTTTCTTGGCAATGACCGGCTGGGGCCGCCGCTCCGGGGCCATGGCCCAGAGCTCCTGCGGCAGTACCCAGTGGGCGGTGCCGGCCGCGGCGCCCAGGAGCGCCAGTTGCTTCAGAAATTCCCGTCGTTCCATGCGTCCTCCCGGAGGGTTTCGACCCTCCCTTCAGGCCGTGGTTCCCTTGCGCCCGTCACCGGGCCTTCCTGGCCGCGATTTCCCTTACCCATTATTTTGACGATATCCACCCCGCCGGTGCAACAAGTTTTCCCTTGACAGGGGAGCGCGGTCGTTTTATTGACTTAAAAGTCATTTTTCTGACTTTAGAGTCAATGGGCGCCAAAGTCACGAAAAAAGAGGTGCTGACGGAGTTCCGCACCCAGGAAATCCTGGCCGCGGCCCGCCGGGTGATGGAGCGCCGGGGCGGGGTGGAGGGGGCCACCATGGAGGAGATCGCCCAGGCCGCCGGAGTGGCCAAGGGGACGATTTACCTCTATTTTGCCAGCAAGGAGCACCTGATCTCCGCCCTCATGTCCCAGGTGGGGGAAAACCTCCGCCGGGAGCTGGAGGCTATCCTCACCCGTCCGGGGTCGGCCTGGGAGCGCCTCCTGGGAGCCCTGCAGCTCTGTCTGGACTATCTGAGGCGCGAGCGTCTGCTGTTCCCGGTCTATTTCCGGGATCTGCCCCGCTGGCTCTCCAGGGCGAACACTCCCTTTCAGCGCATCCGGCAGCTGGAGGAGGAGATCCTGGCCCAGCTGACCGGGCTGTTTTCCCAGGGGATCTCCCAGGGGGAATTTGTGGCTGCCGACCCCCGTCTCCTGGCCTGCCTGTTCCGGGGGCTGATCCGGGGGGTGGGCTACTATCAGTGGCAGGAGGCCCCGGAAATCCCGCTCACGGAAGCCGAGCCGGTGCTGCGGGCCCTCCTGGGCGGACTGCGGCGGCCGAGGGCTTCACAGGAGGTGCTGTCGTCATGATCCGTCTCCTGGTCTGGCTGGCCCTGGGGCTGCCGGTGCTCCTGGGGCCCCCCGGAGCGGCCACCGCCGCAGACCCGCCCCGGGAGCTCACCCTGCGGGAGGCCCTCCGGCAGGCGGCCCAGGCCAACCCCACCCTGAAGATCGCCCGCCTGGAGGAGCTCATCGCCGATGCCGAGGTGGTGCGGGCCCGGGCCGGGTTTCTCCCCCAGGTGAAGGCCCAGGTGGGGCACACCCTGTACGACAACCCGGTGAAGATCCGCATCGGCGCCGGGGCCGGCCCCGCCGGTCCCGCGGGCTTCCGCATGACCAACCGCAATTTCTGGTCCAGTCAGGTGGTGGCGGAACAGACAGTCTTCGACTTTTTCGCCACCTCCTCCCGCTACCAGGCCGCGGTGTTGGGGAAGTCCATCAGCCGCCTGGACAGCGCCCAGGTGCGGGATAACCTCTTTTTGGCGGTCTGCCAGGGTTATTTCCGGGTGCTCCGGGCGGAGAAGATGGTGCAGGTGGCCCAGCAGGAGGTGACCCAGCTGAGGGAGCACCTGAAAAACGCCCGCAATCTCTATGAGGTGGGGCTCACCACCTACAATGATGTGCTCCAGGCGGAGGTGGCCCTGGCGGACGCGGAGCAGCGGCTCATCACCGCCAGGAGCGATGTCACCACCGCCACCTCCCAGCTCAACAAGCTGCTGGCCCTCCCCATCGGCACCCCCCTGAAGCTCGCCGAGGAGAGCGAGCTGGCCGTGCCGGTGGCGGAGCTCCCCCAGGCAGCCCGCACCGCCCTGGAGCGCCGGCCGGATCTCAAGGCGGCGGAAGGCCGCATCCGGCAGGGGGAAAAGGCCGTCACCCAGGCCCAGGCGGGCTTCTACCCCCGGGTTTTTGTGCAGGCGGGCCAGACCTGGCAGCAAAACGACACCTGGCTGCACGACAACCAGTGGTTCGCCATCGTCGGTCTGCAGTGGAGCCTCTTTTCCGGCTTCGACACCCGGGCCCAGGTGCGCCAGGCCAAAGAGCGCCTGGAGCAGCTGAAGCTGAAGCGCCAGGACTTGAGTGATCAGGTGAAGCTGGAGGTGCAGACCGCCTACCTGGATGTAAAGGACACCGCCGAGCGCATCCGGGTGACCCAGAAGGCCGTCAGCCAGGGGGAGGAGAACCTGCGCCTCAATGAAGAGCGCTACAAGGAACAGGTGGGCACCGCCACCGACGTCATCGACGCCCAGACCCTGCTCACCAAGGCCCGGGTCAATTTTTACAACGCCCGTTATGATCACCAGATGGCCAAGGCCACCTATCTCTGGGCCGTGGGGGCCATCAATGAACTGCTGGAGAACAAGCAGCCCTGACGATGGCGCATAAAAACCTCCTGCGTGTCGGCGTGATCCTGGTGGTGCTCCTGGTGGCTGCCGCCGGGGTGGGTTACTGGTATTATCTGCGCATCTTTGTGAGCACCGATGATGCCTATGTCAGCGGGCATGTGGGGGTGGTCTCCGCCCGGGTGCCCGGCCGGGTGGCCCAGGTGCTGGTGGACAACAACCAGCCCGTCACCGCCGGTCAGGTGCTCCTGACCCTGGAGCCCCAGGACTTCGAAGTGGCGGTGGCCCAGGCCGAGGCCACGCTGAACCGCCTGCGCCAGGACCTGGCGGCCCAATACGCCCGGGTGGCCGCCGCCCGGGCCAAAATCCTCCAGAGCCGGGCGCACCTGAATCAGGCCCTCACCGACCAGCGGCGGTACAGCAGTCTCTACGAACGCCGCACCGTCCCCCGCCAGACCCTGGACCAGGTGAACACCCGGGTGAAGGTGGCCCAGGGCGAGCTGGCCGAGGCCCAAGCCGAAGAGCGCCAGGCCCTGGCGGCCATCGGCGGCTCCACCGATATCCCCCTGGAGGAGCAGCCTGCCATCCGGGAGGCCAAGGCCCGCCTGGAGGAGGCCCGGCTGCGCCTCTCCTATACCCAGGTCAAGGCCGGGGTGAGCGGCTACGTCACCCGGCGCCAGGTGAAGCCGGGGAACTGGGTGCAGCCCGGCCAGCCCCTGATGATGGTGGTGCCGCTGGAGTTCGGGGATCTGTGGGTTGAGGCCAACTACAAGGAGACCCAGCTCACCCACGTCTGCATCGGCCAGAAGGCCAAGGTGACGGTGGACACCTACCCGGGCGTCACCTTCGGAGGAGTGGTGGACTCCATCATGGCGGGCACCGGGGCCGCCTTCGCCTTGCTGCCCCCGGAGAATGCCACCGGCAACTGGGTCAAGGTGGTGCAGCGCATCCCGGTGAAGATCCGCCTGCTGCCGCCTTTCCCGGAGGACCGGCCCCTGCGCCTGGGCATGTCCTGTTACGCCACCATCGACACCCGGGACCGCTCCGGTCCCCGCCTGCTGGCGGGCGGGGGGACAGGCGGGGCGCGGGAACCGGCCTCCCGGGCGCCCCTTGCCGCCCGCCCCTGAGGGAGAGGGCGGGGATGAGGAACTTGCACCCCGGGTCCCCCACTCCGGCTGAAGACGGCCCGGGAGGGAGGGCAGGGGATTTGGGCCTTCCTCCTGCAGGTCCGGAAGATCAGCTCCCCATCCCTGAACCGGTGAGCCCCCTGCAGCCATGAACGAAGAGCGGCCGGCGGTGAACAAGTGGCTCGTCACCATCGCGGTGATGGCGGGCACCTTCATGGAGATCATCGACACCACGGTGGTGAATGTGGCCCTGCCGCATATGGCCGGGTCGCTGTCCGCCGGGGTGGACGAGGCCACCTGGGTGCTCACCTCATACCTGGTGAGCAACGCCATTGTGCTCCCCATCACCGGCTGGCTGGCGGCCCTCTTCGGCCGCAAGCGCTTCCTCATGCTCTGCCTGGGACTCTTTACCTTCTCCTCCATGCTCTGCGGCTCGGCCCCCAACCTGGGCCTGCTCATCGTCTTCCGCATCTTCCAGGGTCTGGGGGGCGGGGCCCTGCAGCCCATCTCCCAGGCCATCCTCCTGGAGAGCTTCCCGGTCCGGGAGCGGGGCATGGCCATGGCCATCTGGGGCATCGGGGTGGTCTTCGCCCCCATCATCGGGCCGCTTCTGGGGGGCTGGATCACCGACACCCTGAGCTGGCGCTGGGCCTTCTATATCAACCTGCCGGTGGGCCTCCTCTCCCTGGTGATGACCGCGGTCTTTATCTTTGACCCCAAATACATCCGGGAGCAGCGGGCCGGCAAGATCGACTACGTGGGCCTGGGGTTCCTGTGCGTGGGCCTGGGGGCCCTGCAGGTGGTCCTGGACAAGGGGGAGCGGGAGGGGTGGTTTGAGAGCGCCTTCATCGTGCGTCTGGCGGTGATTTCCGCCGTCAGCTTGATTCTGCTCCTCTACTGGGAGCTCAAGGTGAAAGAACCGGTGGTGGATTTGAGGCTTTTTAAAGAGCGCAATTACGCCGCCGGCACCGCCATCATGTTCTTCTTCGGCTTCGTGCTTTACGGCAGCATCGTGCTGCTGCCCCTGTATCTCCAGACCCTGATGGGCTACGACGCCACCCTGGCGGGCTGGGCCCTGGCCTACGGCGGGGTGGGCTCTTTGATGATCCTGCCCATCGTCGGCCGCCTCACCCAGCTCATTGACGGCCGCTGGCTGGTGGGGGCGGGGCTCCTCATCAATGCCGTGGCGGTCTATCTCATGAGCATGTACAACACCCAGATTGACTTTGCCCACGCCTGGTGGCCCCGCTTCATCCAGGGCTTCGGTCTGGGGACCACCTTCGTCTCCCTCACCACCCTCACCGTGTCCCGCATCAGCCAGGAGAAGATGGGGAACGCCACCGGCATCTTCAACCTGATGCGCAACCTGGGGGGGAGCTTCGGCATCGCCACCGCCACCACCCTCCTGTCCCAGCGCTCCCAGTTCCACCAGACCCATCTGGTAGAGCACCTGACCCCCTTCTCCCTGCCCTTTACCGCCTGGCAGCAGCGCCTGGGGCATCTCTTCCCTCAGTTGGGGCCGGACTGGCAGTGGTGGCAGAGCAAGGAGGCCATGGCCTTCCTCTACCGGGAGGTGCAGCGCCAGGCCCAGATGCTGGCCTTCTGTGATGTGTATTTCCTGTTCACCCTCATCTGCCTGCTCCTTTTGCCCCTAGTGCTTTTGATGCGGCCCCTGCCCAAGGCGGTGCGGGCGCCGCAGACGGCCGCCGGGGGGGAGCCTGGGGCCGTGCCGGCCGGGGAGTGAGATGCAAGGCCGGGGTGGGGTGGAGGGAGGCCTGCCGTTTGTGTGTCGGAGGCCCCGGTGCGCCGCCTGACCCTTGTCCTCCTCCTGGTGGCCGGCGCCTTTCTCTTCTGGATGCTGGCCGAAGTGGGCTGGGAGCCCCTGGCGGCCAACCTCTCCCGGGTGGGCTGGGGCTTTCCTGTGCTCCTCCTCCCCTACGGGGTCACCACCGCCCTGGACGCCTACACCTGGAAGCGCCTGTTGCCGGATGCCGGCGGCCGTCTGGGATTCCTCCGCCTTGCCGCCCTGCGGCTGGAAGGGGAGGCCCTCAATGTCCTCACCCCCACCGCCAGTCTGGGGGGTGAGCCCTACAAAGCGGCGGGTCTGGTCAATGCCGGCTACTCCCTGGAGGCCGCCGCGGCCAGCCTGGTGGTGCACAAGGCCCTCCGGGTGGCGGGCCTTTTCCTTTATATCCTCCTGGGGCTGGCTCTGGCGGTGGCCTTCCTGCCGGAAATCTCCCCTTATCTTCAGGGCCTGCTCCTGGGGGCCCTGGTTCTGGGTCTGGGGGTGGCGGGGTTCATCCTGGTGCAGCGCCGGGAACCCTGCCAGAAAGCGGTGCGCCTCCTGCAGCGGTGGCATCTCTGCCCCCTGTTTCTGGCGGCCCGGGAGGCGGAACTGGCCCGGATTGACGCCCGGCTGGCGGCCTTCTATGAGGAGCGCCGGGGACTGGCGGGAGGCCTGGTCCTGGTGCAGCTCGCCGCCTGGGCGGTGAATTCCCTGGAGGTCTGGCTGGCCTTCCGGCTGCTGGAGGCCCCGGTGGAGCTGGCGGCGGCGTTGATCTGGGACTCCCTGGCCATGATCTTCACCGCCCTGGGGTTTTTCCTCCCCGCCTCCCTGGGGATGCAGGAGGGGGGCAATATCCTCCTGGCCGTGAGCCTGAAGCGGGGGGCGGCCTTCGGCGCGGCTTTCAGTATCCTCCGGCGCCTGAGGGAGGCCTGCTGGATGGGACTGGGGCTGGTATTGGCCCTGAGGCGGCGCTGACGGGCCGAAGAAAGGGAGATCAAGGGGAGGGGCCACCCGGGGCAGGGGGAAGAGAGCGTTCCCGCCCCCGCCCCGGGGCGTCCGGCGAGGCCCCCCAGGTTTCCGGGCCCTTAATCCACCCAGTAGTTGGGGGATTCCTTCATGATGATGACGTCGTGGACGTGGGATTCCCTGAGACCCGCGGGGGTGATGCGCACGAACCGGGCCAGCTTCTGGAGCTCCGGGATGGTGCGGGCGCCCACATAGCCCATGCCGGAGCGCACTCCGCCCACCAGCTGATAGACCACGTCCGCCAGCTTGCCCCGGGAGGGCACCCGGCCGACGATGCCTTCGGGCACCAGCTTGCATTCCAGGTCCACATCCTCCTGGCAGTAGCGGTCCCGGCTGCCCGCCTTCATGGCCTCCTCGGAGCCCATACCCCGGTAGATCTTGTAGCTGCGGCCCTGGAAGATGACGGTTTCCCCGGGGCTTTCCTCGGTGCCGGCAAACAGGGAGCCGATCATGACGGTGTCTGCGCCCGCGGCCAGGGCCTTGGTGATGTCCCCGGAATATTTGATGCCGCCGTCGGCCACCAGGGGGATTTTGGCCTCCCGGCAGGCCTGGGCGCAGTCCATGATGGCGGTGAGCTGGGGCACTCCCACCCCGGCGATGACCCGGGTGGTGCAGATGGAGCCGGGGCCCACCCCCACCTTCACCGCGTCGGCCCCGGCCTTGATGAGATCCCGGGCCCCCTCGGCGGTGCCCACATTGCCGGCGATGAGCTCCACTTCCGGGAATTTCCGCTTGGTGGCGGCCACCGCCTCCACCACCCGGCGGGAGTGGCCGTGGGCCGTGTCGATAACGATGACGTCCACCCCGGCCTTCACCAGGGCGGCCACCCGCTCCTCCCGGTCCGGCCCCACCCCCACCGCGCCCCCCACCCGCAGGCGGCCGTATTCATCCTTGGAGGAAAGGGGGTATTTTTTGATCTTTTCGATATCCTTGATGGTGATGAGGCCCTTGAGCTCAAAGTTGTCATCCACCACCAGGAGTTTCTCGATGCGGTATTTGTGCAGCAGGGCCTTGGATTCCTCCAGGGTGATGCCCACCGGCGCGGTGACCAGGCGGTCCTTGGTCATCACGTCCTTGACCTTGGCCCCCAGGTTGGTTTCGAAGCGCAGATCCCGGTTGGTGACGATGCCCACCAGGCGCCTGCCCTCCACCACCGGGATGCCGGAGATGCGATAGCGCCCCATGAGCTCCAGCACCCGGGAGATGGGCTCCTCCGGTCCGATGGTCACCGGGTCGATGATCATGCCGGACTCGGATTTCTTCACCTTCTCCACTTCCAGGGCCTGGTCGGCGATGCTGAGATTGCGGTGGATAATACCGATGCCGCCTTGGCGGGCCATGCTGATGGCGGTCTCGGATTCCGTCACCGTGTCCATGGCGGCGCTGAGGAGGGGGATGTTGAGCCGGATATGGCGGGTGAGCCGGGTGCTCAGATCCGCTTCGCTGGGCAGCACCGCCGACGGGCCCGGCAAGAGCAGCACGTCGTCAAAGGTCAGGGCATAAGGGATAGCCTCAGGTGCCATGGTTCGCTCCCATCAGTAGAAATGACCTGTCCAGGAATCGTACAAAGAAGTGGCCCCGCATGGCCGCGGTGGCTCCGGGAGGCGCGGGGAGGAAGGGTGCTCCCCTCTCCTCCCCTCACGCGTCCCACCCAGCCCCCGGAAGCCCAGCCCGCGTCAGCCTGGCATCCTTTCCTTACCCTTTATGGGCCAGGACCACGGGAGGTGGATATCGTCCCCGGGGGCCGGGAGTGTCCGAGGTTGTTGGGACCGCCGCCGCCTCCCATCGCATGGCGTCCCCGGGGGCGGGACTGCCCCTCCTCTCCCGGGGCTCATCGGGCCAGCTCCGCCAGGATGCCTTCCAGAAGGCCCGCGTCCACGCAGATGAGATCCTCCCGGCGGCAGAGGTCCAGGATGGCCAGGACCAGGATCACCCCGGCCACCATCACCCCGGCCTTGGCCGGCTCCAGCCCCGGGAGGCGGGCCCGCTCGGCCTCCGGCAGGCGGCAGATGGACCCGGCCAGCTTAAGAAGCCGGGCCCGGGTGAGGCGGTAATTGTTGATGCGGGCCGCCTCGTAGTCCTGCAGTTCCTGGGCCATGGCCGCCAGGGTGGTGACGGCCCCGGCGGTGCCCACCAGCGCCTGGGGACCGGGTAAGCCGGTAAAATTTTCTTTATAAAACATTTCCAGCCGGCGGGCAACCTCGGTCTTTAAGGCCGCCACCTCCGCCGGTCGCGGGGGATCGCTCACCGGCAGGAGGGCGCTGAGACTCAGCACCCCCAGGGGCAGGCCAGCAAAAACAGGCTCGGTCCCGGGTCTCAGCAGCACAAACTCCGAGCTGCCGCCCCCGATATCAAAGACCAGCACCGGGCCGGCCTCCGGGACCGCGGGCTCCAGGACCGTGAGGATGCCCTGCAGGGTGAGCCGGGCTTCCTCCTCCGGGGAGATGAGATCCACCGGCCCGCCCAGAACGGCGGCCGCCTGCCGGAGAAACTCCCGGCCGTCGGCGGCCTGGCGCACCGCCTGGGTGGCCACCGCCCGGATGCGGGACACCTGCCGCTCCTTTAAGAGCGCCCCAAACGCGGCCAGCGCCGCCAGGGTGGCCGCCACCCCATCGGGGGAGAGGGGGCCGGCGCCGGCGAGCCCCCGTCCCAGGCCCGTCACCTGCCGGCGCTGCTCCAGCACCTGGAAACGCCCGGGGCCGGTAACTTCGGCCAGGGCCAGGCGCACCGTAAGGCTGCCGAGATCCACCGCGGCAATCCGGCTCATGGCCTCAGCCCGGCTTCAATCGCCGCCCCCGGTGTCCACCGCATAGACCTCCGGCAGGGTGCGCAGCTTTTCCCCGCAATCCAGGCCGTAACCCACCAGAAAGCCCCCGGGCACCACAAAGCCCACATAATCCAGGGGCACCTCCACCTGGCGGCGTTCCCGTTTGTCGATGAGGCAGCAGATCTTGAGGGAGGCAGGCTCTTTGGCGGCCAGATGGCGGCGCAGGAAGTCGAGGGTCAGGCCCATGTCCACGATGTCCTCCACCAGGAGCACGTGGCGGCCGGCCAGGGGCAGCTCCACCTCCTTGGTGACCCGGATGACGCCGGAGGACTCCGTGCCGGCCCCGTAGCTGGCGGCCCGGACAAAGTCCACCTCCACCGGAAACTCCAGGGCCCGCACCAGATCGGCCAAAAAGATGAAGGCTCCCTTGAGGATGCCCACAAAGACCGGGTCCAGACCCCGGTAATCCCGGCTGAGCTGGGCCCCCAGCTCCGCCACCCGCCGGGCCAGGGTTTCCCGGTCCAGGATGAGACGGGTTCGGCTCTCCATGATGCCTGTAGGATACGGCCCGGCCCCCTGTTTGTCAAACGGGGCCTGTCCCGGACCGGTGGGGCCGCTTCCCCGGAAGGAAAAACAAAAGGCAGGGGATTCACCCTGCCTTGTTTGGACCGCCGTTTGGTGGAGCTGAGGGGAGTTGAACCCCTGACCTCTTGAATGCCATTCAAGCGCTCTTCCAGCTGAGCTACAGCCCCGAACACATTTACCATATCCGAGCTCCGGACGGTTGTCAAGGGGCGAGGTGAAATTCCTTCTGCGGCGATCCGATGGGCACCCGGGAGGCAAAGAGCCTGGCCGGGAATCGGCGCCGGCTCGGCAGCCCGGGGTTTTTTTGCTATACTCCCGGCATGGGCTCCCGTGATCCTGCCCAGGTCCTGCCGCACCGCCGTCTCCGGGTGCTGCAGCTCATCTCCACCCTGCCGGTGGGCGGCGCCGAAGAGGTGGTGGCGGCCATCGTCCGGGGGTTGAACCCGGAGCTCTTTGAGGTGGAGGCGGCCACCCTCGGGACCCTGGGCGCCATCGGGGAGGAATTGCGCCGGGAGGGCTACCGGGTCACGGCCCTGAATCTCCCCCTCAAACGCACCCCGGCTCTTAGGCTGATCCGGTCGGTGCGGCGGCTCCTCCGGGACCGTCACCCGGAAATCCTGCACACCCACCTGTATCACCCCAATCTCTACGGCCGGCTGGCGGCCTGGGGGCTGGGGCTGCCGGTGGTGTGCTCGGTGCACAATGTCTACACCCGGATCAAGGGGCATCGCCTGTTCCTGAACCGCCTGCTGGTGCCCCTGACGGACGTGGTACTGGCGGTGAGCCCCCAGGTCTGGGCGGACATCCGGCGCTATGACGGCGTGCCGCCGGAGAAACTGCTTCTGCTGCCCAACGGGGTGGATCTGAGGGCCATGGACCTCCCGGAGAGCCGGGAAGAGGCCCGGGCCCGGCTGCAGGTGGACGGTTTCGTCATCGGGGCCGTGGGGCGGCTGGAGGAGGCCAAGGGGCACACCTGGTTGTTGGAGGCCCTCAGACTCCTGGGCGGGGACCTGCCGGAGCTCACCCTGCTTGTCGCCGGAGAGGGCCGCCTGGAGGAGGCCCTGCGCCGGCAGGCCGCGGACCTGGGGCTGGAGGGGCGGGTGCGCTTCCTGGGCTGGCGGCGGGATGTGCCCCTGATCCTGAAGGCCCTGGATCTCTACGTGCAGCCGTCCCTGTGGGAGGGGCTCTCCCTGGCCCTGCTGCAGGCCATGGCCGCGGGCCTGCCGGTGGTGGCCACCCGCATCCCGGGCTTTGAGCAGGTCATCACCTCCGGGGTGAACGGGGTCCTGGTGCCGCCCCGGGATGCCGCCGCCCTGGCCGCGGCCATCCGGGAGCTAAAGGGCGACCCGGCCACCCGGGCCCGGCTGGGGGAAGCGGCCCGGCGCACTGTGTCGGACCACTATTCCCAGGAAACCATGCTGCATCGCCTGCAGGAGCTCTATCTGGAATTGTGGGGGAACCGGCGTCGGTCATGACTCCTCCGGCCCGCCTGCACGGCCTGACCATCCTCCATACGGAGTCCTCCCTGGGGTGGGGCGGGCAGGAGCACCGCATCCTGGAGGAGGCCCGGGTGCTTCAGGGCCGGGGCCATCGCCTGCTAATCGCCGCCGATCCCAGAGGGGAGCTGGGGCGGCGGGCTGCAGCCGCGGGGCTGGGGGTTTTCCCCCTCCCCTTCGGCGGCCGGCACAATCCGGCTGCGTTTTTGGGCCTGAGGCGCCTGGTGAAGGCGGAACGGGTGGATATCCTCAACACCCACAGCTCCCTGGACTCCTGGGTGGGGACGCTGGCCTGGGCCACCCTAAGGCGGCGGCCGGTCCTGCTCCGCACCCGGCATCTCTCCACCCCGGTGCACCCCAACTATCCCACCCGCTGGCTGTATCACCGGCCGGCCCGGATCCTCACCACCAGCCGGGAGATTGCCCGCCTGCTTCAGGAGCGCCTGGGAGTGCCGCCGGAACGGCTGCTGCCGGTGCCCACCGGCGTCTCCCTCACCGACTTCGCCCCCCGGCCGCCGGACCCGGCAAGGCGGGCGGGCCTGGGGTTTCCCCCCGGCACCTTTGTCATCGGCACGGTGGCGGTGCTGCGCTCCTGGAAGGGACATCTGGACCTGCTGGAAGCCGTCAGCCGGCTGGTGGCGGCAGGGCGGCCGGCGGGGCTCCTGATCGTGGGGGAGGGGCCCTACCGGCCGGTCATCGAGGCGAAGATCCGGGAACTGGGACTGGCGGCCTGGGTGCGGCTGGTGGGCCACCAGGAGGACGTCCCCGCCTGTCTGGCCCTGATGGACGCGGTGGTGCTGGCCTCCTATGCCCATGAAGGAGTGCCGCAGGCCCTGCTCCAGGCCCTGGCCATGGCGCGGCCGGTGGTGGCCACCCGGGCAGGCGGCATTCCGGAGGTCATCCGGGGGGGGCAGACCGGACTTCTGGTCCCCCCCAGAGACCCCCAGGCCCTGGCCCAGGCGCTTATCCGGCTCATGGAGGCCCCGGAGGAGGCGCAGGCCTTTGGCCGCCGGGGCCGGGAGCTGGTGGCGGCGCACCATTCTCTGGAGCGGATGGCGGATCGTCTGGAGGAGATCTACCGGGAACTGGGGGAAGGGGAGTGAGCCTCCTGTTTGCCTGGCGGGAACGCCTGTGCGATTTCCTGGGCGACCTGTGGTATCGGCTGGACCGGCGCCACCGGGAGATCGTGCGCCGCAACCTGGCCTTCGCCTATGGCAGGGAGCTTCCCCCCGCGGCCCGGGAGCGCTTGGCCCGGGCGGTCTTCCGGCAGTTCGCCCGCTTCGGCCTGGAAGTGCTGGAGCTGGCGGTCCTGCCCCGCTCTATCATCCGCAAAAAGGTGGTGATCACGGGCCTGGAGCATGTCCAGGCGGCCCTGAGGGAGGGCAGGGGGCTGGTGGTGATCGGGGCGCACGCCGGAAACTGGGAATACACCGCGGCGGGCTTTGGGCTGCAGTATCAGCCGGTGGCGGTGGTGGCCCGGGAGCTCAGCCAGCCGTGGCTCCGGCCCCTGGCCCGGCGCCTCAGGGAGCGGGACGGCAACCTCATGATCAGCAAGCGGGGCGGCCTGAAGGAAATCCTCAGTCACCTGAAGCACAACCGCATCGTGGGCATTATCATTGATCAGAATACCGCGGCCGGAGAGGGCCTGCTGGTGGAGTTTTTCGGCCACCCGGCCCGCACCACCCCGGTGGCCGCCCTCCTGGCCCGGCGTCGGGGGGTGCCGGTTCTGCCGGGCTTCTCCCGGCGTCTGCCGGACGGCCGGCACCTTTTGGCTTTCCTGCCTCCCCTGCCATTGGAGAGGAGCGACGATGTGGAGGGGGACATCCGCCGCCACCTCCAGGCCCAGAGCCGGGCGGTGGAGGCCTGGGTCCGGGCGGCACCGGAGCAATGGCTGTGGCTGCACCGCCGCTGGAAGAACCAGTTTCCGGAACTCTACGAGGGAGTGTGATGGCATCGGCGGAATTTTTGGCCAAACTGCAAGGGAAGGTGGCGGCCCAGGGCCTGGCGCAGCACCTGGGCCTGGAGCTGGAGGAGGCCGCCCCGGGCTATGCCCGGGTGTCCATGCTTTGCCGGGAGGAGATGGGGAACATCCTGGGGATGGTGCACGGCAGCGCGGTCTTCGCCCTCATGGACGAGGCCTTCCAGGTGGCGGTGAACGCCCACGGCAGCGTGGCCGTGGCTTTGCAGATGAGCCTCACCTTCCATGCCGCCCCCGCCTTCGGGGAGCGCCTGGTGGCCGAGGCCCGGGAGATCCACACCACCCGGCGCACCGCCTCCTGTTACATCCAGGTCACCGACTCCGCCGGCCGGCTGATCGCCACCTGCCAGGCCCTGGCCTACCGCAAGGGCACAACCATCGAATGGTGAGTGGGGCGGGGAGGGGGGCGGTTGTGTGAGCCTTTCCCCAGGCTTCCCTCCCCCCATCAGGGGTGCGGGAGAGGGCGGGGGAGGCCTCGGGGCCCGCTCCCCGGCCCCTCCTTGCCCCGGCGGGATGCTCAGGCGCCCCGTTGGGCCCGCCTCAGCTCCTCCACCCGGGTGCGCAGGCGGTTGACCAGCTCCTGGTAGGATGACTGGCTGATGATCTGGCTGAACTGGGAGCGGTAGTTGCTCACCAGGCTTACCCCCTCGATGACCACGTCATAGATCACCCAGCGGGATTTGTTCAGCAGGCGGTAATTCATGGGGATGCGGTCGTTGGGCCGCACCAGCATGGTGCGCACCTCGGCGTAGTCGCCGTCCACGCTCTCCCCCAGGAAGGTCACGGTCTCGCCGGCATACTTGTCCACCTTGTCGTAATAGGAGGCCTCCAGCAGCTCCCCGAAGAGGCGCACAAACTCAGAGCGCTGGGCCAAAGAGAGCCGGGCCCAGGTGGGGCCCAGGCTGCGCTTGGCCATCTCTTCGTAGTCGAAGCGCTGATCCACCCTGGCCTTGACCAGCTGGCGGCGGCGCTCCTTCTGGGTCGCCAGGGCGGGATCGTTGAGAATCCGGAGGACCTCATCCACCACCGACTTCACCGCGTCGGTGGGCGGGCCGGCCCAGGCCGGCAGGGCCCCACTCAGAATGACCAGGACAGAGAGAATTCTCCCCACGGACGCGAGGCGGCGCATGATCTTTCCCTCATCAGCGGCGTCAGGATGGCGGCGTCAGAAAGCGACGCCCGTGTCAGGCAGACGGTCTTTTTTTTGCACTGTAATTCATCGGGGAAAGTTTCACAAGGTCCGGGGGAGCGGGAAAAGCGTGGGGGCCAGGCCCGGGCGGGCAGGCAGCCGGCCGGCGGCCTTTATACCTTGCCGTGGATGAATTTGGCGATGAGCTCCTCCCACTCCACCGCCGACTCGGTCTCCCGGATGCGCCCCCCGGGGGGGATGGGCTTGTCGCCACTTCCCGGGGAGAGCTTGACGAACTTGTCGCCGATGATGCCCTTGGTGCGGATGGAGGCGATGGCGTCCTCCTTCAGCTCCACCCAGGGCCTCAGGCGCAGCACCAGGACGGCCCGGCTGTCGGGCCCCACCCGGACGCTCTCCACCCGGCCCACCTCCACGCCCGCCACTTCCACTGCGGCCCCCTCCTTGATGCCGGAGACGTTGTCAAAGATGGCGCTCACCTGATAGCCCCGCTGCAAGATTTCCGTCTCCCCCAGGTGGACGGCCAGATAAATGAGGCAGGCCACCCCCAGAAGGACAAAGAGCCCCACTGCCAGTTCCGCTGTGCCTTTGTGCATCTGTGCCCTCAGGATTCGTGGAAATCGGGTTCCCCACGGATGAAGCTTTGCACCACCGGGTCGGGATGGGCCTGGATCTCCTCCGGGGTGCCCACCGCAATGATGCGGCCCCCGTGCAGCATGGCCACCCGGTCGGCGATGCGGAAGATGGCGGGGATGTCGTGACTCACCACCACCCCGGTGTAGCCCGTCTCCCGATGGGTCTTCTCGATCAGGTGGAAGACGGCGTTGGTCATGGGGGGGTCCAGGCCCGTTACCGGCTCGTCGAAGAGGAGG
>JAILZL010000059.1 GCA_023512475.1 Syntrophobacterales bacterium
CTGATTCGTAATCAGCAGGTCGGGGGTTCGAATCCCCCTGCCGGCTCCAGCTTTCCGGGAATTGAGAGGGAAAATGTTTACCAATTCTTTACCGGTAGGAAAAACGCTTAAAAGATTTACCGATTCCTTCAGGTGGTTAGGGGAGAGGTGGGAATAGCGGTCGGTCATCTTTGAATCCGAATGCCCCAGGAGCCTTTGCACCGCCTTCAGGTTCGCCCCTCGCATCACCAGGTGGGAGGCAAAAGTGTGGCGTAGGTCATGGAACCGGAAGTCCTCCAGGCCCGCCCGCCGACAGGCCGCATTAAAACTTTTCTTCACGTCCCCTAGGCGCTTCCCATTCGGCCCTATGAAGACATAAGGGGATTTCCATTGATTCCTGATCTGCAATTCCCTAAGCACCTGGGCCGCCCGGTCGCTCACCGGAATCTGCCGGGCCTTGCCGCTCTTGGTTTCGGTCAGGTAGATGAAGCCGTCTCGAATCTGGTCCCACCGCAGGTTCAGCAGTTCCCCCTTTCTCATCCCCGTGTGCAGGGCCAGTTCCACAATCGGTTTCAGGTGAGGACTGCAAGTAGCAGCCGTTCAATTTCCTCTTCCGTCAGATACCGGTGTCGTTGATTGTTCTCCCGAAAGGTCAGACTGGCTCCTATCCGAAAAGGCGATACCTCAAGCATCCCCCACTCAACCGCCTTATTGAGCATATGCTTCAGCACCGCCATTTCCCGGTTGACCGTGGCGTCTGTCCGGGGCTTGCCGTTGGCCAATGGGGTAGCCTTGCGCCGGTTACGGTAGGTTTGAAGGTCCAGATAGGAAATATCCTTCAGGCGTTTCTCTCCAAAAGCCTCCCTGAGATACCGCACCGCGTGACGCTTGAAAGTCCGATAAGATTTCTGGTTTCCGTAGTTTTTTTCATATTCCTCGGCCAATTCGAGGAAGGTAAAGGTTTTTTCCTTCTTAACGCCAAAGATTTCTTCATAGGATTTTTCACATTTGCTCACTTCCACCTTGGCGAGATAGGCTTCAGCATCCTTCTTGAGCTTGAAGCACTTCATCACCCGCTTGCCCTGGGGGTCGTAATAATCAATTTGCCAGGAACAACCTTTTTTGTTCACACGTTTTCGGATTGTGGCCATGCCTTGCCTCCACTAAAGTAGTTTTTTTAACTCAGCTTCCGTTATCCCCAGCTGCTTGAGGATAGCGGCCAGGAGTCCTTTCTTTATCTTGCTCCGGTGGTTATGTACCTGCCCTGAGCATCATAGACCCGCGTGTGTTTCTTGCCTTCAACCGGGACAAGCCCCAGCTTGCGGACCGCCCTCACCAGGTCCTTGGCGCTGTAGTCGGTGGCGGACCGTTTCATACTGCCTGGGCTTCCCTGGCCTGGCGCTCTTTCACATACTCAAAGTGTTCTTCCAAGACCTCAGAGATATTGTCCAAGGCCTCTTGCTCCGTTTCTCCCTGGGAGACAGCCCCGGGGATTTCCCGGCATTGCACCATATAGCCGCCATCCTCAAGGTCCGGGGTCAGCACTACTGTAATTTCCTGGCCTTCAACCATAATCTTTTCCTCCTTGGGAGTCGCCAGCTTCTTTACCTCCCCCTTTAGGGCCTCGATCCATTCACCCAGGGCCAGGGAAATAACCAGTTGTCCAAGCTTGAGGGTGTCAAGAATCCTCTGGGGATCACGGTCCACCACAAAGATGGTTGCCCCATCGGTCAAGAAACGAAACTCGGATAGGTGGGCTTCCTTTTCGGGAAAGTTCTTTCTCAGGTAGGCCAAGGCCTTTCTGATTTTTTGCAGACTAATTCCTTCATCCCTAAGTCGCTTGGCCACCTTCAAGGCCACCAGGTCCCTGAAGGTATATTCCCGCCGCGTCCCCTTGCCGGCCGCAGCCTTAGAGGGTCTGACAATCCCGGACCGGTCCCAATATTCAAGCTGCATCTTGCTTATCCCCACTAGAGACATAACCGCTTTTCTGCCAAAGGTGAAAGACATAAGCCCCCTCTTTTTGTGTTAATAACTTATTAGTAGGTTTATAAATATAAATAATCTTATTGTCAAGACCCCACCTGTGCTCAAAAAAAACGGGCAGAAGGGTTGGTTCCATCCCCCCGCCCGGCTACCTGCCAGAAGCTAATGCCTGATTCCTGGTGAATGTTTGCCCCCCAAACGCCCCGTCACGGGCTTCTCAGAGGGTCACGGGGGGTTTTCATTGCCACTCTCATTTTCTGGTATTTCTTCCCTAGACTCCCTCTCCCGGGCCACCCGGTCTCATCTCCACTGGCCTCCAAAAAACAGTTCGTGCAGATCGTCTATCTCCCGCCATGGTGACTCGCAGTTTATCCACCTCACCCGGGCCTGTGGCCTCGCCATCCCCGCCCCAGCCAGGGTGCAGGCCCCCGCCACCGCATTGGCCAAGTCGTCATGCCCACGGGGGGATGGTCCACCAAGTCCCGCCCGCCGCTCCGGGGCCGCCTCACCAGGTTCCTTAACTCGCTTGAAAGCCGGCTCAGGTCCAACAACTCACACCTCCCACTTAACACCAGGGGCAGAAAGTCCAGGTATATCCGGCTTTTGTCCTGGGGGGCCGGATCATACCCGATTAAATGTTTCATAAACTCCTGTCTGGGCCACTCCCCGGCATACCGGTCCCCCACCACCCGCCGCACCCCATAGCTCCGGAGCACTTCGGCCATTTCCTGAATCACCGCCTGGGGGTTGTGTGGCGCCGGCCACCTCCGGGCCAGGTCCAAAACCACCTTCCCCCCTTCGCTGTGGGCTATGGCCAAAGCTGCCGCATCCCCCCGCCCACCGGAGGGGTCCACAAAGGCCGTGTAATGCACCCCAGACCGGGGAGGCAACTCATACCGCCCAGGTACCACCACCGCCTGCAGCGCCTCCCAAGAGAGAAAGGCCTCCAGGTCACTCCGAAACTCCGCCTCCCACTCCGCCCGGGCCGCCTCCGGGTCCGCCTCCAGGTCCCGGGCTATCAAGTCGCGGCCAATGGTGGGGTTCATCAGCCTGGTGGGGGCCTGCCACACCAAAATATCCCCCTCCCGGCCATAATGCCGGCGATACACCTCCCACAGCACCCCCGCCCTGGCATAAGGAGATGACAGGCCGATCAGTTTGCCCCCCGTTGTAGCCAGCCCGGGCCGCAGGGCCCGCACTATCTCGGCATCATTACTCAGGCCCTCCGAATTCCGAAAAAAGGCCAGCTCGTCAAGGACACACGCCAGGTAGGTCCTGCCCCGCACCGAAGCCCCGGATGCCGTCATCACCTGCACCACCCGCCGGTTTTTCAACCGGATCTCCTGCGCCAGGCTGTCCACCACCATCCGGCGAAGCACAGGAGACGCCTCAAAGATGTGCCGCACATACTCCAGGAGAACCCGGGCCGTGTCCCGATCCACCGCAATCAGGGCCACCACCCCCACCTCGCCGGGAGCCAGCTTCACTTGGGGGAAAAGGGCCTCATACACCGCCACCGCCGCAGCAATCCTGCTCTTCCCCGCCCGCCGGCCACAGATCAAGTAAACCTCCCGGGCCGGCCCCACCGGCGGAGTCTCCAGCCCCGTGGCCTGGCGGTAAAGCTCAAGGTCCCTGCCGCTCAACGGGAGGCCATACACCGCTTTGAGAGCCGTCAGCCAAGGCCCCCACGTCTCCAACTCCGGAAAGGCCGCCCCCAGAAGGTTTTTGTCATTTAATGCCGTTATTATGTCCAACTGCGGGCTCCCTAAAATCCCGCAGGTAGTCTTCCTCCCGCAAAACCCACCGCCCGAGACAGTCTTTCATCGCCGGCAATCGCCCCTCCTTCAGGTGCCGATACACCGTGCGGGGATGAAGCCTGAGGAAGCCGGCAATCTCTTTTATGCCCACATAAAACACGGTCATGAGCAACCCTCCCAAAAAAACCAGTTTGTGTGAAGGCAAGGGTAAAGGTCGAACTTCAAAAATTAAGTCAAAAATCCGGCCTCCATGAGGGGCCACGTCGATTTAAATACCGTTCTGCGCTTACCCTTCAATCGCGGATTCCTTCCCTCCCGATACGGCCATAAAGGACAACCCCCAAAAGTACATACCTGCCAGTCCGCCTTTACCTTGCCATCCGCCCGCTTGTATCTCTCCGGGCCACAATCCCGACACTTCATGTGAATAGGCTGCAGCACCGATTTGGCCCCTTTGTGGTCCGCAGGATACCGTCCAAACCGATAGGGCCAAAGCGGACACGCCTCCACCGGGCACAAGCTGACCTCAGAGGGCTGCCCAAGGCAACAGGCCAGACACTTGCGCCGCACCGCCTTCAGAGGACTATCAATCACCGCCCAGGTCCTCCCAGTCCAGCCACCCTTTCTCACAGAGGGCTTGATCAACCCGGGCCAAAACCTCCCTGAACCTCGGCCACATCTCCGGCGACACACTCACCCCCCTGGCCGTGGGCTTCGGCTCCCCACCTTCCACCAAAGGGGAAAAGGTCCTGATATCTACAAACCGCCTGCCTTTATAGGTCCGCAAGCTGATTTTGAGGGTCTGCCGGGGAGACTTGGTAAGTTCTCCCACCAAAACATCAAAGTCTTTCACCATTGCTCTTCTCCCAAAAAATCCGGGGGACCGGGGACCTCCCCAGCCCCCCTTTGGCCCATCTTCACCCGCCGGTGGAAAACCAGGGGTGCGGCCGGCAGGTTACTCTATCGAGCAGGGCCCGGCCCGGGATGTCCCCGCACCCCCAGCCCTGGGCGAAAGGAGGAAACTCCCAGGGCTCACCCCCCCACAGCCCGGGGCAAGGCAACCAGGCCGCAGGGGGAAACCGGTTTAATCAACCCGCAGGTCACTGCACAAGCAGAAACTCTCCGGATGCCGCACAGCAATATCCACCAGCGCCGTCACCCGCACCCAGGTCTGATCCTTGGCAAAGGCATCCCCGGCATGCGGACTGGCCAAGATGGAGAGTCCTCCCCACTGGGCAATGAGCAGGTCCTGCCAGTTGCCGAAGTAAATGCAGTTGCTGGAAGAGCCCTTGGTCAGATCCGTGGGAATCTGCGTGCTGGCATAGATAGGATGCCCCACGGCTTCCTCCAAGGCCCGGTCCGTGCTCAACAGGCTCACCACCAGGGGCGGGAGCTGGTACAGACCGCCTTGGTCTCCCTCATACTGCGGCGCTTTCAGCTTCCTCATGGCCCCCTTCACCTTCGGATGGCAAATGAAAGCCAGCTTGCCACGCAGGGCGTTGTCCTCCTCCAGCTCGGCAATCATATCGAAGAAGAGGTCCAGGCTAGTTAAATAGCCTCCATTTTGCCCCAGGGCCACAGAGTTTATACCGGCGGTATTAGCCACCCCTGTGGGCTGCCCCGCAGTCCCACTGCCCCTGAGAGCCGCCAAGTCAATGGCCAGGCTGATCTGCTCCACCAGGTCCCGGCGCACTACTGCCTCCGCCTGAGGCAGCGAGAGATTCAACAGCTCATTGGACAGCTTAACCATCGCAGCCGCCTTGCGGGGCGTCAACACCACCTGGCCGAAAGCCAAATCCGACGGCGTAATGGGCGCATTTTCTGCCACCCAGTAAGCCGTCGCCCCAGCAGTCTGCTTGGGGAGGGTCACCGGACTACCTTTCAAATCGGTAAGCCAAGTGGCTCCCGCACGACTCACCACAGACTCCGCCCGCAGCATCTCAATGAGCTCCGGCACCTCCTGGCTCGGCACCAGATACCCACCAGCACTGTCCGGACTGGCGCCCATATCACGGGTCCGATAATCATGCAACACCTCCCGCTCGTGGGAAGCGTCGCTCCAATTTCCAGTCACAAGGCCCCGCAGGGCTTTAAAAAGGGAGAACCTACCCATATCGTCACCTCCAGTATTTCCACCCGCCGCCCACTTCCGGACCCGGGTCTTTGATTCAAGTTCCTCAACCCGGCGTTTCAGCTCGGGGAGCTCATCTGCAATCTCTTGCAGCAGTTGTTTCACGTCATACAGGCTGCTCATGGCAGCACCTCCTTCATTGTGATATCCCCCCAAAGGAGGGGTTCCCCCCCCCACCCCTCTAGGCCTGGCCTCACCCGTCAGGGCCCCCATAGGCTATGCCAGGGGCCCAGGTTCAGCAGCCAGCAGACCGGCGAAGGGAAAAAACAGCCAAGGGTTATCCCCTAGCTGGATAAAAATCGTGCATTGTAGGGCGTCTCACAGCCTCAGAAACCACATGCCGGGTCAGGCTATATCGCCCCACCTCTTCAACCGTCAATGTCCATAAATTGCCCGCAATCTCCCAAAACCGGGCCTCCTCCCGGGCAATGTCCGGTCCGTAAAGCAGCTCTCCGGGGCCCAGCCACCAGTCTCGATAAGCAAAACACAAGGCGGCCCCAGCCTCCCGGAATTTCGACTCTAAAGGATGGCCAGCCGGCACCCTCACCTTCGCCGCCCGGTCTAAGGTCGCCTTCACCACCCCGCAAACCACCGGGTCCGTGGGGGCTTCCTTTAGCAGCCGGGCCGCCTCCTTCAGTTCGAAAATCACCTGCTGGGGATCGATATCAGTCATCGGCGGTTTCTCCTTTCAGTTTTATCACCTGGGCCCTGGCTGCCCTTTTTACCGTCTCAAGATACTCACTCAAGTCCGGAAACTCCCGCTCCGGGGACTGCCGGGCCGCTAAATTGGTTAAAAACCTCAAGTCATCACGCATGGAATTGGCAATTTCTAAATATTTGTTCTTCGACTCAGGAGAAATCCCCGACATTCCTTTCAGGTCTTGCATCTCATACAGACTTAGCTTCAAGGCTTTATAAACCACACGGTCGATAATCAGACTGGCCGCCGCGTTAACTCGCCCATTAGGGAATAGTTGCATCAGACCGGCCCGGGCCTCCTTCATGGCTTTGACTACCCGCGTACGCCCATCTAACTTGCGTTTCTCCAGGTATGCATATAACCCGTGCACTATCACGGGGTGTTTTGCGTTCTTTCTCTTGTGGGCCATGAGGACAAATTCCTGGTAAAATCTCAGTAAACTGCCATTGTAAGTTATTGGTTTATTTATACTATTGACGCTGTCATCCGATTAGTAGTCAGGTGACCCCAATTTTCGGGCCGCCCGGTGATTTGACAGCTGCTTTTCGTTTTCTCTCCAGCCACACCTTTATCTCCTCCGGGTCGAACCGCACTAGGCCTTCAATCTTCAGGTGGGGGATGACTCCCCTGCGTGCCCACTGGTAGACCGTGACTCAGGCCACACGCATGCCTGCGGCCAGCTCCTCTGGGGTGATGAGGTCCCCGCCGTTGAGGAGGTCCCGGAGGCTGGGTGGGGCTTTGCGGTCCTTCATCCGTACTATGCCCAGTGATAAAATTTTGTCCCTTTGTCCCTCAAACACGTTAAATGCCTTTAATTACTGATTTTTTTTGGAGGGACAAAAGGGACAAAAGGGACAAATAGCTTTTTTGAATGTCCCTCCAATTTTTATAATTTTCACAATAGTTTATGTGATTTAAGGGACAAAGGGACATTTTTTATATTTACCTCCTTCAACCTGGAGTATCCCCTCTGTGGCCATCCGAAGCATTGTGCGCTTGACGGTCTCATAAGGCCTGTCGAGAATTTGAGCCACGGCTTTGGGGGTGTGGTCCATTTTGGGCCAACAGCTCCAGAATTTCCTGTTTCAGTTTGCTCCTGCTAACTTCCGTTCCGTTCCCCAGCAGTTCCCATAGGCCATCGGCCGGGTGGAACCGGAGAGCGAGCTCCTGCTCCTCCACATCCCGCCCTGTGACCATGAGGGTGGCATCGGCCTGGCCGCGGCCGCGTCGGAGGATGAGGGCGGCGTCTACCGCGCCGGTGAGTCCGGTGGTGCCCAGCACCTCATCCAGGGGGTCATCGGCCTCGGCCTTTCTGGTGTGGTAAATGGCCAGGATGCACACCTGGTGGGTTTGGGCCAGGGATTGCAGGGCGCCGCCCCATTGCATTTCAAACTCGTACGGGTCGGCGTTTTTGGGTCGGGGTGGGCGCACCTTGATAT
>JAILZL010000060.1 GCA_023512475.1 Syntrophobacterales bacterium
GTGGCGGACGCCGGCACCTGGCTGGACCCTTACTATTTGCGCCTCATGCAGGAGGCGGACCTGGTGCTGATGCTCACCGAGCTCACCGTGCCCCACCTGCAGAACCTGAGGCGGCTGCGGGGCCTCCACCGGGCCTGGGACCTGGAGCCGGACAAGGTCAAGGTGGTGGTGAACCGCTACGAGCGGGATTACACCCTTACCCTCAAGGACCTGAAGAAGATCTTCGGCCAGCCCCCCTTCGCCACCCTGCCCAGCGATTTCCCCGCCCTGGTGGACGCCATCAACCAGGGGGAGCCCCTGGTCACGGTGGCCCGGCGTTCCCGGCTGTGGCGCCGCCTGAAGGAGCTGGCCGACAAGCTGGAAGAGGCCATGCGGCCTCCGGAGACCCAGCCCGCCCGGGGTGGGATTTTCAAACGACTTTTTGGCTCATAAGGCAAAGGAGTGGTCATGGGTTGGCTGCCCACGGACAAGCAGGAGCGGAAGAGCCCCGGAACCCCGGAACCGGTGATGGGCGAGACGGTCGCAGGCCGGACTGACGGCGGCCGGGAAAAGCACCTGAACGAGATCAAGCGGCGCCTGCACCGCACCCTGGTGGAGCGCCTGGACATCGCCACCCTGGAGACCATGGAGGACTCCCTGGTGGCGGCGGAGATCCGCCGGGCGGTGCTCCAGCTCCTGGCGGAGGATCCCTTCCCCCTCACCTCCGAGGAGCGGAGCCGGCTGGCCCAGGAGCTGGAATTCGAGATCCTGGGGTTGGGCCCCCTGGAGCCCCTGATGCGGGACCACACCATCTCCGACATCATGGTGAACCGCTACAACGAGGTCTATATCGAGCGCTTCGGCAAGCTGGAGCTCACCAACGTGCGCTTCCGGGACAACGCCCACCTGATGCGCATCATCAACAAGATCGTGAGCAACATCGGCCGGCGCATCGACGAGTCCTCCCCCATGGTGGACGCCCGGCTGCCGGACGGCTCCCGGGTGAACGCGGTGATCCCGCCTCTGGCCCTGGACGGGCCCCTCCTGTCCATCCGGCGCTTCATGGTGATGCGCCCCACCATGGAGGAGATCCTCACCCGGGGGAGCCTCACTCCGGAGATGGCCCGGGTGATGGAGGCCATCGTCCAGGCCAAGCTCAACATCATCATTTCCGGGGGCACCGGCACCGGCAAGACCACCCTGCTGAACATCCTCTCCGCCTACATCCCGGACGGGGAGCGCATCATCACGGTGGAGGACGCCGCGGAGCTGCAGATCCAGAAGCGCAATGTCTGCCGGCTGGAGACCCGGCCCCCCAACATTGAGGGCAAAGGCGAGGTGACCCTGCGGGATCTGGTGCGCAACGCCCTGCGCATGCGGCCGGACCGCATCATCGTGGGCGAGGTGCGGGGTCCGGAGGTCATGGACATGTTCCAGGCCATGAACACCGGCCATGAGGGCTCCATGACCACCATCCACGCCAACAGCCCCCGGGACGCCCTCCTCAGGCTGGAGACCATGGTGAATCTGGCGGGCTACCAGATCCCCCAGAAGGCGTTGCGCCACCTCATCAGCTCCTCTCTGGACGTCATCATCCACCTGGCCCGGCACACCGACGGGGTCCGGCGGGTGGTGTCGCTCTCGGAGATCACCGGCATGGAGGGGGATGTCATCAGCCTGCAGGACATCTTCGTCTTCGACCGCCACGGCACTGCGGAGGACGGGGCGGTGCTGGGCCAGTATGTGGCCACGGGCATCCGGCCCCGGTTTGCGGACCGCTGCCGCCTCTTCGGCGTGCCCGTTCCGGATGAGATCTTTCTGCCGCCGGCGGAAAAGGGGCGGGGGACCTCCCGCTTCCTCAGCAAAGCTAAGTAGGTGCCCCTATGGCCGTCACCCCGCGGGATCTCTGGTACGCCCTGGGACTGGCCGCCCTGTTCGTGGCGGTGCTCTTCCTCCTGTCGGCCGTGTATGTCCTGGTCTGGGAACCCCTCAGGCAGCGGCGCAAGGTGGCCAAGCGTCTGGAGGAGAGCAGCGACGCCTATATGCGCCGGGTGCAGCTGATAAAAGCGCGCCAGGAAGATCAGACCAGCCCGGGGCTGAACCTGATGCGGCTCATGTTGGGAAAGGATCGCCTGCTCCGGCTCCAGCGGCAGATGCTGCAGGCCGATGTTTACCGAAGCCCGGCGGAGTTCCTGGGACTGGTGGCCCTCCTGTTTTTCTCCGGCCTGCTTCTGGGAGCCGTGTTCCTGAAAAGCCTCCTCTTCGGTCTCCTTTTGGGGCTGTTTTTGGCCTTCCTGCCCGTCTTCTGGCTCCGGCAGAAGCGGAAACACAAGGCCACGAAGGTGGAGGCCCAGCTTCCCGACGCCATGGAGATCCTGGCCCGCTCTCTCAGGGCCGGGCACACTCTCCCCTCGGCTGTGGAGCTCCTGGGCCAGGAGATGGATCACCCCTTGGGCACAGAGTTCCGCATCGCCTATGAGGAACAGCGCTTCGGCCTCAGCATGACCGAGGCCCTGGAAAACATACTGGAGCGGGTGGACATCCGGGACCTGAAATATTTCGTCACCGCGGTGCTCATCCAGACGGATACCGGCGGCAATCTGGCGGAGATTGTGGAGAAAATCGCCCACCTCATCCGGGCCCGGCTGAATTTCAAGCTCAAGATCCGCTCCCTCACCGCCGAGGGGCGGCTCTCCGCCATAGTCCTCAGCGTTCTCCCCATCTTTGTGTTTCTGGGCATGACCCTCATCAAATATGAGTACGAGATGGCCCTGTTCTTTGAGCCCGTGGGCCGGGTCATGCTGTTGCTGGCCCTGATTCTTTTAATTACCGGTTCCTGGATCATGCACCGCCTCATCCAGGCGGTGGAAGTTTAGTCGAGGCAGACCGTGGAATTGTTTCTTATCCTCGTTGCCACTTTTGCCGCTGCCTTCTTTGCCGTGTACGGCTTCCTCACCCTCTGGGGGAGGCGGGAGCGCATCCGGGCCCGCTTTGAGTGGGCCGCAGCCACGGAAGGCGGCAGCACTCTCCTTAAATCCCCGGCGGCGGCAAGCCCCATGCAGCAGAAGGTCATGGACTGGCTGGCCTATTCCGGGGGGTGGGCCCTGAAAGACCCGGAGAGGCTCTCCCAGGTCCGGATCCAGCTCATCCAGGCGGGATACCGACACCCCCAGGCGCTGGCGGTGTTTTACGGCATCAAAGCCGTCTTTGCCCTGCTCCTGCCCCTCCCCTTTCTCACCCTTTATGTCATCCAGGGGAAGCTCAATCCCGGGACTCTGGCCCTGTCCTTCGCCCTGGCCGGCATGGGCTTCCTTTTGCCCAATTATCTTCTGGCGGTGCGGGTCCGCACCCGCCAGAACGCCCTGGACCGGGCCCTGCCCGACGTGCTGGACCTCTTCGTCATCTGCATGGAGGCCGGCCTGGCCCTCAACGCCGCGCTCAACAAGGTGGCGGAGGAGATCCGGGCGGTGTATCCGGAATTCTGGCAGGAGCTGCAGATCACCGCGGCGGAGCTCCGGGCCGGCATCCCCTGGGACGAGGCCTTTGAACACCTGGGGCAGCGCACCGGCGTCCAGAGCATCCGCTCCATGGTGGGGCTGATGATCCAGTCCGAGAAGCTGGGGGCCAGCATCGCCCAGGCTTTGCGCAACCATGGCGATTTCACCCGCGCCCAGCGCATGCTCCGGGCGGAGGAGAAGGCGGCCAAACTGCCCCTGAAAATGGTCTTCCCGTTGATCTTGTGCATGCTCCCGGTGATGCTTATCGTTACGGTAGGGCCGGGGGTGTTGCACATCATCAAGATCTTCCTGCCGCTGGCCCGTCGGTCGGCCACGGGCATGTAAATCCGCCTCCGCCCCCCGGCGGGGGAGAAGGAGCAAGGGCCATGAAGACAGTGCTGCGGGATTTCTGGCGGAAACAGGACGGCGTGGTGGCCCCGCTGGTGGCCATGCTCCTGGTGTTCGGCTTGTTTGTGGGGATCCTGGCCCTGGTTCTGGATCTGGGCCACATGCACCATGTCAAAAGCGAGCTCCACAAGGCGGCGGATGCCTGCGCCCTGAGGGGGGCCCGGGCCTTCTTCCCGGACACTCTGCCCGAGGACCTGGTGGCGCCCATTCCCCCGGACCGCAACCGGGCCGTGGCCCAGGCCATTGACACCATCACCCGGAACCTCTCCGATTTCCAGCGCCTGAGCGATCTGCCCGCCCGGGATGTGGTGGTGGGGATCTGGGATTTTGAGCAGGGCACCTGGCAGTCTTTGGCCGCCTGGGATGACACCACCTGGCTCACCCTCTCGCAGACCATGTACGGCAAACCCTGGGGCCCGGGGGTGGGGGTGGTGACCCGGCGGGAGGGGGATCTGAACCGGGGGCCGGTGCCTATGACTCTGGCCACCGCGCCGGGGATCAACATTGAGGAGATGCCGGCCAACGCCCTGGCGGTGGCGGCCCTGAGCGGCGTGGGCGGCTTCACCGAGGGTTTCGGCACCTTCCCCATCGCCTTGAATATCCGTAAGGTGGATCTGGAAAATAGCACCATCACCCTGAGTCCGGACAACCAGGACTGGGGCGGCTGGACGAGTCTTGATGGAACCAGTCCCAACGCCAGTCTTCTGAAAAAGTACATCTCTAAGACTAAGCCTACTCCTGAAGTCGAAGCTGGAGATGATATCGGATTGCAAAACGGGGTCGCCTGCACTGCTGTTAAAGAATTTGTAGATGAATTATTGAAAAAAGGAAAAAATAATTACTGCGAGAATGGACCCTGTGTGACGGAAATCGACAAAGGTGTCTATGAGGTGGATGATCCGAACGATCCGGTGGAGCTCTGGTTTCCGGGGGTGCGTGAAATAAAATTCAATCAGAGTGCTGAGGTCGCGTCGGGTTTTCTGGCGGAGGTCATCCGGGTCTATGACGCCGATTCAAAATATCCTGACCCTGACAATCCAAATAAGACGCTCCAGTGCACCATCACCATAAAGATAAAGCGGGGGGTGGCCCCCCTGCCGGGCGGGGGGGTTTATTTGGGCCTCCTGTCCCTGGAGCCGAAACTGGTGAAGTAAACCCGCCCCCGGCCGGAGCCCGCGCCGCCTGAGCTGTGGGGCAGGCGGGGCTGAGTTTCTCACGCCGGGGAAGGAAGCGGGCTGAAGGGTGAGGCCGGGCGCACGCCGCTCCCGGCCTCGTCTCTTTTTTGGGAAGCGCCCGGGCGTCGTTGCCGGCCCCTCCCCCTTGTGCTATAAGAGGATAAACCAGGGCCGGCGTGGCCCCTGACCGGCGGGCGGCTGCCGGATGGCGGGGGAGGCGGCCCCTTGGTCCGGGAAAGGGAGAGCATGCAGGTAAGGCCCTTGGAGCTGCCGGAGGTGGTGCTCCTGAAGCCCCACATCTTCGGGGACCGGCGGGGGTATTTCCTGGAGATCTTCCAGGCCCGGCGGTATGCCGAGGCGGGGGTGCCCGGGCCCTTCGTGCAGGACAACCTCTCCTTTTCCCGCCACGGAGTGGTGCGGGGGCTGCACTACCAGCTGCGGCATCCCCAGGGGAAGCTGGTGATGGTGGCCGCCGGCCGGGTGTTTGACGTGGTCCTGGATATCCGCCGGGGCTCCCCCACCTTCGGCCGCTGGGTCAGCCTCATCCTGGAGGGGGAAAGTCACCGGCAGCTCTACATCCCCCCGGGGTTCGCCCACGGCTTCCAGGTGCTGAGCCAAAGCGCCGTCTTCCTGTACAAGTGCACCGACTACTGGGCCCCGGGGGATGAGTACGGGGTGCGCTTCGACGACCCGGACCTGGGGATCCCCTGGCCGGTGCCGGAGGCCATCCTGTCGGACAAGGACCGGGAGCTCCCGCGCCTCAGGGACATTCCCCCGGAGCATCTGCCGGAGTACCGGCGGGACTGAGGGGAAGGCCGGGGAGCTCCGTTCAGGGACGGGGGGAAGGGTGGAGCCCGGGGGCGGTGGCTCCGGCTCCCCCTTGATAATCGTCATGACCGCACGACTGCGCATTCTCCTCACCGGGGCCCGGGGGCTTCTGGGCTCTGAGCTCGCGGAGGTGCTGGCCCCGGAGCACGAGGTCTTTCCTTACGGCCGGGCGGAGCTGGACATCACCGACCCGGAGGCGGTGGCCGGGGCCTTGGCGCGGCACCGGCCCCACTGGGTGGTGAACGCCGCGGCCTTCACCCGGGTGGATGCCTGCGAAAGCGAGGCGGAGACGGCCTTCCGGGTGAACGCCCGGGGGCCGGAGGTGCTGGCCCGGGCCGCCGCGGCCCACGGGGCCAGGCTGGTGCAGGTCTCCACCGACTATGTCTTTTCCGGGGACCGGCCGGTCCCTGTGCCCTACCGGGAGACGGACCCGGCGGGGCCCCTGTCCGTGTACGGCCGGAGCAAGCTGGCCGGCGAGGAGGGGGTGCGGGCGGTTTTGGGGGAGGAGGCGGTGATCGTGCGCACCGCCTGGCTGTACGGCAGCGGGGGGCCCAATTTCCTCAAGACCATCCTGCGCCTGGCCCTGGCCGACCCCTCCCGGACGCTTCGGGTGGTGGACGACCAGTACGGCTCCCCCACTTGGTCCCGGCGGCTGGCGGAGCAGATCCGGGTCCTGATCGGGGCCGAGGCCCGGGGAATTTTCCACGCCAGCGCCGAGGGCTGCTGCACCTGGTACGGGCTGGCCCGGACCTTTTTTGAGCTCCTGGGCCTGCCCGTGCGCCTCATCCCCATTCCTACTTCGCATTACCCCACCCCGGCCCGGCGGCCGGCCAACTCCATCCTGGAGAACCGGCGCCTGAAGGAGGCGGGGCTGAATGTGATGCGGCCCTGGCAGGAGGACCTGACGGAGTTCGTGGGCCGGTTCGGGGCGGAGTTGCGCCGGGAGTGCGGGGGAGGCTGAAGGGGTCAGCCTGACCGGGGTCGAAAACCCTGGGCCCTCTCTTCCCGCCCCGTATCAGGGGGTGGGGAGGGGAGCGCGAGGGAGGCGGGGAAGCCAGGCTCCCCGCACCCCCTTTCTGAGGACGTGAGGTGTCCATGAAATCCTATCGCAAAGAGCTGTGGTTTCACGTGCCGGGGCGGCGGGCCTTCATCAACATCACCCCCCAGGTGGAGCAGTGCCTCCGGGAGAGCGGCATCACCGAGGGCCTGTGTCTGGTGAACGCCATGCACATCACCGCCAGCGTCTTCATCAATGACGACGAGCGGGGCCTGCACCACGACTATGAGGTGTGGCTGGAGAAGCTGGCGCCCCATGCGCCGGTGTCCCAATACCGCCATAACGACACCGGCGAGGACAACGCCGACGCCCACCTGAAGCGCCAGATCATGGGCCGGGAGGTGGTGGTGGCGGTCACCGGCGGCCGCCTGGATTTCGGGCCCTGGGAGCAGATCTTCTACGGCGAGTTCGACGGCGGCCGGCGCAAGCGGGTGCTGGTGAAGATCATCGGCGAATAAAAAGGGACCCCCCGCCCGGGCCCCCTTTCCGGGAGGACGGCCGGCAGCTCCGGCTGGCCCCCGCGATTACCCCTCAGCTGTCCCCGCACGCAGGAAGAAGCCTTTCTCCGGATATCTCCCTCCCCCCTGCCTCAGGGCCCTGGGGCCGACGCCCCCATCCCCCTTTCCCCCTATTCCCGGCTCCGTTTGGGATTGCTCAGGGCCGCCTCCTGAGGCACCGCTTCCGGCACCGCGGCCCGCCGCCCGCGGATCTTCTCCGTCACGGTCTGCAGCCGCTCCATATAGAGATAGAAGACCGGGGTGAGGTACAGGGTGATGACCTGGGAGAAGAGCAAGCCCCCCACCACCGCCAGCCCCAGGGGTTGGCGGGCCTCGCCGCCGGCCCCGAAGCCCAGGGCGATGGGCAAAGCACCCATGAGGGCCGCCATGGTGGTCATCATGATGGGGCGGAA
>JAILZL010000061.1 GCA_023512475.1 Syntrophobacterales bacterium
CCCGGACGGTGTGAGGATCGAGAAACGCGGCCTGGCCGGTGAGTACCTGGACGCCGCGGGCCTTTGTCAACTGGGCGATCCCGTTGTTGAGCCGGCCTACAACCTGCTTTTGGACATAGCTGCGCAGGCAGTCCAGGTCGATCTGCGGTCCCTCGAAGCGCACCCCTTGTTCTGCCAAGGCGCGCACCTCATGGATGAGCCGGGCGATATGCAACAGTGCTTTGGAGGGAATGCAGCCGCGATTGAGGCAGACGCCACCGAGGCGGTTGTCTTCATCGACTAGGGTGACGGTCAGTCCGCGATCAGCGGCATGCAACGCTGCCGGGTAGCCGCCGGGTCCAGCTCCAATCACGAGAAGCTGAGTGCTGCGGGTCTCTGCCATCGCTGTGTCACTCCCTTGCGCTAGCTCGGGCAGCCGCTTCCGCCACGGCCCGATTGGCCCCTCCGGCACCCGGCAGCGTTCGCCGCCCCCTCTTCGCCGCTCGGCTTGGCTTCTGTCTTCGTCTTGTCTCCGTCTCTTCGCTCTGTCAGCGCTTGAGGACGCCGGTGATCTCATCCGCCAGAGCCTGGGCATCATAGATTTTGCGCAGTGCCTCTAGGATGCCCCGGCTATCGACGGAGATGGCCCGCGCTTGCTCGTCATCATAGATGAAGTCCAGCACCAGCGACTGGATGTTGCCATCGAAGATCAGGCCGACGACCTCGGCATTTTTGTTGATGACCGGCGAGCCGGAGTTGCCGCCGATGATGTCCGCCGTGCAGACGAAGTTCAGCGGCGTCTGGAGATCGAGGGCCTTTTTGCGCTCCAGCCAGCGCTTGGGCAGAACGAAGGGGGGCTGATGCTTCTGCTCGGCGGCGCGCTGGAACATGCCGGCGAAGGTGGTGAACGGCGGCACATCCTTGCCATCTTCCTTGTAGCCTTTGACCACGCCGAAGGCCAGGCGCAGCGTGAAGGTGGCATCGGGATAGACGCGGTCCCCATCCATCGCGAAGCGGGCCTTGGCCAGGGCAGCGTAAGCCTGACGCTTCGGCTCCTCGACTTCATTCTCGAAGCGCTTGCGCACGGCACGAGCGGCTGGATCGATCAGCAGGGCCAGATCCATCATCGGATCGTTCCAGCGGCTCACCTCGACCTTCTGGCCGGCCTTGGCCTTTTCCTCGATCTCAGCGAAGACTTTTTTGCGGAACTCCACCTCGCGGACGCGGGTGCCGCTGATCAATTCATAAGCCCGCTCGCGGGGGGATTTGCCAGCCAGCACTTTCTGGACCAGCTCGTGCTCCGCTCCCAGACTCGTCGCCAGGAAGGTCAGGGCATCGGTGAGTTTGACGATTTCCAGGTCTTCATAGATCGGTTCATCGGAGAAGAGCTGGAACTTGAGGCTGGGCAGGCGGGCGTCGGCGAACTCGCGCAGGCGTTCTCCGCCGGGTTTGGGCAGCTCCTCGGCAGCACGGACGAGGGTTCGGGCAATTCTGAAGGAGGCACAATAGAAGCCGGTAGCGCTCTCCAGCAAGGTGACATCGCGGATCAACTCGGCCCGGACCTTTTCCGCCTGGGCGATGACCTCGAAGGCTTTCACGGCCTCGGCATGCCACGGCGGCAGAGGCTGCATCCGCACTTGCAGGTGGGTCAGGTAATCCCGCAGTCGTTTCTCCTGGGCTTCCTTGCGGGCCATCAGCTTGGGATCGAGCAGGCCGGCCAAGCCGCCGATCCGCGCCTTGCGGCTGTTCTGGATGCTGAGTAGCTCGTCTTCCGCGCGCTGGGCATTGCGCTCACTGCGGGCGCTCCAGGCGCTCGGGGAGCTCGGCCCGGCCGGTCTTGAGGAGGCCGGCAGCCCTAAGGAGCTCCTCCTCCTCCTCCTGCACCAGGCGCACCGCAGCAGGGCCGCAGACTGCCTCGATGCGCCGGATGCCCGCGGCGATACCGGTTTCGCTGAGGATCTTGATGAAGCCGATGTCCCCGGTGCGCTGCACATGGGTGCCGCCGCACAGTTCCCGGCTGACCTCGGGGATGGCCACCAGGCGCACCCGCTCGCCGTATTTTTCCTCAAAGAGGGCCATGGCCCCCAGAGCCAGGGCCTCCTCCATGCTGAGGAGGGCCACCTCCACCGGCCGGTTTTCCACCACCGCCCGGTTGAGCTCCAGCTCCAGGAGCTTCAGGGTCTCCCGGTCGAGGGGGGCGAAGTGGGTGAAGTCAAAGCGCAGGCGCTCCGGGGTGACCAGGGAGCCGGACTGCTTGATATGCGGCCCCAGGTGCTTCTGCAGCAAAGCCTGGAGGAGATGGGTGGCGGTGTGATGCCGGGCGGTGCTCAGGCGGCGCTCCCGGTCCACCGCCAGATGGGCCCGGTCATTGACCCGCACCACGCCCTCCCGGACGATGCCCTGGTGCACGATGAGGTCATTGGGGAGCTTCTGGGTGTTGGTCACCTCGATGCGGAAGCCCTCCCCGGTGATCCAGCCGGTGTCCCCCACCTGGCCGCCGGCCTCGCCGTAGAAGGGGGTGGCGGTGGTCACCACCTCCACCTCCTCCCCGGCCGCGGCCTGATCCCCCGCGGTTTCGTGGCGGATGAGGGCCAGGATGGTGCTCTCCGCCTCCAGGGTCTCATAGCCCAGGAAGTGGGTGGGGGGCCAGGTGGCCAGCTCCTGGTAGACCTCCGGGATGGCCTCGCCCGCGCCCCGCCAGGCGGCCCGGGAGGTCTCCCGCTGCCGCTGCATGTGGGCCTCAAAGCCCGGCAGGTCCAGCTTGAGGCCGCTCTCCCGCAGGGCGTCCTGCACCAGATCCAGGGGGAAGCCATAGGTGTCGTAGAGGCGGAAGGCCACCTCCCCGGGGAGGGTGTCCCGGCCGGCGGCCGTGAGCTCCGCCAGCTCTTCGGAGAGGAGCTTCAAGCCGTGATCCAGGGTGACGGCGAAGCGTTCCTCCTCCCCCGCCACCACCTGCTGCATGAGGGTGCGGGCCTGGAGGATCTCGGGATAGACCTCACCCATGAGCTCCACCACGCGGGCCACCACCTGGGGGAAGAAGGGGGTCTTCAGGCCCAGAAGGCGGCCGAAGCGCAGGGCCCGGCGCATGATGCGCCGGAGCACATAGCCCCGGCCCTCGTTGCTGGGCAGCACGCCGTCGGCGATGAGGAAGGCGGTGGCCCGGGCGTGGTCCGCCAGCACCCGGAAGGCCACGTTCTTCTGGCGGTCGGTGCCGTAGGCCAGGCCCGCCAGATCTTCCACCCGGGCGATGATGGGTCGCAACAGGTCGGTGTCGAAGTTGCTCCTCACCCCCTGGACGATGGCACAGAGGCGCTCCAGGCCCATGCCGGTGTCGATGCTGGGCTTGGGGAGGGGGGTGAGCTCGCCCGTGGCGCTGCGGTTGAACTGCATGAAGACCAGGTTCCAGATCTCCAGGTAGCGGTCGCAGTCGCACCGCCCGATGCCGCAGTTCGGGCCGCAGGCCATGGCCTCGCCCTGATCGATGACGATCTCGGAGCAGGGTCCGCAGGGACCGGTATCGCCCATGGCCCAGAAGTTGTCCTTCTCCCCCAGCCGCACGATGCGCTCGGCGGGCAGGCCGGCGATCTTCTGCCAGAGCTCCACCGCCTCGTCATCATCGTAAAAGACCGTGGCCCAGAGACGCTCCCTGGGGAGGCGGTATTTCTCCGTCAAAAGCTCCCAGGCCATCTCGATGGCGCCGGCCTTGAAGTAGTCGCCGAAGGAGAAGTTGCCCAGCATCTCAAAGAAGGTATGGTGCCGGGCGGTGTAGCCCACGTTTTCCAGGTCGTTGTGCTTGCCCCCGGCCCTGACGCACTTCTGGGAGCTGGCGGCCCGGGTGTAGGGCCGCTGCTCCTCCCCCAGGAAGCAGCGCTTGAACTGCACCATGCCGGCATTGGTGAAGAGCAGGGAGGGGTCGCCGTGGGGCACCAAAGAGGAGCTGGGCACGATGGTGTGGCCCTTGGCGGCGAAGTACTCAAGAAAGGTCCGGCGCACGTCCCGGCTGTTCATGGGGCCTCCTGCTCCAGGGGCGGCGTCGCGGCGGCCGGCGGGGGGGTCACTCCCGGCGTCAGGCCATGCAGGGCCCGCAGCTGCCGCTCCAGCTCCGCGGTAAATTCGGGGTGTTCCTTGAGATAAGCCTTGGCCTTCTCCCGGCCCTGGGCCAGGCGTTCGGTGCCATGGCTGTACCAGGCACCGCTTTTGCCGATGAGCCCGGCATCCACCGCCATATCCAGGATCTCCCCCTCCCGGGAGAGCCCCTGGCCGAAGAGGATGTCGAACTCCGCCTCCCTAAAGGGGGGGGCCAGCTTGTTTTTCACCACCTTCACCCGGGTGCGGTAGCCGATGGTTTCATCCCCTTCCTTGATGGCCCCCAGGCGGCGGATGTCCAGGCGCAGGGAGGCGTAGAACTTGAGGGCATTGCCGCCGGTGGTGGTTTCGGGGTTGCCGAAGAGCACCCCGATCTTCTGGCGGATCTGGTTGATGAAGATCATGGTGGTCTGGGTCTTGCTGATGGCGGCGGTGAGCTTGCGCAGGGCCTGGCTCATGAGCCGGGCCTGGGACCCCATCTGGGCGTCCCCCATGTCGCCCTCCAGCTCGCTCCGGGGCACCAGGGCAGCCACCGAGTCCACCACCACCACATCCACGGCGTTGGAGCGCACCAGGATCTCGGCGATCTCCAGGGCCTGCTCGCCGGAGTCGGGCTGGGAGATGAGGAGGTCCTCGGTCCTGACCCCCAGCTTGCGGGCGTACTGCACGTCCAGGGCGTGCTCCGCGTCAATGAAGGCGGCCACGCCCCCCAACCGCTGGGCCTCGGCGATGGCGTGCAGGGCCAGGGTGGTCTTGCCCGAGGCTTCCGGCCCGAAGATCTCAATCACCCGGCCCCGGGGGAGGCCGCCGATCCCCAGGGCCAGGTCCAGCCCCAGGGAGCCGGAGGGGATCACCGGCACCTCGAGCTTTTCCTCCTCCCCCAGGCGCATGATGGCGCCCTTGCCGTAATGCTTCTCAATCTGACCCAGGGCCTGGGCCAGGGCTTTGGCTTTGTCTGCGGCGTCGCTGGTCATGGTGTCCTCAAGTGGCTGTGTAGGTTCACATTCACCCGTCCCCGGAGTCGGGATCGTTCTCACGCTCCCGGGGGTTCATGGCTCCCGGGCGCCCTGGGGGAGCGGACGCCAGGCAGCGGTCCACGACGGTTAAAACGGCCTGGATTTCCCGGCGGGTGCGGAAAAAATCCAGGACGAGGCGCAAAAGCCAGCCTTCGTTCTCCAGCTCGGTGCATCCGGCGGGGCCGGAGTGCGGCCGTCCCGGGGGGCGTCTGGCGGAGGCGTGTCTCATCCCAGGGAAATCACCCGCAAGGGGAGATACGTGGCCCCCTGCGGGGAGAGTTTGCTGCGATACAGAATGATCTCCCGCACTTCAAAGGGCTCGCTTTCAAAGGGCGGCAGGCCCGCCAGGCAGCGCACCAGGCCGTCCCGCCCCTTCGAGCTCTTCACTCGGCCGACGGTGAGGTGGGGCGCAAAGGGGCGGTCCTCCCGGGGGAAACCCAGGGCCTCGAAGGCCGCCTCCAGCTGCTGCTGCAGGGCGGTGAGGGGCGCCAGCTCGCCTGCCACCCCCACCCAGACCACCCGGGGGCTCCTGGGGCTGGGGAAGGCCCCGGCCCCGGCCAGCTTCAGGCGAAAAGGGGGCTGGGCCCGGGCGATGGGCCGGGCGGCCCGGGCGATCTCCTCCACCTGGACCTCGCTCACCTCCCCGAAAAATTTCAGGGTGAGGTGCACATTGCCCACCGGCACCCAGCGCACCTCGGCGTCGCACTGCTTCAGGGCGGCGATCACCCGCTCCAGCAGGGGGCGCAGGGCCCCGGGCAGGTCAAGGGCGAGAAAGGCCCGGATCATGAAGCGAGCTCCTGCATGAGCCAGGTGAGGGCCGCCTGGGCGGTCTGGGTCTTGATGTCCTCCCGGGTGCCCTGAAAGGCAAACCGGCGGGCCTCCACCCCCCCCGGGGCGGCCACCGCGATGAACACCGTGCCCACGGGTTTGGCCGGGGTGCCGCCGGTGGGCCCGGCAATGCCGGTCACCGCCACCCCGACATCGGCCTGGAACAGGGTCCTTACCCCCCTTACCATGGCGAGGGCGGTTTCGGCACTCACCGCGCCGTGGGCCGCCAGGGTCGCCTCCGGCACCTTGAGGAGCTCCGCCTTGGCCCGGTTGCTGTAGGTCACCACCCCGCCCAGAAAATAGTCCGAAGCGCCGGGCACATTGGTAAGAAGGTGGCAAAGGAGCCCCCCGGAGCAGGATTCGGCCACCGCCAGGGTGAGCCCCCGGCGCCGCAACAGCTGCCCTACCGTCTCTTCCGGCTGCTCGGTCATCGCCGTGGTTGCTTCCGGGGTTTCCGGTTTCCGGTCCCCCGTTTCAGCTCTGCGCCCGCCAAGGGCATGGTGGGCGGCAAAGAGTGCCGCGGGGGGCGCCCCCCGACTCCGGCCCCCCGGGGCATTTAGCGGCCGGCCCCCCTTCCTTCCGGCGGTTATCCCCTGCTTCGGGCTTTCCCCACCGTCCTACCCGCCCCACCTCAGCAGCAGCCAGGCGCCCAGCCCCGCCAGGGCGCCGGCGGCCAGGTCGTCTGCCATCACGCCCCAGCCCCCGGGCAGGTGCTCCAGCGCCTTCAGGGGCCAGGGCTTGAGGATGTCCAGGACCCGAAAGAGGAGGAAGCCCAGGAGGCCCGCGGGCCAGGTGGGCGGCAGCAACGCCAGGGCCACCAGCTGTCCCGCGGCTTCGTCAATGACCACGGCGAGTACGAGCCGGGCCGCTTGGCCGCTGCGGAACGCGCCAAGCTGCCCCCGGATGCCTTGGCCATCGTCCAGCAGATGCTCTTCTGGTATCCCGGCGATACGCGCCTGTTCTGGCTGCTCGGCGAGTTATACGCGGCGGAGGGGAATGTCGATGCCGCGTTTCAAATCTTCGATGCCTGCACCTGGGGCCGGCAATATGGCAATCGCCGCCTGCTGATGGAACACCGGCACATTGTAGATGCCTTCCGGCAGCGGCAGGCCGCTTCCCGCAGTCCCGCCGACGAACCGTTGCTGGGTCCCGCCTCGCCCCAACCTGCCGCTCCCGAAGAGCCGGCGCCGATCATCATGCGGTCGATCGCCCTGTATTTCGTGCTGGTCGGCCTCGTGGCTCTGGTGGCGTTGGGACGGACTGTGGCACGCCGTTTGGGGCGCGGGCCGCACGCGCGCTAGCCGGGGAGTCGCATGAAGCGGCCCCCTTGGCTTGTCGGGGAACAGGGAGCTTCCCTGCCAGAGATCACCAAGTTGCCAAGGCGGACCGTTTAGTACTTGCGGATGACCCCTTCGAGGACGCCCAGAATCTGGATTTCGTGTTTGGCCGGGTTGACGATAATCGGTTCCATCTGGTCGTTCATCGGTTCGAGGCGAATCTGGTCCCGCCGACGGAAGTATTTTTTCAGGGTCATGGCCTTGTCGATCATGACGACGACTTTATCGCCATTGTCGCAGGATTCCTTGCGGCGGATGACGACATAATCGCCGTCCTGGATGTGGCCGTCGATCATGGAGTGGCCGCGGACTTTGACCACGAACAGGTCATCGCCGCCGAAAAGGTCTCGCAATTCCAGGCGTTCCTGGATATTCTCAGCTTCAATGGCTTGGCC
>JAILZL010000062.1 GCA_023512475.1 Syntrophobacterales bacterium
GTGTTGAGTTGTCCCCACGCACGTGGGGGTGAACCGTGGGACCAGGCGGTGAACGCCGTCGTGGACCAGTTGTCCCCACGCACGTGGGGGTGAACCGCCAGCGGCTCCGAATACGAGGCCGGGCCCCAAGTTGTCCCCACGCACGTGGGGGTGAACCGAAGGCGCGGCGAGCGCGAGGAAGAGGGACTGGGTTGTCCCCACGCACGTGGGGGTGAACCGCATTTTGTTGCCCGCTTGAGACACCTTCGGCGGTTGTCCCCACGCACGTGGGGGTGAACCGTCTTTCCGGAAGTACGACGCTGGCATGAACGCGTTGTCCCCACGCACGTGGGGGTGAACCGTGTCGAGGCCAACTTCCACCACCAAAGGTGTCGTTGTCCCCACGCACGTGGGGGTGAACCGGGAACTGCTACGACACCTTGTGTCCCTCAACACGTTGTCCCCACGCACGTGGGGGTGAACCGCCCAAACAAACAGGAGTAACAAAAAATGCAGAGTTGTCCCCACGCACGTGGGGGTGAACCGACTTGCCCACACAATGGGCAGGCTTTGTATTCGTTGTCCCCACGCACGTGGGGGTGAACCGGGTCTGAGATCACTGTTAAAGTGCAGTCCTCAGTTGTCCCCACGCACGTGGGGGTGAACCGACTGTGTTGGCAAACTTCGACCCGGCTGGCTAGTTGTCCCCACGCACGTGGGGGTGAACCGTCTACCATTGCGGTAGTGGCCGGAATTGGCTTGTTGTCCCCACGCACGTGGGGGTGAACCGTCAACGGGAACCGTTGCCCACGGGCACCTACGGTTGTCCCCACGCACGTGGGGGTGAACCGGACAGGCAGAACGCAATGATAATTTCAGCCCAGTTGTCCCCACGCACGTGGGGGTGAACCGCTCAGGCATCTATGAGTGGCAACAATCTACTGGTTGTCCCCACGCACGTGGGGGTGAACCGGAAAAAATGGGGGTTTGGGGGATTTGATGTAAGTTGTCCCCACGCACGTGGGGGTGAACCGCCATCCGGCCAGCGCAGGCGAAACAAAAGTTCGTTGTCCCCACGCACGTGGGGGTGAACCGTGCCCGTGCCGCCGAGTATCACATGCAGCATTGTTGTCCCCACGCACGTGGGGGTGAACCGAGTTATAACCATTGTTGGCTCAGTTCACGAGCGTTGTCCCCACGCACGTGGGGGTGAACCAGCACTTACACACGCGGCGGGGAGTAAAGTTTGAGTTGTCCCCACGCACGTGGGGGTGAACCGATAACAGTTTTGCCCTTGCCGGTCTTCTTGTTGTTGTCCCCACGCACGTGGGGGTGAACCGCTGTGTGAACCGTGGCCCATAGGAGGATGAAAGTTGTCCCCACGCACGTGGGGGTGAACCGAAGCTGCCCAAAAGATTTTCCGGCGGGAACCCGTGTTGTCCCCACGCACGTGGGGGTGAACCGATATCGGGCCAGCCTTCTCCCCCCTGTTGGAGGTTGTCCCCACGCACGTGGGGGTGAACCGCCGTTAATATTATTGGGGAAAAGCTGCGTGAGGTTGTCCCCACGCACGGGGGGGTGAATCGATAGACAACCCCACTAACCTCGACATAATACAGTTGTCCCCACGCACGGGGGGGGACCGGGTTACCGTTGGTCCATGGAAAGCAATTACCGTTGTGGGGATAAGAAAATCACCGCCGGGGCCCATCCCTGCTGAAAGCCTGCCGGATGCGGCGCACCGGTCACCACGGCAAGGCGGCCCCAGACTGCGGAAAACTCCCCGCCTTTCTCGGGTGAGATGAGACCGCGACATCCCCTATGAGGCATCAGGGAGACGGCAGAGGGGCAGGGGCTGAAGATCCCGGCCCTCCTTTGCCCAAGACACCTTTCACCCTTAAGCCCTCCCACCAGGGTCCTGGGTTATCGGAAATCAGGGGACGGTGGTCCCTGGCGCCGTTTTGGCGGCCTAGACCTCCGATCCTGCAGAAAGATTTCCCCTCCCCGGGCTGCAGCTGCGGGTCGATGGCCACCGAGTTGAGATTTCACCGCTCCAGGCGGAGACCATGCCCGCCTAAAAGGTCGGCATGGGCCTGCTTGCAGGTCAGGACAATGACCTGTTCGTCCCGGGCGAACTCCTGCAGCACCTGCACCGCGGCCTGTTGCCGTCCGGTGTCATCCAGATCTACCAGCGGGTCGTCCAGCACCAGAAAGCCCCGGAGGTCCCGGAGAAAATGGGCGGCCATGGACAATCGCACCGCCAGCCCGAAACTGACCTTGGCTCCCCCAGAGAGAAGCGGTTCCGGGACCCTGAGGCCGTCATGCCGCACTGCCGCCCCAGGATCCCGTTCCGGCAACTCCAATGTGACATACCGTCCGCCCGTCAGGTGCCCTAAAAATCTCTCCAGGTTAGCCAGCCAGGGAGTGAGGGTCTGGCCATCCATTTCCTCCTGGACCGCCACCAAGGCTTTCTGAATGGCCCGCAAGGCTTCCCCCGTCTGCCGGATCTCCTCAAATCGGCGCTCCGCTTCCCGGAGTTGCGGGGCGATTTCCTCTGCGGTTTCGTTGGGGGACTGGCCCTGGAGCTCCGCCCTCTGGAGGAGAAGCTCCTGGTACTCCCTTTCTATCTGGCCCAGGCGGGTTTCCTCTTCTTCACAGGCGGCGATGAAGGCGGCCGCGTCGGCAAACCCTTCCGGCAGCGGTTTCAGAGCCGCTAACTCCTGTGCCATCCTCTTCCTCTGCGCCCGGAGGTCTGCCAACTGTCCCAGCAGGTCATCCAGAGTGCGGTAGGCCTCCTGCCATTGGCTGAGCTGCTCCTGCTTCTGCGCCAACTCCCTCTGGGCCTGGCTGAGCCCGCCCTTTATTTCCCCGAGCTCCTGGGCCACCTCGGTGGCGGGGCGGGTGGGCGGCGTGAGCCCCCCTTCCTGCACCGCCTGGCGCAGCTCATCCCACGATTGCCCCGCCAGGATCTCCTCCAATTCCTTTTTGAGGGTTTCTACAAGCTGCACCTGAGCCGTGTAGGTCTTGTAAGCCTCCCGCGCTTCGGTCATGTCCCGGAGTCCGAGCCGGGTCAGGATGCCCTGGAATTCCCGGGAGGCTCGCTCATACTCCGCGGCCAACTCCTCAAAATCCACCTCTCCCGATTTCACCCGCAGCTCCCAGTCCGGGTGTTTCAGGGTGAGCCGGCCACCGGCATCCAGCTCCAGGGTCTGACCGGGCTTCAGGACGTAGGGCTCCTCCGGGTCCAGATCCCGGGCTGCCTGGAGGGTCAGAGGCACAAACGGGGTGAAAGCAAGGCTCAGCTTTCCGGCCTGCAAGGCGGCCCGGCATTCACTCCGTCTGAGATTGCTCTCCTCCAGGGCCTGGAGATCCGTCTCGGTGATAAGGCGAAGGCGTGACAGCCCGGCCTCGGCCTTTGCCAGTTTCCGGCGTTTCATTTCCGCCCGCTGCAGGCGCTCCCGGGCATCTTTCCGGGACTCATAGACCTTGGCCCGGGCCAACTCCTCTTCAAGGCCCTCCAGTCTCTTTTGGTGCTTCTCCAAGGCCGCGGCACTGTCCTTAACCTTCTGTTCCAGGACCGGCCAGCGGGTGGCAATTTCTTTCAGGTGGCTCTCCATCTGGTCCAGCTGCTCACATCGGGCCTCCAGCACCTGGCGCTGCCGGGCGTCGGCTGCCAGGGTCCTGTGATTATTCACCCGCGCCTGGAGTTGCTGCCGTTCTTCCCCCACCTGGTGCAGGCGCTCATTCAGCCTATCCAGGCGATCTTCATAATCCCGGCTGTTCCTGAGAGCTTGGCGCAGTCTTTCCTTTTCATAATAGGCGGCAAGGATTTTCCCCACCCCCTTTTCCCAGGGGTGTTCGATCCCCCGGTTGCCTTCCGGCCGCTCCAGAGTCCGGTCCCAGCGGCTGAAGAAGTCTCTCAGTCGGTCTTCCAGTCGTTGCTTCAGACGGTCCACGGAAACACCGTCGGTTTCAAAGAGGCTGCGACGGAGGAGGTCTGCCAGCTGGAAGCGGGGGTCCGGTTCCTTCCGGAGGGCTTCCAAGGTGGTGCCCAGATGAGACTGGTAGGCAAAGAGAATGTGGTGATAGGTGCCTTCCGTGAGAACCAGGAGCTCCCGCATTTTTTCCTGGACGGACTCGGGGTCCGCCAGAAAGGTGCCGTCCGGCAGATAAAGGCGGCTTTGGGACTGGGCGCCCCAGGATTTGACCAGGCGGTAGCGCTGATCCGTCGGCTCGCAGGAAAATACCAGCTCCACCTGAATGGTGTCGCCTCCGGTGAGGGGGAGAAAAGGGCTGATGGCATTTTTTAACTGAGTCTTGGTCAAGCGGGTGGGAACAAAAAGCGCCAGTTTCAGGGCATTCACAATAGTACTTTTGCCGGCTTCATTGGGCCCCAGCACCACATTCAGGCCCGGGCGGAAAGACAGCTTCTGATGGGGCAGTCCGGCAAACGGCTGGAGGATCAGCTCCTGGAGGATCATGATTTCACCTCCTGGATGAGGTCATAGGCCAGCTGCAGGATGCGGGGATCGCCTCCTTCCTGGATCAGCCGTTTCAGCAGTCGATGGGGAAACGACCCTTGAGTAAAGGCCTGGTCCACATCTGCCACGGTGAGGCGCCGGAACAGTCCGCTCACCTCAGGCTCCAGGTAAAGGACCATCTGCTGAAGCTCTTCCAGAAAGTCTCCCAGCTGGGCGAACACCTCCACCGGCAGGCTACCTTTCAGAACCAGCTTCACCAAGTCCCGCTCCGGCCTGAAATCTTTTTGAAACCGGCGGCGCAGGGCATCCAGGTCGTCTTCTGAGGACAGCTCCGCCTCCAGGACCGAGAAGCGGCAGCGCCCGGTCTTCAGGCTGCGGTAGGACAGGGAGCGGTCCTCCTCCAAGTCAATCAGCCAGGCGTGACCTTCATGGCTACAATCGAAGCCGTCGGGCTCGGGGGTGGCGGCGAACAGCACCCGGGCCTTATGGCCCTGGTCCACATCCGGCACCCGGAGATGGGTGTGACCCAGAAGCCACAGGTCCAGTCCGGCCCGGTGCAGATCTGCCTGGGTCATGGGGTAGTATTGTCCATCAAAATCCGGAGAGACCCCTGCCAGGCTGCCATGCGCCACCCCGAGATGCCAGACCTCCTTATCCCTCACCTCTGGATCGATCCAGCCCACGGCGCTCTGAGGGGAGTGCTTGGCAGTGCAGGGGCCCGGATAGATGATGAGGGGCAGGTCATAATCCAGCAAGGAATACGGTTTGGGCTCGGAAAGGAACAGGAGCTTGTCGTCGGCCGCCTCCCGGAAGTGGTCCCAGAGCGGGCATCCCCCTTCCTGGAAAAAATCGTGGTTGCCGGGCAGCACCAGGACTACCCGGCCGGCAAAGCCACTGAGGGCCTGGGCCGCGGCCTTGACCTCCCGCTGGGGCACCCTCAGGTGGTGGAACAGGTCCCCGGCAATGACCATCAGATCTGTGTCGTGCTCATTGGCCGTGTTCACGAGAGTCTGTAGGGTCTCCCAGCGGCTTCTGATCAGTCGCTCCTGCACTTGCGGTGGATACCGGCCGCCGAACTTCATGCCAAGGTGCAGATCAGCGGTATGCAAAATCCGGATGGACATAGGGTCTCTCCCTTCTCTTCCGATCAGGACAGATAGATACTTATAGCAGAATATCCCTTAAGAATTATTCAATCATTCTGTGCGGTCATCATCCGGACGGGCGGCCAGGAAAATTTCCTTCCGCACGCCTATCCCATACACGTCCTTGCCTTTCAGGCGTCGGAAACCGGCAGCATAAATTTTGCCGGTGACCGGATCCTCCTGCAGGGTCAGAAAAATGGCGACCTTTTCATGGACTGGCAAGGCCAAGGAGGAACCGCCATGGGTGAGGACGGCTTCCTGGAGCAGGGCCTGGACCATCCGGCGCAGCCGATTCCCCTTCGCCCGCAGGGAACCGCATCGATCTAGCGTTTTATCAACCCCTGGTTGGGTTAAATAATCGGCCAGGTCGGCGAGACTGACCAAAGGTCGGCCATTGACCGAGCCAGAGTCGCAGAGAAACTTCTTGCCGGCCGGGGTGAGATACGGCAGCAGGGAAATGCATCGGAGTTGCTCAGCCTCCTGGCGGCAGGCCTCATAAAATTCGCACCATTCGCAGCGGTAAAACAGATGCCAGTGCAGTTCCGCCGGGGGACGGGTAAGGATACCCGGCAGCTGATCGGGATGGCTTACCAAAACAGGGTAAGGCCCGGGTACAAGGCGGCCGTCCAAAGCCGAGGGCGGGCGAAACCCCACCAAGTATAGCTGCTCACTATACCCCGAACGATATGTTCAGGTTACCGTCTCGGTTCTAAAAATCCTTGAGCAATTAACTCATCGTATCGGGGATTTTTCGGACATGCGAAGGCCTGTTTATTTTCACGATCTGCTAATTTTTGCACCTCATCATAGGCTTCCGTCCAACTCATCGGCCCTGCTCTCCAAGTGAGCTCCCCTTGCTCATTTATCTCGTATACATAATATTGTCGATTCTTTTGTCATGGCAAGGTGTTATTTGCAGGCAAAAAAATCAATCCCTTCATACCAGGCCGCCATGACGGCAGTCCCATGATATTTTCCTCCTTGGCATATACAGTAATCAAAGATAAAATTTAAATGGGATGATAAAGGCAATAAATTGCTTCCCTGGCTGCCCTTGAAGGAGAAGATGGTAAGGCCACCCCGCTCCCCCTTTCGGTGAACCGACCCCCGCCGCTGGAGCTTTGGGAAATGGCCCCCGTGGTCTGAAGATGGGGCGGCGGCCCGCCCCTCAGTTGGGAGACGATCCCTTCCGAGAGGGAGAGCTCCAGGCCATAGGGCGCGCCCACCGTCAGACCTTGTCCCCACCTTTAGGGCCCCGACCCGGGGCCGAAAGCAAGGCCAGGATCAATCTTGAGAGTCCTCGCCCTCTATGACCTCCGGATAGCCTAATTTTCTCTGGAAATCAAGAAAACTTAGGGTTCGTTGGCGGCCCGTTCCCCAAGGTTCCGCAGTTTCGGCCAAAGACCTGGCCCAAGGGCGCAGGCCGGGTGCGCTTTGGGAACCGGTGCCTCCCATTTAATATCGCCTCCCTTGCCCTCTCCGGGAAGAATTTTGGGAAAATTTCCCGGGCCATCATATTTAACCCCGGGGGGCAGGAGTCCCGTCCCCCGGGTTTTTTTCCCGTGCACCCGCTCCTGCAGGCACGGACTCTCGCCCGGAGGCGCCCGCTTCTGCATCTGCGCCCGCACGCAAGGGACATTCCTCATCAACACCGTCCGGCACTCGGGGGCACAGCTCCTCAACAGGCGGGATCCTGGTGCTCTCCCCAACATGTGGTCCAGACCGGCAGACCGGCCAGCGGGGGACCTGGGCGTCTGCCGACCCGGCTCGGCCAGGCTGGCTCCCCCACCATATACGCCACCTGTCGTCCGTCTGACAGGAGGTAGAGAAAGGTTATTGGGGGGAGGGGGCCAGGGGTCACAGACCCCTGCCCCTCCCAAACCGCTTCTAGGATCTGGCTTCGCCAATTTGGCAAAAGCGGGCCGCCTCATCCC
>JAILZL010000024.1 GCA_023512475.1 Syntrophobacterales bacterium
GGGATTAAGGGGGCGGGGGGCCCCCTGACTCTTTTCATGGCCCCCATCCAGGGGGCAGGGAGGGTGAGGGGCGGGCGGCGGACCCACCGGGCCCCCGGTCCTCCCCTCAGCTAGGTCTGCGGGAGCGGTGATGTCAGGCGTAGTCTCCGGATTGGAGGTCTTCCTCACCCAGCCGCCGGGGTGGGTGCAAGGGGCGCGGCTGGGGCTGCTCAGCCACCCCGCCAGCGTGGACCGGCGCTACCGCCCCGCCCGGGAGCTGATGGCCGCCCGTTTCCCGGGGCAGCTCAGGCGCCTCTTTTCCCCCCAGCACGGCCTGGGCGGGGAAAAGCAGGACAACATGGTGGCCTCCCCGGACTGCGTGGATCCGCACCTCAAGCTCCCGGTGATCAGCCTCTACGGCCCCCGCCTGGCCCCGCCGCCGGAGGCCCTGGCCGACCTGGATGCGGTCCTGGTGGACCTGATGGATGTGGGCACCCGGGTCTACACCTACCAGGCCACCCTGGCCGCACTCATGGCCGCGGCCGGCCGGGTGGGGGTGCGGGTGGTGGTCCTGGACCGCCCCAACCCTGTGGGGGGGCTGCAGGTGGAGGGCAATCTTCTGAAACCGGCCCTGGCTTCCCTGGTGGGTCCCTACCCTCTCCCCATGCGCCACGGCCTCACCCTGGGGGAGCTGGCCCGCTTCTATCAGGGGGAATACGGGCTGGCCTGCGAGCTGGAGGTCATCCCCGCGGCGGGCTGGCGCCGGGGCATGTACTTCGACGCCACCGGTCTGCCCTGGGTGCTCCCCTCCCCCAATCTCCCCACCCTGGAGGGGGCACTGGTCTATCCCGGACAGGTGCTCCTGGAGGGCACCAATCTCTCGGAAGGCCGGGGCACCACCCGCCCCTTTGAGATCTGGGGGGCGCCCTTTCTGGAACCCCGGCGCCTGCTGGCGGGGCTGGACCCGCCCCCGGCGGGGGTGGTCTTCCGGGAGGTGGTCTTTGAGCCCACCTTCCACAAATGGCAGGGGCAGCCCTGCCGGGGCTTCCAGCTTCACGTCACCGACCGGGCCGCCTTCAAACCCTACGCCACCACCCTGGCCCTCCTCCGGGCGGTGCTGCGGCTCCACCCCGACGCCTTTGCCTGGCGGCAGCCGCCCTATGAATATGAAACGGAGCGCCTCCCCTTTGACCTGCTCACCGGGGATGTGGCCCTGCGGGAGGCCCTGGAGCGGGGGGTGCCGGTGCCCGAACTGGAGGCTGCCTGGCAGGGGGAGCTGGCGGACTTCCTCGTCCGGCGCCGCCCCTATCTCCTTTACCCCCAATGAGCCGCGGCCGGGGGAACCGGAAACCTTCTTTGCACGACGGGGCAGGGCACGGCCGGGGCTGAGGGCGGGGCCGGGACTACTTGCCGATGCAGAAGCGGGAGAAGATCTCCTCCAGGAGGTCATCCCCGGCGGTTTCGCCGGTGAGGCGGCCCAACTCCTCCCGGGCGCTCCTGAGGTCCTCGGCCACCAGCTCCCAGAGCGGCGAACCCCTAAGGTGCGCCACCGCCGCCTCCAGGTGGGCCGCGGCCGCCTCCAGGTGCTCCTTATGGCGGGCCTGGGTGATGATCTCCCCGGCGCAGGGCACGCCCCCCTCCAGGACCGCGGCCACCATCCTGTCTTTGAGCGCCTCCACCCCCGCGCCGGTGAGGGCCGACAGCTTCAGGACCGGGAAGGGGGCGACCTGGGCGAGTTCCTCCTCGTCCAGGCCCCGGGGCAGATCCGCCTTGTTCACCACCACGAAGCCCCGCCGCCCGGCCAGCTCCACCAGGTGCTGGCGGTCCTCAGCCGCCAGGGGCTGGCTGTGGTCCACCAGATACAGGATGAGGTCGGCTATGGCCAGGCGCTCCCTGGTCCGGGCCATGCCCAGCTCCTCCACCACATCGCCGCCCGACCGCAGGCCGGCAGTGTCGGTCAGCCTCAGCAACACCCCCTGCCAGCTCACCGCCTCCTCGATGAGGTCCCGGGTGGTGCCGGGGATATCCGTGACGATGGCCCGCTCCTCTTCCAGCAGGCGGTTGAGGAGGCTGGACTTGCCCACATTGGGCCGCCCGGCCAGCACCACCCGAACCCCCTCCTTCAGGAGCCGCCCTTCCCGGTAGGTGGCCGCCAGGCGGGCCAGGTCCGCGGCCACCGGGGCCAGCTCCCCGGCCAGGGCGTCGGGGTCCAGTTCCTCCGCCTCCTCCGGGAAATCCAGGGCCGCCTCCACCCGGGCCAGGACGGCGAGGAGGCTCTCCCGGAAGGCGGCCAGCCGCCGTCCCAGGCCTCCGGCCAGATGCTCCTGGGCCACCCGCAGGGCGGCCCCGCTTTGGGCCTCGATGACCTCCAGCACCGCCTCGGCCTGGGAGAGAGAGAGCCGCCCCGACAGGAAGGCCCGGAGAGTGAATTCCCCTGGCCGGGCCAGGCGGGCGCCCTCCTTAAGGACCCCGGCCAGAATCTCCCGGAGCACCTGGGGCCCGGAGTGGCAGTGGATCTCCACCACGTCCTCCCGGGTATAAGAGTGGGGGGCCCGCATGAGGGTGAGGAGCACTTCGTCCACCACCCGGCCCTCGGCGTCCAGGAAATGCCCGAGATAGAGGCGGTGGGACTGAAGCCGGGGCCTCTCCCGCCGGGGCCGGAAGCGGCGCCGGGCGATGGCCTCCGCCTTCGGCCCGCTGAGGCGCACCACCCCGATCCCCCCTGCCCCCAGGGGGGTGGCGATGGCGGCGATGGTGTCACTGAGGCCGTCAGGCGGCAGGGGAATTGTCGGGGGACTCCTTCTTTTTCGCCGGATAGACCACCACCTTCTTGTAAAGGCCCTCGCCCCGGCTCATGGTCTTGAGCTCGCTGTCGCCCTGCAGGGCCAGGTGGATGATGCGGCGGTCGTGGGGATTCATGGGGGTGAGGGTAACGGGCTTGCCGGTGCGCTTGACCATCTCGCCGGATTTCAGGGCCAGCTGCACCAGGGCCTGCTCGTGCCGGGCCCGGTAGGATTCGATGTCGATCATCACCCTGAGCTTCTTTTTGCTCTGCCGGGCCAGGATCTTGGTGAGGAGATACTGCAGGGCCTCCAGGGTCTGACCCTGCTTGCCGATGAGCAGCCCGGCATCCGGGGAGTCGATGGTCAGAGAGAGGCGGTCGCCCTCCAGGGTGGCCTGGACCTGGGCGGCCTCCCCCATGAGGGAGAGGAGGCGGGAGAGGATCTCTTTGCCCCGGGCCGCCAGGTCCGCATCCATGCCGGGGGCCTCCGAAAGCTCCGGGCCGGAGCGGAGAGCCGCCCGGATTTTGGCCTTGCGGCTGCCCAGGCCGAAGAGCCCGGGAAAGCCCACGGAGATGATCTCAATCTCCAGGTTGTCGGGGGGCTGCTGAAAATGCTCACAGGCGTGCTGAATGGCCTCCTCGGTGGTCTTGCCTTCAAATTCGAGAAATTCCATAGGGTGTCCCCACGAGGTCAGGCGAGATACTTGTTGGTGATATGCTGCTGGATAATGGCCAGGACATTGTTCACCAGCCAGTAGATCACCAGCCCGGCGGCGAAATTGAGAAAGAGAAAGGTGAAGATGACGGGCAGAAACATCATCATCTTGGCCTGGGTGGGATCGCCGGCGCTGGGGGTCATCTTCTGCTGGATCACCATGGAGGCCCCCATGATGATGGGGGTGATGAGGAGCGGATCCTTGGCGGAGAGGTCCGCCAGCCAGACGATGTCCGTCCCGGGCAGGGTGGGGATGAAGGCCGCATGCCTCAGCTCGATGGCGTAGCTGAGAATATTGTACAAGGCAATGAAGACCGGTAGCTGCAGGAGCATGGGCAGGCAGCCGCCCAGCGGGTTCACCTTGAAGGTGCGGTACAGGGCCATGAGCTCCCGGTTCATGGCCTCCCGGTCGTCTTTGTATTTCTCCCGGATCTGGGCCACCCGGGGCTGCAGGCGCTGCATCTCCTTCATGGATTTGAAGCTTTTGTGATTGGGCCACAGGAAGACCAACCGGGTGAGGAGGGTCAAAAGGACCAGGGACCAGCCGTAGTTGTGGCAGAGGCGGTCGATGAATTTCAGCAGATACAGCAGCGGTTTGGCCAGGATATCGAACCAGCCGAAGTGCACCAGGCGCTCCAGCCCCAGCCCGGCGGCGGTCAGGGCGGCCGTTTCCTTGGGGCCGGCGTAAAGGGTGAAGGCGGCCTGGGTGCTCTGGCCGGGGGTCACGCTGAAAGGCAGGCTGACCTGGGCGGCCAGGGCGGCGGCGGCCGGCTGGCGCAGGTGCACCGTGCCCTGGGCCTGCTGCGCCGGGGCCAAGGCCAGGAGGAAATAGCCTTCGTCCAGGACGGCCCAATCCAGTTTGCCGGCAAAGCTCACCGGCGCCTTCAGCCCGGCATGGGTCTCCTCCAGGCGGCGGTTGATCAGGGTATGGGCCATAAGGTAGCCCTTGCGGTCCGCCGCCTCGCTGGCACTGAGGCCCACCTCCAGCTGGCCTTCCCCGCCCTGGGGGGCGCGGCTGTGGGCCTGCACCTCCAGGTCCACCACGTATTTCCGGGCGTGGAAGCGATAGGTGCGGGTGAGGGTGACCCCCTGGGGGGTGACGGCGGTGAAGCGGAGGGTGGCGCTCTGGTCGCCCTCCAGGGTCAGCTCGGCCCGGTCGGCCTCATAATGGAGGTGGGCCGGCACCTGCAGGGTGGGCCCGCTGAGGCTGAGGGTGAGGGGCAGGTCCTGGCCCGGGGCCGGCCGCACCAGCTCCTTTAAGGGCGCCTGGGAGGTTTCCGGATCCCGCCAGCGCTCCAGTTCCAGGCTGAAAAACCCCAGGGAGAGGGTGTAGACCCTCTCGAAGGGGAGCCGGTCCCGGTATTTTTTCAGGCGAAAGCTCTTGAGGGCCGCGCCCTGCTCGGTGAAGACCGCCCGGTACAGGGGGGTGTCCACCACGATGTCCCGGGCCGGGCGGACGGCGGCCCGGACCGGGGGCCCGGGGGGCGGCTCCGGCACCGGGGTGAGGGCCACCGGCGGGGAGGGCGCCGCGGGTGTGGTCTCCGGCACCGGCGCCGGAGGCAGGGTCTTTTTGGTCTTCTCCCCCAGATACATGAAGAACATGAAGATGAGAAAACTGAGGGTCAGGGCAAGCAAAGCCCGTTTTTCCATGACTGAGGCTCCTTACGGCACGGGATCCCAGCCGCCGGCACTGAAGGGATGACAGCGGGCCAGCCGCCGGAGGGTCAGGGCCAGACCCCGCCCGGGGCCGTGCCGGGCCACGGCCTCCAGGGCGTACTGGGAACAGGTGGGGCTGAACCGACAGCAGGGCGGCAGCCAGGGCGAGAGCAGGATCTGGTAGGCCCGGATCAGGGCCAGGATGATGGCTGTCATGCACCTTGGGTGCGGGAGGCGAGGAGAATCCGGGCCAACTCCCGCGTCACGTCATCATATGTCAGGGTCTCCGCCCCCTTTTTGGCCAGGATGATGATATCCTGAGGGGGCAGCGCCTCCCGGTGGCGGCGGAAAAATTCCCGCAGCAGCCGTTTCACCCGGTTGCGCCGCACCGCCTTCCCCAGACGGCGGGTCACCACCAGCCCCAGACGGGGCCGGGGCTCTCCCCCCGGTGGCGCCAGGATGACGGTAAAATGGGGGGCCTTCAGCCTCCTGCCGGAGGCCTGGGCGGCGAGGTATTCCCGGCGGCGGCGGATGCGGTCCGCCTTGCGGAAGCGCGCCCGACCCCGGGCGGGGGCCGCCGCGGCGGGGGCCTCCCCCACCCCTCCGGGCCCGGGAGGAGACCCTTCCGGGGCGGCTACACCGTCAGACGTTTGCGTCCTTTGGCGCGGCGGCGCTGGAGAACCCGGCGGCCGCCTTTGCTGCTCATGCGGGCCAAAAAGCCATGGGTGCGGGCCCGCCTGAGCCGGCTGGGCTGGTATGTTCGCTTCATGAGACCGATTCCTTGTGTCCTGGCCGATTTGACTCACAAACTGTTTATAAATCATGCCGGCGGCGTTTTGTCAAGGCGCCGCCCGGCCACCGGGGCCTTAAGGGAGGCAGGGCCCCCAGGGCCGGTGCGGCACGCTCCCGGCGCGGCCGGGAAAGGCCGGCGTCGCCCCCGCCACCGCCGCCTCGCGCCGAGGAGGCAAATTTCCCTTGTAATTTTGGGAAAAATTGACAAAATGAGCCCGAGACCGCTGTCACTCTCGCCTGAACGAGCGCGCGCCTGAAGGGGGCTTAACCCCACCGGTCTGAGGGTTTTCTTCCAGACAAAGGAGACAGTCCATGTTCCTCGATCCCATCCTGGGATGGTTCTCCAACGATTTGGCTATTGACCTGGGCACCGCCAACACCCTGGTCTATGTCAAGGGCAAGGGTATTGTGCTGTCGGAGCCCTCCGTGGTGGCGGTGCGCAAGAATTCCCGGGACCGCAACCGGGTGCTGGCGGTGGGCCGGGAGGCCAAGATGATGCTGGGGCGCACCCCCGGGAACATCGTGGCCATCCGCCCCATGAAGGACGGGGTGATCGCCGACTTTGAGATCACCGAGGCCATGCTGCGCCACTTCATCCGCAAGGTGCACAACCGCCGCTCCCTCATCCGCCCCCGCATCATCATTGCGGTGCCCTCCGGCATCACCCCGGTGGAGAAACGGGCGGTGCGGGACTCCGCCGAATCCGCCGGCGCCCGGGAGGTCTATCTCATCGAGGAGCCCATGGCCGCGGCCATCGGCGCCGGGCTGCCCATTACCGAGCCCATCTGCAACATGGTGGTGGACATCGGCGGCGGCACCACCGAAGTGGCGGTCATCTCCCTGGCGGGCATCGTCTATTCCAAAAGCGTCCGGGTGGGCGGCGACAAGATGGACGAATCCATCCTGCACTACATCAAGCGGGCCTATAACCTGGCCATCGGCGAGCGCACCGCGGAGATCATCAAGACCACCATCGGCAACGCCTACCCCGGGGAGCTGGAGACCATGGATGTCAAAGGGCGGGACCTGGTCACCGGCATCCCCAAGATCATCACGGTGAACTCCGACGAAATCCGCCAGGCCATCCAGGAGCAGATCGACACCATCGTCCAGACGGTGAAGACCGCCCTGGAGCAGACCCCCCCGGAGCTGGCCGCGGACATCGTGGACCGGGGTATCTACCTGACCGGCGGCGGGGCACTGCTCAAGAATCTGGACACCCTCCTCCATCTGGAGACCGGGGTGCCCATCAAGATGACGGATGACCCCCTGGTGAGCGTGGTGCTGGGATCCGGCAAGGCCCTGGACAACCTGGACATCCTGAAAGAAGTCATGCTGGATTGACCCCTCCCCGGTGCGCACCCGGTCCCGCTTCCATCGACCTTTGCTTGTGGCCGCCGGGGTGATGGCGGTGTTCGCCCTGCTCTCCTTGAGTCTGCAACGCTCCCCGGTGGTCCGGCGCCTGGAAGGTCTCCTTTTGTCCCTCACCGCCCCCGGCCTGCAGGTCCTGCATGCCGGCGGCGACGCCGTGAAGCGGGTGTGGCGCGGCTACGTCTGGCTGGTGGGGGTACAGCGGGAAAACGAGCTCCTGAAAAAGCGCCTGGCCGAGGCGGAGCAGATGGAGGCCCGCTACCAGGAGGCCCTGAAGGCCCTGCAGCGGCTGGAGGCCCTGCTGGACCTGAAGCGCCAGCTGGCCCTGCCGGTCATCGGGGCCCGCATCATCGCCTACGACCCCTCCCTGTGGTCCCGGGCGGTGATCATTGATCAGGGGCGGTCCGCGGGAGTGGAGCCCGGTCAGGCGGTGGTGGCCCCCGCGGGCATCGTCGGCCGGGTGGTGGAGGCCTACCCCAGGCATGCCAAGGTCATGCTCATCGTGGACCGCTTGAGCGGGGCGGACGCCCTGATCCAGCGCACCCGCATCCGGGGCATCCTGCAGGGCCGGGGGGCCAATCGCAGCGCCCTGGAATATGTCCCCAAAAGCGCCGACGTCCAGGTGGGGGACGTGGTCATCTCCTCGGGCCTGGGGGGCGTTTACCCGGCGGGGTTGGTCTTCGGCAAGGTGAGCGCGGTGAACAAGCGGGGCGCCGGGGTCTTCCAGGAGGTGGAGGTGACCCCGGCCGTGGACCTCTCCACGGTGGAGGAGGTGCTGGTGGTGAAATCGGCCAAACTGGCCCTGACTCCCTGAGACCATGCTGGCGCCCCTGACTCTCCTGCTCCTCCTGGGCTTGGCCCTCCTCTATTTCCAGAACCTCATCCTGCACCCCTACGTGCAGGTGCGGCTGTTGAGCCTCCTCACCTTTGCCGCGGCCTTGCGCCAGCCCCTGGCGGTGGCGGTGGGCGTGGCCGTGTTTCTGGGTCTCCTCCAGGACGCCTTTGCCCTGACCCCCATGGGCCTGCACCTGGCGGGGGCCGTCCTGTTGGTGGCGGCGGCCCGGTTTCTGAGCCGGCGGCTGCTTCTGGCCGGCCCCGGGGCCCAGATTGCCGCAGTGGCCCTGGTGCTCCTCCTGGAGGAGGTGGGGGTGCGCCTGATTATGGCCTTTCTCGGCCTGCCCCCCCTCCCCTGGCAGGACTGGGCGCGGCAGCTGGCGGTGGAGATCCCGGCCACCGCCCTGCTGGCTCCCCTCATGTTCGCCGGGCTGGAGCGTCTCCATGCCTGTCTGTGGCGCCTGGGCTGGCGCCCCCAGCGGGAGGCGCGCTAACATGAGGCGGGGGCTTCCGGCAGAGATGAAGGATCCGGGCGCCCGCTCCCGCCCCAGGAGGAGGACACCCCCGCCATCCCGCCGGCGTCCCCGCCACCCGGGGGCCGGACCGTTAAGACTCTGGGAACCGTCAGGGGGGGAACCACCGGCTCTATGATCACGCTGGACACTTCCCGCAAAACCCCGGACTACCTGGAACCGCCCCTGGTACGGGCCATGCCGCCCGAGGAGCAGGAGCGCAGCCGCCGGGCCCTGGCCGCCCTGTCCGCTGTGGTGCTGGTGCTCTTCGGGGTGCTGCTCCTTAGGCTCTGGTCCCTGCAACTGGTCCAGGGGGAACTTCTGAAGGTGCGCTCCGAGAGCAACCGGCTGCGCACCCAGGACCTGCCGCCCTGGCGGGGCATGATCCTGGACCGGCACGGCGAGGTCCTGGTCTCCAACCGGCCGAGCTTCGATCTGGTGGTGCAGCTGGAGGACGTCACCGACCCGGGCCCCCTGGCGGCCCGCCTGGCGGCCCTCCTCAAGCTGGATCAGGCCCAGACCCTGGAGGTGCTCCAGGCCGCCCGCCAGGCCAATCAGTCCCAGGTGCGCCTCAAGGGGGATCTCACCTGGGAGGAGCTGGCGCAGGTGGAGAGCCACAAACCGGAGCTGCCCGGCGCCGCCATCGTCATCCAGCCCAAACGGGAGTATCGCCACGGCTCCCTGGCCTGTCATGTTCTGGGGTATCTGGGGGAGATCACCGAGGCCCAGCTCAAAAGCGGGCGCTACCCCCAGCACAAAATGGGGGATTTTCTGGGACGCTGCGGCATTGAGGCGGCCTGGGAGGATTACCTCCGGGGCCGGCGGGGCTTCCGCCGCATCGAGGTGGATGCCTACGGCCGGGAGCTGGGCCAGTTGGAGGTGCAGGATTCGCTCCCCGGAGCCAATGTCTTCCTCACCCTGGACGCCCGCCTGCAGCAGGAGGCCGAGGCCTGCCTGGCGGGGCAGCACGGCGCCATCGTGGCCCTGGAGGCCAAAACCGGGAAGATCCGGGCCCTGGCGTCCTCCCCCAGTTATTCGCCGGAGGCCTTCGAGCGGGGTCTGAGCGCCGCCGAATGGCAGCGCCTCAGCCAGGACCCGAGCCATCCTTTGGAGAACCGGGCCCTCAAGGGCCAATATCCCCCGGGCTCCACCTTCAAGATCGTCATGGCCCTGGCGGCCCTGGAGGAGAAGGTGGTGACCCCCACCAGCGTCATTTACTGCAGCGGCGCCATGCCCTTGGGCAACCATGTCTTCCGCTGCTGGAAGAAGGGGGGCCATGGCGGCATGAACCTGCACTCCGCCCTGGTGCACTCCTGCGACGTCTATTTCTACCAGGTGGGGCGGCGGCTGGGAATTGAGCGCATCGCCAAGTGGAGCCGCCGCTTCGGGCTGGGCGCGCCCACCGGCCTCAAGCTGGACAAGGAGCTGCCCGGGCTGGTGGCCTCCAGCCACTGGAAGCAGGCCCGCTTCGGCTTTCCCTGGCAGGAGGGGGATACGGTGAGCGTCTCCATCGGCCAAGGCTACAATCTGGCCACGCCCCTGCAGATGGCGCTGGTGGCCGCGGCCGCGGCCAACGGTGGGCTGATCCTGGAACCGCAACTGGTGGAGAAGGTGGAGAGCCCGGCGGGGGAGGTCCTTTATCAGGCCGCCCCCGTGGTCAGGTCCCGCCTGGAGGCCAACCCCCGGCACCTGGCCCTGATTCAGAAGGCCCTCGCCGACGTGGTGGCCCAGGGTACCGGCAAGGCCGCCCGCCTGCCGCACCTCCACGTGGCCGGCAAGACCGGCACCTCTCAGGTGGTGTCGCTGGAAAAGGAGAAGCGGGCGGGCAAGGGGGCCAAAAAATACCAGAACCACGCCTGGTTTGTGGCTACCGCGCCGGCGGAGGATCCCCAGCTGGCGGTGGCGGTGCTGGTGGAGCACGGCGGCGGCGGCGGGGCGGTGGCCGCACCCCTGGCCAAGCGGGTATTGGCCGCGGCCTTTCCGCCACCCGCGGTGGCCAGCGCCCCTTAGCAGGGTGTTGAAAAAGGTGATACGGGGAAAGGGCCAGGGGTCGCAGACACCTGCCTGTCCCCTTCCCCGAACCCATAAGTGGGATGTGGCTTCGCCAAACCGGCAAAATCGGGTCAACTTGTCCCAGCGGATTTCGGGGAAGGGGTTTTTTCAACCGCCGGACAGGCGGCGCTCAGTCCTCCTCCTCCATCTGCCAGCCCTGGGCCCCGATGAGTTTCACAAAGCGGCACCCCCCCAGGTACTCGGTCTTCAGCTCGCCGGTGGGCAGGCGGCGGATACGGGTGAGGGTCTGATTCCAGCGGTCCCCCACCGGGATGACCAAGCGGCCGCCCAGGGCCAGCTGCTCCACCAGGGCCGGGGGCACCTTGGGGGCGCCCGCGGTGACGATGATGGCGTCGTAGGGGGCCTGGGGGGGCCAGCCCAGGGTGCCGTCCCCCACGAGGACGTGCACGTTACGGTATCCCAGGCGGTGGAGGAGCTCCTCCGCCGGCCGGGCCAGGGAGGCCAGGCGCTCGATGGTGTACACCTCCCGGGCCAGTTCCGCCAGGATGGCGGCCTGGTAGCCGCTGCCGGTGCCCACCTCCAGTACCTTCTCCGGGCCGGTGAGCTCCAGGGCCTCGGTCATGAGGGCCACCATGTAGGGCTGGGAGATGGTCTGGCCGTCCCCGATGGGCAGGGGATAGTCATTATAGGCCTGATCCCACAGGTGCCGGGGCACGAAGAGGTGACGGGGCACCCGCTCCAGGGCCTGAAGCACCCGGGGATCCCGGATGCCCCGGCGCCGGATCTGGCTCTCCACCATCAGGTGGCGCTCCTGCTCGCGCTCTTTCTCCGAGGGGTCACTCATGGCCGATCCTTTCCGGCACCGCGGGCCTGGGGAAGCACCACGCCTGGGAGGTCAGGGGCGGCTAGCCCCCGCCCTCCCGCCAAAATCATCTCTGCGTCCTTAATGTAATGCATCCACCAGAGGAGGGAAAGGGGAGATGGGGTGTCGCTTTCACCCGGAGCGGGAGGCCCCCTACCGGTGCGACAAGATGGACTATGCCTACTGTGAGGAGTGTCTGTGGGAGTGCCGGGCCTGCACCGATCCGTGCAATTTCTGCAAGGCCCGCCCCGCCTGCGTCATCTGGGCGCGGTGCGGCAAGGAGGCCAAAAAGCGCTGCCGGGAGGGCAGAGAGGATTGACGCTCTGCAGACCCCGCCGCTCCGCTCCGGCCGCCCCCGGGGACTGGGGCAGGGGTTTGGTCAGACCTTCTTTTCCCAGCGCAGCAGATCCGTCACCTGGGCCAAGGTGCGGCCTTCCTTGATCTCCTCCCGGATGCGGTTCTCCTTCTCCAGCACGTCCATGGCCCGGTTGGCGTATTCCACCGCCAGGCGCTGGGGGAGGACGGTGATGCCGTCATCATCCCCTACGAGGTAGTCGCCCGTCTCCACCCGGGTGGCGCCGATGCGGATGGGCACCCCGATCTCCCCAAAGCCCCGGGGCTCCCCGGCGTTGGGCATGACCAGGCGGGTGAAGACCGGGAACCTGAGCCGCATGATGTCCCCGGCGTCCCGGATGGCGCCGTCCACCACCACCCCTGCCACCCCTTTCTGCAGGGCGGAATGGGTGGCCAGCTCCCCCCAGATGGCGGGCCCGACGCCGCCGGCGTCGATGACCAGCACCTCCCCGGGCTGGGCAGCGTCGATGGCCTCCACCGGCTTGGCCCAGTCCCCGGGGTAGGTGCGCACCGTCAGGGCCCGGCCCACCAGGCGGATGCCGGGAAAGAGGGGCCGGATGCCCTCCAGCACCCCGGCCCGATGCAGGGCGTCAGAGAGGTTGGCCGCCGACACCTGGCTGAGGACCCGTAAGATCTCCGCCTCCCCGGCCCGCTTGAAGAGGTCGGTGGGGATCACCGCGCCTTCATCCAGGGCCCGCCTCAGGTCCCGGGTGGCGGCTTCGGGGTCCTTGGCCTTGGTGATGGCTCCGCCCACAATGACATAGGAAGCGCCGTGGGCCACCGCCTGGGCAGCGGTCTCGGAGTTGATGCCCCCGGCCACCCCTACCGGTATGGATACCGCCTCACTCACCGCCTTCAGGGTGGCGAAGGGGTCCTTGGCCCGCATCTGCTCATCGATGGGCACATGCACGGTGATATAATCCACCCCCAGGGCCTCCACCTGACGGGCCCGGGCCACGGGGTCGGCCACCGCGATGAGGTCCACCACGATCTTGGCGCCGTAGTTCTTGCCCGCCTGGACGCACTCCAGGATGGTGGCGTCCGAGGCCGCGGCCAGCACGTCAATGAGGTGCGCCCCGGCCTTGGCCGCGGCCTCCACCTCGATGCGGCCGGCGTCCATGACCTTCATGTCCGCCACGATGATCTTGTCCGGAAAGCGCCGCTTCAATTCCCGGACCGCATCCAGGCCCTCGCTCTTGATGAGGGGGGTGCCCGCCTCCACCCAGTCCACGCCGGCGGGCACCGCCTTCTCCGCCACCAGCAGGGCCCGGTGCAGGTCCACAAAATCCAGGGCCAACTGCAGCTTCACCGTCATGAGCACTTCCTTGGGTCACAGCTCCCCCCGCCTCCCGGCCCCAGGCTCGGGGGGCGTTCCCGGCCCTCACTCCACATCGGCGTGCCGGGAGAGGACGGCGCCGGGGCTGAGGCCCAGGCGCTGCTGGTACAGGATGAGGACGACGCTCTCCAGAAACAGAAACGCGGCCTGCTCAAAAAGGCTCCCGGGACATTGGGCCGAGGCCGGCTCCCCGGCCTGGGTGAGTTTGGTGGTGCCCGGAATTCTCAAAGTCACCTGGGCCTCCCGGCCGATGCTGGACTCCGGCGAGGCGGTGAGGGCCACGGTGCGGGCCCCCACGGCATTGGCCCGCCGCAGCACCTCCCGGGGCTGGGGCGTCTCCCCGGAGCCGGACAGCACCAGGAGCAGGTCCCCCGGGGCCAGCCGGGGGGTGATGGTTTCGCCCACCACATACACGGTGAGCCCCAGATGCATGAGGCGCATGAGGAAGCCCCGGAGGATGAAGCCGGAGCGGCCGGTGGCGCAGCCGAAGATGCGGGGGGCGAGTTCCAGTTCGTGGATGAGGGTCTCGGCCAGATGCGGCGGCAGGCGCCGGAAGACCTCCTGCAGCTCCTTCAGCATCTGGTCCAGGGCCCCGGTGAGGGTGGCGTTTTCGGGAGACTCCATGAAAAAAGCCTCCCGGGCCGCAGTCGGAAGGCACATGGCTCCCTCCTTCGGTCCCGGTCCGCGCTCCCGGGCGGATCCAGGCCATGTGGGGTGTACTTCTGATTTCTCTTTAGCATAAAAGAAGGCCGGTGCGGAAGCGTTTTTTGCAGGGAGGGCCGGAGGAAGGCGCCTGGTCCTGGCCCTCACCCCTTCCTCCGGCGGAATATCAGCGAGGACCTCACCACCCCGGGACGGTGGGGTCGGGGGAGAGATGGCGCCGGCCTTTGACTTGCGCCCTCCCCTGCCTTCTTTTCCGCCTCGGGGCGGCCGAGGGGGGATGAAATTTTCACCGTCCTGGGTGACAATGCCGGTATACTGTTTTTATCTTATGAGTGATCTCACCTGACGCTCACCACCAGCGAGGATGGCCGCATGGGACGCTATCAGGAACGGAAATGGAGCGGCGAAAAAGGAAAGAAATTCGGCCATGCCGGGCGCACCGAGGACCCCTATTTGCCCGCGGAGGGCCAGGAGGCCTCCTTGTGCACCTCCTGCCGGGCGCTGTACCAGAACAAGCGTTGGTTTTTTGATGAGAAGCTGGCGGCCCGCCTGGCGGGCACCGACCAGGTGCGGGAGGTGATCTGCCCCACCTGCCGCAAGATCCGGGACCGCTACCCCGAGGGGGTCCTCACCCTCAGCGGCGAGTTCTTTAACGACCGGCGGGAGGAGATCCTGGGCCTCATCCAGAAGGAGGCCGCCAAGGTCGCCGCCCGCTCGGTGGCCGACCGCATCATCCAGATTCTCCCCGAGGGGGAGGACAAAGTGGTGGTGGAAACCACCACGGAAAAGCTGGCCCAGCACCTGGGACGCACCGTGTACCGGGCCTACAAGGGGGACCTGGACTTCCGCTGGTCGGAGATGAACCGCTTTGTCCGGGTCTACTGGAAGCGGTGAGGTAGCGGTGGAGTCGGCCCCGGAAGCGACGGCGGGCGGTTTTCCGGAGCCGCAGGCGGGATAAGTCTTGACAATGCCGGGAAATCAGCTACACTGAAGCTGTTTAGCATGTCAGACCGCAGGGCGGCATAGTCCTGGCTGTAATCGGAGGGATGCTAAATGCCCTCCGATTTTTTGTTTGACTGCTGGCGCCCTGCTGATGGGCAGGACAAGTTTTCATGGAGGTCCTTTTCGTGATGAAGGAACGTGGTCGAGTAAAGTGGTTTAATGATTCCAAGGGGTTCGGGTTCATCTCCCGGGAGAACGGCCCCGATGTCTTCGTGCACCACACCGCCATCCTGGGCGAGGGTTTCAAAACCCTGGCGGAAAACCAGGAAGTGGAGTTTGAGGTGGTGCAGGGCCCCAAGGGGGCCCAGGCCCAGAACGTGGTGAAGCTGTAAAACCCCGCCGGGCGGGGCTGCGGGCCGGGTCCTCCCGCCCCGCCCCGCCCACGTCCCGAGGTGGCCCGTGGCACGCAATCGCTATGGCTGGCAAAAACGGGCCAAAGAGCTGGCCCGGCGCCAGAAGAACGAAGAAAAGATGAAGCGCCGGCAGAACAAAAGCGCCAAGCCGGCCCCCCCGACGGAGGAGACTCCGGACTCCCCCCGGGAATAAAAGGATACCTGATGCCTATGAAATTGTACGTGGGGAACCTGCCCCACGAAATGACGGAGGAGGAGCTCCGCAGCCTGTTCTCTGAAGCCGGGCACGTAATGTCGGCCAAAATCGTCCTGGACCGCCAGACGGCCCAGCCCCGGGGCTTCGCCTTTGTGGAGATGGAAAGCAAGGCCGGCGGCCAGCGGGCCATCAGCATGTTCAACAGCAAGATGGTGGCCGGCCGCACCCTGGCGGTCAACGAAGCCCGGCCCAAAGCCAAGGGCGCCTTCGGCGGCCGCAGCCGGGGCTACCGCTAAAAAGCGGCGGTCGCCGCCGGCGCCAGATGGGGGTGAGCGCCGCTCCCCGTCCGTTACCGGCCTCGCCGACGAGACCGGCACCGAACCGTCGGGAGGGCGGGGGCGGACCAGGGATGACCCCCCTGCCCCCCCTCCCGCCATCCCGGTGACCAGGGGAGGCGGTCCAGGCCTCCCAGCCCGCCGCACCCCTTCCGTGTCAGCCCAAAGTGCTCGGCGTCCCCGCCGCTTACCGGCCCACCAGCAGCCGGCGGCGCAGGGCCTCGATCTCCTCCAGCAATTCCTGTTCCCGCCGGGCGAAGCGGCGTTCCATCTCCTCCACCCGGGCCATGAGTTCCTCCATCTGCTCCCGCAGGTGCAGCACCACCTCCACCGCCGCCAGATCCAGCCCCAACAGCTCATGCAGCCGCCGGATGCGGGCCAGGCGCTCGATGTCCCGGGCGCTGTAGCCCGGCTCCCCGCCGGGGGTGGTCCGGGGGGTCAGGAGGGCCTCGGCCTCCACCAGCTCCAGGAATTCCAGGGGCACCCTAGCCATCTGGGCCGCCATGCTGCGGGAAAAGAGCACCGCCCCGCCGGGGTTGTCCTCCTCAGGCCGTCTCGGCATGCAGAATCCTCCCACTCCCTCAGGCCGCGCCCCTCAGCCGGCGCCACTGGCTGAGGAGCTCCTTTTCCTGGTCGCTCAGATGCTCCGGCAGCACCGCCTCCACCTGCACGTACAGGTCCCCCCGCTCCTCGGGGTGGTGGAGCCGGGGCATGCCCAGCCCCTTGAGGCGGAAGACCCGGCCGTTTTTGGTCCCCGGGGGGATGTCCAGGCGCACGGTGCGGTCCAGGGCGGGGACCGTGACCTTGCCCCCCAAAAGCAGGGTGAAGAGGTCCACCGGCAGGGTCAGCCTAAGGTCATCCCCCTCCCGCCGGAAGCGCTCATGGGGCTTAACCTCGATGTGAAGGAGCAGGTCCCCGGGCTCACCGCCGCTGAGGCTGGGCTCCCCCTGACCCTTGAGCCGCAGCTTGGAGCCGGTCTTCACCCCCGGGGGAATCCTGGCCTCGATTTTGCGGCCGCCGGGCAGCTCCAGGATGCGGCTGCTGCCCCGGAAGGCCTCCTCCAGGGTGATGGTCAGGGGAAATTCCACGTCCCGGCCGGGCCGCGGCCGGGGCCGGAAGAACTCCGCCTCGGCAAACCCCCTCCCCGGGCCCCCGAACAGGGTTTCAAAAAAGCTGGAAAAATGGCCGCCCCCGAAGAGCTCGGCAAACTCCTCGGGGCTTAAGGTGCGGAAGGTGTAGGTGGTGCCGGGTCCCGCCTGCCATCGGGCCCAGTCGAAGTCCTCGGGCCGCCCGCCGCTTTGGGTGAACTGCTGCCACTGGGAGCCGAACTCGTCGTACTTCTTCCGTTTGTCCGGATCGGAGAGGACCTCGTAGGCCTCGCTGATCTCCTTGAACTTCTCCGCCGCCTCGGGTTTGCCGGGGTTGACGTCGGGATGGTATTTGCGGGCCAGCCGGCGGAAGGCCTTCTTGATCTCCTCCGGGGAGGCGTTTCGGTCCACCCCCAGGATCCGGTATTAGTCTTTATACTCCATGGCTCATTTTCGGGAGGCGGGCTGCTCCTCGGCCACAGGCGCCGCCCGCCGCGCTCGCCGGCGGCCGGAGACGGCCTCCGTCACTGCCCCGGCTTCCTCCTCCACCAGCACCAGGCTCACATGGCGCCGTTTCAAGTCCACCTGGGAGACCCGCACCATCACCCGGTCCCCCAGCCGGAAGGTCCGGCGGTGGCGCCGCCCCACCAGCATCTGCCGGGCTTCATCAAACTTATAGTAATCATCCGGCAGATCCACCAGCCGCACCAGGCCGTCGGCGTAGATCTCCTCCAGGGAGACGAAAAAGCCGAAGGGGGTCACCCCGGTGATGCGGCCGTGGAAGACCTCCCCCAGCCGCTGGGCCAGGCAGCGCACCTGCATGCGGGCCAGCATCTCCCGCTCCGCCTCGATGGCCCGCCGTTCCCGCTGGGAAAGATACCGGGCCTCCTCGTCCAGACTGTCCGGATCCAGGGCCACCGGCGGCCGCTTCCCCTCCAGTTTGGCGGTGAGCAGCCGGTGGATCAGGAGGTCGGGATACCGCCGGATGGGGGAGGTGAAATGGGTGTAGTAATCCACCGCCAGCCCGTAATGCCCCAGATTGACGCCGGCGTAGCGGGCCTGTTTCAGGGAGCGCAGGAGCATGAGCTGCACCATGTCCGCATAGGGCGTCTCCTGGACCTGGGCCAGAAAGTCCCTAAGGACCCGGGGGTCCCGGTTGGCCTCCCGGGGGAGGGTGAAGCCCAGGTACTTGACGAAGGTGCGGAAGGCCTCCATCTTCACGGCGTCGGGCCGCTCATGCACCCGGAAGAGGGAGGGCTCCCCCAGAAAGGCAGCCACCGCCTCATTGGCCGCCAGCATGAATTCCTCGATGATCTGGTGGGCCAGGAGGTGGTCCACCCGCAGGATGTCGGTGGGCCAGCCCCGGTCGTCCAGCACCACCTCGGCCTCGGGGATGCTCAGGAGCAGGCTGCCCCGCTCCCAGCGGCGCTCCCGCAGCAGCCGGGTGAGCTCCGCCATCCAGGTGAACATCTTGAGGAGCGGGCGGTATTGGGCCCTGAGCTTCCGGTCCCGGCCGTCCAGGAGGCGCTGCACCAGGCGGTAGGTGAGGCGGGCCTGGTTGTGCACCACCGCCCGGCTAAAGGCGCTCCGCCGCAGATGGCCGTGGCGGTCGTAGGTGAGGCTCACCACCACCGCCAGGCTGTCCTCCCCGGGGGTGAGGCTGCAGATGCGGGTGGAGAGGGCCTCGGGGAGCATGTGCACCGCCCGTTGCGGAAAATAGACGCTGGTGCCCCGGAAATGGGCCTCCCGATCCAGGGCGGTGCCGGGGGGCACATAATGGCTGACATCGGCGATGGCCACATAGAGGGTGTAATGGCCCCCGGGTTTCTTCACCACGCACACCGCGTCGTCGAAGTCCCGGGCGGCCTCCGGGTCGATGGTGATGAAGGGCAGATGCCTCAGGTCCTGGCGCCGGGCCAGTTCCGCGGCGGGGATGGTCTCCGGCACCAGGGCCGCCTCCGCCAGCACCTCCGGGGGAAAGACGTCCGGCAGGCCGTATTTGCCGATGACGATGAGGGTCTGGACCTCGGCGTCCTCCACGGGGCCCAGCACCTGCAGGATCTCCCCCTGGGGATTGAGGTGGGCGGTGGGGTAATGGGTGATGCGGGCCCGGACCACCTCCCCCACTTCAGCCCCGTTGAGCTTGGCTGGCGGGATCACCAGGTTGAAGAGGAGGTGCTCATCCTCCGGCTCCACATAGTAGGTGTCCTCGGCCCGGCAGAGCAGCCCCAGCACCTCGGTGAGGCGGCGCTCCAGGATGCGGATGATCTTGCCCTCCCGGCGCTTGCCCCGGCGGCCCTCCAGGCGCACCACCACCCGGTCTCCGTGCAGGGCCCCGGAGAGATCCGCGGCGGTGATGAAGATGTCCTTGCCGCCTTCCTCCGGGGTGACGAAGCCGAAGCCGTCGGGGTGCACCGAGAGCTCCCCCACCACCAGGTTCATCTGGTCGGTCAGGCCGTAGCGGTTGCCCTTGATGAGGACCACCTCGCCCCGGGCCACCAGGCGGTGGACGCCCTCCTCCACCCAGGTGGCCTGCTCCGGCGGCAGCCGCAGCCGGTCCTTGAGTTCGGCCAGCGTCAGGGGCTTGCCGGCCTGGCGGAAGGCCTGCAGCAGTTTCTTCTCCCCGGGGGGACGTTTCCGTTTTCTGGGGCTCATGCACTCTCCTGACGCGACCGGGGGCCGGAAGGTTGGTCGCCCCCCGGCCCCGGTCAGACCCGCGGCCGGGAAGCGCCGGGGCGTTGGCTTTGCCCCGTGCGGACGCAATCCTTTGCGTTTTTTGGGGCTTATTATATACAATTACGGCAGCAGGACAGACTTTTTCCCAGGGGAGGGGCGAAATTGGGCACCGTGGCGCTTAAGGTGGAGCATCTCGAGAGTTTGACCCCGGCCAGACGGGAACAGTTGCTACAACGCTCCCATACCGAAGTGACCGATGTCCTGGAGGAGGTGCGGGGGATTTTGGCCGCCCTGAAAAGGGAGGGGGATGCCGAAACCCTGCGCTGGCATCGCCAGTATAAGGCCGATCTCACCGTCGCCGAGCTGGAGGTGTCCCAGGCGGAGATCGAGGCGGCCTATGCCCGGGTGGATCCCGAGGTGCTGGCGGCCCTGAAGCAGGCCGCGGTCCAGATCGAGAAGTTCCACGCCGCCCAGCGGGAGCGGGAGATCCAGGCCCTGGAGGTGGCCCCCGGCATCCTGGCCGGCCGCCTCATCCGGCCCCTGGAGCGGGTGGGCTGCTACATCCCCGGCGGGCTGGCCAGCTACCCCTCCAGCGCCCTGATGACCATCCTCCCCGCCAAAGTGGCGGGGGTGGAGGAGATCATCGCCTGCACCCCGCCGGGCCCGGAGCTGGCCGTCAACCCGGCCACCCTGGCGGCGGCGCACCTGGCCGGGGCCACCCGCATCTTCAAGATCGGCGGTCCCTGGGCCATCGGCTCTCTGGCCTACGGCACCGAGCTGGTCCCCAAGGTGGACAAGATCGTGGGCCCGGGGAACAAATGGGTCACCGCCGCCAAACTCCTGGTCTTCGGCGAGGTGAACATCGACTCCCCCGCCGGTCCCAGCGAGGCCCTCATCCTGGCGGACGACTCGGCGGAGCCCCGCTATGTGGCGGCGGATTTCCTCTCCCAGATCGAGCACGACGCCGATGCCGCCGCGGTGTTGGTCACCACCCACGAACCCCTGGCCCGCCGGGTGGTGGAAATCCTTGCCGCCGAGCTGCCGTCCCTGCCCCGGCGGGAGATCCTGGAGGCCGCCCTGGCCGGCGCCTGTGCCTTCCTGGTGGCCCGGGACCTGGAGGAAGCCATGGAGTTCACCAACGCCTACGCCGCCGAGCACCTGCAGATCCTCACCCGGGAGCCCTTTGCCCTGTTGCCCCGCATCCGCCACGCCGGCTCCATCTTCCTGGGAGCTTATGCCCCGGTGCCGGTGGGGGACTATGCCAGCGGCACCAACCACGTGCTCCCCACCGGGGGCTGCGCCCGGCGCTTCTCGGGGTTGAGCGTGGACGATTTTCTCAAGAAGCCCACCTTCCAGCATCTCACCCGGGAGGGCCTGGCTGCCCTGAAGGATACGGTGATCCTCCTGGCGGAGGCCGAGGGCCTGCCCTTGCACGCCCGGGCGGTGGCGGAGCGCTTCCGCTACGCCTGAGAGCCCCGTGGCATGAACTGGCGGGAGATCGAAACCACCCGGCGGCATCTGGGCGCCCCCCGGGGCGGCTATTATTTTTACGCCCTCACCCGGGAGCTCCTCCGCCGGGGGCGGTTCTTCCTCCGCCGGCGTTTGAGCCGGGGCGAGTTCATCTCCGTCAACCTGGAGACCACCGCCTACTGCAACCGCGCCTGCCCCTTCTGCTTCAACCACCCCCGCTTCCCGCCCCGGGAGCGGGGCCTGATGGCGCCCGACCTGTTTCACCACCTCGTGGCGGAGCTGGCGGCCCTGAATTTCCGCGGCCGCCTGTCCCTGTACTTTTACGGGGAACCGCTCCTGGACCGGCGCCTGCCGGAGTGGGTGCGCCACCTCCGGGAGAAGCTGCCCCGGGCCTACCTGCACCTGGCCACCAACGGGGACCTGCTCACCGAGGAATTGTTTCTCGCCCTCATCCGGGCGGGGGTGGAGATGTTTTTCATCACCGATTATGCGGAGGAAGCGCAGCCCCACTTGATCCGCCTGCGGGAAAAATACCCCTTCCATGTGGAGCTGCGGCGGATGGGGGAGGCCCGCCTCACCGACCGGGCCGGGATGATCTTCGGCCGGGGCCGGGAGCTGGCGCAGCCCTGCCTGCGGCCCGCCAGCCAACTGGTGATCAACTGGCGGGGGGAGGTGCTCCTCTGTTGCCATGACTTTTATGGTCGGTATAAAATGGGACAAGTGGGGGAGAAGAGCCTGAAGGAGATCTGGCACAGCCCGGAGTTCCGCCAGTACCGGGAGCTTCTGGCCCAGGGGCAGCGGTCCCGGCTGCCCTTGTGCCGCCATTGTGACGACACCGGCGCCGTGGCTTTTTAACCCATAAGGGCGCGGCGACGGCCTCGGGAGGCAGGGGGCACAAGACCCCACCCCGGAGGCCGACCGCGCAGTCCGGCGGCCGCAGCACGGACAGGACGCCATGAGCACCCCCAAAAGCGCCACCTTGGACCTCGGCGACATCGCCGACGTCCAGACCCAGCCCAGCCCCCACACCATCGACATCGACAAGGTGGGGGTGAAAAACATCTCTTATCCCATCGTGGTGCTGGACAAGTTCAACGGCACCCAGCACACCGTGGCCCGCATCAACATGTATGTTAACCTCCCCCACCGGCACAAAGGCACCCACATGAGCCGCTTCATCGAGATCCTCTCCGAGTGCCGGCGGGACATCAGCATCAAGAACATCGAGTCCATCCTGGAGGAGACCCGGCGGCGCCTCAACGCCCAGAGCGCCCACATCGAGATGACCTTCCCCTATTTCATCGACAAGCCGGCCCCGGTCACCAAGGCCCGGGGGCTGATGGAATACATCTGCAGCTTCAAGGGCTCCCTGGACGAGAACGGCCGCATGGACCTGGTGGTGGGCATCACCGTGCCCATCACCACCCTGTGCCCCTGCTCCAAGGAGATCAGCAAGGCGGGGGCCCACAACCAGCGGGGCGAGGTGCGGGTGCAGGTGCGCTTCAAAAAGTTCTTCTGGATTGAGGACCTCATCCGCCTGGTGGAGGAGTCCGCCTCCTGCGAGGTCTACGCCCTGCTCAAGCGCCAGGACGAAAAGTACGTCACCGAACGGGCCTACGCCAACCCCATGTTCGTGGAGGACGTGGTGCGGGAGATCGCCCACAAGCTGCAAAAAGACCCCAACTTCACCTGGTATGCGGTGGAATCGGAAAACTTCGAATCCATCCACAACCATTCCGCCTACGCCTATATCGAGTCCCGGTCGAAGTGAGGGCCGGAAAAGGGGCCAGGGCCGCCACGCTTTGCCTTGCTTTCCCCCTCCGGGCAAAAAACGAGGGATGCGGCCTCATTCAAGCCGGCATCCCTTTCCTTTTTCTGCCCCGGTCGGGGCCAGGGGCCGCCGCTTCGGGCCCCCGGCCGCGCCTCACTGGCCGCAGCTGCAGGGGGGTGAGGAAGTGGCGCCGCCCTTTTTCTCCTCCTCCTCCTTCATCAGTTCCCGGGCGGTTTCCATGAGGCGCCGCAAGGTCTGGTCCACCTTGTAGTTGATGGTGTCGGGCTCCCAGGTGCCGTCGGGCAGACGCCTGCCGGCGGGGATGCCGGTGAAAAGCTCCACCGCCTCGTCGATGTGACCCACGGCATAGACATGGAATTTCCCCTGGCGCACCGCCTCCACCACTTCCTTGTCCAGCATCAGGTCCTTGAGGTTGGCCCGGGGGATGACCACGCCGTGGCTGCCGTCCAGGCCCCGGGCCTTGCAGACCTTGTAGAAGCCTTCGATCTTCCAGTTGACCCCGCCGATGGGCTGGGCCTCGCCCCGCTGGGACACCGAGCCGGTGATGGCCAGGTTCTGCTTTAAGGGCACATCGGCCAGGACGGAGAGCAACGTGAGGAGCTCCGCCATGGAGGCACTGTCGCCCTCCACCAGGCCGTAGCTCTGCTCAAAGGTGAGGCTGGCGGACAGGGTGAGGGGCTTGTCCTGGGCGAAGCGGCTCTTGAGGAAGCCCGCCAGGATGAGGACGCCCTTGTTGTGGATGTTGCCGGCCATCTGGGCTTCCCGGTCAATGGCCACCACCCCCTCCTTGCCCAGGGAGTAGGTGGCGGTGATGCGGCTGGGGCGCCCGAAGGTGTGGTCCCCCAGGGCATAGACGCTCAAGCCGTTGATCTGGCCCACCACCGCCCCGGAGGTCTCGATGAAGAGCATGCCGTCTTCAATGAACTCCTGGAGCTTTTCCTCCGGCAGGTCGCAGCGGTGGATCTTCTCCCGGATGGCCTTCTCCACATCGGAGCCGAAGATGACCTCATGGGCGTTGGTCTTGGCCCAGTGGTGGGCCTCCTTGACCACGTCCAGGATCTCCTTGAGCTGCAGGGTGAGCTTCTCCTGGCGGCCGGCCAGCTCCCGGGCGTGCTCGATGAGGCGGGCCACCCCGGTCTTGTGCACCGGCATGAGCTTCTCCTCCTTGCAGTAGGAGGCCACCAGTCGGCAGAAGGCGTCCAGATGCTTAGGGGTCTCTTTCATCACCGAGTCCAGATGGGCTTTGACCTTGAAGAGCTTCTGGAAGTCCTCGTCGTAAATATACAGGAGCTGGTAGATGTACGGGTCGCCCAGCAGAATGACCTTGATCTTCAGGGGGATGGGCTGGGGCTGCAGGGTGCGGGCGGCGATGAAGCCCAGCTGCTCCGCCAGGTCCTCGATCTTGATGACCTGCTCCTTGAGGCAGCGCTTCAAGGCCTCATAGGAGAAAAACCAGCGCAGCAGATCGATGACGTGGAGGATGAGGTAGCCGCCGTTGGCCCTATGGATGGCGCCGGCCCGGATGAGGGTGAAGTCGGTGACCAGGGCGCCGAACTGGGCCCGGCGCTCCACCCCGCCGAAGAGGTTGGAGTAGTTGGGGTTGTTCTCCAGGATGACGGGCGCGCCTTTGGTCTCGGAGTTGTCCACAAAGACGTTCACCTGATACTGGGTGAAGCTGGGCTCGGGCACGGGAAAAGGAAAGGGCCCGGGCCCGGGGCGCTTTTTGAAGTCATCCAGGTTTTTTAAGATCTCCCTCTCCACCTCCCGGAGGTATTCCGTCACCTGAGGGTAGAGGCGGTATTTGTCCACCAGCTCCTCGATGTAGTGGCCCACCGCGGCCAGGGCCATGTCCTGGTCCAGCTTTTTCTCCGCCTCGGCGAACTCCTTTTCCATCCGGCGGATCTTGCGGATGGCTTCATTCATCTGTTCATGCAGGATGGCGGAGCGCTGGCGCAGGGCCTCCCGCTCCTCTTCGGTAAGGGCCTTGAGCTCCTCCTCCGTGAGGGGCTTGCCGTCCTTGCCCGGAAAGATCATCAGGCCGGTCTGGGAGATGTTGAGGATGAAACCCTCTTCCGTGGCCTTGGCGTCCAGCTCCTGGAGGATGGCGTTGCGGGCCTGGGTGAACTGGCGCATGAGCGCTTCCCGGCGGTTGGCGTACTCCTCGCTTTCGAAGACCTCCGGGATATGCTGGCGCAGGCTGGTGATGAGGTCCTCCATATCCGCCTTGAGGCCGCGGCCCATGCCACTGGGGAGGGTCAGGGAGCGGGGCTTTTCCGGCTCCTTGAAGTTGTGGACATAGAGGTAATCAGGGGGCGAAGGCTCCCTGGCGGCCAACTCCTGGATATAGGCCCGCACCATTTCGGTCTTGCGGGACAAGGGCGGCCCGGCCACAAAGATGTTGTATTCCGGGTCCTTGATGCCCAGACCGAACTCCAGGGCCCGCCAGGCCCGCTCCTGGGCCACCACCTTGACCCCGTCGGTGGGCAGATCCAGGGTGGTCTCAAATCCCAGGGTGTTGGGATCGCATTCCGCCCGCAGACTCTCCGGTTTCAGTTCCCACGCCTGTGTGGTCATGAAGCCTCCTTAGGCGGCAGATAACCGAGGTGCATAATACCGCTGCCAGCATATCATCGGGGCACGGGAAAGGCAACGGTCAGCGGCGGGCGGAGAGATGCGGAAGGGAGCAGATGCAGGGGTTGTGGTAGCCCGGGCCCTCCACCTGCAGGGTGGTGTGCTCCAGGCCGAAGCGCTGCCGCAGGAGTTCCTCCAGCTCCCAGATGAGGCAGTCCCGGTCCTGGCGGTCCTGCACCACCACATGGGCGCTCAGGGCATAGAGGCCGCTGGCGATGGTCCAGATGTGCAGATCGTGGATGCCGGCCACCCCGGGATGGGCCCGCAGGGCCGCCTCCACCTCCTCCAGGTCCAGGTGCCGGGGGGTGGCTTCCATGAGGATGTCCGCCGCATCCAAGACCAGGCGCCAACTCCCCACCAGGATGAGCACCGCCACCATCACCGCCGCCAGGGGATCAAACCAGTACCAGCCCCGCCAGAGGATGGCCACCGCCGCGGCGATGGCGGCCACCGAGCCCAGGGAATCCGCCGCCAGGTGCAGAAAGGCGGAGCGCAGGTGCAGGCCCCGCTCCCGGGTGGGGTACAGCACCCAGGCGCCCACCAAGTTGACCCCGAGGCCCAAAGTGGCGATGATGAGGAGAGGCAGACTCTTGACCGGCGGGGGGGCGAAGAAGCGGGTGTGGGCCTCCCAGAGGATGTAGCCCGCCATGGCCCACAGGGCGATCCCGTTCACCAGGGCCGCCAGGATCTCCAGCCGGTGGTAGCCGTAGGTCTTCTTGGCGGTGGGGGGCCGGGTGGCGACGTGGAGGGCCACCAGGCTCAGGCCCAGGGCGGCCACGTCGCTGAACATGTGGCCGGCGTCGGCCAGGAGGGCCAGACTGTTGGTGAGCCAGGCGCCCACCACCTCGGCCACAAAAAAGGCGGCCTGGGTGAGAAAGGCGAAGAGCAGGCGCCAGCGGCTGCTGAAGTAGCGATGGTCGTGGATGTGGGGCTGACAGGGGAGGGAGGGGGCCTCACTCATGCCAGGTCCATCTCGATGTCCACGATGAGATAGGCCCGGCGCCCCCCCGGGGTGTGGAGCTCCACCCGCTCCCCCCTCAGGCGCCCCATGAGGGCCTGCCCCAAAGGTGAGCCGATGGAGAGGCGGCCGTTTTGGGGATCGGCCTCCACCGGCCCCACCAGACGATACCGCACCTCCTCGCCGCTGGCCAGGTTGCGGATGCTGACGGTGGAGTTGAAGCGCACCCGATCCGGGGGGAGATTGCTCCCCACCAACACCTCGGCGTTGGCCAGGATGCGTTTGAGCTCCAGAATGCGGGCGTCCACCCACTGGCGCCGGGCCAGGGTGTGCTGCAGGTCCCAGCCAGGCTCAGAGAGGCCGTCCTGGGCGCCCTCCAGGATCTCCTGGAGCAGACGGGGGCGCTCCACCCGGCTTAGGAGGTCCAGCTCCCGCACCAGCTTCTCGTAGCCGGTGCGGGTGAGGAGGATTTTTTCTTCCGGCGCCATGTTGCCTGAGGCCCTGTTGTCCAGATACTGTATTTGTATCCCAAAAACCGGCCCCGGTCAACGGCCCGGCCCGGGGAGGGTGGGCTGATGTTTGTGCGCCTGGGTCCCGACCTCTGTGTGCGCACCCGCCTCCGGCCGTACGTGCCCCGGCGGGGGGAACGGGTCCTGGTGCTTCAGGCTCCCCGGGTCTTTCCCCCGGGGCATCCCACCACCCGGATGTGCCTGGAATTTCTGGCGGAGCTGGTGCCGGCCCTGAGGCCCCGAGCCTTCCTGGACCTGGGCACGGGCTCCGGCGTCCTGGCCCTGGCCGCCGCGGCCCTGGGGGCCCGGGAGGTCCTCGGGGTGGACCCCTGCCCCCGGGCGGTGAGCACTGCCCGGGCCAACTCCCGGCGAAACGGCCTGGAGAAGGCCATCCGGGTGGTCAGAGGGACCGCCGCCTGTCTGCGGGGACCCTTTCCCCTTCTGGCCGCCAATCTGCCCTTTGTCGTGTTGTGCGCCGAGGCCGGGAGCCTAAGCCGCCTGGCCGGCCCAGCCGCGACCCTGGTCCTGTCGGGCTTCCGGGAGGTGCAGGAAGAGGAGCTCCTCGCCCGTTTCCAGCCCGCCGGCTGGCGGCTCACGGCCCGCCGCGTCCGGGATGACTGGCCCCTGGTGCTGCCGCCGGAAGGCAGCTTCACCTGGGTGGCCTGGGTCCTCAGACGGCCGGGGGGAGAAATCCCGGCCCTCTGAGGCGCGCCGGGGTTCTGCGGCGTGTGCGCGGCCGGATCGTGACCACCGACGCACCGGCAGCCCGCAGGGAGAGGCCCGGACCGGGCCCATCTTTGCCTGCCGCCCCTTTCCGGAGGACAGCATGGAATACGCCCAAGGCAGCATCGGCCGCGTCTTTGTGGTGCGGCTCCTGGACGGGGAGCGCCTGCCCGAGACCCTGGAGGCCTTTGCCCGGGAGCAGGGGATCCGGGAGGCGGTGGTATTGTATCTCGGCGGCGCCCGGGACGGCAGCCGCCTGGTGGTGGGCCCGGATGCCGCCCGGCCGGACGCCATCGTGCCCTTGATCCACACCTTGGCGGGCATTCAGGAGGTCCTGGGGGTGGGCACCCTTTTCCCCAACGAGGCGGGGGAACCGGTGCTGCATCTGCACGCCGCCGCCGGCCGGGAGGGCGGCGCCACGGTGGGCTGCACCCGGGCCGGGGTGGAGGTCTGGCTGGTGGGGGAGGTGATTATCCTGGAGCTTCTGGGCACCGGCGGGGTCCGACAACCCGAATCTCCCAGCGGCTTCCAGCTGCTGCGTCTGACCAGGTGAGGCCGCCTGTGGGAGCAGGATGAGCCCGGCGAACTTGACGGCCCCGGCCAGGTGCCTTATGTTCTGGGGGAACGAAGCCAAAGGTTCCCGGGGACGCGCGGCAGGAACCCGGTCTTTCTCCGGCGCCGGCCGGCCGGGGAACAGAGGCCTCTTTGAGACCCAGGCCGTCCGGCGTGTGATATCCCCCGGAGCTCATCCATCCATCCGAAGGAGGGTTGCAGATGGCGATACAAGTGGGCAAACCGGCTCCGGAGTTTGAGGCCCAGGCCTATGTCAACGGCGAAATCAGGAAGGTGAAGCTCTCCGACTACCGCGGCAAGTTTGTGCTCCTTTATTTTTACCCCGGCGATTTCACTTTTGTCTGACCCACGGAGCTGACGGCGGTCGCCGTCAAGTATAAAGACCTCCAGGCCATGAACTGTGAGGTCCTGGCCATCAGCGTGGACAGCCCCTACACCCACAAGGTCTGGCAGGAGACCGAGCTCTCCAAGATGGTTCCCGGCGGGCTCCCCTATCCCATGCTGTCCGATCCGGCCGGCACCATCGGCCGGCTGTATGGGGTCTATGACGAGGACACCGGGGTGGATGTGCGGGGCCGCTTCCTCATCGATCCGGAGGGCAATCTGCAGGCCTATGAGGTCCTGGCGCCAGCCATCGGCCGCAATGTGGGGGAGATGATCCGCCAGGTGAAGGCCTGCAAGCATGTGCTGGCCACCGGCGAGGCCACCCCCGCCGGCTGGGAGGAGGGCAAAAAGGCCCTCCGGCCCGAACCGGGTCTGTCCGGCCGGGTGTGCGAGATCTGGAACCCCGAGATGGCTTTCTGACCCCAGGGGCGGCTTTCAAACCCGGGGGAGGACAGGGAGCCCCGGCCCTCCCCCCCACACCTGGTGCTTTTACGGGTAGGTTCTGGTTTGCTTGGGCTGCTGAGGTTGCCTCGACTGAGTCGCCGGAGGGGCTGGGGGTTTCTGAGGGGTGAGGGCCTGCTGCCGCCGTTTCTCCTCCAGGAATTGGCTCCGCTCCTCCATGGCCTTTTGGGTTTGCGCCCCCATGCCCCGCCATTTGACGGTGTCCCCGGGGCTGTAGTTTTGCGCCCCCACCGGGCCGTGCGCCAGGATGAGGCCGCAGACTGCCGCCACCACGAATGCTCCGAACCTAAAGATGCGCATCCAGGTTCCTCCTGTGAGTTTCCCTGATCTATCGGCAGGAGGAACCGAATGAGTGAATTTCTGGTGGGCGGGGGGAGCATCCGCTTCACCGGGACAGCGCCCTGACCTCTGGGATTCCGGGCCCGGGCGGCAGGCACGGCAGGGGACGACAGGCGGATTGGGGGGCTGTCTGATGCGACACCCGGGAAGGCTCATGCACCTGCTTGACTTTGGCGGAAAACAGGGGATCATCCGGCATCCGGCCGCCTGGCTGTGGCCCGGGCTGCCGGTGATACTCCTCCTCATCCCGGCAGTGGGAGGCCTGGCCATGGAACTGAAATGTCCCGCTTTTCCTGACGGCGGCCGAATCCCCCAGATCTACACCATGCCGGGGGCCGGCGGTCAGAACCGCTCTCTCCCCCTCATCTGGTCGGGGGCGCCCACCGGTACCCGCTCTTTTGCCCTGTCCATGGTGGATCCCCACCCGGTGGCCCGCAACTGGGTCCATTGGCTGGTGATCAACCTGCCGCCGGAGACCACCGCCCTGCCGGAGGGGGCCTCCGGCCGGGCCCTGCCCCCGGGGGCCATGGAACTGCATAACTCCTGGGGCACGCCCGGCTATGGCGGCCCCCAGCCGCCCCCGGGCACCGGGGATCACCCCTATGTCATCACCCTGTACGCCTTAAGCGTCCCCTCCCTGGATCTGAAGCCCGCCACCAGCCTGGGCGAATTTGAGCGGGCCTTGGCCGGCAAGGTCCTGGAGCAGGCCCGCATCACCGGCTATTACGGGCGCTGAAGGACTGCCTCCCGGCGGCTGTCAGCCAAGGAACAGGGCCCCGGGCTTCGGGCGCAGGAGGCCCAAACGCCGCCCAGCACTCTGGCCGCGCCCTCCGGTGACCTGGCCCGGGCCGCACCTCAGGAAAAGAAACGGGACAGCTCCTGTTTGAAGCGGCGCACCTGGTCTTCCACCTGGAGGCGGTGGCGCTGGAGGATGGCCTCCCGGATCTTGCGCACCATTTCATCCAGGCTCAGGGGTTTGACCACCACCTCGGTCTGCTCAAAATAGGTGTAGGAGAAGGATTGCGCCCGACGGTTCAGCATCAGGATAATGCGCACGCCGGGAAAGCGCTGCCGGACGTTCTCCAGGAGCTGTTGTGCCTCGGGGTGGTTCAGATCAGTGATCACCAGATCAAATTTTTCCCTCTGGATGATCTCGGAGGCCTCAGGGATCGACGAGGCCAGCCGGAATTCCTGAATGCCCAGGAGTTTGAACACCTGGGACAGAAAGTCCCGGCACCAGTCGTCTGCATCCACCACCAGGATCCGGCCCCGGATCTGCGGGTTCCTGCTGTCCATCCGGCTGCCTCCTCATCAGGGTGGCCTTGGGGGAATGAATCTCGGGGGAAAACCGGCGAGGCTCAACCGGGCTTGCACCTGCCGGCCACCAGGAGGTGAAGGCCGGGCCGGGTGCCTGTCCTCACCCCGTCTCCATATTGTATTGCAAGCGCCTCCAGGGGGCAAGAGGCACCCCGGGGGGCCCGCCGCCAGAGGCGCTCTACCGACCCCCCCCGGGGCAAAGGATGGCAACCTGGTTCCTTTGCCACGCCGTGTCCTTGGGGCCCCGGGGGGCTGCCTCTTAGGCGGCCGAGCGTCATAAGATTCCGGGACCCACCGGGGTGGCGCACGCCCCGCCGGGAACGGCTGGGTGACTGATGCAGGGAAAGTCCCTGAGTCTCCCGGCCCTGGACCCTTCGGAGCTTTCCGGGTTTGCTGCGCCCGTAAAAAAACCTGGCCGGGAGGGGGAGGCCCGGCCAGGCTCGGAGAAAGGAGAAATCGGTATGGGATTTCGGGGGTAACCTTTGATCTCTATTTTTGCAGGAAGGATGCCAAAGGCGCTGGTAGGGATAACTATCATTTATTCCTATGATTTTCGAATGCTTTCCCCGGCCCCGGTGTCGCCGCGGTTCAATTTTTTATACGACCCTCCTCCCCCCTCCCCGGCACCCCCGAGGAGAGCCACCCCATTCCTGCCTCTTACGCCGGTTTAAAAATCTTGCCCCTGCGGGAGAGAGGACAATAATTTTTACCGGCCCGCCCACAACTGCCGGGCCGTCTCCAGCACCCTCCCGGGGCGCAGCTCCCTCAGGTCACCGGCAGGGGCCCGCAGCACCGTGACCCCCTCCCCCTGAGGGGCCCAGACCACCGGATCGGTGGGGCCGAACAGGGCCAGCACCCGCCGGGCCCCCGCCGCCGCCGCCAGATGGGTGAGGCCGCTGTCGTTTCCCAGATACAGCCGGGCTGCGGCCAGAACCCGGGCCACCTCCGGCAGGGGGCGGTCATGCAGCAGATAATGGCCCTGGGCCCGGGCCAGCCCTTCCAGATACGGCTGCCAGACCGCCTCCGCCGGCCCCGTCACCCAGACCACCGCCCGAGGGCTTTCCCAGGACAGGGTCCGGGCCACCTCATAATAATATTTTAGGGGCCAGTTTTTGGCGGGGCTGCCGCTTCCCGGGGCCACCGCCAGGAATTCTGCTTGCGCCGGCAGCTCCTCCGGCCAGGGGGCCGCCCCGTCCACGGAAAGGCGAAAAGGGGAAAGGGGCTCCCTCACCCCCACAGGTGCCAGCTGCCGCAGCTGGAGCCCGGACAGAGGCTCCCGGGCCGCCCCCGGGGCGCTGGGAAGCCACACCACCCGGGGGATACCCGCCTGCCGGAGACGCCGGGCCAGGGTGTCCGGCGGCCGGGGGCGGAAGACCACGGCCAAGTCCAGTCCCTTAAGGCGCCGCCTCACCTCCGGGGGCAGGGGGCCGCCTTCACAGTGCAGCCAAGCCCAGAGGGCCTAATGGCCGTTCCAGACCTCCTCCAGGCCGAGGGTGGGGGCCAGGAGGCGCCAGCGTTCCGGATGCCCCACCGCCAGAAGCCGGGCCCGGGGAAAGCGCCGTCGCAGCGCCTGAAGGGCCGGCCCCGCCAGGAGCAGGTCCCCCAGCGCCCCCTGATGCCAAAGAAGGATGCTTTCCGGGGCCTCGCGCATTGGTATTCTTATAAAAAATCATGAGGGGCCGGGTCTCCCCCGCCCCGCCGCCGGGAAAAGGATTGCGCCTGCCATAAGGAGAGATTCAGGATTCCCCCCTCTGGTCCCGGCGGAGTCCCAGACCCCGGAGGGCCGGGATGTGGTCCAGGAGGGCAAAGGGGGTCATCACCGCGGCCACGGGTTCCCCCACCTGGAGGATGGCCGCCTCCCTCACCGGCCCCAGGCGGCCGTCGGCCCAGGCCAAATAGCTCACCTGCCAGAGCTCCGGCGCCGCGCCGGCCTGCCGCAGAGCCAAAACCGCCCAGGCGGTGGCGTCGCTCCGGTAGCCGCCCCGCACGCCGCTCCGAAACCCCCCGTCCGGCAGGGCCCGCTCCCGGAGCGAAAGCACCGCCTCAGCCAGCATCGGCACCCTCCAGGGCTATTATGGCAGGGGAGGCGGCGGCTGACAAGCGGCACCCCTGGGGCGGCAGGGGTCAGCGCCGGGCGGCCAGCTTCCGGCCGGTGGTGGTGGCGAGGGCCTCCGGCGGAGCACCGGTCAGCAGGGCCTGCACCTCCTCGAAGAGGCGCCGGTTGAGGTCAGCGGCCGGGGCCGCCCCGGTGAGGACGGCCAGAATCTGTTCGGCGATCTCCGGCTCCGTCCCCAGCTCGGTGAGCAGCCCCGCCGCCTCCTCCCGGGGCACCTCCGCCAGCAGCACCGCGGCAAAGACCACCTTGGGGTCGCCGCCTTCGGCCTTGAGGAGATCCGCGGCCAGCCCCAGGGCCTGCTCCAGACGGGGGGCGGCCTCCGGCCCCAGGCGGGCGCTCACCCGCTCCTTCAGGCGCTCCCGGAAAGTGGCCATGGCCCGGCGCTCCGCCATGAGCTCCGGCACGCACTTGTCGGCATACTGGCAGTATTCGGCGCAGCCCAGCTCGATTTTGGGGTTGTAAAAGAGATGGCCGCACCAGGCGCAGCGCCGCCGGGTGTCGTCCTTGAAGAACTCGATCTCGGCGCCGCACTTGGGGCATTCCACCGTGAAGATGTCCTCCGCCTTCCAGAAGCGGGTGTCCTGGCCGGGGCATTTCACCTGTTCCATGGCCTCCCCCTCCTCAGGCCGCCTTGACCCGCTGCTGCTGTACCACCTGGCCGGTGGGGCTCAGGGTGCAGATGGTGACCGGCAGGCGTTTGCCCGCCGCCTGCATGGCCTCCCGCACCGCCTGGATGAGCCCCTGGCAGCAGGGCACCTCCATATTGACGATGGTGATGCCGGTGATGTCGTTGCGCTTCAGGATCTCGGTCAGTTTGGCGGCCTGCTCGTCCAGGTCTTCAAACTTGGGGCAGCCGCAGACCACCGCCCGGCCCGCCAGGTAACGGGCGTGGAAATCCCCGGCGGCGAAGGCGCTGCAGTCCGCCGCCACCAGGAGCTCCGCGCCCTGGAGAAACGGGGCCTGGGGGGAGACCAGCTTCAGCTTCACCGGCCAGTGGCTCAGGGCCGAGGCCCCGGCCTCCGGGGTCCCCTGGGGGGCAAACTGGCGCATCCGGCTCCCCGGACAGACAAAGGCCGGCTCCGCCTCGGGGGCCGCCTCGGGGTGATGCCCCTTTGCCCCCGGGACCGGGCCCACAAACTCCTCCGCCTCCCGCTCCTCGACGATGAGGGCGCCCTGAGGGCAGGCCCCCAGGCAGGCCCCCAGGCCGTCACAGTATTTTTCCGCCACCAGCACGGCCTTGCCCTCGATGATCTGCAGGGCCCCCTCGGCGCAGGAGGGGACGCACAGGCCGCAGCCGTCGCATTTTTCCTGATCGATACGGATGATGTGCCGCTTGGGCATGATCTCTCCTTTTCCCCGGTGATCCCTCTGATGGGGGCTCACACGAAATGCCGCCCCAGATGCGGCTCTTTCTTATCATGATAACCGGGGAAATCGGGGATACCCTGACGTAAGTCAAGGAGGACGGAATTTTTTCCCGCCCCCCGGGGAGCTCACCCGAAAGAGGCGGGCAGGAGCAGCTCGGCCAGATAGTGAAAGCTTACGGGCAGATGTGCGGCGGCGGCCAGGGGCTTTAAGTGCAGGAAACAGCCCCAGTCCGGGGACACCAGCCCGGTGGCGCCGGTGGCCAGGACGGCTTCCAGATACGCCTCGCCGATGACCCGGGCGGTGTGAGGATGCTGGCGGTGAAACACCCCGCCGAAGCCGCAGCAGGAAAAGGAGGGGGGCACCTCCGTCACCCTCAGGCCCTCCACCCGGGAGAGGAGCCCGCGGGCGGCGGGGAGCACCCCCAACTGCCCTGCCTTGCAGGAGCGGTGCAGGGCCAGGGTGCCGGGGTGCCGCGTCTGCCAGGGGAGAGGACCCTGGGCGGCCAGAAACTCCCCCAGCTCCCAGGTGCGGTCGGCCAGGGCCCGGGCCAGCCGGCTTTCCTCCCGGCTTTCGGCCAGCCGGGGGTAATGGTGCCGCACCATCAGAGTGCAGGAGGCGCTGGGGGAGAGAACCGCCTCCGCCCCGCCGAAGACCCGGAAAAAATGGCGCATCAGCCGCCGGGCGGCGGGGACATTGCCGGCGGTGAGGGCGAACTGGCCGCAGCAGGTCTGCTCCTCAGGGTAGTACCAGGAGACCTCCAGGTGGTCCAGGAGGCGGGCCACGGCCAGACCCACCTCCGGGGCCCATTGATCCACCACGCAGGGGAGAAAGAGTGCCAGACGCATGGGAGGCGACGGGAAAAGGGGACCGGCGGCACGACCCGGCAGGCCGGGGGAGGCCCGGGATCCCCCAGTCCGCCTTGACATTGTCGGGCAAAGTGGCCTAAAATGAAAGAAATTTGTGCTTCTTTCGGGAGTTGAGCCTCAGCCTCCATGCCGTCGGTTGCGCCTGACTTTTCCGCCCAGATCCTGGTGGTGGACGATGACAAGGCCATGCGGGAGGCCTGCTGCCAGATCCTGGCCCGCCAGGGGTTCCAGGTGGAGGCCGCCGCCGACGCCCGCCAGGGGCTGGCCCTCCTGGAGGACCGCTCCTTCGACGTCATCCTCATGGACCTGGTGATGCCGGATGTGGACGGCCTGGAGGCCCTCAAGCGCATCAAGGCCCTGGACAGCACCTGCGAAGTCATCATCATCAGCGGCTACGGCACCATCCCCTCGGCGGTGGAGGCCATCAAATCCGGGGCCTTCCACTTCCTCTCCAAGCCCTTCGCCCCCGACGACCTGCGCCACCTGGTGGCCCGGGCCCTGGAAAAACGGCGCCTCAACCTGGAAAACCTGGCCCTGCGCCAGGAGCTGAAAAGCCACGAGGACCGGGGGGAGATCATCTATCAGAGTGCGGCCATGGCCCGGGTCATGGAGATGGTGGCCCGGGTGGCGGCCACGGACAGCACCGTGCTCCTCACCGGGGAATCCGGCACCGGCAAGGGGCTGGTGGCCCACCAGATCCACCAGCTGAGCCGTCGGGCCCGGCGCCCCTTCGTCACCGTGGACTGCGGCACCCTGGTGGAGACCCTGTTCGAAAGCGAGCTCTTCGGCCACGTCAAGGGCGCCTTCACCGGCGCCGACGCCAACAAGATCGGCAAATTCGAGCTGGCCCAGCACGGCACCCTCTTCTTCGACGAAATCAGCAACATCAGCCTGGAGGTCCAGGCCAAGCTGCTGCGGGCGGTGGAGGAGCGCAAGGTCTGCAAGGTGGGCAGCCACCGGGTCATCACCGTGGACGTGCGCCTCATCGCCGCCACCAACAAGGACCTGACCCAGGCCATCCGGGAGGGCACCTTCCGGGGGGATCTCTTCTACCGCCTCAACGTGGTGAACCTGCATCTGCCCCCCTTGCGGGAGCGCAAAGAGGATATCCCCCTGTTGGCGCATCACTTCCTGGCCAAATACACCCACCGGCTGCGCAAACCCATCCGGGGCATCTCCCCGGAGGTCCTGGAGCAATTGGTGCAGCATGACTGGCCGGGGAACGTCCGGGAGCTGGAGAACACCATCGAGCGCCTGGTGGTGCTGAGCACCGGTCCGGAGCTGGAGCCGGCCGATCTGTCCTATGCCGGGTTCTTCCAGGGCCCGGCCCCGGATTGCCCCCCCTTGGCCCTGCGGGACCTGGAGCGGGAACACATCCGCCGCATCCTCGTGCGCTTTCCCCATAACAAAAGCGAGGTGGCCCGGGTTTTGGGCATTGATCGCAAGACCCTGCGGGAAAAGCTGCGGCGCTACAACCTGGACTCCTGAGCCCCCGGCCGGACGCCGGCCACCACCGCCTCCCCCTCCCCGGCCCCCTCCTCCCGGCCCGGCTTGCATCGCCGGCAAACATGCTTATGTTCATAACAGACAGGGATCTTCTCCAGCTGCCACCCCTCACCCAAGGAGGCCTGCCATGGTTCTGGAGCTCAACGAACAGGAAAAAGAGATCCTGAAACACGCCCTGGAAGTGTATCTGGGCGATCTGAGGGAGGAAATCGTCAAGACGGAAGCCCATACCTGGAAGCGGCCGCTCCATGAGGAAGAGGAGGTCATCAAGAAGATCATCGCCGCCCTGTCCTGAGCTGGCCGCCGCTTTTTCGGCCTCCTCCCGCCTCCCTCGCCGGGCCCCCATCTCCCTGGGGGCCCGCGGTGGTTTTACGGCCTTGCTGTGCGGCCCCCAAGGTCGCCTGGGCCCGCCTCCCGGCCCGGCTTGACGGGGTCCCCTTGACTCCTTACCTTGGAGGAAAACCGGGACCGTCCGGGTCCCCGGGCAGGAGGGTGCCATGGCCAACCTGAAAGCCGTCAAAGCCTGGGCGGTGAGTCTGGATCCGTCCGGTATCATCGAGATGTCCGAGGAATACGGGCCCGACGCCCTGGAGTTCCTGAACGAACACCTGGCCAAGGGCGATTTCCAGGTGCTCACCCGGGACACCCAGGGCTACGAAGGGGACATGATCATCGATTTTCCGGTGAGCGGCGGGGAATCCTATCGGGCCCTGGTCCTCCTGGAGAAATGAGCTCCCGGCCATAGAGGCGCCACAGCTCCCGGCCCTCCTCCAGGCCGGCCTGGCCCTGGAACTGGAAGGGCACCCGGATGAGTCCGGCCATGACCTGACCCAGGCGGATGCCGCCGCTGAGGCGGTAATGCACTTTCTGGCGATCCAGCAGCCGGGGCGCCAGGTTCAGGGCGGCGGGCAGATCCACCAGCACCGGGAACTCCACCCTGGCCTGGCCGAAGGGCGGCAGGTGCACCGGCCGGGAGCCGGCCCCCCGGGCCACGCTCCTCCCTTCCAGCCACAGGTCGTAATCATAGCCGTGGACATCCAGAGGCGCAGGGTTGGGATTGGTGAGCCTGAGGACCGCAAAGACGGGCAGCCGGCCCCCCTGGGGGAGGCCCACCGTGACCCCCTCCACCTCCACCCGGGGGGCCTCGAAGTCGCCCCGGGCCAACTGCTGCACGCCGCAGCCCCCGTGGGCCAGAAGCAGCCCCAGGAGGGCGATCAGGGAAAAAAGGGTGCGGCCTGTCATCCTCGGTTCCTCCCTCGCGGCAGGGTGGCTGCGGCCATCCCTCCTCTGATTAGAGTTTTGGTCTTGACACGACCGTTAACTTTCTCGTTAAAATAGGGCACCTTTACCTCACAAGTTCCAGGTTTTGCCGAAAGGAGGGGCCGGCATGCGGAGGGTGAGCATTGTGGTGGTCGTTCTGGGCCTCGGCCTCCTGGCCGGCCTCTTTGCCGCCTTCGGCCCGCCGGGGTTATACGCCAAATCCGAGACCCCGGAATTCTGCGCCGGCTGCCACAACATGGCCCCGCAGTATGAGGCCTGGTTCCACGTGGGGGCCCACCGGGGCATTACCTGTGTGGACTGCCACCTGCCCAATGAGAATTTCGCCGTGCACCTCACCTGGAAAGCTCTGACCGGCATGCGGGACCTGATGGAGTGGCACCTGGGGCTGGTCTCCGAGGACCCCCGGGCCTCGGAGCGCACCCGCACCTGGATCCAGGCCAACTGTCAGCGCTGCCACGGCGAGATCATGGCCCGGATCAACGAGGACCGCTGGTGCTGGACCTGCCACCGGCAGTTCCACCATAAAACCACCGGGGCCGTCATGGCCCAGATCCCGTAATCGAGGCGCGGGAGGGCGTCAAGCATGAAACGGAGCATGGTGCTGGTCGGTGTGGTGGTGGCCTCCTTCCTGGGGGCCCTGAGCTTCTCCCTCTCCTGTGCGCCCCCCAAGCCGGAGCCGGTAAAGACCGGCACCATCCCCGACGGCGAGATCAATCCGGCGGTCTGGGGCCAGGTCTATCCCCTGGAATACGACCGCTGGAAGATGACCAAGGATCCCAAGCCCGCGGGGATGAGCAAATACAAGCGGGGCTACGACACCGATAAGGTCATCTATGACAAGCTGAGCCAGTTTCCCTATCTGGCCCTCCTGTACCATGGCTGGGGCTTCGGGATCGAATACAACGAACCCCGGGGCCACTGGTACATGGTCATCGACCAGCTGGAGATCGACCCCTCCCGGCTGGGGGCCGGGGGCGTCTGCCTGAGCTGCAAGACTCCATATGCCGTTCCCCTGGAGAAACAGCTGGGGCCGGAGTACTTCAAAATGAAGTACATCGACGCCCACGCTTTGATCCCCCAGGAATTCCAGGAGCTGGGGGTGGCCTGCATTGAATGCCACGACAACCGGACCATGGGCCTCAGGCTCTACCACCCCGCGGCTCTGAAATCCTTCCGGTTCATCGGCCAGGACCCGGAGAAAATGACCCGCCAGGAGCTGAGGTCGGCGGTCTGCGGCCAGTGCCACGTCACCTACATCATCCCCCGGGACCAGGACATGAAGTCCATGGACCTCTTCTTCCCCTGGCAGGGCAGCAAACCCGGAGACATCTCCATTGAGAACATCATCAGGGTGATCAAAAAGGAGCCCGGTTATTATCAGAGTGAGTGGGGCACCGGGGAATGGGTCCAGAAGGTGACGGGCTTCAAGGTGGCCTTCATCCGCCATCCGGAATATGAGTTTTATACCAAAAACAGCGTGCATTACCAGGCGGGGGTGGCCTGCGCCGACTGCCACATGCCCTATATCCGCGTCGGGGCCAACAAGATCTCCGACCACGATGTCACCAGCCCCCTGAAGACCAACATGCGGGCCTGCCAGCAGTGCCACACCGAATCGGCCCAGTGGCTCAAGGACCGGGTCCTGGCCCACCAGGACCGCACCGTGTCCCTGATGCTGCGCTCCGGTTATGCCACCGCGGTGGCGGCCAAACTCTTTGAAAAGGTGCACGCCGCCCAGAAAGAGGGCAAACCGATCGACCCCCAGCTCTATGAGCAGGCCAAGGACCTTTACCTGGAGGCCCTCTACCGGGTGATTTACATCAATGCCGAAAATTCGGTGGGCTTCCACAATCCCAGCGAGGCGGGCCGCATCCTGGGGGATGCCCTGGCCTTTGCCGGCCGCAGTGAGGCCCTCCTGCGCCAGGCCCTGGCCCAGGCGGGGGTGGCGCTGCCCGCGGTCATTGACCTGGAGCTGCACAAATATCTCAACAACCGGGGCAAGAAGCCTTTGAACTACAAGCCGGAGCAGCTCTTTACCGACCCTTATGGCAACCAGGAGAAGCTGACCCCCACTCCCTCGCTGGGGATCACCGCGGCCGCCGCCCCGAAATAGCTTCCGGGCGCGACCCGGGAAAACCGGAGCCGTCCCATTCCCCGGGGGGGGCTGGGAGAGGGGCAGGAGGCGATGCCCCTTCCCCTCTCCCTCCAGGGGCAACGCCTCACCTCAGGGGCCGCTGGGCTGCCGCCCGGCCCCTCTGGCGGGCTTGACCGCATCCGGGCTCCCGATTAAACTGTTCCTGTTTTCATTCCCCCGAAAAAAGGTGACCCATGCAACGTCCCTTGTGGCTGACCCTTACAGTCCTGGCGGTGGCCGCCGGCCTGGCTCTGGCGCAGCCCCTTTCCGACCTGGCGGCGAAAGGGAAGAAAATTTACGAAGACAACTGCGCCGACTGCCATCGCAGCAGCGGCGAGGGCCTGCCGGTGAAGTTCCCGGCCCTGAAAGGCAACGCCTTTGTCCAGGGGGGCCCGGACGGCGTCATCCAGGTGCTTCTGAACGGCCGCCGGGGCAAGATGGGCCGCATGCCCGCCTGGCGGGAGTATCTGAGCAATGAGGAGATCGCCGCGGTGGCCAGCTACATCCGCACCGCCTGGGGCAATCAGGCCCCGGCGATCACGCCGGAGCAGGTGGCCGCGGCCCGGAAGACCAAGTAAGCGGCGGCTGGAGGGCTAAACGCCTCCCGGGGCCGCCCGGGCGCCGAGGCGCTTCACCGGGGTGCCGGCGGTTTGCGCTTCGGGGTCACCGCCTCCCCCCAGAGGCACAGTTGCCGGGGCGCGGCCGGGAGCCGGGGCGCCCGGGGGTGTTTCTCCTCCCTTTTCCCCACCCCGTACAGTCCCTCCTCCACCTCCCGGAGCGCCCGCCCCAAAAGCTCCAGATAAAAGCCCGCGTCATAGTCTTCCAGGCCCTCCAGGAAGGGCGCGGCCACCACCCGGAGTTCCGGAGGGCCGCCCGTGGGCTCCCGGTGCACATAGCGCACCTTCTCCCCCGGCACCAGAGTGATCCCAGCGTCCTGCAGCTGCCGGGCCGCCTGGGCCACGGCCGTCCTGACCCGGAAGTCCTCCGGCGCCTGGGAGAGCACCCGGGTGATCACCAGTTCCTGGGGGAGGAGCCCCCCCTCCTGAAGGCGCTGGCGAAAGCCCCCGGCCACCTCCCGGAGACGGGATCGCACCGCCGCCAGCTCCGCGGGGGTGCCGGCCCGGGCCGCTTCCGCCAGCACGGCCTCCTGGGCCCGCCGGATGACCGGGGGGGTGTCCCGCCGCCGGCAGAGCAGGCCCCGTACCTTGAGGGTGCCGTCCTCAAAGACCCCGAAATAGCGGGTGGCCACCGGCCGGGTGGGCTCCTGCCTCGAGGGCAGAAACGCCAGCCAGCGGTAGATGCCCTCCAGGGCCAGGGTCACCCCGGTGACCCGGGAGATCCGGTCACAGAGTTCCTCCAGCTCCGCCCGGGTCATGCCCGGCTTCTGGATCCACAGACAGTCGGTGAGCCCGTGCAGCACCCGGAAGCCCGCGGCTTCCGCCATCTCCTTGGCGGTGAGGAGCTTGTCCCGGCCATGGGCGGTCACCGCCTCATGGGCCTCAATGCGCCCGAACCGGGCATTTTTGTACCCCAGATAGCCGAAGCAGGTGACCAGCATCCACTTCAGGGCATTCTGCCGCTCCCGGTAGGAGGCGGCCCACTCGGGGGGCACCTCCCGGGCCCGGGCCTTGAGGCGGGCCCGCAACTCCAGAATCGGCCGCAGCGTCCGGGGCACCAACCCCTCCCGCCGCCCGCAGAGACGATACCCCGCCTCGGGAACGGCTGCCGGGGGGAAGGGGCCAGGGACCTGGGGTTCCTGCCCCTCCCCCGGGCCCCTTAAGGATGGGGGGAGGGGGCGTGGGGCAGGGGGTAAGGGGCTGCGCCTCTGAGCCCCCTTTCCCGCACAGCACCCGCAGTTCACCGTTTCGGGGGAGAGGTTGTGGGTGGTCATGATGGTGGGGTACATGGAGGCGAAGTCCAGTTCCGCCACCTGCCAGTGCAGGCCCACAGGGGGCATGAAAGTGAGGCCGCCTTTGTCGATGGTGAGGAGGTCGCCGGCGGTTTTGAAGTCCTCCGGGGTGCCCTTGCGCCAGGGGATGAGGATGCCGTCGGCCACGGCCCGGGCCAGCTGCATGGAGGTGATGAGGGTCCCGGGGCTGGCCCGGGCGGCCTGCTGCAGGGGGAGCTGGCCCAGGCGGCTGATCTGCACCAGGCCGGCCAGGCCCGCCTCCCGCCAGAAGAAGGAGTTTTTCCGGTCCACGTGCCAGCGGCCGTAGAAGGGGGTGGAGGGGCCCTGATAGACGATGCGGCCATAGGAGAAATAGGTGCGGCCGCCCCGGCCCCGGCGGGACGGCGGGGCGGGCTCCCGGTCCAGGGGGAGGGGCACGCGGTGGCGGCGGCTCAAGCGCAGCAGGGGCGGCAGGATCTCCTCATCCCCCCAGTCGCTCACCACCAGGTCCGGGTCCACCTGGCGCAGGATGCGGGCCACCTCCCGGAGGGCCTGGGCCGGAGGGGCCCCCTCCAGCTCCAGGGTGCGGCCTTCGAAGCTCACAGCCAGGCCGTTGCCGGCCTCCAGGGGGATGAGGGGATCCCGGGTGAGGGAGAGGTGCAGGGTCACCAGAGGCGGCAGGGAGAGCTCCAGGGCGAACTGCTCCTCCAGGGGCGCCAGGCCCCGGAGACGGTTGCCGGTGAGCTCCAGCTCATACCAGGCGCAGGGCCACACCTTCCGGGAGTACAGGTAAGAGGCGGCCACCTCCAGGTCGGCGTTGTAGACCCCGATCCTGTCCCCCAGGCGTCCCAGCCAGGCCTGCAGCCGGGGGAGATGGGCGTAGGCCGCGAGCTCCACCCCCACCACCGGCAGCTCCGCCCCGGACCACAGGTCCCGGCCGCGGGCGGGAAAGACCCGGCGCACCCCGGGCCGGCCGGCCAGGGCCCGGGCCAGACGCCGGCGTTCCTCCTCCCCGCCCCCCAGATAGAGGCGATAGAAAAACTCGTCCTCCACCCGCAGGCGGGCCCCCTCCGGGGTGAGGAACCAGAGGACCATCCGGTCCCTGAGGGGATAGAGGTCGAAGAGCCAGCCCCGGGCGACCATTTATTCCGTCCGGCCCTCCAGGCGGCGCACCTGCTCCCTGAGCTCCGCCAGGGCCTTTTCATGCTCCAGGAGCATGGACAGGAGCATGGACTCCAGGGGCCAGGGGTTGGCGGCCGCCACCCCGGCCTGGAGATGCCGCCGGGCCGCCTCAAAGAGCCGGTCCAGATACACCTGATCCTCCCGGCGCAGGGCCCGGCGGAACTTGAGCCAGCGCTGCCGCTCCGCCTCCCACACCTGACTGTAGGGCACTACCGTCCGTCCCATGGCGATCTCTCCCTCAGGGCGGGGCAGGGGGTCCGGCGGCTGACGTCCCCTGAGCCCCTTTCCTGATCTCCCCCACCACCTCCACCAGCGCCCGGAGCCGGCGGCCGAAATGCAGCGGGGCGGCCCCCCGGGGCCGGGGCGGCTGCAGGAGCACAAGCGGGGCCCGGGCTTTGGCCGCCGCCAAGGCCCGCAGAAGCTCCCCGAACAACCGCCGGCGCTCCGGCAGCGGCACCTGGTCATCATAAAACAGACTCACCGGCCCCAGAATCACCACCAGCGTGCCGGGCCCCACCACCGCCGGCAGTCTCTCCCGCGCCAGCCGGACCAGCTGATGGCAGGTGAAGGCCCGGGCCACCCGGACCCGGCTCAGGGCCTCCCCCACCCCCACCCCGCGGAGCGCCGCCTCCCGCCCCAGGGCATAAGGGTCAAAGAGATTGGCCCCATCCACCACCACCACCCGCGCCCCCCGGGCCACCCCCCAGGCCGCCGCCTGGGCCGCCAGCTCCCGCACCCCCGCCCCCCAGACCAACACCGCCCGTCCGGGCCGCAGGTGGAGGCGAGACCAGAGGGGCGGGGGGGGGGGGGGGGGGGGGGGGGGGGGGGGGGGGGGGGGGGGGGGGGGGGGGGGGGGGGGGGGGGGGGGG
>JAILZL010000025.1 GCA_023512475.1 Syntrophobacterales bacterium
CCACCACGACCGTGTGTCGCAATCCCCTCTCATCGGGTCACGGATTCCTACGATTGACCGGTTTCGGGCGAAGCTAGCGTTCCCCGAGTCGCAATCCCCTCTCATCGGGTCACGGATTCCTACCCCTGCCCCCTGGGAGCCACGGCCCACGCGGCCTTCCGGGGGCAAAAATGCGGATCCCACCCCCCCCACCCCCCCCAACCCCGGGGGGCATTTTCGCAAAAATTGATATTTTCCAATGATTCCCCATAGTTGCCGATGCGCGGCTGAAAGGACCCCCACCTAAGGATTTCAACCACTTAGCTTCGGGGCCGGTGAGCCTCGCATTTGTGCCCTTGTGATGAAAAACCCCGCCCTCCCTTCCCTTCTACCATCGCAGGGATTCGGATGTCAAGATAATTTGCGCCCCGGGAATGGGCCTCCGAGGCTGGCGGCGGCGGGCGGATTGCTGGTATAATGCCGCCAACCCACGACCCGCAGCCCCGGGGGCCTCGCAGCGGCGCCCGGGCGGCAAGGGCCGGGAGGCGTTCCATGACCAGCCGCGACGGCGCCCTGCCGGGGGCGGCGGCCCGCCTGTTCGAGGAGCACTTCGACCAACTGGCGGCCATGGTCCGCCGGCGGCTGGAGACGGTGGGGCGGTATCGGGCGGGGGAGGGCCGGGCGGCCCTGACGGCGGCGCTCCCGGAATGGGTGGAGGAGTTCGGCCGGCTGCTCCGGGTGGTATACCGGCGGCGGTGGTGGGCGGCCCTGAGGGAGGAGGCCGGCTGGTATCTGGCGCTCCTGACGGCCCGAGGGCCCGGAGGCGAGGCCGTGGACCTGCTCCTGGACAGCTGGGTCGTGGCCCTGCATGGGCTCATCAAACCGCCGGAGTGCCACCTGCTGGCGGAGCCGCTGCAGGAGGTGCGGAGGGCGTTGCGGGACGGCCGGGTCCCCGGGGTAGAGCTGGCCCCGGCCCCGGTGGAGGTGGCCCGCCTGGTGGAGCTGCTCGTGGCCGGGGAGGGAGCCCGGGCCCAGGACTTCCTGGCCGCAGAGCTGGACCGGGGGGCCGCGCCGGGGGAACTCATCACCGCCAGGCTGCTGCCCGCCCTGGCGGAGATCGGCCGGCTTTGGCACCGGCAGGAGCTGGCGATCTATCAGGAGCACCTGGCCACGGAGACGGTGATGCGCCTGCTGCATTGCCTGCCCGCCCTGGCCCCCCGGCCGGCGGCCCCGGCGCGGAGGGCGCTGGTGTCCTGTGTGCCCGGGGACGAGCACCAGGTGGCGGCCCTGGCTTTGGCCACCTATCTGGAGCTGGAGGGCTGGCGGGTATATTCCCTGGGGCGCAGCCTGCCGGCGGAGGAGATTGCGGCGGCGGTGGCGGCTCTGAAGCCGGCGGCGGTGTTTCTGTCCCTGGCTCTGCTCTCCCGGCTGGAAGAGGCCCTGGCCACCGTGGCGCTGCTCACCGCCCGGGAGCCGCGGCCGGTGCTGGTGGTCGGGGGTCGGGGGGCGCGGCCGGCCCGGGAGCTCCTGGAGGCCGCCGGGGCCCGGGTGGCGGCGGATTTCCCGGAGGGCCACCGTTTGGCCCTGGGGGAGCTCAGCCATGCGTAGCCGGGTGGCCCTGCGCCTGCTCCTCCATGACCGCTCCTCCACGGCGGGGTCGCTGTTGGGGGTGGTGGCCATTGTCTTTCTGGTGGGGCAGCAGCTCTCCATTCTCTTCGGGCTGCTGAACTACATGTCGGTGCTGGTGGATCACAGCGGCGCGGATGTGTGGATCACCAGCGCCCGGCTGCGGAACGCCGATGCGGGGGACCTCATCTCCGGCAGGTATCTGGAGAGGGTGATGGGGCTGCCGGAGGTGCAGTGGGCTGACCCTTTGCTTTTGGCCAACGGCCTGGTGCGCACGGCGGACGGCAGTTTTGAGGCGGTGCGTCTGGTGGGTCTCCGGCGGCCCCGACTCACCGGCGGACCCTGGGCCTTGGCCGCGGGGGAGGGGGAGGCCCTGCTGGACCTGGAGGCGGTGGCGGTGGACCGCCTGGACCTGGGGAAATTCGGGAATCCGGCGCTGCAAAGGGTGACGGAGATCAACGGCCGGCGGGTCCGTTTCGGGGCGGTGAGCTCGGGGGCCCGGGCCTTTCAGGGCACTTTGGTCTTTCTTTCCCTGGACAAGGTCAAGGAGGCGGCGGCCACCCCGCCGGGTCGGTATTCCGCCATTTTGGTGGGGCTCAAGCCGGGGGTGGACCGGGAGCGGGCCCTGGCCCGGCTGCGGGCCCTGCTGCCGGAGTGCGGGGTCTTCAGCACCCCGGAACTGTCCCGGCGCACGCAGCTCTACTACCTCACCAACACGGGCATCGGGGGCAGTTTCGGCTTTTCCACCTCCATAGCGGTGCTCATCGGGGTGGTGATCATCACTCTCACCATGTATGCCAGTGTCTTGGGGCGCACCCGGGATTTTGCGGTGATGCGGGCGCTGGGGGCCCGGCGGCGGGATGTGGCGGTGGTGGTGCTCTGCCAGGCCCTCATGGTGGGGGCGGTGGGGATTTTTCTCGGCTTCCTGTGTCTGGCGGCGATCCTCAACGCCACCCGGGGCTCGGATATCCCCAGCTATATGCCGGCGTCCGTGCCGCCCCTGTTGGCGGGCATCACCCTTCTGGTGAGCCTGCTGGGCTCTCTGGTGGCCCTGCGCAAGGCCCTCCAGGCCGATCCGGCCTCGGTCTTCCATTAGCCTATGGCGGCGGGGGCCGGCAGAAGCGGACGGCGGTGATGGAGCTTCAGCTCGAAGGCATCGCCCGGGATTTTTGGGACGGGCGGGAGCTCAGACGGGTGCTCTTCCCCCTGAACCTCAGCCTCACTCCGGGGGAGCTGACGGTGCTGGCCGGACCTTCAGGCAGCGGCAAGACCACGCTGCTGTCCATCATCGGCCTGGTGTTGCGGCCCTCGGAGGGGCGTATCCTCCTGGACGGCCGGGAGGTGACGGGCCTGCCGGATGACGCCGCTGCCACCCTCCGCCTGTCCCGGTTCGGCTTTGTCTTTCAGCAGCCCCTGCTCATCGAGGGCCTCACGGTGCGGGAGAACCTCTTCCTGGCGGTGGGCATCCAGGGCGGACGGATCACGGCGGCCATCAGGGGCCGGGCGGAGGAGCTTTTCACCTCCCTGGGGCTGCAGGGCACCGGGGACATGCTCCCCGCCATGCTCTCCGGGGGCATGAAGCAGCGAGTCTCCATCGCCCGGGCTCTTATCCGGAATCCGGCCGTGATTCTCTGCGACGAGCCCACCTCCTCCCTGGATGCCGAAAACGGGCAAGTGGTCATGGACATCCTGAAGCGCATTGCGGTGGAGGAAGGCCGCCTCGTGGTGGTGGTGTCCCATGACGCCCGGGTCTTTCCCTATGCCGACCGGCTGGTGAAACTGGAGAACGGCCGCGTGGTGGCGGACACCCGGCCCCTGTCGGAAGGCGCGGAGGCCGGGGCATGAAACTCCGCACCCTCCTTTTGCTGCTGGCGGTGGTGGCTGGAATCGTGGGGGCCACCGGGTATATTCTCCATTCCCTGCGGCAATCCTCCCGGCCGCCGCGCCCCGGGGAACCCGTGCGGCTGGAGGAGGCCCCCTTCCGGGTTTACGGCCTCATCGAGCCCTATGAGCGGGAGGTGTACGTGGGCCCCCTCCAGGCCCGGAGGGTGGTGGCCGTGTATGTGAAGGAAGGGGCGGCGGTACGGCGGGGCCAGCCGCTGGTGCGCCTGGATGACGACCTGGAGCGCCGGGCCCTGGCCGTGGCGGCCTCCCGCTTGGAAGAGCAGATCCGGAAGCTGGCCCTGACCCGGGATACCCTCCGGCGCCGGGAGGCCCTGTGGCAAAAGAAAACCATCCCGGAGTTCGATTACAGCCAGGTGCAGCTCACCGTCAGGCTGGAGGAGCAGCAGGTGGCCTCAGCCCGGGCGGAAATGGAGCTGCGCCGGGTGGAGCTGGACAAGCTCACCTTGTATCCCCCCATCGACGGAGTGGTCTATAAACTGGATGTCCGCCTGGGGGAACAGCTCACCCCCCAGGACTATAAGCGCATCATTCTGGGGCGCCCGGAAAAGCAGGTGCGGCTGTTCGTGGAGACCTTCTGGCTCCACCGGGTGAAGCCGGGGGATCGCTTTGTGGTCAAGGAGGCGGAGACCCTCAGCGAAATCGGCGAGGGGGAGGTCTATGAGCTCTCCCCGTATGTGGGGGAGCGAGTTCGGCCGATAAACCATTTCCTGAGGGTCTGTTGAGCTCTCCCCGTATGTGGGGGAGCGAGGCTTCAGGAGCGAGGACAGCCGGGAACGGCTGGACACCAAGTATTGCCAGGCCCTCCTCCGGCTGCACCCCCGGCACCACCCGCCCCTGGGGCTCCTGGTGCTCTGCGAGCGCCCTTCCGGCCGTTAACCGGATGTCACCCGCTTCCCGGGGCTGGGGCGCCTCCCCGGGGTAACCTCCTTTGGGGCTCACCCCCGCCGAAATGAAGCTCTCCCCCTCGAGGCGGCCTGTGACGCGGGGAGATCCTGAGCCAGCCCGGTTTCTTGGACATAACGGATGAAAACCTGGAGGAAAATGAGCCTATGGCGGATGCAAAAGAGATTCTGATCAGCCTGGCCCCGGACCATCTGGAAGAGGTCATTCGCCGGGCGGTTGAGTTCCGCACGCGCGTTAACAAGAATTTACAAAAATTTTTTGAATTTATTCTGGAGCGTTTTATTTTTATCAACGGCTTCAGAACGCCACTTACTGCCCCTGACCATCTCTTATGTCTGGAAATCAAAAGATTATTGAAAAAAAACCTGGCATCAAACCACTGGCCGAAGCAATTTTTGAGGTGTGGATGGAATCCCATCCGGAATTGCGCCAGGCTGTCACGGACTTTCTCTGCGACGAACAGATTGATCTTCTTGACCTGATGGCAGCGCCAGAGGGCTCCGAAAGGCTGCCGCGCGAGGTGGTGGAGCCCGTGGAGCGCGCCTATCCTCATTTTCAGACCCGGGATATCCGATTGATGTGTCAAGGTCTGGCATGGGTGATCCCGGAGGAAGGGGCGATGAGAGTGGACGAGAAGGACCAGGAAACGGCCGGGGGCGGGGGGATGTCCCCCTTCTGGCTCTCGCTTCTGGAGAAAATGCGGCAGCTCCCCATGGATGCCCCCGAGTGGCAGGAGTTTGAGGCCTTCCTCGCCCGGGCCCGGGACCTGGCGGCGGAGAAGGAAGGGGAACGCCGGGAGTTTTCCGGGAGAAGGGAGCTTGAGGAGGCCTTGCAGCCGCTGACCACCGATGCCGTCCGCCAGGCGCTGCACTTTTTCGGTTTCAGCGACATTTTTGCCTGGGAGGCGGAGGCGGTGCCCCCGGGGGAGGCGTCGGAGCTGGCGGCCAGGGTGCGGGATCTGGTGGAGAGGCTCCTGCGCCATGAGGAACTCCGGGCCCGGACCCCTGCCACCCTCCCCGAAATGAAGGAATGGCAGGCGGCCTTGCAGGCCCTGGAGGACGAGATCCTGGCCCTCAAAGACCAGATAGGCTCCCGGCTGGCCCCGGAGCCCGAGGCCCCGGAGGCTTCCCCTGCCGCCGCGGTCCCGGCAGAGGAAGCCGGGGAAGGCCCCGGCACCCCGGAGCCGGAAAGCGTTCCGGGCGCCTCGGAGGTGCCTGAGGCGGAAACGGCGCCGGCGGCGGAGGAGGCCAGCATAGAGGCGCACTCGGAAGCCCCGGAGGAAGCCGCCCTCCCCCCTCCTCCGGAAGCAGAAAGAGTGCCCACGGAAGAGCCGGTGGAGCTGAAAGAGCCGGACAGCTGGGAGGCGTATTTCTGGGAGCTGGTGGCGCAGGATGATCTGGCGGGCGCCTACTGGCTCTGTCGGTCCCTGGAAGCCCAGGGCCTCTCCGCCCCCGTGCCCTCCCAGGTGATGGCGGCGGTTCAGGGTGTCCGCTGGCTCAAGGACGACGGCGAGGAGCTGGCCACTGATCTGAGCCGCCTGGCGGCCCAGGTGGACAGGCCCGGCAGGGACGATGCGGCGGTGATGCTGGGGTTGGCCGCCGCGCTCCGGGGCTGCCTCATCCTGCCAGCCAATGACATGTTCGGCTGGCTGCAGGTGCCCCACTGCCTGATGCCCGAAGGCGGGGGACTGGTGGGCGCGGTCCAGGATTGTGTGCAGAAAGGCTGTCGCCTCTTTTCCCTGGATCTCCTGGAGGCCGGGAAGGCGGAAGAACGGGAAACAGCCATCCAGGAGGTGTGCCGGAAGGTGCGCGACCGGCTGGAAGAGGCCCAGGTGGCGCGCCTGAAGATCCGGCGGGCCTCCCAGGTATGGAATTACATGGCCCGCAAGGACCTGGCCGATTTCCTGAAGCCGGTAGTCGAAGACAACCGGAGCCAGGCGGCAGAAGTGCACCGGCAGCTGGAAAAATGGCGGGACCGGGCTTTCATTGAAGCCCAGATAACGCGCATTGACCAGGAGGTGACCGGCCTCAAGAAGCATCCCATTGTCGGGGAGCCCCGGAAACGCATGATCCGGGAGGTGCAGGAGCTCTGCCAGGAGGCTGAGCGCTGGTGCGATCTGGTGGAGCTGGACCGGAAGGTAAGGGAGCAGGGCGACTGGCTCTTCAACCAGGCGATGACCCTCCGGCAGCGGATACACCATTCCCTGTCGGCAGTGGAGGCGAGCCTGGAGCGCCTGAAGGAGCCTGCGGCCCTGGCCGCCGCGGCCTCCTGTCTCCGGCGTTCCCTGTCCCAGGTGAAGGCCACTTTGAAGCTCTCCCCCGGCACCGCGGAGGAGCACGACCCCTGGGCGTGGCTCTATCAGCCGGGACGTCCCCTGGAGACCGCCCTCCGCCGGCGCCTCCTGCTTCTGCCTGAAATCCCCCTGGATGAGGACTATGCCCCTGAGGAGACCGCCCTGCCCCTGGTGGCCCAGGCCCTGAAAGAAGCCGGACAGGCGAAGGATCCCCTCCTCCAGGCCTATGAATTCTACCTGGAAAAGGAAGACTACCGGATCCTGGAAAGCGACCTGCTGCCGGCCCTCAGCGGGCGCCCGGAGCAAAAGGAGTTGGAATGTCGCTATCATGACGCCCGCCACCGTTCCGCGCGCCTGCTGGACCAAAAGATCCAGGAAACCGGGACCGCCATTGAGCAGGCCCTGATGGACGGGCTCATTTCCGACCAGGAGCGCGCCGAGTATGACGCCTTCCTGTCGGCCCTCAAGCCGGAGGAGGAATCCACTATTCGCCCCCTGCACAGGCAATTGGAGGAAATTCTCCAGAAAATGAAGGAGGCCCGGCAGAGCCGCCTGGAGGACCTGCGGGAGAAATGGCGCCAGATGGAGAAACGCCTGCTCACCACCTCCCGCATTCCGGCGGCCGAGCGGGAGCGGGCCATTGCGGCCGTGCGGCGCAGTATGGCGGAGCAAGACACCCGGGTGGTGGAGGAACACCTGGCCCATCTGGACCAGGTGCTGGACGGCTCCCAGGGGCTGGATCCCGGGTGGTTCGACCCCCCATCTCCTTCCCGGGGGCGGGGAGTCGGCGATTTTCTCAAGGCCGCCCGGGCCATTGAAGACCACCTGACCCAGGGTCACTTTCAATGGCGGGAGATGGAAAGCTGCCTGCGCCAGGGGCGCAGTTGGGCCGGCCTCAGATTTGGCCCGGTGCCGCCCCCCCGGCGGGAGGAAGCCTGCGCGGCGATGCGGGCCTGGCTGGCCTTGAAGCAGGGAAACAGCGGCAATCAGAAAAATCGGGAACACCTGCTGACCCTGTTGCAATACCTGGGTTTCAGCCTGGACACGGGGCCGAACCCCGCCGTGGTCATTGAGGAGAGGATGGCCCAGGGGCTCCGGGGGACAGGATACATGTGGGCCAGCAGCATCCTGGCCAAGCCCTTCCCCCAATTCGGCTCCCTGTCCGGCAACCACTACGATGTGATCGTCCTCTGGGACCGGCCCGACGCGGACACGGTGGCCAACAAGCTCCTGGAGAAGCGCCTGGGACAGCAGCAGCCGGTCCTCCTCCTCTATCTGGGCCGCCTCAGTGACCGCCGGCGCCTGCAGCTGGTGCGCCGGGAATTCTCCGCGGTGGCGGTTCTGGATGAAACCTTGCTCCTCTTTCTGGCCCAGGAGCCGGACAACCGCCTGCCCACTTTTCTCCGGTGCGCCCTGCCCTTTTCCACCCTGAACCCGTATACCCCCTTCCAGGCCGGAGACGTGCCCCCCGAGATGTTTTACGGCCGGCAGGAGATGGTGCAGGAGCTCCTGAAGCCCTCCGGCAGTTGTCTGGTCTATGGCGGGCGCCAATTGGGGAAATCGGCCCTCCTGCGCCATGTGGCCCGGGAGTTCCACCATCCCGAACGGGGTCAGTATGCCCGGGTCAAAGACATCAAACTGGTGGGCGATCCCAAGGCTGACCTCCCGCCTCGGACCATCTGGCGGATTCTCCGGGATGCCCTTAAGGAAATGGGGCTGTTCTCCGAGCGCCTCACCACCGAAAATCCCGCGGAGATTGAAAAAAAGCTCCGGAATCTGCTGGCGGAGCACCCCACTTACAAGATCATGGTGCTGTTCGATGAGGCCGACAATTTCTTCGAGGCCGACGTCAAGGACAATTTCCGGGAGGTGGAAAGATTCCGGATTCTGATGTCCGAAAGCGGGCGCCGTTTCCGGGTGGTGTTTGCTGGGTTGAAAAACGTGCTGCGATTCCAGGGACTCCCCAACCAGCCCTTTGCCCATCTCGGCGCCCCCCTGTGTGTGGGGGCCCTGGAGCCGCAGGCGGCCCGGCAATTGGTGAAAGAACCTCTGGAGGCCCTGGGGTATGTCTTTGAGGATGACTCCCTGATTCTCAAGATCCTGTCTTACACCAACTACCATCCGGGTCTGATCCAGCTCTTCTGTCGAACCCTCCTTCAGAACCTGCGGGGACGACCTTTTATCCTGTCGTCAGACAGCCATGGTCCCCTGCCGCCCTACCCCATCAGCCGGGAGTGGGTGGAATCCGTCTATCGGAACGACGCCATCAGAAGGGAAATCAAGGCCCGGCTGGAATGGACCCTGGACTTGGACGAGCGTTACCAGGCCATTGCCTGGACCATGATCGTGGACCAGATGGAGGCCCGGGACAGCTATGCCCGCTCCTATGGGGCCGGCGAAATCCTGGACCTGGTCAAGGGTTGGTGGTCCAAAGGCTTCAGTCACACCACCGGCGAACAGATCCGGACGTTTCTGGAGGAAATGTGCGCCCTCAACGTCCTGGTGCGCACCAGCTCCGGGACGTACCGGCTCCGCAGTCCCAACCTGGTCCGCCTTTTGGGGACGGAATCCGAGATTGAGGACCGCATCCTGAACCTGGCGAACAAAACCCCGTCCGAGCCTTTTGATGAAAAAGGGCATCATGCCCCCCTGGATGAGGCGGCCCGACGCTACAGCCCCTTCCTGTATTATCAAAGCGCCCGACTGAAACAGGAAAGGTTCGGGGTCGGCCTGATCTTCTCCTCAGAAGCCCTGGGGCTGGATCTGATCCCCCAGGCGGTGGGCCGGTTCATCCCCCGGGAATTTCCCCCGGAGCTGGCCGATTGCTCGGAAATTCCCGGCACCATCACCCGAGGGACGGACTTATCCCCCTGGCTGAACCGCTACCTGGGGCAGCAGGCCCGCAAGGAAAGGCTCATCCTTTATCGGCTCCTCACCGGGAGCCCCGAAGAGGACCCGGGCAGTCTGGTGTCCGAGGCCATTTCCCTCTGCCGGTCTCACCAGAAGACCCGGACAAAGTGGTTGCGGATATTTTTCCTCTTTTCCCCCCAGGCGGCCTGGCGTTGGCTCTCCTGGGACGAATATCAGACCTGGGAGAACGCCGCGGACGCCTTGGTCATCACGCAGCGCTGGAATGCCGTGGGGGTGCGCCAGCGGCTGGAGCAGACCGGCAAGCAGGATACCGAGGAGATCGTCCGCCGGGTCCTGGAAGTCACCGGCGGCTGGCCCCTGTTGCTGGATGAATTATTCGACCGCTGCGGCGACCGGGATACCCCCCTGCCGGAGTTGACCCAACTGGCCGCCGACCTGACGAACCCCCGCCATTCCCTGCACCACCGGTTTAAAGCCGCCCTGGGAGTGGGCGAGGAGTCTTTCCCCTCCCGGGTGCTCCGGCATCTCCTGCGGGAAAGGGAAGTGGAGCGGGAACTGTTCACTCCCGAGCTCGTGGAGGAGGAGGCCTCCCGGGACCAGTGGGACCGGGCCGTGGAGCATCTGGCGCGGTTGGGGTGCCTCGAGGAGAGGGAGGGGGTGCTGCGCCTTGACCCCGTCGTCCTCACGGTCCTGGAGGCCTGAAAAATGTGGGGGGACAATCTGGCGGTTTTGCCCCAGACGCAGGCAGTGATCCAAGGTCTCACCGAAGAGCTTGCCAATCGCAGGTCCTTGGTGGTGCTCCTGCCCCGGCCACTGGACGGCCGCTGGATCTGGGACCTGGTGCGTCGGGAGCTGATCCGCCGGGATTTCTGGGTTGAAGAGATCCCCCTGACGGAATGGAGGGGGGAGGAGGACCTGCGGCGCTTTCTGTGGCAGCGACTGCAGTGGGCGGGTGAGCCGGCGGCGGGAGCCCGCCCCGACTCCCCTCCCCTGTATTCTCCCACCCTGATTATCTCCCTCACCGAGGCGGATGGACTGCCGGAAGAAAAGCTGGACTCCCTCCTGGAGACCTTGAGGTGGTGGGCCGGGAAATCCCATGCCGGGGAGCCTCCCATGTCGCATACTGCCCTGTGTCTGATGGGCCGGTGGGCCTCCCTGGGCTCCGCCGTCCCCCAGACCGATGTCCGCCTGGCCGTTCACCAATGGCGGGGTGTGCCCACGGCATTGGAGGTCCAGCTCTGGTGCCGTCTGGCCCAGGGCGGACAGGAGCCGGACCCTGCCAGCAGGTGGCGGGAACACCTTTTGCCGGCCCTCTGCGGCCCTGACTGGCGGCTGGCGGAATACCTGTGGGACAAGGTGCACCTGGGCGTGAAGGAATTGATGAGCCATCTGACCGCCTACGCCCGCGATCTGGGATGGAGCCGCGAATACCTGGAAAAATTAAACCTGAACCTCTTCCTCCACACTCAGATGGATCCCTCCTTTCTGGCCACGCAAAAGGAGTTTTGGCCTCTCTGGTCCGAAGGATTGCTCCACCGCACTCCGGAGTATGGAGAGGAATTGCATAGCGCGGCCCTGGCGGTGCTGGGAAGGGAGGACCTCATCTCCCACCGGGTGTGGCGCGGCCAGGTGCAGTTCCTTTTGCCGCTGATCAATCAGATCCGCCTGGCCATGGTCTCCCAGATCGCCATCCGGCACGGACCCGACTGGCCCCTTCGGTGGGACCGGCCGCCGGATGATAGGGAATATGAGGCCCTCAAAGCCAACCCCCTGGATGTCCAATGGGGATATGTGTATTATTGCATCCACAAATTCCATCAACTCAACTCTTTTAAACAATGGTTGCCCCTGGCCGAAAGCGCCAAGAATCTCAGGAATGAATTGGCCCATTACCGGCCGGTGGAATTTTATCATTTCAAAAACTTTTGGAACCGGGCTCATAATTTTCTCAAATCCATCAGTTGAATATCATTTATTTTGATATTTTGTCCTCCCGCTTTGAGATTGATTGAATATTTCCTGCGAGATTCTGATATGCTGTCACCACGTCCCGCGCCGGCTGGCCCCGGGCCAGGGGCGCGGGGCGGCTCATGGTCTTGACCCGGAAGGGGCAGAGAAATCAGGATATTCCGGACAGATGGACGGCAGCGGGGAACAGTATTATCTGCCTGGTGCCTGGGGCCGGACTCGAACCGGCACGGGGAACCCCCCGAGGGATTTTAAGTCCCTTGCGTCTACCCGTTTCGCCACCCAGGCCGTCTGTTATTTCACCAAGTGAGAGGGGCTCCTCTCAGCCTCCACGGCCGTGGTGATTATGTAGATGAATCCCTTTCCCCATTTTCCCCACCCAGAGCTTCACCTTCTCCTTGCTGACTGTATTATAGCGTTTGAACACCGTCAAGGGTTTGTGGCCCGTGGCCGCGTGGCCTGCCAGCCGTCCGTGGTTGATGGCCGTATGCTGCAGATCATGAAAGGAAAAATCCTCAATTCCCGCCCTCCGACAGGCCGCCTTGAACGCCTCCCTTGCCGACCTGATTGCTCTCCTCTTCCGGCTGAACACCCGGGGTCGGGGGCAACCCTCGGGGAGTCCCGAAACATGGCCATTATCTCCGGGTGCAATGGCACCAGCCGCCCTTCCCTGGTCTTGGTGTCCTCCGGCCGCAACTTGACAAATCCCTCTTTCACCTCCGGTTGGCCCCAGGTCAGGCCTTCTGCAAGCAACTCTCCTCATCCGCTTTATGCATGAAGGTGCTGAGAGACCCCCTATGCAGCTTTCGTGAATAATCCGGGATAGGAGAACCGCCGCTGCGGATTCCATCTGCGAAAATTACAAAGATTTTGTAACAGTATTGCTGGGACATGACACTTAAGCGGCAGCCAGGGCACCCGGCACCATCCCGGACGGAGCGGGGTCCGCCCCGGACCGGCGCCGGGGTGACCGGAAGGCCTGAAGCTCTCCTGCGGGCTTAAGGGAGCCTCCTTCACCGAATATGGCGTCACCCTGACCGTGGCCAGGGGATCCCCTCGCCGGCGGGCTCTCTGTCCGGGTCTGTCCTTATGGGGCCATGAAGATGGCCTGGGAGTGAGAGGGAGGCTTTCGGCGCCGGTGGTGCCCAGGGGTCAAGTCCCGGGGGCCTAGCGCCTCAGAGGGGCCTGAACGGAGAAAGGGAGGTCTGGTGCCGGAGGCGAGACTCGAACTCGCACAGGGCCGTGCCCCGGGGGATTTTGAGTCCCCTGCGTCTACCCATTCCACCACTCCGGCAACCGGCTTCATTTTACCGTGGCGGCCGGAGACAGGCAAGGGCTTTGTGCCCCCCGGGAGGACCGGCGGCCCTCGCCCGGCCGGACCCGGGCGGGCGCCGGAGAACAGGGTGAGGGGGAGGGTTTTGGCGGACCCGGCGGGGGCGGCCCGCGGCCGGGACGGCGGCCCCCAAGGGGAAGCCCCCGGGCCGGAAAGGAAAGGAGCGGCGGACGGCCCGCCTCATTCACACGCCAGGGGCGGAAAAGGAGGATTGCCGGCGCGGGAGCCCCCCTTCCCCGCCGCCGGCAGGGGCCTCCCCCGGCCCTTCCCGACGCCGGTCCGGGAGTCCGCGAGGTGATTGAGCCCCTGGCCGCCTCCGGGCCGGGCCCGGCTTACGGGTTGGGCCGCATCACCGGCAGCTCCCGGGGCGGGGTGACGGGCTTGGCGGCTTTGGGCGCGGTCTTGAGCTCCCGGGCCTCGGTGGCCACCTGGCGGCGCAGGCTCATGAGAAACATGAGATAGCGGGCCTGCTGCACCGGGGTGAGGAGGCTCATCTCCTCCTGAAACTGTCGTTGCTGCAGGGCCAGGGTCTCCTCCCGGGTGCGCATCATGCGCTCCAGGATCACCTGCACCTCCTGGTCAGTGGGGTTGGGTTTGCTCAGCACCTGCTGGAGCTGCTGGAAGGCCAGCATGGCCTCCCGTTTGGCCCGCTCCTTTTGCACCCGGTATTTCTGGTCGATCTGCAACAGCAGGTCCACGGTGCGCTGGTCCACTCCCAAGGCCGGCCCCAGTTTGGCGCGCTTGACCTCGGCCTGATAGCGGTCCATGGGGTCCGCCGGCTCAAAGCCCTGGGCCGCCGCCGGCCCGCCGAGCCACAGGCCCAGGAGCACTGCCAGACAGAGGCAGCCGAGCCGGGCCAGAGGTGTCATCATGGTTCCCCCCCCATCAATTTTCGGGCCAGCGCCTCCCGCTCCTGGGGCGAGAGATCACCCAGCACCGGGTCCATGTCCCAGTTCAGAACCAGATCCTCGTCCCAGAGGCCCTCATCAATGCCGGCATAAAGGACCTTTTCCGGCCCCGGTGGGTGCGCGGCGCCCCCGCCGTGAGCCGCCAACTCCACACTGCTATCGGACTCCGCCGGCAGGGGAGCCGTCACCGCCACCGGCGGAGCCGGCAGGGGCGCGGGGCCCCTGGGCCGGAACTCCCGCCAGACACCCACCGCCACCAGGAGCAGTACAGCCAGCGGGGCGACCGCCAGGATCAGCCGCCGCGGAACCGGCAAATGCCGCCGCTCAGGTTGCCGCCGCGGCTCTTCCTGGAGCTGCACCAGCTGGAGATGCAGCTCCCGCTGGAAGGCGGCCCAAAACTCCGGACCCGGGTCCGGCACCGGATGCGCTCGGAGCAGGCGGACGGTGGCCTCCAGCTCCGCCAGCTCCTGCCGGCAGGCGGGGCAGCGCTCCAGATGCCGGGCCACCAGCCGGTTGCGGAGCCCCCCGGCCTCAGCGTCGAGATATCCGGGGAGCCACCTTTGGATAAGGGCGCACCGCCACGTCATGGTCATGTTCGCTCACTAACAGCTTTTTCAGGCGTTTGATGGCCTGGCAGTAATTCACCCGGGCGGCGCCGGCCGTCCCTCCCAACACCTGGGCGATCTCCTGATAAGAGAGATTCTGCTCCAGCTTCAGGGTGATCACCGCCCGCTGCTTGGCCGGCAGTCTCTCCAGGGCCTGATAGAGCCGGGCCCGCTCCTCCTCCGCCATCAGCTCCGCCTCCGGGGAGTCCTCGGCTTCCAGCACCAGGTCCCCCACATCCACCGGCTCCCCGTAGCGCTTCCGCCCCTTGAGAAAATTGTAGCATTGGTTCAGAGTGATGCGGAACAGCCAGGTGCGGAAGGCGGAGTGGCCGCGAAAATCCCGGATATGCAGAAAGGCCTGCAGCCAAGCCTGCTGCATGACATCCCGGGCCTCCTCGGCGTCGCTCACCATCCGGCAGGCCAAGGCGTAGATGTCCCGCTGATAGCGCTGCACCAGTTCCTCGAAGGCCGGCAGGTCCCCTTCCTGAGCCCGGGTCACCAGCTCGACATCCGATACCAGGTGGCATTCCCCGGGCTTCACTGGATTAGACCGGCCCCTGCGGGAGATGTTAAAGTGGGCATGCGGAATTTTTCTCACTTTGATAAAAATTCCGGCGCCGCCTCCGGACGCGTATCTCCACTATACCCCGCTTTGCCCCCCGACGGAAGGCCCGAAGAGACCCAGGGGGCCGGCCCCTGGCCGCCACCCGCTCCTGGCGGGCCTGCCGGTTCCGGTGCCCCGGGCGGGAGGCGACAGGTAAAAAATTATTCCCCAGGAGAGGGAGAAAATTCACTATAATTAAAATATGTTGTCTGGTGACCAGGAATCCGGGGCCCCGCAGCCGGTCATTGTCCCCCGGCCCGAACATACCCTCTCCCGCAAGGATATCTCGCTGGAGGCCCTCAAAGTGCTCTACCGGCTGCATTATGCCGGCTACACGGCCTACCTGGTGGGGGGCGGGGTGCGGGACCTCCTCCTGGGCAAGCAGCCCAAGGACTTTGATGTGGTCACCGACGCCCGGCCCGGCGAGATCCGCAAGCTCTTCCGCAACAGCCGCATCATCGGGCGGCGCTTCCGGCTGGTGCAGGTCTTCTTCCGGGGCGGCAGGATTGTGGAGGTCTCCACCTTCCGGCGGCGCTCGGAATTTGATCTCACCACCAACGGCGAGGAGGGGAAAAACCCCACCTACGGCACCCCGGCGGAGGACGCCCAGCGCCGGGATCTCACCATCAACGCCCTCTTCTACAACATCGGGGACTTTTCCCTGGTGGATTATGTGGGCGGGCTGGAGGACCTGCGCCGGGGCTATATCCGGGTGATCGGCGACCCGGCGGTGCGCTTTGCCCGGGACCCGGTGCGGATGCTCCGGGTGCTGCGCCACGCCGCCCGCACCGGCTTTACCATCGACCCCCAGGCCTGGGCCGAAATCCAGGCCAAAGGCGACCTCATCCGTACCTGCCCCCCGGCCCGGGTGCGGGACGAGCTGCTCAAAGACCTGAAAAGCGGCGCCGCCCGGCCCTTTTTCCAGCTCATGCTGGCAAGCGGCCTCTTTTACGCCATCTTCCCGGGGTGGCGGGGACGCCTGGGAGCCGCCGGCGAGGCCCGCCTTCTGGAGCTGGCCGGCCGCCTGGACATCCTGAGCCAGGCCGAGCGTCCCCTGCCGGAGAGCCTCATTTGGGCCCTCTTTCTCCTCCCCTACCTGGAGGCGGAACCGTGGCCCAGCGGCACCCAGGAACTGCGGGAGTTTCTGCCGGCCAGGATCCGGGAGGCATTGGGGGGGGTTGAATTCCCCCGCCAACGCCAGGAGGAGGTGGTGCAGCTGGTGGCCCTGGCCGCGGCGGTGGCCCACCACGCCCGCCAGAGACGCCCCTGCCCCAGCCGCCTGACCCGGCTGGCCGCCTTTCCCCAGGCCTACCTGCTGCACCGCCTCCTGGAGGCCCCCCCGGAAGCCCTCCTGGCCGAACTGCCGGGCCCGGAGGAGCCCCTGGAGGCCGTCCTCCCCCGGCGCCGCCGCCCCCGACGCCGCCGGGGGCGCAAGCGGGGCGAGGCCCGGCCGGAACCTCAAAAATCCTGAATATCCTGGAGCAGCCAGGGAGAGGCGGGATCGGGCCGTTCAAACAGCCAGGACTCCCGCAGCTCGGCCGGATAGGACATGCTGCCGGCCAGGAGCTTGTAGGTCTGGCTTTGCAGCACATAGTCCAACACCTGGCCCTCCACCCACACGGTGACGGTCTGCCGGCCGGGCTCGGCCTCGGCCTGCACCAGCGCCAGGCGCTTCAGGCTCAGGTCCTCCAGGCGGCTGATCTCCCGGCGCAGGGCCAGGATTTTCAGGCCCATCTCCAGGAAGCCCAGGAGATTGTCGGAGAGCTTGCCGTGCAGCGGGCTCAGGTCCTGATGATTCCAGGCATCATGGACCTCATAGATGAGATTGCGGACGAGATGGCCAAAAGACTCCAGGGTGAACTGCGGGTCCTGGGCCGCCAGCCGCTCCACCCCGGCCTGGGCGGTCTTTTCCACCTCCAGGGGCACCGGGTTTTGGGCCGGACGGTTGAAGCGGGGGGTGGGGCGGCCGATGGCGGCCCGCTGTTCCCACCAGCGCTGCACCGCCACATAGCCCCCATACACGGCGGTGGCCGCCACCGTGATGTCCAGCAGGCCCAGGGGAAAGCCCTCCGACAGCCAGTGGCCGTACAGGGGGTAGCCGAAGATGGTGGACCACAGCAGGCCCGCCAGGAAGCCGCCGGTGAGGAAACGCCACAGGCCCCGCCACGGGGAGGGGGGCAGCTCCCGGGTCGGAGCGGGCGGCCGGGGCGGGTCGCCCGGGGGAGCCGCGGCCACGGAGGCGGAGGGCGGCCCGGCCCACCTCGACAGGACGGCAGGCTCCAGGGTCGCGGCGCACCACCCCGCCGCCCACAGGCTGAAAAGAACCGCCGCCGCCAGCCACCGTCTCGGCCGCGCCATGTCGCCTCAAATCCCCGGGATCTCGGCTGCTTCCTCCTTATCTATCGGCTCTCAAGGTGACGCGCTTAAACCGTCTTTTGCCCACCTGCAGCAAAATCGGTTGATTTTCCGGCAGTTCCCGGTGGATATCCGTCACCTTTTCCCCGTCCGCCTTCACCCCGCCCTGGGCGATCAGACGCCGGGCCTCGGAGGTGGTGGCGGCCAGCCCCGCGGCGGCCAGGACGTTGGGGAGGAGGCGGTCGTGCGGTCCCGCGGGGGTGAGGGTGACCTCCTCGATCTCGTCCGGAAGCCCCCCCTCCCGGAAGATGTGGGCGAACTCGGCCGCCGCCTTCTTGGCCGCCTGCGCCCCATGATAGCGGGCCACGATCTCCTTGGCCAGGGCCTCCTTGGCGTCCCGGGGGTTGACGGCCCCTTGCTCCAGGTCCCGCCGGAGCTGCTCCAGCTCCTGGGGACCGAGGTCGCTCAACAGCTCGTAATAGCGCAAAAGCAGCGCATCCGGCAGGCTCATGAGCTTGCCGAACATCTCCCGGGGCGGCTCGTCAATGCCCACATAATTCCCCAGGGATTTGCTCATCTTCTGGACGCCGTCCAGCCCCTCCAAAAGGGGCAGGGTGATGACCACCTGGGGTTCCTGGCCGTACTCCCGCTGGATCTCCCGCCCCACCAGGAGGTTGAACTTCTGGTCCGTGCCCCCCAGCTCCACATCGGCCCGCAGGGCCACGGAATCGTAGGCCTGGATCAGGGGGTAGAGGAACTCATGGATGGCGATGGGGGTATGGCTCGCATAGCGTTTGTGGAAATCCTCCCGCTCCAGCATCCGGGCCACGGTGTACCGGGCCGCCAGCCGGATGAGGTCCTGGGCGCTCATGGCCTTCATCCAGCGGCTGTTGAACTCGATGAGGGTGCGCTCCGGATCCAGGACCTTGAAGATCTGGCGCTCATAGGTGGCGGCATTGGCCCTGACCTCCTCCTCGGTGAGGGGCGGCCGGGTTTCGCTCTTCCCCGAGGGGTCGCCGATGAGGCCGGTGAAATCGCCGATGAGAAAGATGACCTGGTGCCCCAGGTCCTGGAAGTGCTTCAGCTTCTGGATGAGGACCGTGTGCCCCAGGTGCAGGTCCGGCGCCGTGGGATCAAACCCCGCCTTGACCCTGAGGGGCACCCCCGTGGCCACGGCGCGCCCCAGCCGCTCTTTGAGCTCCTCTTCCCGGATGATCTCCTGCACGCCCTTTTTGATGAGGGCGAGCTGCTCGTCCACAGGTTTCACATCATACTCCGCGTCACCGGGCGGGAGGGCTCAGAACCCTGGGTCCTGACCCTCCCGCCCCTCTGATGTAATCGCAAGCGGGGAGGGGGAAACCGACTCGCCGCTCTCCCCCCGGTGCACCCTCCGGCCTCGGCCGCCGGCTTCCGGGACGGGGCGGAAGGGGGTTCTTTCCCCGGCCCTTCCTGGCGCGTCTCCTTTAAAACCCCAGCCAGCGGATTTCCCGCTCCTTGCGGGGCGGCACCGGCGGCTCCTTGGCGGAGTAGCCGATGGGGGTGATGGCCAGGAGGTGGCGGTCGGGTTTCCCCAGGTAGTCCAGCAGCTCCTGCGCCACATAGTTGGGGCCGGTCATCCAGCAGGTGCCCAGGCCTTCGGCGTGGGCCGCCAGCAGCAGGTTCTGCATCAGGGCGGCCCCGGACTGGATGTTGGCCTCCATCATCCCCGGGTCCGCCACCTTGTCCACCGTCACCACGATGACCACCGGCGCGCCCCCCAGGTTCTGGAAGAACTTGATCACCAGTTCCTGGCCTTTTTCCGGGATGTTGGCGGCCTTCATCAGCTCCCGCATGTGGGCGATGCAGTGGGTCACCCGCTCCACGAATTCATCCCGGTAGCGGCCGGCCAGAACGTCAATCTGCCAGGGCTGGGCGTTGGTGCCGGAGGGGGCCCAGATGGCCGCCTGGATGACCCGCTCCAGGACCTCCCGGGGGGGCAGGTCGGGTTTGTAGAAACGATGGCTGCGCCGGTTCCTGATGGCTTCATAGAGTTCCATAACGCCTCCCGAACAGGGGTTGAGAGTGCAGGAATGCCGTCAGTCGGTCCACCGAATGCTGAAAATAGTGCGGGTCGATTTCAAAACCCACACAGGAGAGCCCCAGTTTCATGCAGGCCAGGGCCGTGGTCCCGAGCCCCAGAAAGGGGTCGAGAACCAGGCTCACCCTTTCCAGACCGTGGAGCTTAAGGCACATTTCCGGCAGTTTCACCGGGAAGGTGGCGGGGTGGGGGCGCTCCCGCTCCCGGCTCTGGATGGTCTCATAAGGGATGAACCAGGTGTTGCCCCGGCAGCGTCTGTCCCGGGTGGCCGCCTTCCAGCGGCCGATGTTGGACTTGTCTTGGTAGGGCACCCCGATGGCCAGCCGGTCCAGGGGGACCTGGCCGGTTTTGGTGAGGTGGAAGATGTATTCGTGGCAATCATTCAAAAAGCGCTGGCCGCCGATGGGCTTGTAATGGCCGAAGGTGACGGGGGCGGTATCGCCCTCAGAGACCGCAATGCTCTTGATCCAGTGAATGGTGTTCTGGAGGTAAAAGTGGGGCCTAAGCCGCAGGAGAATCTCCAGGGGCCCCCAGGGGTCGGTGGGTTTGCCCCCCACATTGAGGAAAAAGGAGCCCGTGTCCTTGAGCACCCGCCTGATCTCCAGGGCCACCTCCTCCAGCCAGGCCAGGTATTCCTCCCGGGGGCGGGAGTCATCATAGGTGCCGTAGCGCAGGCCCAGATTGTAGGGGGGGGAGGTGACCACCACGTCCACGGAGCTCTCCGGCAGCCTCCGGCGCAGGCCGGTGAGGCAGTCCTCCTGAAAGAGGGAGAGGGTCTGCCCTCCGGGTGGGTGCCAGTGAAATTCCGGCATCGTCGTCAAGAACCGGTCCTGGCGGGAGTCACCCGGAGGATTCCCCCCCAAGGTCCTCCCCCCAGGGTTAAGGTCTTCCTGCCGGGTCAGGCCTCCTGCCCTCCTCAGCCTTCGGTCCCGGTCAGGGAAAGGGGCGCACCCCCCTCCCCGGCTTCTCCGGCCAGCGCCTGGTAATGGGCGGCTTCCGCCAGCCGCCCCCGCTTGGCGCAGCCCTGGGCGTAGATCCGGCACTTTTCCGCCAGGGTGCGGCGCACCGCCTCCCGGTAGGGGGCCGGCAGCTCCGGCTCCTTAAGGAGCTTGAGGAGCGCCCGGATGCGGAAGCGGTCCAGGCCCCAGGCCCGGGAGAGCTGATCCGGATGGCCGCCCCGCTTCACCACCAAAGGCTCGGGCACCAGCCCGATGTCATGGCGCCAGGCGAGGCGCAGCCACAGGTCGTAGTCCTCGCAGGCGGGGAGGGACTCATCAAAGCCCCCCGCCTGCCAGAAGAGCCGCCGGGAGATCATCACCGCGGAGGGGCTGACCAGACAGCGGGCCAGAGAGGGGAGAAAGATCCGGCCCCCCACCTTGCGGTGGCTTGAGGGCGGATTCACCCGCACCCCCCGGCGCACCCAGATCTCCCCGGTCTGGCAGATCTCCAGGTCCGGATGGGCGTCAAGATAGGCCAGCTGGCGGGCCAGCTTCTCCGGCCGCCAGAGATCATCGGAGTCCAGAAAGGCCAGCCACCGGCCCCGGGCGGCGGCGGCCCCCAGATTCCGGGCGGCGGCCACCCCCCGGTTGCGCCAGGTGCGGAGATAGCACAATTTCCCGCGAAAAGGCGCCAGGGCCTCCATCGTCCCGTCGGTGCTGCCGTCGTCCACCACCAGGAGCTCAAAATCCCGGCAGGTCTGGGCCAGAACCGAGGCCACCGCCTCGGTAACCCAGCCCGCCCGGTTATAGGTGGGGATGATGACACTGACCCAGGCCACGGTGACACAAAGATATCAGAATCTCCCGGGAATTCAAGGGGATTTGGGGGCGGGGCCGGGATTCCCCGGGCGGGGGAGGCAGCCCTTTGCCCACAAAGGGGGAACTGCATGGGATCCCCCGGTCCCGGACGGTCCCAGGCGGCCGCAGTTTCCCGGTGACTGGGGCAGGAAGTTCCCGGGGCCCCTTTTTCCCGGCCTCCTGAAGGCGGCGGCTTTTTCCGCCCCTGCCGGGGCCGGTTTATGATATAAATAAAGCTTCAGATTTTCTCCTGCAGGAGCGTGTGCATGCCGCCCCGTTATGAACCCCGCCGGGTGGAGGAAAAGTGGCAGCGGCTCTGGGAGGAGCGCCGCCTCTTTGAGGCCGACCTCGACCCCACCCGCCCCAAATATTATGTTCTGGAGATGTTCCCCTACCCCTCCGGCCGCATCCATATGGGCCACGTGCGCAACTACACCATCGGCGATGTGGTGGCCCGCTACCAGTGGATGCGGGGCTATAACGTGCTGCACCCCATGGGCTGGGACGCCTTCGGCCTGCCGGCGGAAAACGCCGCCATGAAGCACGGCCTCCACCCCCACGCCTGGACCCGGGAGAACATCGCCTACATGCGGGCCCAGCTCAAGGCCCTGGGCTACAGCTACGACTGGCGCCGGGAGCTGGCCACCTGCGATCCGGACTACTACCGCTGGGAACAGCTCGTCTTCCTGAAGATGTATGAGCGGGGGCTGGCCTACAAGAAGGAGGCCCCGGTGAACTGGTGCCCCTCCTGCCAGACGGTGCTGGCCAACGAGCAGGTGGAGGGGGGCCTGTGCTGGCGCTGCGACACCCCGGTGATGCTGAAGGAGCTCCCCCAGTGGTTCTTTCGCATCACCGCCTATGCCGAGGAGCTTTTGAATGATCTGGACCGCCTCACCCACTGGCCCGAGCGGGTGATCACCATGCAGCGGAACTGGATCGGCAAGTCCCACGGCGCCGAGATCGACTTCCCCCTGGAGGGCGGCGGGGAGCCCCTCCGGGTCTTCACCACCCGTCAGGACACCCTGTGGGGGGCCACCTTCATGTCCCTGGCGCCGGAGCACCCCCGGGCCCTGGAGCTGGCCGCCGGCACCCCCCAGGAAGAGGCGGTGCGCCGCTTCGTGGAGCACTGGAGCGCAGTGAACCGCAGCCGGGGGGCGGTGGAGGAGCTCACCAAGGAGGGGGTCTTCACCGGCCGCTACTGCACGAACCCGGTGACCGGCTGGCGCCTGCCCATTTATGTGGCCAACTTCGTCCTCATGGAGTATGGCACCGGGGCGGTGATGGCGGTGCCGGCCCATGACCAGCGGGATTTCGAGTTCGCCCGGGTGTATGGCCTCCCCATCCGGGTGGTGATCCAGCCCCCCGGGGGGGAGCTGCGGGCCGAAAGCCTCACCGCCGCCTATGAAGGGGAGGGGGTGCTGGTGGACTCCGGGCCTTTCAGCGGCCTCACCTCTGAGGCGGCCAAGCCCGCCATCGTCGCCTTCCTGGAGGAGCGGGGGCTGGGGCAGGGCACGGTGCACTACCGCCTCCGGGATTGGGGCATCTCCCGCCAGCGCTACTGGGGCGCGCCCATCCCCATCCTCTACTGCGACGCCTGCGGCACCGTGCCGGTGCCGGAGAAGGACCTCCCCGTGGTCCTGCCCCTGGATGTCCAGGTGAAGCTGGTGGGGGCCTCGCCCCTGGCGGAGCTGGAGTCCTTCTGGAAGGTTCCCTGTCCCGCCTGCGGCGGCCCGGCCCGCCGGGAAGTGGACACCATGGACACCTTCGTGGAGTCCTCCTGGTATTTCCTGCGCTTCACCTGCCCGGGGTACACCGGCGGCATCGTGGACCCCCAGCAGGTGGCCTACTGGGCCCCGGTGGATCAGTACATCGGCGGCATCGAGCATGCGGTGCTGCATCTCCTGTATGCCCGTTTCTTCACCAAGGTGCTGCGGGACCTGGGCTACATTGGGCTCTCGGAACCCTTCGAGCGCCTCCTCACCCAGGGCATGGTACTGAAAGACGGGGCCAAGATGGCCAAATCCAAGGGCAATGTGGTGGACCCCGACGACATGATCGCCACCTACGGCGCCGACACCACCCGGCTCTTTCTGCTCTTCGCCGCGCCCCCGGAAAAGGACCTGGAGTGGAGCGACCAGGGGGTGGCCGGGGCCCACCGCTTCCTGCACCGGGTCTGGACCCTGGTGCACACCCTGCTCCCGGAGATCGCCGGGGCCGCGCCGTACGCGGGCTCCGGGGAGGATCTGCCGCCGCCCCTATGGGAACTCCGGCACCAGGTGCACCGCACCATCAAGCGGGTCACCGACGACATCGAGGACGAGTTCCACTTCAACACCGCCATCGCCGCGGTGATGGAGCTGGTGAATCACTGCTACCCGGCCCTGGAGAGCCTCCCCCGGGACGGCCTCGCCCGGTCGGTCTGGCGGGAGGCGGTGGAGGCCATCCTCAAGCTCCTCAACCCCATGGTGCCCCACCTGGCGGAGGAGCTCTGGCAGGCCCTGGGGCATGAGACCTCCCTGATGCAGGCGCCCTGGCCCACGGCGGATCCCGCCGCCCTGGTGGAGAGCGCCCTCACCCTGGTCATCCAGGTGAACGGCAAGGTCAGGGGGGAGATTAAGGTGCCCGCGGCGGCCTCCGACGACGACATCCGCCGGCTGGCCCTGGAGCACGTGCAGCAGGACGAACGCCTGCGCAAATGGGTGCCGGGCCCGCCCAAAAAGGTCATTCTGGCCCGGCGCAGGCTCATCAATCTGGTGGTCTGAGGCAGGGCAAGGCCGGAGGTAGGGCCGGGAGGATGAGGCCCTGGTTCCTCTGACCCGGCCCTTTTCAGGAAGGGGTATGCATCGCTGGGCGTGGTGTCTTGTCATCCTGCTCCTGATGCCAGCGGGCTGCGGCTACCGGCCGGTGGGGAGTGAGCCTGTGCCGCCTGGAGGGAAAGAGCCCCCCACTTTGGCGGTGCCGCTCTTCAGGAACCGCTCCACCGAGGTCAACCTGGAGGCCCTCTTTGCCAACGCCCTCACCGAAACTCTGGCCCAGAGCCGCACCTGGCGCCTCACCCCCCGGGAGGAGAACGCCGATCTGGTGCTGGAAGGCGAGGTGACCTCGGTGGAATACGCCTCGGTGGCCTTCTTTGACATTGACCAGTCCCTGGTGCGGCGGGTGACCATCCGGGTGGATCTGACCCTGAAACAACGGGGCAGCGGCAAGGTCCTCTGGAAGGAGCGGGAGGTCCTCACCGACGATTACCCGGTGGAGCAACGCAACTACCTCATCGGGGAGCAGACCAAGGCCATGGGCATCCGCCGCAGCGCCCACACCCTGGCCCGGCGGGTGCTGGAAAAGCTCCTTTTGGTGCTGTAAGGCGCTCCCCGGAATCCGGCCTTTTCATGGGAGGGGCCCAGGAGAAAACTTCATGTCCGACCATCCCCGGGAGCTGAAAAAGCTCCTGAAAGACCTCTGTCCGTTGGTGGACCTGGTACGGGAGATGCTGGGCAGCGCCCGGCATGCCTTCAACCGCCACAGCAGGGCCGAGCTGGACAAAATGGCCCGCCTGCATACCGAGTTCTCCCTGAAGATCGACCCCTTCTTCCAGCGGGTGGAGGAGGAACTGGAGAAGCCTGCCCACCATGGGAAGGCCCAGTGGCTCCTCCTTAAGGAGGTCCTCTCCCGTCTGGAGCTCCTGGCCCACGAGATTTCCCGCCTGGCTGAACCCTTGCAGCAGAAGGCCAACCGGGGGGCCATCCTCTCGGATCAGGATCTGTTTCAGGTGAATGATGCCTTCTCCCGCCTCACCGGCATGCTCCGGACTTTGGCGGATGTGTTCGCCACCGACGACCCGGCGCTGAAGGCCTACATCCGCCAGGAATGCGAACGGCTGGAGCAGGAATGTTTCGGCCATCAGGCCGCGCACCAGGGCCGGATGATGGACAGCCCCGGCCAACCCGGCGCCTGGGCGGTGTATGTGGCCCTGCTGCAGCGATTCCGGGACTGTATAGGCCACCTGCGGCCCCTGGTGGAGAGCCTGGGATGACTAGCAGGAACAGGCTGCCGGGAGCTTATGGGAGGCGATGAACCCGCCGGCACCAAAACCCGGAGTGTAGTATAATAAAATCTCATCGTCGGGTCCGTCGGATGGGAATTTCCCCCCGCCCCTGTGCCTGAATTCCAATCCCTTTTTCACGCGGCCATAAATTTTGCGCCTTAAGTACAAGGGTGACCGGCGGGCCTGAAGTATGCCCGTCCGGGCGGGGCGCCCGCCGGAGGTCGCCGGGATGGCCCCCCGCCGGAGGAGAAGGAGATATGCAGCAGGAAATGATGGGAGAACCTGTCTCGGGAGCAGATCTGGCCGAGAAGATTTATGAGATCAGCGGCACCCGCTTCGAGCCTGAGGCGGCGGCGCTGCTGTGGCCCCGCATCGAGCAGCACAAATGGCTGATGTCGGAAAAGCTGGGGCGGGATGTGGGCCTCAGGGTGGCCTGCATTGACTTTCTGGAAAACATGGAGCAGGCCGAAAAGGAGTTTTTGGCCTACTACCGCAAGGACCTGCTGGATGAGCTAGGGGCCCAGACCATCGGCCGGGAGACCTGGGAGGCCATCGCCGACTCCCAGCCCCCCAAGCAGATCGTGCAGCGCAAGATCATCCTGCCCCTCATGGAGCGGGAGCTCTCCCGGAAACACGGGGTCATCCCGCCCAAGGCCATCATCTTCTTCGGCCCCCCGGGCACCGGCAAGACCCACTTCGCCAAGGCCGTGGCCGGCGCCCTGTCCTGGTGGTTCATCGAGATCGCCCCCAGCATGCTCATGGCCGACGGGGTGGACCGTATGGGGGCCAATCTGCGGGCCCTGATGGAAAAAGCCCGGAACCTGGACGAAGCGGTGCTCTTCATTGATGAATTTGAAGAGCTGGCCGCCCGCCGGGAGGAGGGCACCCGGCTGGACAAGTCCATCACCAACGAGTTCCTCAAGCAGGTGCCCTTGCTCAAAAGCCAGGGGAATCAGCTGCTGCTGGTGTGCGCCACCAATTATATCCGGCAGCTGGACCCGGCCCTGCTGCGACCGGGGCGTTTCGATCTCATCATCCCGGTGGGTGCGGCCAACGAAGAGGAGCGGGCCACCATCCTGGATTCCTATCTGGCCCGGCTCAATACCGGCGAGGTGGACCGTCACCTCATCATCAAGATGACCTCCCGCTTCACCCCGGCGGATTTGGAGTATCTTTTCCAGCAGGTGGCTCAGTACGCCTTCGAGCAGGAACTGGCCAGCGGCCGGGATTACCGGGTGACCACCGCCACCATCCTGGAGATTCTCCCCAAGATCCGGCCGTCCCTCACCGATGAGATCATCACCGAGTTTGAAAAGGACAGCATCACCTTTTCCCGCTATTGATCCCCGGGCCGCCGCCAATACCCCTTCCCTGGCCGGCCCTGGCGAGGTACAGTGAAGCAGAGGCAGGGGGGCTTCGGGAAAGGGGAGGGGCCCTGCCCTTCCGCCCCTTTGGGCTTTTCCCGGGACATCGCGGTGCGGGCCCGGATGACCTCACGCCTGAGGGGGAGACGGGGGGCCCCCGGTCCCTTGGCCCTCTCCTCATCCACCCCGCTCAGCCTGAGGGTGCAGGAAAGCAGATCCCCATGTCCCAGGCCATCCTGGAGCGCCACCTGAAGCAGGGCACCCCCCGACCGCTCTATCTGTTTTACGGGGAGGAGGAGTTTCTCATGGAGCGGGCCCTGGCCCGGCTGGAGGCGGGCCTGGCGGCCCGGTTGGGGGAGGCGCCGGCGAAGGTGGTGGCCTCAGCCCAGGATACGGGGCTGGAGGAGTTCCTGGCCCAGGCCCGGCATGCCACCCTCTTCGGGCCGGGACAGCTTCTCATTCTGCGCCGGGCCGATGCCTATCCGGAGCGGGTGGTGCAGGCCGCGCTGCCCCCCTATCTGGAGCATCCCGCGCCCCGGGCCTGGGTGGTGCTCTTGGCCCCCGCCCTCAAGACCCGGGAGGTGGAGCGGCACCCGGTATGGTCCCGCCTGAAGAAGAGCGAGGCTGCCCTCGGGTTCCGGCGGCTCCGGGAGGAGGAACTGCACCAGTGGCTGGCCCGGGAGGCCCAGGACCGGGGCAAACACCTCTCCCTGGCCACGGCGCAGGCCCTGGTGGCGGTGGTGGGAGACAACCTGGCGGAGCTCACCCAGGAGCTGGAGAAGCTGGTCCTGTACGCCGGGGCGGAGCCCCGGCTGACCCCGGCCATGGTGCAGCAGTTGGCCAGCCACAGCCGCACCTTCACCATCTTCGCCCTGGTGGATGCCCTGGGGGAGGCCGATCCCCGGCTGCGTCTTTCGGCCTTGGACCAGCTTTTGGAGCTGGGGGAGCCGGCGGCTAAAATCCTCACCATGCTGGCCCGCCAGGTGCGGCTGCTCCTCATCGCCCGGGAGCTGGGGGAGGCGCCGCCCCCGGAGCTGGCCGCCCGCCTGGGGGTGCCCCCCAGCATCGCCCAGAATATCCGGCGGCAGGCGGCCCGCTTTTCCCCCGCGGCCCTGCGGCGCCATCTGTGGCTCCTGCATCAGGCGGACCGCCACCTCAAGACCAGCAGCGGCAATCCCCGGCTGTGGCTGGAATGGGCCCTTGTGCAGATGGGGCCGGGATAAGGGCGGGGAGAGCGCCCTGGGCCTGATCCCCAGGGCCCAGGCGGGCCGGCCCCCCCCCCGGACTCCTCAGGCGCCCTTCAGGGCGTTGACCTGGCGGGTGAGGCGGGAGATCTTGCGGGCCGCGGTGCGCCAATGCAGGGTGCCTTTGGCCGCCACCTGGGCGATGACGGGCACCGCCTTCTTGAGGGCGGTCTCTGCGGCCTCCGGGTTCTTCTGGGCCACGGCCTGGCGCACTTCCCGCACCAGATTCTTCACCCGGGTCTTCCGGGCTTTGTTGCGCAGCCGGCGTTTTTCGCTCTGCCGGGCCCGCTTCATGGCTGAGGCGTGTCTGGCCACCGTACTCATCCTCCTAAACGGCGCCTTTCCTGGCGCTCATCTTTTTATGTGATCAAAGGACAGGAATGGGACCCCGCAACCGAAGTCCGGTTTATCCTTTAATTTTATGCCAGCCTTTCCCGGAATGCTTGCATTTTTTTGCCGGCCAGCCGCCGGCCAAGGCGGCCTGGGGGCCGAGCTCCCGGCCGGGGAGACCCTTCGGCTCCCTCCGCCCGGGGCCGGGGAGGATCACGGCCCGCCCCCCCCCTTCATCCCCCCTGCCTCCGGCTTTGGGCGAAAAAGCCGGCGAAGTAACTGTATCCCGACGCCACTGTGGCCGCCAGGGCCACCCACAGCAGGCCGTGCCCCAGACGCTGGAAATCCACCGCCTGATAGGGGTAATGGAGGATCAGGCAGGTAACTGCGGCCATCTGGAGGAGGGTCTTGAGTTTGCCCCAGCGGTCGGCGGCCAGGATCAGACCCTCGGAGGCGGCCACCGCCCTCAGCCCCGTCACCGCCAGCTCCCGCCCCACGATGACCACCACCATCCAGGCGGGAACCCCCCGTAAGGGGATGAGCATGATGAGGGCGGCGGTGATGAGGAGCTTGTCCGCCAGGGGATCCAGAAACTTGCCCAGGGAGCTGACCATGCGGTGGCGCCGGGCCAGAAAGCCGTCCAGGAAATCGGTGGCCCCGGCGGTGACAAAGACCATCGCTGCCAGCAGGCTGGCCACAGGGCCGGGAAAACACAACAGCCCCATGAGCACCGGGATGGCCAGGATGCGTCCGGCGGTCAGCAGATTGGGCAGATTCCGGTAGTCGCGCCAGGCTGGGGCCACGGCCCTCTTCACCTGCCTTTGTGCCAGTCCGCCAGGAACTGGGCCAGCCCAGTGTCCGTCAGGGGGTGCTTCACCAGTTGCATCAGGACCTTGTAGGGCACGGTGGCGATATCGGCTCCGGCCAGGGCCGCCTCCAGGACGTGCAGGGGGTGGCGCACCGAGGCCACGATCACCTCGGTGTCAAAGCCGTAGTTGTCGAAGATGGTGAGGATGTGCTCCACCAGGTCCATGCCCCGGTGGTTGATGTCATCCAGCCGGCCGATGAAGGGGCTGACGAAGGCGGCCCCGGCCTTGGCGGCCAACAGCGCCTGCACCGGCTGAAAGATCAGGGTGACGTTGACCTTGACGCCTTCCTGGGCCAGGAGGCGGGTGGCCTTGAGGCCCTCCGTGGTCATGGGCACCTTCACCGCCACCTGGGGGTGGATGGCGGCCCACTCCTTGGCCTCCGCCACCATGGCGGCGGTCTCGGTGGCCAGGACCTCGGCGTTCACCGGCCCGGCCACCAGCTCACAGATCCGGCGGATATGGGCCTTGAATCCTTCCGGAGTGGTAACCCCTTCCTTGGCGCACAGGCTGGGGTTGGTGGTGACGCCGTCCACCAGCCCCAGGGCCGCGGCCTCCTCGATCTCTTTCAGATTCGCCGTATCAATGAAGAATTTCATCCGTGTTCTCCTCTATTCCGGGAAGGGCCCCCAGGGGAGGGCGCCCGGTCCGGCGCACACCCGCAGAGCCGCCGGTCAGCCGGTCTTCTCCTGCCGCCGGAAGCGCATGAGACAGCCCTCGGAGCAGAAAAAATACTCCTGTCCGTCTTTCACGGTCTTTAGGGCATTACGCCGGGGGATGTAGGTGCCGCACACCGGGTCCTGCACCAGGCTCTCGGGTTCGCTCAACGGGCGGCTGTCCCGGCCGGTCCCTGGCGGCAGCATCTCCCGGATGCGCCGGTAAATCCGATAGCCAATATACCCCAAGGCCACGCCCACGGCCACCTGCAGCCACATCGTCCACCTCATTTGCCGGCCGCCTCACAGGGGGTGACCTGGGCCACCTCGGCGGCATCCAGCTCCGCCAGCATCTCCCGGGCGGTCTTGTGCAGCACCGGATGCCAGGCCTCCGGGGCGATCTCCGCCAAAGGCACCAGCACAAAGGCCCGGCGGTGCATCTCCGGATGGGGCACGGTCACCTCCGGCCCCCGGTGCACCTCGCCGTCATACAAAAGCAGGTCCAGGTCAATGAGGCGGGGCCCCCAACGCTCGCCCCGTTCCCGTCCCATCTGCCGCTCCAGCCACAGGAGCTGGCGCATCAGTTCCTCCGGGGTGAGGCGGGTCTTCACCTGGACTACGGCGTTCACATACCAGGGCTGGCCCGGGGGACCCAGGGGCGGGGTGCGATAGAGGCGGGAACAGGTCAGCACCTCCACCTCCGGGAGCTCCCGGAGCCGGGCCACCGCTTCGGCCACCTGCCGGGGGGGATCCCCCAGGTTGGCCCCCAACCCGATGTAGGCCACCACCGGCTTGACCGCGGTGATGTCCGGGGCTCCCAGCGGCATGGCGGCTCAGACCCGGGGACACCGAACCCGGCGGCGCCATCGGCTCGCCCGCCGCTTCAGGCGGTCGCGCCTCCCGATCACCCGGCAGCCCCTCACCCCATCTTTCCCAGGCGGTGCACCGCCTCTTCCAGGCGCTCTTTAGGCACCGTGAGGGCCAGGCGCACGAAGCCCTCGCCCGGGGGCCCGAAACCCACTCCGGGAACCACCACCACCCCGGCCTGCTCCAGGAGACGGGTGGCAAACTCCAGGGAGGACACCCCCGGCGGCGTGGCCAGCCAGACGTAGAAGGTGGCCCGGGGAGGCTCCACCTGATAGCCCAGCTTCTTCAGCCCCCCCACCACCACATCCCGGCGTTCCTGATAGATGCGGCAGTACTCCCGGACGGATTCCTGATCCGAATCCAGGGCGGCGATGCCGGCGAGCTGGATGGCGTCAAAGACCCCGGAGTCGATGTTGCTCTTGATCTTGCCCAGAGCCGCCAGCACCTCCCGGTTTCCCACCGCCATTCCCAGGCGCCAGCCCGTCATGCTGTAAGTCTTGGACAGGGAGTGGAATTCAATGCCCACCTCCTTGGCCCCGGGCACCTCCAGAAAACTGGGGGGCCGGTAGCCGTCAAAGGCCAGCTCGCTGTAGCAAGCATCATGCACCGCCACAATGCGGTATTCCCGGCAGAATTCCACCACTTGGCGGAAAAAGTCCAGATCCGCGGTGGCCGCGGTGGGGTTGTTGGGATAATTGAAAAAGAAGAGCTTGGCGTCCCGGGCCTCGATGGGCGGAATCTGGCGCAGATCCGGGAGGAACCGGTTCTCCGGCACCAGCGGCACCGCATAGGGGTTGCCGCCGGCAAAGAGGGTGCCCATGCGATAGACCGGGTACGCCGGGGTGGTCACCAGATTGACATCCCCGGGGTTGTTCACCGCCAGGGGGAGATGCGCCAGGCCCTCCTTGCAGCCGATGAGGGTGAGGACCTCGGTCTCCGGATCCAGCTCCACCTCATAGCGGCGCCGGTACCAGCGGGCCACCGCCTCCCGGAAGCGGCTTAAGCCGGAATACATGGGGTAGCGGTGGGTGGCGGGGTCGGCCACCGCCTCCTGCATCCGGGCCACGATGAACCCGGGCGTGGGCAGGTCCGGATCCCCCACCCCCAGGTCAATGATGTCCACCCCCCGGGCCCGGACCTCCTCCTTCTTGTCGTCGATGGCCTTGAAGAGATAGGGGGGAATGAGGCTCAGCCGCTGGGCCGGTTGAAAAAATGGCATGAAATCAATCCCTTTCCGCGCTGACCGGATTGCGCAAGGTGCCGATCCCCTCCACCCACACCTCCACCAGGTCCCCGGGCCTCAGGGGTCCCACCCCCGCGGGGGTGCCGGTGGCAATGACATCCCCGGGGAGCAGGGTCATGATGCGGGAGATGAAGGCGATAAGCCGGGGCACCCCGAAGATCAGGTCCCGGGTGTTCCCCTGCTGGCGCCGCTCCCCGTTGACCCAGGTCTCCACCTGGAGCCGGTGGGGGTCCGGGATGTCCGTCTCGATCCAGGGCCCCAGGGGCGCAAAGGTGTCGAAGCCCTTGGCCCGGGTGAACAGGCCGTCCTTCTTCTGCAGATCCCGGGCGGTCACATCGTTGATGCAGGTGTAGCCCAGGACATAGGCCAGGGCCTCTTCCTCGGGCACCAGCCGGGCCGGTTTGCCGATGACCACCCCCAGCTCCGCCTCGTAGTCCACCCGACGGCTCATGGGGGGCAGAATGATGGGCTCTCCGGGCCCGATGACCGCGCTGGGGGGCTTAAGGAAGATAAGGGGCTCCTCGGGCACCGGCCGGCCGAATTCTGCCGCGTGATCCCGGTAATTCAGGGCCAGGGCCACGATCTTGGAAGGCTCAGCGGGCGCCAGCAAAGTGACATTATCCACCAGGAACATCTCCCCGGTGCGGCAGATCCCGTCAAAGGGAGGCCCCCACAGCGGAAAGAGGCGTTCCCCTTCCAGCACCCCGTAGCCCGTCCGGCCTTCCAGAAAAAAGCGCACCAGCCGCATAGCGGTCAGGAGCCGGGTCCCTTCCTCCCCCCATCCGGGGGAAAATTCTGTTATTATCCATCCCTGGGAGGCGAACCCGGGAGCCCCGTCCTCCCCCTCATTTCAGCCCCAGGACATCCTGCATGTCGTACAGGCCGGGTTCCTGGTGCACGATCCACTGGGCCGCGGTGAGGGCCCCCCGGGCGAAATTGTCCCGGCTGTGGGCCCGGTGGATGACCTCCAGGCGCTCCCCGAGGCCGCAGAAGATGACGGTGTGCTCCCCCACGATATCCCCGGCCCGCACCGTCATGATACCGATCTCCTCGGCGGGGCGCTCGCCGATGAGCCCTTTGCGGCCGTAGACCGCCACCCGGTCCAGATCCCGCCCCAGGGCCTGGGCGATGACCTGGGCCAGCTTCAGGGCGGTGCCGCTGGGGGCGTCCTTCTTCAGGCGGTGGTGCGCCTCCACGATCTCCACATCATAGTCGCCCCCCAGAACCCCGGCCATCATCTGGCAGACCTTGAACATCAGGTTCACCCCCACGCTCATGTTGGGGGCGAAGACCACCCGGGTGCGGGGAGCCACCCATTTCAGCTCCGCCAGCTGCTGCGGGCTGAGTCCGGTGGTACCGATGACCATGGCCTTGCCGGCCTCGGCCGCCAGCTTCAGGTGCGCCAGGGTGGGCTCCGGGTGGGTGAACTCGATGATGACCTCCCCCTGATCCAGCACCTCCTCCAGGGCCCCCCGCACCGGGATGCCCTTGCGGGGCAATCCCACCACCTCGCCCACATCCAGCTCCACCGCCGGATGATCCGGCTGCTCCACCGCCGCCACCAGTTCAATCCCCGGCACCGTCTCCATCAAATGGACGATCCGGCTTCCCATCCGTCCCGCTACACCCGAAACGATCGCCTTGACCATAAACCCTCCGGAGATCAGGTGGGAAGGGCCGGAAAGCCCCTCTCCCCGCTTCCCGATGTGGGTGCGGGGGAGGGTGCGGGCCGTCGGCCCTCCGCCCCTCCCTGCGCTCAGATCAGCCCGTACCGGTGCAGGACGGTGCGCAGCTTTTCCTCGTTGGCCGGGGTGAGGGGGCACAGGGGCTGGCGCACCTCCCCGGTGATCTTGCCCATCATTTTCAGGGCGGTTTTGGCCGGCGCCGGGTTGGTCTCGTAGAACATGGCCTCCATGAGGGGCCACATCTTGTAATGGAGCTTCCGGGCGGTGGCCAGGTCTCCGGCGAAAAAGGCGGTGCACATTCCTGCCATGTCACCGGGCACCACGTTGGAGACCACGGAGATGACCCCCTTGCCGCCGATGGCCAACAAGGGCAGGACGGTGAAGTCGTCCCCCGAGAGCACGGTGATCCGGTCGCCGCACAGCTCAAGGATCTTGGCGCACTGCTTCATGTCGCCGGTGGCTTCCTTGATGCCCACGATGTTGGGGAACTGGGTCAGCCGGGCCACGGTTTCCGGCAAGAGATTCACGCTGGTGCGGCTGGGCACGTTGTAGACGATGATGGGGATGCGGGTCTTCTCGCAGATGGTCTTGTAATGCAGCACCAGGCCTTCCTGGGTGGGCTTGTTGTAGTAGGGGGTGATCATGAGGGCGAAGTCGGCCCCGGCCGCCTGTGCGTGCTGGGTGAGCTCCACCGCCTCGGCGGTGTTGTTGGAGCCGGTGCCCGCGATCACCGGCACGCGTTTTTTCACCTGCTCCACGCAGATTTCCACCACCCGTTTGTGCTCGGCGTGGGACAGGGTGGCGGATTCGCCGGTGGTGCCGCAGGGCACGATGCCATGAATGCCACCCTGGATCTGGAACTCGATGAGTTCCCGGTAGGCCTCTTCGTCGACCTCACCGTTCTTGAAGGGGGTGACGATGGCGGTGATGGCTCCTTGCAACATGAGCTCTCCCTCCTTACAGGATTTCCTCCAGCCACAGACGGCCTTCAAAGACCACCCGGGTTTCGCCCTCCAGGTAGACCTCCCGGAAGGGCTCGCCGGGGGCGAAGGTCACGGTGAGGACCTCGCCCCCCCGGGTGTGCACCAGCACCGGGGAGCGCACCTCCTCCAGGCGGGCGGCCACCAGGGCCGCGGCCACCGAGCCGGTGCCGCAGGCCAGGGTCTCGTCCTCCACCCCCCGCTCATAGGTGCGGATCCACAGTTCGTGGGGGTTTCCCACCTTGATGAAGTTGACATTGGTCCCGGCGGGCTGAAACAGGGGGTGGAAGCGCACCGCCCGGCCCCAGCGGGTGACGGGCACGGCCTCCAGGTCCGCCACCGGGATGACGGTGTGGGGCACCCCCACCCGCAGGAAATGGCCCGTCAGGGTCTCCTCCCCCACGGGGATCTCCAGGTGCAGCCGCAGATCGTCCACGTCCGTCAGCTGCACCCGGGCGCTGCGGTCCATCACCTCGCAGTGGATGATGCCGGCCAGAGTCTCCAGGGTGAGGCGGGGGCCGGCCAGCCCCTGGAGCACCGCAAAGCGGGCGGCGCAGCGGGCGCCGTTGCCGCACATCTCGGCTTCGGAGCCGTCGGCGTTGTAAAACCGCCAGGCCACATCGGCCCGGTCGCTCGTCTCCAGGAGGATGAGGCCATCGGCGCCCACCCCCACCTTGGGGGCGCACAGGCGCCGGGCCAGCTTGGGCTGTTCCGGCCGGGGAAAGCAGCGCTCCCGATGGTCAATGAGGATGAAGTCATTGCCGCCGCCGTGCATCTTGAAAAAGGCCACCCGGCGGCACTCCTGGGGAGCGGGCATCAGGCATCCCCTTTCAGAAAGGCGGGAATCCGTTCCCCCCAGATGAGCTGGCGGTAGGTTTCCCGCTTTCTGATAACATAAAACTCATCGTCTTTCACCAAGATTTCCGCCACCCGGGGCCGGGAGTTGTAGTTGGAGCTCATGGAGAAGCCATAGGCGCCGGCGCTCATCACCGCCAGGAGTTCCCCGGGCTGAAACCCCGGGAGCACCCGGTCCTTGGCGAGAAAGTCCCCGGATTCGCAGATAGGCCCCACCACCGAGGCGGTGACCTCCGGCCGGTCCGCTTCCACCACCGGCCAGACGGCGTGATAGGAGCCATAGAGGCTGGGGCGGGCCAGATCATTCATCCCCGCATCCACGATGATGAAGTGGCGGGCGTCGCTGTACTTGGTGTAGAGCACCCGGGTCACCAGGATGCCGGCGTTGCCCACCAGCACCCGGCCGGGCTCCAGGATGAGGGTGACCGGGAGGCCCGCCAGCTCCTGTACCAGGGCGGCGCCATACTCCCGGGGATGCGGCGGCAGCTCATCCTGGTAGGTGATGCCCAGGCCGCCCCCCAGGTCCAGGTAGCGGATGGAGAGGCCCATCTCCCCCAGCCGGCCGATGAGCTCCCGCAGGCGCTGCACCGCCTCCAGGAAAGGTGCCAGCTCGGTGATCTGGGAGCCGATGTGGCAGGCCACCCCCACCACCTCAATGCCGGGCAGGGCCTTGGCCCGCCGGTAGTCCCGGAGGGCCTGCTCGAGATTGATGCCGAATTTGTTCTTTTTGAGGCCGGTGGAGATGTAAGGGTGGGTCTTGGGGTCAATGTCCGGGTTGATGCGCAGGCTCACCCGGGCGGTGGTGCCCAGACGCCGGGCCAGCCGGGAGATGGCCTGCAGCTCCTGGGAGGACTCGATGTTGAACATCAGAATCCCCGCCCTCAGGGCCTCCCGGATCTCCCCGGGCTTCTTCCCCACCCCGGAATAGACGATCTTGGCGGGGTCCACCCCGGCTTTCAGAGCCCGGTAGAGCTCGCCGCCGCTGACGATGTCCGCCCCGGCCCCCAGGGAGGCGAAGAGACGCAGGAGGGCCAGGTTGGAGTTGGCCTTCACCGCAAAGCAGATGAGGTGGGGAAAGCCGGCAAAGGCCTCGTCAAAGGCGTGGAAATGCCGGCTTAAGGTGGCGTGGCTGTAAAGGTAGAAGGGGGTGCCCACCCGGCGGGCGACCTCCGCCACCGGCACCTGCTCGCAGTACAGTTCCCCCTGGACATAATGGAAATGATGCATGCAGCCTTCCTGAAACGGTGCGGGCGGCCCCAAAGGGGAAGCCCTGCCGTCATGACCTCCCCAGGCACTCCAGCCAGGGCCGGAATACCCGCGGGGAAAGTGACTTCGGCCTTGTCCTCGCCTGGATTATCGTCTCGCCTCCGCCTCTTCGGAGGGCGGGCTCTCATTGGGCGGCGTGGCGTCGTCCACCGCCGTCACCTGATAGACATACAGACGTCCGGGCGCCGCCTGCCGGTCCACAAACCCGGGACGGGTTAAAAGCTGGGGGGTGAGCAGGGTGATCCCGGGCTTCCCCGCGGCCCGGCGATAGACCCGGTAGCCCGCCAGATCCGGGGCGGGGCTGGGGTCCCAGCGCAATTCCACCCCCTGCCGGGTGGGCACCGCCACCAGGTTGAGGGGCGGGGGCGGCGGGGTCAGGTCCCGGGGCACCGCCCGCAGCGCCGGAGAATCCAGGCTCTCCAGCCAGTCCGGCCCCAGCCGGCGCACCGCCCGCACCGTGTAAATATATTCCACGTTATTTTTCAGCGCCACATCCTGGAAGGCCGGCTCCCCCAGGGGCTCGGGGGTGAGGTTCCGGGCCGGGCCGCCGGCCTCCCGGCGATAGACCCGGTAGCCCGCCAGGTCCGGGGCCGGACTGCCGTCCGCCAGCCGGGTCACCGGACTCCAGGTGAGGCGGGCGCTGCGGTCGCCGGGGGTGGCCGTGAGCTCCCGGGGCGCCTGGGGCAGCACCCCCCAGGCGTGGGACAGGGTGGGGGAGAACTCCCCCAGCCAGCGCCCCGGCCCGTAAGCCGCCACCTTGTATTCATAGCGGCGCCCGGGAACCAGCCGGGTGTCCTGATAGATCACCCTGTCCTCCTGCACCTGGGCCTCCCGGGGATAGGCGAGATCGATGTCCGCCCGCACCACGAAGTTCCTGAGGCAGCGGTCATCGGGCATCACCCCCGCCGTCTCGCAGCGATACAGGCTGAACCCCCGGAGCTGGGTCAGGGGCTGGCCCAGGCGGTCCTGGGTGGGGAAGCGCCAGCTCACCACCAGGGAGTTCCCTTCCTGGGAGAGTCGGAAATCCCGCACCGGCCCGGGGAGCAGCTCATCCGGGGACAGGGGCGCCGCCTTCTTGCCGCAGGCGGCCAGGAGGAGCAGGGCGAAGGCCAGGAGGAAGCGGGAGGCCCAGGCGACTCCGTTCCCTGCCCTCCCCCCTTGGCCCCACGCCCCCACCCCACCGGACCTGCGGCCGCCTCCTGTCACAGCCCCAGTTCCTTCTCCGCCCGGCGCAGGGCCTCCCGGACCCGCTCCGGGGCGGTGCCGCCGGGGGAGGTGCGCCGGGCCACCACCTTATCCACCGTGAGCCAGTCAAAGACCTCGGGGCCCGCCTGGGAGGCGAACCGCTGGATCTCCTCCAGGGAGAGCTCCCAGAGCTCCTTTCCCTGGAAGGCGGCATAGCCCACCAGGCGGCCCACCTGTTCGTGGGCGGTGCGGAAGGGCACCCCCTGGGTCACCAGGTAGTCCGCCAGGTCGGTGGCGGAGAGATAGCCCCCGGCCAGGGCCTGGCGCAGGCGTTCGGGCTTGAAGGTGAGGCTCCCCAGCATGCCCGCCATGAGCCTCACGGAGGCGCGCACCGTGTCCACCGTGTCGAAGAGGGGCTCCTTATCCTCCTGGAGGTCCCGGTTGTAGGCCAGGGGCAGGCCCTTCAGGGTCATCAGCAGCCCCACGAGGTGCCCGGCCACCCGCCCGGTCTTGCCCCGGATGAGCTCCGCCACATCCGGGTTTTTTTTCTGGGGCATGATGGAGGAGCCGGTGGCGTAGGCGTCGGAGATCTCCACGAAACCGAACTCGGCGCTGGACCACAGGATGAGCTCCTCCGCCAGGCGGCTTAAGTGCACCATGAGGATGGCGGCGTGGGCCAGGAACTCCAGGATGAAGTCCCGGTCGCTCACCGCGTCCATGCTGTTGCGGAAGACCTGGGGGAAGCCCACCAGCTCCGCGGTGTAGGCGGGGTCGATGGGAAAGGTGGTGCCCGCCAGGGCCGCGGCCCCCAGGGGCGAGACCCGGATGCGGGCCAGGGATTCCTTCAGGCGCGCCTGATCCCGGCGCCACATCTCGTCGTAGGCCAGCAGATGGTGGGCCAGGAGCACCGGCTGGGCCCGCTGCAGGTGGGTGTAGCCGGGAAGAATCTCCCCGAAATGCCGGCGGGCCAGCCGCACCCCGGCCCGGCGCAGCTCCGTCAGGTCGGCAATGAGGCCTTCCACCTCCTCCGCCAGATAAAGGCGCACATCCAGGGCCACCTGGTCGTTGCGGCTACGGGCGGTGTGGAGTTTCCGCCCCGTCTCGCCGATCTTCTGGATGAGGCGGGTCTCGAGGGCCATGTGGATGTCTTCCAGGGCCGGGTCAACGGGGAACTCCCCCGCCTCGATCTCCTGGCGGATCTCCTCCAGGCCGCGGATGATGGCCTCGGCTTCGGCCTCGGTCAGGATGCCCTGTTTGGCCAGCATGCGGGCGTGGGCCTGGGAGCCCCGGATGTCCTGGCGATAGAGCCGCCGGTCAAAGGGGAGGGAACAGGTGAACTCCTCCACCTCGGCGGCGGTCTGTTCCTGAAAGCGGCCACCCCACAGTTTGTCGGTCATGTTCCTCCAGGTGGGCGCCAGACGGCGCTCAGGCCGTCAGTTCCCGCTTCATCTCCTCAAACTGCTCTTTGGTGATCTCCCCCCGGGCGTAACTCTTTTTGAGGGCCGAGTCGTTCTGCGGTCCGGGGCGGGACCCCAGGGGGTCGGGCCCCGCCCCTTCGGCCCGCGAGACAGAAGGCCATCATGAGCAGCAGGGCCACCGGCATCACCCCCGGGAAAACCATCCCGGAGGCCCCTGATACGGTTCCCGGGGACATATAGTCCCCCCCCCCCGGCACGGGGTTTGGACCCGCGCCGTCGCCTGCGGCTCCCCCCTCACGCTCCCTTCCCACGCCCTGAATGGACTGGGGAGGGGGCAAGAAACCTCAACCCTCCCCGTCTCTTTCCAGTCCTCAGCGCCGGCGCCAGCGGGGGCCGGCCGGGGTGTCGATCACCTCCACCCCCTGCCCCCACAATTCCCGGCGGAGGCGGTCGGCGGTGGCATAATCCTTGCGGCGCCTCGCCTCCTCCCGCTCCCGGAGGCGGGCGTCGATGGTGTCGTCCGTGAGGAAATGGGGGGGCTCCATCACCGCCAGAATGTCGTCCAGCTCCTGGAAGCGGCTCTGCACCAGGGCGGCGGAGGTGGCGCCCAGGCGGCCCCGGTCCAGCTCCCGGTTGAGCTCCGAGATCGCCTCAAAGATGGCCGCCAGGGCCTTGGAGACGTTGAGATCGTCGTCCAGGGCGGCCAGCACCTCCTTTTTCATCAAAAAGAGGCGCTCCTCCACCGCCGCCGCCTGGGTGTCCTCGCCGCTGAGGAGGCTCAAGCGCTCCAGGAAATGGTCCAGGCGGGCCCGGGCCCGGGCCGCGGCCTGAAGGTTGTCCGCCGTATAGGCCAGGGGCTTGCGGTAGTGGGTGGCCAAAAGGAAGTAGCGCACATCCGAGCCCCTAAAGCCCTCCTCCAGGAGCCGGCGCACGGTGAGCTCCCCCGGATCCTTGGGGGGCTTGCCGTCCTTGAGGACGGGCTCGCAGTTGAGCCAGCAGGCCGCCAGGGGCCGGCCGGTGGCCGCGGCAAAGAGGGCGTTTTTGTTCTCTTCGTGGGGGAAGAGGGTCTCAATGCTCCCCACGTGGAAATCGGCGGTGCGCCCCAGGTGTCTGAGGGCGATGGCGGCGCATTCCACATGCCAGCTGGGCCGGACCTGGCCCCAGGGGGTGGTGAAATAGAAGCCGCTTTTGAGCTCCCCCAGCTTGGCCCGTTTGAACAGGGTGAAGTCCCGGGGGTCCTCCTTGGCGTATTCGTCCAGGTCCACGGTCTTCCCCAGCCGGATCTTGCTCAGGTCCAGGTGGGAGAGGCAGCCGTAGTCTTTGAAGCGGGCGATGTCGAAATAGACGGAGCGCAGCTTTTCGTAGGCAAAGCCCTTGGTGAGGAGCTTTTTCGCCAGCTCCACCATGTCGTCCACATGCTCGCTGGCCAAGGGGTAGAGGGCCCCCTCCCGGATGCGCAGGCGGCTCAGGTCCTGGAAGAAATCCTCCCGGAAGCGGCGGGTGAAATCCTTCAGGTCCTGGCCGGCGGCCTGGGCCCCGGCCACGGCCCGGTCGTCCAGGTCGATGAGGCTCACCACCTGGCGCACCTTGAAGCCCCGGAAGATCAGGGAGCGGGCCAACAGATCCGCCAGGACCAGGCGCCGGGCCTGGGTGAGGGACAAAGGGGTGGAGAGGGCCGGCCCATCCACAAAAATGGCCGCCTCCCCCTCCCGCTGGGGGGTGAAGGGCTCCCGCCGGCGGCTCAAGGTGTTGAAAAAGTAGAGGGAGGGGGCCTCTTTTTCCAAAAACAGGGGGGTGGAGAGGTACCGCTCGCCACTGTCCGGGGCGATGGCCAAAATAAAGCCCTCCTCCAGCTCCCGGGCCAGACGGCGGGCCACCGCCACCGCAGCGCCGGAGCTCATGCCCAGAAACAGCCCCTCCTCCCGGGCCAGGCGGCGGGCGGTCTCAAAGGCCTCCTCATCCTCCACGTTGAGGATGGCGTCCGCCTGGCCCTTGACAAAGATGCCCGGGACGTAGGATTCCTTGAGGTTTTTCAGCCCCTGGATGGCGTGCCCCAGATAGGGCTCCACCCCGATCACCTGGATGGCGGGGTTGAACTCCTTGAGATAGCGGCTCAGCCCCATGAGGGTGCCGCAGGTGCCCATGGTGGCCACCACGTGGGTGAGGCGGCCCTCGGTCTGCTCCCAGATCTCCTGGGCGGTCTCCCGGTGGGACAAGGGATTGTTGGGGTTGTTGAACTGGTCTACCAGAAAGTATTTGTCCGGATGCTCCCGGGCCAGGCGGTAGACCTCTTCAATGGCGCCGTCGGTGCCCAGATGGGCCGGGGTGAGGAGGAGCTCCGCTCCCAGGGCCTTGAGGATGCGCTTACGCTCCAGGGAGGCGGCCTCACTCATGGCGCACAGCAGCCGGTAGCCCTTGACGGCGCACACCAGGGCCAGGCCGATGCCGGTGTTGCCGCTGGTGGCCTCAATAACCGTCTTGTCGGGGGTGAGCTCGCCGGAGGCCTCTGCCGCCTCAATCATGGCCAGGGCCGGCCGGTCCTTCACCGAGCCCCCGGGGTTGAAATACTCCAGCTTGACCCAGATCTCCACCCGGGGATTGGGATTGAGGCGCTGGAGGCGCACGATGGGGGTGGCCCCGATGAGTTCCAGGATGTTGTCGGCTTTGAGTTTCATGCCCAGGCTTGCCACCCCCGGCGGGGCGGCGTGGCGCCGGAGGCCGCGGCGCGGTCTGTCACTCTTCCCGGAATTCCCCTGCCAGGAAGCGGTTGATGAAATTCACCACCCGGACGATGAAGGACCGCTGTTCCTCGGGGTTGCTCTCCAATACCGTCATCAGCCGGTGGGTGAGGGCCAGGATCACCATGCCCGCCTCCTCGGTGGTGATGCCCTCCTCGTTGAAGCGGGCCAGGATCTCGTTGACCAGGGGCCGCAGGCGCTCGGCCATGGCCGCCGCTTCCCTCTCTTCCAGATCGTCCCTCACGGGTGCCCCTGCCCTTTCCCGGGGCCGAGGCCCCGTGGTGCTTGTCGCTGATCCACCGGAGGCGGACGGCGAAGTGCCGGTGCCGCTCCCGGGTTGCCGCCTTCAGGGGGTTTAAGTTACCATATTTTCTCATGGTTTGCAAAGGCTGGCGAGGGGTCCGGACCAGGCCTTCAGTTTGGTGCGCATCTGTTCGATAATAGCCTGCAAACGGCCCACGGGGAGGAGGTCCATGAAAGGCCTGATCCTGAGCGGCGGCAAGGGCACCCGCCTGCGCCCCCTGACGTATACCGCGGCCAAACAGCTGGTGCCGGTGGCCAACAAGCCCATCCTCTTCTATGTCATTGACAATCTGGCCCAGGCCGGCATCCGGGAGTTGGGGATCATCATCAGCCCGGAAACCGGCGAGCTGGTGCAGGAGGCGGTGGGGGACGGCAGCCGCTGGGGGGCCGCAATCACCTATATCGTGCAGACCGAACCCGCCGGCCTGGCGCATGCGGTGCAGGTGGCCCGGCCTTTTCTCCAGGACTCCCCCTTTGTGATGTATCTGGGGGACAACCTCATCCAGAGCAGTATCACCCCCTTCCTCAGCGATTTTCAGCGGGAGGAGCTGGACGCCCTGGTGCTCCTCAAGGAGGTGGACAACCCCCGGCAGTTCGGGATCGCCGAGGTCAACGGCCAGGGGCGGCTCCTGCGGCTGGTGGAGAAACCCCAGGACCCCCCCAGCAACCTGGCCCTGGTGGGGGTCTATTTCTTCACCCCCGCCATCCACCCGGTGATCGACACTCTTACCCCTTCCTGGCGGGGGGAGCTGGAGATCACCGATGCCCTCCAGAACCTCCTCCGTTCCGGGAAAAAGGTGGGCTGGCGCCGCCTGGAGGGCTGGTGGCTGGACACCGGCAAAAAGGACGACCTCCTCACCGCCAACACCCTGGTCCTGGACACCCTGGGACAGCGGGACCTCCAGGGGGAGGTGGACGATGCCTCCCAGATCACCGGGCGGGTGAGCCTGGGACCAGGCTCCCGGGTGGTGAACTCCATCATCCGGGGACCGGCGGCCATCGGTGCCGGCTGCCTCATCGTGGACAGCTTCATCGGCCCCTTCACCAGCATCGGGGATGGCTCCCGGGTGGAAGCCAGCGTCATTGAGCACTCGGTCATTCTGGCCGGGGCCTGCATCTCCCGGGTGGACCGCCTGGAGGACAGCCTCCTGGGCCGCAACGCCCGGGTGGCCCGGCACAACAGCCGCCGCTCCCTCCAGCTCCTGCTGGGGGACGACGCAGTGGTGGAGTTGTAAGTGGGGGCAAAGGAGCATGCCCGGGCGCCCGGCAGGCGGTGGAAGAACACCTTCTCCCAAATCCGGCAGGATGGGGCGGGCCGATTGTGCCCTTAGGCGACGCCACCTCCCAATTATGGGGTTGGGGGAGAG
>JAILZL010000063.1 GCA_023512475.1 Syntrophobacterales bacterium
GTCCATGGAGATCGATTCGCAGAACCTAGTGTTCGACGCCTTCTATAAACGGCTGGTGGAACACATCGACTTATTGGCGGCGCTCGGCGGCCTGGACGTGGGGGTGGAAACCTGGAGAACCCCGCCAGGCGGTCGGTTGGAGAAGGTATCCGAAAAGACGGTTCATATCGACAAGCGGACTGGCGCGGAAACCAAGCTGGTGACTCTGAGAGAGATAGCCCCGACGCGCTTCAATCAGTTTGAAAATTACGCGCAGCGGGCTTTTTATGTCAACGTGGCCAGCGGTAAAGTCTGGGCGGCTTCCGGGAACGAGATCACCCAAACCACTGCCGACGGCCAAGTCATCCGCCTCAGGAATCTAATCGGCCCCAGGTCAACCAACCAAGTGGAGGTGCAAAAATTAAACGATCCGGAGCGATACCTCCCTGTTTCGCGGGAAGAGGCGAAAAAACTCTGGGAGCAGGAAATCGCCCAGGCGCCCCAAGTAACGGAGCGCACTCTACACTTCATCACCGGCGTGGTACTGCCTATCTGGGATCGGCTCAAGGGCAACCCTAAGGTCTTTCGTTTACAGACCATCGAAGGGGAGCGACTATTGGGGCGGCTGGTGCAGCAGAAACACCTGGGCCAGATTATGAGGAACCTGGGGGTCGTCGAGGCCGTGAAGGCGAGCCCGGAGGAGCTGTTCCGGGAGGTGCTGCAGAACGACAAGGTTCTGCGTCTGGCCAACGACTGGACCATCTCACGGCGGCGGGTGGCCGGGGAATACCGCATCGAACTGCAGGGGCCCGAATATCAGGACCGCTCCGCCCTCTTCGATGCTGGCGTTTTCAGCACCGTCATCGACTACCGCACCAGATATTTTATCCCCACGGACCAAGCGGGGGTGGACGTGCTCAAACGGCTGGTGGAATTGAAGGGTCCGGTGGTGGCGGTGACTGAGAAGGAGACCAGGCAGTTCCGCATGGCCCGGACGTCGGCGCAAGAGCCCGCCCCCACGAGAGAGGGTTCCGTCGTTACCCAGGCCATGGTGGAGGCAGCCTTTCCCGGCCTGGAGGTGCGACGGGCGCGGTTATTCGACGGCTACCGGGTCTTACTGCCCCATTCCGGCATGGAAATCGCGGTGTTACTCAATGGCGACATCCTGTTACCGGATGCCGAATCACTTCGTAAGGCGGGCTACAGCGACCGCGACATCGCCGACATACAGCGAAACGCCGACACCATGATGGTAGCCGGGGAGTGGCGGATCATCCATGCCGGCGGGATCATCACCCTGGCCAAGGGGCTGACCACGCCGGAGGCCGCCGGAACCCTGCGCCACGAAGCCTTTCATGCGGCCTGCGATCTGGTGCTCAGCGACAAGGAGCGGCACGCCATATTGCAGAAATTCGGGGATTGGGAGACCGCGGCCCGGGCCTATGAAACCTGGACACCACAGCACAGACCTGACACCCTGTTTCAGAAAATCCTGGATTTCTTCCGGCGGATTTATGAGGCCTTCCGACCCACCTATGCGGGGGTGTTCGAGAAAATCCACCGGGGGGAGGTCTGGGGACGGCAGCCCCGGGAGGCGGGCGTTTTGGGGGAGCCCAAATACTCCCTCCGGCCGCAAGATCAGGCGACCATTAAAACCTACCGGGACAGTTACCTGGCGCCGACGGAGCCCCAAGAGCCCCGCAACGTGACGGCCACCGCCAAGGACGTCAAGGAGAGCTTGCTCCAGAAGGCGCAGCGCTTCTATGACCAGGTGGTGGACAAGTGGGCCGCCTGGGAGCGGCTGGCGGAGCGGGCCGCCATGGCCGGAGCCCGGGTGCCCCAAGGGGAGCACATCACCAACGCCCTGTCCTTCATGCGCGGCGTGGAGGGCCGGGTGCGCCAGGGCCTGACCGGGGAATACGTCTACCAGGACAAAAAAGCCTATGATGTGACACTGGGCCAAGGCGTCTTCGTAGGCGACGAATTGGTGCGCAAGGGGGCTAGCTTCAAGCGCCGCCTGGAGCCGCTCAGGGAAATGGCCCGGCGCCGGGGAGTGGACGCGGCGGAGGTGATGGACGACTTCGAGGTGCTGCTGGTGGCCCAGCGCGACCTGGAACTGGCCGGGGAATTCGGGAATCGGGAGGCCGGAGAAATCAAGGGGGTGCATCCCGAGGAAAGCAAAGAGGTTATCGCGGCCCTTCGCCGCAAGTATGGTAACGAGGACTTCAGAGAGCTGAACCAGGTGGCCGGTTCCCTGCGGGAGTGGTCGGACGAGATGATTCTGCAGCCCCTTCGCCAGGTGGGATTCATCGACGAGGTGACCTATCTAACCATCAAGGCCAAAAACCAGTTTTATGTGCCCTTCATGCGGCTCCTGGAGCAGACCAACGATTATATAGCGGCGCATCTTGGGTCTGAAGGAGTGCGAGGCCGGGTGCTGCACAAGATCAAGGGCTCCGAGAAGCAGATACTCTCCCCCTTGCAGACCTGGATTGAGTTGGCCTACAAGGCCCAGTGGGCCTATGCCCGGAACAAGGTGTACCGGGCGGCCTACCTCATCGGGAGAGTCTACGAGGACGCTGACGTCTACGAAGTGCCCGCCAAGTATGTGCCGGTGGACTTTAAGCAGAAGCAAGAGATAGACTCTTCACTGCGCAAGGAACTCCTGGACCTGGCCCGGAAACTGAAGGTGGACGTGAAGATGGTGCGCTCCATGCGGGGTCGGCGGCTGGGGGAGTTCTCTCAGCAGCTCAAGGAGGAAGTCTCGGAGGGATTGTTACCGGAGGAGGTGGCCGGCCAGATTCGGGTGCGCTTCGCCACCACCGAAAAAACCCTGGCCCATAATCTGGGCCATGCCCTGGACGCCCAATATGACTTGGTGGACCTGCTGATCACCCGGGGCACGCGGGAGATGAGGCAGGAGCTGCGGCGCATCGCCGACCAGCGGGCCTCCCAGGCGGACAGCAAGTACTACAAGCGCTTTGTGCGGAAAAGACCCGAACAGGTGGCGGAGTTCGTCAATCGCTATATCACCGACCGGGCCACGGCCAGGGCGGTGGCGCCGGAGACCACCGCGGTCTTCGAGAAGCTGCTCAACCAGGACCCCCGGCTGAAGCCCTTGCTCACCTTCAAGCCCACGGCCCAGGCGAGGCTGCTGGAATTCCAGAACCGGGTCTGGGCCCGCTCCCCCCTGCCGCCGGAGCCGGGCTGCGTGCCCTACTACCGGGACGGCCACCGGCGCTGGCTGAAGCTTCCGCCGGACCTCTACCACGCGGCCCAAAACCTGATGCCCAGCGAGATGGGCATCCTCATGCAGCTGGCCCGCATCCCGGCTGACCTGCTCAAGAGCGGGGCCATCCTGGTGCCGGAGTTCTCCCTGGGCCGCAACCCGGTGCGGGACATTATCCAGGCCTGGATTTTCTCCCGCTTCGGGTTCAACCCCCTCAAGTGGTTCCGGGACGCGGCCCTATTCATCGGCAAGGACGAGGCGACCCTGGAATACCGGCGGCAGTGGGAGGCGGGCGGCGGGGTGCTCTCCACCCTGGCCGAGAGCTTCGTGGAGCCCCAAAAGCTCAGCGCCGATTATCTCAAGGGCAAGGAGGGCAAGGTCAAGTACTTCGCCAACCCCCTGCACGCCCTGCGCTACGCCACGGCGTATCTGGAGAACCTGACCCGGTTTTCCATCTACAAGCAGGCCCGGGAGAGGGGGTTGAGCCATGCCGAGGCCATCCACGAGGCCCGGCGCACCACCCTGGACTACAGCCGGGCCGGGGGGCATCCGACGGCCCGGTATCTCAACATGCTGATCCCCTTCTGGAATGCCGCGGTGCAGGGCATGGACAAGCTGGTCACGGAACTCACGGGTCCCAACCGCAAGGCAGTGGCCCGGCGATTGGCGGGACTGGCGACATTTTCCATTCTGGTGTTTCTCTTCGCCCACCGGGATGAGCGCTACAAGGAGCTGGAGGACTGGGAGCGCAACTACTTCTGGCACCTGCCACTGGGGCCGGACGCGCCCCTGCTGCGCATCCCCAAGCCCTTCGAGGCCGGGATACTCTTTGGATCGGTGTTCGAGCGGCTGACGGAGGCGTGGATCACCAGGGACGTGAAGGGGGTGAAGTCGGCCCTGGCCGCGGCCTGGGATGCGGCGACGCCGGAGGTCATCCCCACCATCGCCCGGCCCTACGTCGAGGCCAAGGCCAATTACGACTTCTTCCGGAGGCGGCCCATCGAGGACCTCGGCCTGAAACAGCTGCCCCCGGGGCTCCGGGCCAAGCCCTGGACCACAGAGACGGCCAAGGCCATAGGCCGGCTGACGGACATCTCACCAGTGCAGCTGGAGCACTTCATTCGGAGCTGGACGGGCGGCCTGGGGGCCAACTACTTTTTCCCCGGCCTCGACCTGGTGCTGCGCAAGACCGGGGTGGTGGAGGATTTAACCGCCCCGGAGGTGGAGGCCATTCAGAAGGTGTGGGGCGTCCGCACCTTCTTCACCCGCAACCCCACCGGCTGGCGGGCCAAGAGCGTCAACGACTTCTTCGAGCGCTACCAGGAGGTGCTGCAGGCCGACCAGGGGTGGAAGCTATTGTGGCAGTCCGGAGATATAGGCCGCATGGAGAAATTCCTGGAGGAGCACCCGGAGGCCAGATACGCCCGGGTGGCCCGCAAACTCATGGACGACCTCTCCAAGGTTAAGAAGGAGCGCAACCGGATATACGCCAGCAAGACCTTGGCGGCCCCGGAGAAGCGGGGGCGCCTGGAGGCCCTGGACGAACAGGTGGTGGAGATCGCAAAACTGGGCGCCGCCTTCATGAGCCCGGAGGCGGCGGCGGAGGTGGGGATGCCGTCCATTTACCGGACGGAGCTGGGCGTCCGTCGCCGCATGAGCCCGGAGGACTATTACGAGATGGTGGCCCAGCAGACCTACGAGGCCTTCAAGGCCTTCCGGGAGCGGGCGGCCAGGCTGGAGGCCCTGGGGAGCCGGGAACGGGCGGACTACGTGGCCCGGCTGCTCCGCCAGACCGCCAGAGAACACCAATTCAAGCCTAAAAAGCCGCGGCGGGAGGAACTGTTCCCCCTGGGAGCGGGGCAAGGAGGGCCGTATGAATGAAGGGGACACTGGGACAGGAACTGTGGGGCCTGAGGGTGGCCGTCAGAGGGCCCGCCCTGAGCCCGGAGGGGGCCGTGCAACTGGTCCGCCAGGTGGTGAATCTGATCGGGATGCGCTACCGGGACGAAGGCCGGGAGCTGGAGCCCAGGGTCTGGCACTATCCCTGGCAGGGGTGCGGCGGCTGTGGGGAAACCACGGTGCAGCCAGCCTTCACCCTGTGCCAACCCTTGTTTGAGAGCTTTTCCTGGCTGGTACCGGGCATGGTGGGGATTGACACCTGGCACGAGCTTCAGGGCTGGTATCTGGTGGTGGAGTCGTGCCGGCAATTCTCTCCCTGGCGGGTGCTGCGCCACCTGCGGCGTTTGGGGTGGGAGGTGGCGGACTGGCAATTCGGGAAGGTTTCCTTGGGACGGCAGCCCGGAAACAGGCGGGGGAGAATAGGCGAGTTGGTCAGGGGCCTGTTCCAGAAGGGCTGGTAGGGAGGGGGCGTGTTGGAAGCGTTTAATTCGACGGTGGAACAAGTGTTGCTGGCTGCGGCCCTGCTGTTCGGGGCGGGGCTGGGTTTCGGGGGCGCTGCCGGCAAGGGCTGGTTGTTCCTGGAGGGTCTGAGAAGGAAAAACGGAAACAACGGCGACCAGAAGCAACGGTTGGCGTACCAGGATTATCTGTCCAACCTGCTGCCCTGCAAGGACCACTCCGGACTGGTGACCGACGTCAAGCACTTGCTCCGGGGAACCGAGGAAATCAAGGCTACCCTGGGCGAACTGTGGAATGCGGTCAACGAACTGAGGAAAGAGGTCAGAAACAGATGAGGAGGGAGGATAGTAAGGCAAAACGCGGGACGGAGCTTCCGCCCTGGCTGGAGCTGGCCATCAAGGACCTCTACCGGGGGGTGGAGGAGATCCCCGGAGCCCGGGACAACCCGTACATCATTGAGGCCCACCAGCGCACCACCCTGGGGGCGACTGACGACGAGACCCCCTGGTGTTCCGCCATCATGTGCCTGTGGATGGAAAAGGCCGGCCTCCGGAGCACCCGTAGCGCGGCGGCCGCGTCCTGGCGGAACTGGGGCCGGGAGCTGGAATACGGCCGCGTGGGGTGCGTGGTGGTCATGAGCCGCCCCGGCGGGAACCATGTCTGCCTGTATCTCGGCGAGGACGACCAGGGGGTCTATGTCCTGGGCGGTAACCAGGACGACATGGTGTGCGTGCGGCGATATCCCTGGGACCGGGTGACTAACTTCCGGTGGCCTACCGCGGCGGAAGGGTATGAGGAGACGGCATGAGCACAAACGAACTGGAAGTCCTGCGTCCCCTATTCGAGCGCATCATCCGGGAGGAGGTGCGGCAGGCGCTCCAGAAGGAGGAGCGGCACCAGTTCATCGAGATATTCATCGACCCGGGCAGCGGCCAGTTGTCCTGTTCCCGGGTGGGGATGTTTTTGGTGGTGGCGGTGTATTTTCCCGCCAGTCTGGTGCTCCAGGCTCTGGGGATCGATCTGGGGCAGGCCTGGACCTCTTTTGTGGCCCTGGCCGGGACCCTGGCGGGGATCTATGGGCTGAACTCCGCGGCCCGAGCGTGGAGGAGCGGCCAAAAGCCTGAGGATACCCCGAACGAATAGATTGGAACCGATCCTGGAACCCTGGAGCTATTGGCTCAACGCCTGGTCCTTCCTGCCCACCGTGCTGGCATCCTGGCCGGAATATATGGGGTCAACTTCGCCGCCGGGGCCGGGAAACGGGGTTGCGATGCACAGACGCTTCAGCAAGATCAAGCAGCCGGTGAGCGAGATGGATGTCAACGACACCGTGGACGCGGCAGGCTTCGACTTTATTCAGGTGCCGACCGTGGAGTGCCAATACTTCGTTGATGACAAGAAGGGGCAATTAGAGTTAGGAAAAGGATCTAAGGAATGTGTCATCAAGATTGAGAGGTTTGAGAGCAAGGTCATCTCCCGCAAGCCTCTCGGCTTTGCCAACCTGGAGACGCTCTCTATGGTCATGTTGGACTATGATTTTGACGGCGAGGTCTTTGACCTGGACGAGGTCTTCTACGCTGAGGACCTGAAGAAGAGCGGCTACGAGGTGCGGTTTGCCGAGGACAAGGTCAAGGGGCAGATCATGGTGATTTACATTGACATCTTTGGCAACGAGATGCGGGAGACAAAGACCCTCACGAGTGGCTGGTGTAAATGAATGGCTTTCTCAGCCCATAGCTCGCTCAGCACTCACTCGCCAGAGCCGCTTTAAAAAAACTCGTGTCCAGAATACCAGATGCGGTTTCCGCT
>JAILZL010000064.1 GCA_023512475.1 Syntrophobacterales bacterium
CCAAAGGAGAGGGGACAACTCCCATGCACAACGCCGACACAAAACCTAAAAAAACTGCCCATAAAGTTAACAAAGCTCCAAAAATCCGGGAAATCCCTGATCTTATCGACCTAAACTCCGATCTTTCTGAAAAAGAAATCAAGGTCCTGGACCTATACTTCTCCGGATACCCCCTCCATAAAGCCGTCAAAGCCGCCGGCTATAAAGCCAAAGACCCACCCACTAGGGTGTTCATTGGAAACCGCATCCTGCAAAAATACGAAGGGCAGGCGGGTGGGAAGGAAATATTTCGGCGCATCGGCTTGGGGGAGGTGCGCATCGCGCTGAAGCTCCTGGCCCTGACCGAGGACCCCAACCCCCGGGTGCGGCTGCAGGCGTTGAACATCGCCAGCAAGTGCGTGGGGATGCAGCGGGAGGTCCTGGAGAGCCTGGAGGCGCCGGTCATCGTCATTGGCGGGCAGGAGGAGCAGGACCAGGAGGTCAGGGAGGCCCAGGAGGCGCTCAGGGCCAAGGTGCAGGGCCAGGGCCAGCAGCCGGGCAAACTGGTGCCCCTGGAGATCACCAAATGATAGGGCTCCGCTGGCGCAAGGGCAGGGGCAGGACGATGGGCCCTAAGGAGATGAGGGTTGGCTTATTGATTGGAGAAGACTTGCATGAAGTCCCGGAGGGCTTCGGCAGGAGTGGTGCCGTGTCGCAGGCAGGCGTCCCGGAAGTCCTTGAGTAGCTGTGGGTCGATGAGGCTGTTTTTCTCGGTGAGGTAGAGGAGTTCGAGGATGGTGAAGGGGTCGAGGTCGAGGGCGAGGCAGAGTTGGCGGAAGAGGCAGAGGGAGAGGTGGGATTTGCCGGTTTCGTAGATGCTGTAGCCGTCCCTTTCGAGGCCCAAGAGGCGTGAGAGTTGGGTTTGAGTGAGGCCCCTGGCCTGGCGGAGGTCCTTGAGTTTATGGAGATTGAGGCAGGTGGAGGGGTGGGGGCGGGGGGTTTTCATTCAAGTGGCCTTTTTTTTGCTATTGATGATGGGGCTTGTCCGGCGGGTGGACCTGGAGGGTCTCGCCGATGACCAGTTTCAGATGGTCGCCTTCTTTAATGTTGTGGGCCTTGATAAAGAGGGAGGGTAGGGTAATGGCCAGCGAGTTGCCGGAGCGGAACACTGGGCGCACATCTCGCCATGGCGTTTTTTGTTTTTTCATGCCTCCCCCCAATTTTGTTAAAAAATCATGACAAACCCCGGGTTTTGTATAGACATTTTTCGGATTCTGTCATGATTTTCGGAGCTTGACAAGGGTTTTTTTTGTGACCACGCTGAAATTGTGGCCAAAGAGCTCAGATTCAGCCTGACCCCGACGCAGCGCGCCTACGTGGAAAGCGACGCGGTGGTCAACGCCATTATCGGCCCTATGGGCGACGGCAAGACCTACGCCTCCATTGCGGCCATCATCCGCCACGCCCAGCGCTGCGGCGGGCCGATCAGGGCGGCCATCATCCGGGACACCCTGGAGAACCTGAAAAATTCCACCGTCCAGTCCTTCTTCGACGTATTCAAACAATATCCCCACCTCTTAAAATTCCGGGACGAATTCAAGAAGCTCACTATCTTAACCTCGCCCCGGGTGGAGTGCCATCTGTTCGGCATCGACGACCCGGTGGCCCTGAGCAAGCTCCAGGGGCCGGAATATGCCCTGGTGTGGCTGGAGGAGCCTGCGCCCATTGTGGAGAGGATGAACGCCGGGCTGTCGGAGGAGGTGTTCAATGCGGCCTTGGCCCGCTGCGCCCGGCAGGCGGGCACCATCCCCCGTTTGCAGATATCAATGAATCCGGCGGACGAGGACCACTGGACCTACCGGCGATTGGTGTTGGAGCCGGACGTCAACCCGGATTTCCCCCTGATCACCAAGCGGGTGTTTTTCGTGCCCTACGGGGAGAACATCCACCTGAAGGCGGAGGCTCGCCAGGCCACTATGGCCGCCTACCAGCACGACAAGGCGGGCTTCACCCGCTACGTGGAGGGCCGCTTCGCCCCGGCCTACCGGGGCAAGAAAGTGACCCCGGAGTACAACCCTGAGATCCACCTGTCCAAGGTCCCCCTGCAGCCGGCCAAGGGGCTGGTGTCCTTCCGCATCTTCGACGGCTGGCACAACCCCGCCTGCTTGTTGGGGCAGATCACCCACAGCGGTCGCCTGGTGTTCCTGGACTTGGTCATGGTGGACAACGGCGACATACGCACACTCATTGAGACTAAAGTCCGGCCTCTGCTGGAGTCACCGCGGTGGAAGGACAAGGCCGCGGCGTGGCGGGATGGGGGCGACCGCAGCATGATGCAGCCGGATCAGTCCAACAAGCAGATGTCCGCCGCCAAGGTGGTGGAGGCCCTGCTGAACACCTACTTCGAGCCCGCCCCCCACCTCTGGCCCGTCCTGAGAGAGGGGATAAAACACGCCCTGAACACCATGGTGGGCGGGGAGCCCGCGGTGGTGATCAACCGGGAGTTGTTGCAACTGCACCGGCAGTTGGACGGGGCCTGGCACTACAAGACGGATGTCTCCGGCAACGTCATCAAGCTGGGGGACAAGCCTCCCAAGCCGGTCAAGGACGAGCATTCTCGGATCGGCGAGTGTTTCGCCTACGCCTGCGCCATATTGCGGCCCACCAAGGGGGTGCCCATGAACCATCCGGCATACCGGCGCCAGCGGGCCATGAACCTGAGGCGGGCCCAGAGCTATGCGGCGGGGGGGCTATGAGTCGGCTGGAAACCGCGGGATACAAGGGCTGGTGGCCCATGAAAAAGGTCGTCGGGCGGAATGCGGATGGGAGCTTCAAGTATGTCGAGTGTTTCGTCAACATGGCCCGCACCCGGGGCCGGCTATTCGAGACGGTCTGCCCGGAGAAGGGCTGGTACGGCGAACCACCTTACCCCACCGGTGACCTGACGGCCATTGCGCGCCACAGAGGCGACAACGACGAGCTCTGGGCCAACCTAGCGGCCCGCCGGGACGAGACTTGCGGCGAAGTGGTCCTCCGGGAGCCGGGGAGGACGATAATCCGCTATTAACGACCGTCACCAAGGAGTAGCCATGCCAGCAAAAAGCCAGGCGCAGCAGGGTTTAGCGGCATTAGCCCGGCAGATCCAGAAAGGCCGGATCCCGGCGGTGAACTACCCCCAGGCGGCCAAGATGGCCCGGAGCATGGAGCCCAAAGCCTTAGAGGAGTTCGCCCGCACCCCGAGAAAGGATTTGCCCAAAAGGAAGACCATGAAGACCATCAAGAGGTCCCGGAGGGCCCCGCGCACGGCGCGGAACCGCATGAACCGCCTGACCGTGAAGAAGTGAAGCCATGGCCGACCTGAGACCGTTTCTCCCCGACCCTCGGGATGAGGTGCGACGGCGCATCCTCGAGCTGGAGAGCTCCCTCAAGCCCTCAGAAATCGATGCCCTGGAGCTGAGAGAGCGTGAGGAGGCGGCCCAGGCCTACGCTGGGGAGAACGAAAAGCACTTCGTGGACTACTGCGAGGAGTGCATCAAGGACTCGGTGCGGGCTATGAGTAAGGTGCGCCGCACCCAGAAAGAATTGTGGGATGTGTACCAGGAGGAGCCGCCAGCCAATTTCGCCCGCAAGGAGCGCTGGCAGAGCCGAGTGGTCTATCCAAAGCCCTTCATGACGGTGCAGTCGGCCAAGGCTATCGTGCGTAAAGCCTTTGAGCCGCAATTCCTGTCCATAGAAAACGAACAAGACGAGGAGACGGCGCATTTCTACCAACGGCTCATGAACCTGATGCTGGGCCCCAAGTTTGCGGACTTCGCCAACCAGTTCTCGGACGCCTGTGAGATGGGGTTCGCCGTAGGCCAGAGCATGGAGATGATCCCCATCTGGCGCCCGGGCCAGGGACTGCGCTACGATCTGGTCGAACCCGCCAAGGTGCACCGGGACCCCAACGCCCTGTCGCGGGACCCCCAATCCGGCCTCTACTGGATACATCAGGAGTGGCAGGACTACTACCTGCTCAAGGAACAGGAGCGGCGGGGGCAACTCCAGAACGTGGGGGACTTTTCCTACGGCAACCGGGGCCGGGCCCAGGACCAAGAGAACCTGAGCCGGGAGGCCCTGGCCGAGAGGAAGGGCCACGTCTGGCACGCCAACCGCTACCGCAGTTTCGTTTTGACATCAGAATTCTGGGGAGTGGTGCTCTCCCCTCGGGGCGAGATGCTGCTGCCCCAGGCCACCTATACGGTGGCGGGCGACCGGGTGGTGCGCCCGCCCCGGGCTAGTCGCTACCCCACCCTGCGCTGGCCGGGGGTGAGCTTCAGCCCCCTGCCGCACCTGTTGCGGTTCGACGGCCGGAGCCTGCTGCAGGGCGTCAAAACGTTGTGGGAGTTCATGTGCTCACTTCTCTGCCTGCACAACGACAGCTTGAACTGGAAGGTCAACCCGCCTTCGGAGATCGACATCTCCATACTGGTGGACCCCGATGACATCGATAACTACCCCGGCAAGCAATGGCTGACCCGGGGGGCCCTCCAGGGTATGCAGGCCTACCGCACCATCGACCGGCGCACGGACACCGGGGAGATTCTGGCCTACATGAACTTCGGCAACCAAGCCTACGACGAGGCAACCCTGCCCAGCGTGATGCGGGGGCTGCCGGGCTACCGGGCCGAAGTGACGGCTCGAGAGGCGGCCCAGGCCCTGGATCAGGCCATGACGGTCTTTGGACAGATCGGCAAAAACCTGGAGCGGGGGGCGCTGGCGGCCATCATGGCCGGCGTGGAGACTGTGGCCATCAACATCACCTTCGCGGAACTGGCCCTGTTCATGGGGGCTGACGTGGCCATGAAGTACGCCGACCCCGCCAGCCCCACGGGGGTGCGGCTGCCGCAGTTGTCCACCGGGGCCTTCCACGTCTCCGGCATCTCGGCGCTGATGCAGGACTGGGAGATGATCCGCAACATCCGGGATCTCATTTTGCCCCTGTGCACGCCGGGTTCGGTGTTCCTGCCCTACCTGAAGCCTTACCGAGTGCTAAAAGCCCTGGAGCACCGACTGAACCTCCGGGATGAGGGCATTGTGGTGGCGGAGGAGGACGCGGCGCGTATCGACCAGGCCCAGCAGATGCAGCAGGAAGAGGCCATCCAGGCGACGCGGCTGGCCCAGCAGGCCGAGGCGGCGGGGTTATCCGCCCCGCCAACAGGACCGCCAGGGGAGTGAAGATGAATCAACCGATGGGGAATTCCGGCATTCAGATAGACCCTATAAGCGGCCAGCCGGTAGGCCTGGCCGACAAGGCCCGGGCCATGGACAAGCTGTTAAAGGCGCAGACTGACAGCCGTCGCCTGCGAGAGGAGTTGTCCCGAGACCAGGGGGCTGTCATACGGGCGCTGGAGATGGAGATGATCGACCGGGCCGAAGCGGTGCTGGCGGAGGACGCCCATTACCAGGGGCTTTTGCGGTTCGCCCAGACCCTGGGCCTGCAAGTCAAGGTCATACCCCAGTTAGTGGAACGGGAGCTCAGGAGGCATTTGGGCGCGAACCTTTACAACCTGACGAGAGAACCGCGGGCCGCCCCGAACAGGGATACCGGCTCAGAGGAATAAGGGCGCCGACGCGGCCCGGCAGGACACCCGCGGTCGGCAGAAGGAGAGGATGACATGAAGCCAGGCGCGGCGGAGATAGAGGCCAACACGCCAAAGACCGAAGCGGCAGAAGTAGTGACGGCTCGGGACGCCTCGACGGAGGGGTCGGTGCATAACATCCTGCACCAAATCCGGGATCGGCGGCGCTGGGAGCCGCCCGAGACCGCGGGGGAGCCCGAAGGACAGGAGGAGACGCCCGATCAGGCCCTCCCGGAGGACAAAGGGGAACCAGCCGAAGAGGAGACGCCCGACCAGGCCCCACAGGGCCAGGAGGAGACTGACGGGCCCAAACTCAAATACAAGAGCCAGGAAGAGGCGGAGAGGGCCTACCGGGAAGCCGAACGCCGTATGCACCAGGCCACCATGGAGAAGGCTAAACTGGCCCAGGAACTGGAGGCTTTGAAAGAGCGGCTGGCGGCCCTGGAGAAAGCGCCGGAAGCGCCCCCGGTCAATGACGCCGAAGCGGTGGGGCGCATCGTGGACATTAACTCCCGGATTGACGACCTGGACCCCTACGACCCCGACTATGCGCGGCAAAAGGCCATCCTGGAAATGGAGAAGGCCATCCTGCTGGACTCCGTCCGGCAACGGCAGGCCATGCCGTCGCCCGACGCCATCAAGGAGATCGTGCAGCAGGAGTTGGCCGCCCGGCAGCAACAGGAGAAGGAGGCCCGGGAACTGGAAGACCTGGTCCGGCAGGCCGTCTCTCTGGCCCAGGCCCACGGCCTGGATATGACGCCGGGCTCCTGGGACCATCGACAGTTTTGGCGGGCCGTGCGGGCGGGGGAAGCGCCGGAGGGCGACCTGGAAACCCAAGTCAAGGCCCTGGCGCAGGAGATTCTGCAGGACAAGGCCACGTTAGGCCAGACGGCCGCGCAGAACATGCAGAGAGTTCACACGGAAAACGCCGTCCTGGGACGGGGCGGCCCGGGACCTGGAAGCGTGAACCCGGAAAATTACCGTCCCTCAACCATCCATGAGATTCTCGCATCCAACCGGAGACGCATATGAGAGGAGTTGAACCATGCAAGCTCACAACTGGACGGAGATCGGCAGCACTGGCATCCTGCAGAACCACTTCATCAGCGACAAGCTGTTGAAGACGGCTTTGGCCAAATGCGTGGTTCTGCCCTTCTGCCAGGACTACGGCATTGGCTTCGGCAAAAACCAGGGCGAATACGTTAACCTGATGCACGTCAAAGCCCTGCCCACGCCGACCAGCGCCCGCCTGGAAGAGGACGAGCGCATCCCCATCGACAAACTGCAGTACGGCAACCGGGTTTTCCGGGTTGCCCCCTATGGCCGAGGCGTGGAATACACCGAACTGGCCGAGGACCTTTCGAAATTCAATCCCTCCAACCAAGTGCAGAAGCGCCTGATGGAGCAGGCGGAGCAGGTGCTGGACACCGAGGCGGCCAACGCCTTCAAGGACCCGGAGGCCGTGAAAATCTGCTTCACCCCCACCAGCCTGACGGGGGGAATCTTCACCACCAACGGCGTCCCCGGCGCGGTGGCCCCGGTGGGCCTGACCTTCCAACACTGCCGCAGGCTCTCGGGGTATCTCCGGGACACCATCCACGCC
>JAILZL010000065.1 GCA_023512475.1 Syntrophobacterales bacterium
ACCTGAGCCTTTTGCCAAACCTTGGAAGAAGCGGCCTCGGGGCCGCCCCTGGCCCAAGGGGGTGTCGGGCAATCCCCGGGGGCGGCCCAAGGGGGCCCGGAACAAGTTCACCGAGGCCGTGCGGGAGGGCCTCCGCCGGGTGGAAGAGAAGCTGGCCCAGCCCCGGAGGCTGAACCGGGACAAGCCTTATGAGTGCTGGGACGGCTACCTCATCCAGGAAGGTCTGCGGTATGACTGTAACACAGAGGAGATGCTTCCCGGTCAGGAGCCAGCCCTTAGGCTCCCCACCCGCTTCGACCCCGGCCCGCGTCGCACCGGGATGACCTGGAAAAAGAAAGAGATCATTGTCCAGAACGGCTGGCCCTTTGATCCCCGCACCTGGCGGCGGCTGAAGCTCTGAATCTCGGCAGATCATGCTCTTTTGTTCATAACCTTTCCTTGGTATATTCGAAGTTGCTTTCAGAAAATACCCCCTGGAGCAGGTGATGCAAAGTCAATTTTCCCCTGGGTCCCTGGCCAAGGCCCGGGGCCGGGATTGGGTGGTGTTGCCGTCCACGGACCCGGAAGTGTTGCGGCTGCGGCCCCTGACCGGAGGTGAAGGCCAGGAGATTGGCCTTTTTCTGCCTTTGGAAAGGGAATCGGTGGGTCCCGTCACCTTCCCCCTGCCTCCCCTCATAGCCGGCGATGCCACCGGCAGCCTGCTGCTGTTTGACGCCGCCCGGCTGAGCCTGCGAGCCGGTGCCACCCCCTTTCGGTCGTTGGGGCGCCTGTCCGTGGTCCCCCGCCCGTATCAGTTTGTGCCGCTAATCATGGCCCTGCGCCTGAATCCGGTGCGTCTTCTCATTGCCGATGACGTGGGGGTGGGCAAAACCATCGAAGCCGCCATGATCGCCCGTGAACTCCTGGACCGGGGTCTGGCTACACGTCTGGCCGTGATCTGCCCGGCCCACCTCTGCGACCAATGGGAGAAGGAGCTGAGGGAGAAATTCGTCCTCGAGACGGCTGTGATCCAACCCTCCCGGATCGCCCGGCTGGAACGGGCCCTGCCCCGGCAGGATCTGAGTATTTATCAATATTACCCCCATTTGGTGGTGAGCATCGATTTCATCAAGTCAGACCGGCACCGGGGGCATTTTCTGCAATATGCCCCGGATCTGATCATCGTGGATGAAGCCCACCTGGCCGCCCGGCCCCGGGGAGAGAAGCGGTGGCAGCACCAGCGTTATGATTTTCTGAGGGACCTGGCAGCCGACCCGAAACGCCACCTGATTCTGGTGACCGCTACCCCCCACAGCGGCGTTGAGGAAAGTTTTCGTTCCCTGTTGGGCTTTTTGAATCCTCAGTTTGACAGTGGCCAGGAGATTCCCCGGGAGAAATTACTTCCCCAGGTGGTGCAGCGTCGCCGCCAAGATCTGGAGCGCTGGCTGGGTGAGGTGACTCCCTTCCCCCAGCGGGATTCCCAAGAAGTGACCTACCAGCTTTCGGGGCCTTATCTGGATCTTTTTCAGCACGTGCTGGATTACTGCCGGGAAACGGTAATGCCAAAGCCTGGTCTGCCGGTCCAGCGTCAGCGTGTCCGCCATTGGGCCGCCATCGCCTTGCTCCGCTGCCTCCTTTCCAGCCCGCAGACTGCCGAGGTGGTTCTCCGGGAGCGGTCCCGGAGAAAAGGCCCGGAGGAAATCTATCAGACCGTGGAAGATGTGGACCAGGCCTTCCGCCCCCAGGTCCTGGACCCGCCTCCGGAAGAAGACGCCGGAGATGTACCCCCCGCTACCCCCCTGGGAGACGAGGAGGCGCAATGGAGCGAATCCGAGAGGAGGAAACTCTCCCACTTCCTGAAACTGGCCGCCCGCCTGGCCGGGCCGGAGCAGGATCACAAACTGGCGGCGGCGGCCCAGGCCCTGGAGAATCTCCTTCGGGAGGGCTATCGCCCCATTGTCTTTTGCCGGTTCATTCCCACTGCGGAATATCTGGAGTCCTGGCTTAGGGAATTGCTCATCCCCAAATTTCCCGAACTCCGGGTCAAGGCCATCACCGGGCAGCTGGGCGAAGAGGAGCGCCGGGCCCGGGTGGCGGAACTGGCCCAGGAAAAGGTCCGCCTGCTGGTGGCCACCGACTGCCTCAGCGAAGGCATCAATCTCCAGGATCATTTTGACGCGGTCCTCCATTATGACCTCCCCTGGAACCCCAACCGGCTGGAGCAGCGGGAAGGCCGGGTGGACCGCTTCGGGCAGCGACGGCCACGGGTCAAGACTGTCGTCCTTTACGGCGTCGATAACGAAGTGGACCTGGTGGTGCTGGAGGTCCTCTTGCGCAAGGCCAAAACCATCCGCCAGCAACTGGGCATTTCCGTGCCGGTTCCCGTGGAGGCCCAACAGGTGCTGGAAGCGGTGGTGGACAGCGTGCTCCTGCGCCCCCGGGGCAAGGGGCGGCAACTGGCACTGGAATTCCTGCCTTCTGATGTCGGCCGCCTCCATCAACGCTGGGATGACTTCGCCACGCAAGAGGAACGCGACCGTGCCTTTTTCGCCCAGCACGGCATCCAGCCGGAGGAAGTGGCCCGGGAGCTGGAGGCGGTGGATCCTGTCCTGGGTGACCCGGCGGCGGTGCAGCGCTTCCTGGCTAATGTCGCCCAGCGCTTCAACGGTCGCCTGGATCATACCGGGAAAGAGGGGGTGTTCCGGTTAATCCCCGGGGATCTGGAGTCCCGCCTCACCCACCTTTTCGGTTATCGCTTTCCCCTGGAAGTGACCTTTGACCGGCTGGCCGATGACACCGCGGTGTATCTGGGCCGCACTAACTCCCTGATCGAATTGTATTGTCAGGAGGTCCTGGGCCGGGCCTTTGCTCCCACGCCGGATGAGCTCTTCGCCCGGGCCGGGGCCATGTTCACTGATACCGTGTCGCGGCGCACCTGCCTTCTGTTGGTGCGGTGCCGCTATCTGCTCAAAGAAGTGGTGGAGGAATTTGCCGAAGAGGTCCTGGTGGCGGCCTTTCAGCGTCAAGAAGGCCGTCTGGTGTGGCTTACGCCCCTGGAGGACGCCGGCCGCCGCCTGTTGGAGGCCGCCCGCCAACCGGTGGCCAATATGCCAGAGGAAGAGCGCCTGGAACATATCCGCTGGGCCTTGGAGATGCTGCAGGAGGAGGGATGGTATATGCCCCTGGTGGAAGGGCGCACCCGGAAACTTCAGGAATCCCATCAGCGCCTGCGCTCCCTGGTGCAGGCGCCGCCCCTTGACATCACCCCTCACCTGCCCCCGGATATTCTGGGCTGCTATGTTTTGGTGCCGGTAGGAGGGAAGTCCTGATGGCCTTCACCGCCATCTCCATCGAAGGGGGCCTCTTTCCCGGGGATCTGCTGGAACGTCTGGCTGCGGGGGCGGAGACCGCCGGCCAGCGCCCGGAAGACTTCGGCCTGCCCAAGGGCCGGCGCCTGAGCGATGAAATGCAGGCGGCCTTCGCGGATCTGCGCTCCTTGTGGGACGCCTTCCAGCGCCGCCTGTCCTTTTCCAAAGAAAGCAGCACCACCCTCACCCGGGAGGCTTGGGTCATTCCTGTGCTGGAGCGCCTCGGCTATGACTTGGTCTTCCAACGCCGGGCTGCGCTGGTGGGGGGCGACGCCTTTGCCTTCTCCCACCGGGCCGGGGAGGACCCTGAGGCTCCCCCGGTGCACGTGGTGGGCCACGATCAGCCCCTGGACCGCAAAGGCGACGCCCGCCGCAGCCCCCACGCCCTGGTGCAGGAGTATCTCAACCGCGCTGACGCCCTCTGGGGGCTGGTGACCAACGGCAGGAAACTCCGGCTGCTCCGCCACTCCGCCCGCCTGGCCCGCCCCACCTACCTGGAATTTGACCTGGAAGCCCTGCTCACCGCCCACCTCTACAGCGAGTTTGTTCTCCTTTACCGGCTGCTGCACCGCTCCCGCCTTCCCCGGAGCGCCGCAGAGGCCCATGAGTGCTGGCTGGAGAAATACTACCAGCAGGGAATCGAGGAAGGCGGCCGGGTGCGGGAGCACCTCCGTGACGGGGTGGAGGAGGCCCTGAAACAACTGGGGACCGCCTTTCTGAGCCATCCCAACAACGAGCCCCTGCGCCAGGCCCTGGAGGCAGGGAGACTGGACGGCCCCGGGTTTTACCGCCAGTTGCTTCGCCTCATTTACCGCCTGCTCTTCCTCATGGTGGCCGAAGAACGCCGCCTGCTCTTTCCGCCGGAGGCCCCCCATCGGGGGCGCCAGGCCATCTACCTCCGCTATTACAGCCTCAGCCGGCTTAGGGAGCGCTGTGAGGCCGCCTTGGCCCCGGATCCCTTCGGGGACCTGTGGGAGGGCCTGAAGCAGACCTTCCGCCTCTTCCGGGAGGAGGAGGCCGCCCGGGCGCTGGGTCTGGCCCCCCTGGACGGCGAGCTCTTTAAGCGGGAGGTTTGTCCGGATTTGGAGGAGGCCTTTTGCGACAACCCCGCCCTCCTCACCGCCCTCTTTTACCTCTCCACCTTCACCGACGGCCGGGTGCGCCGCCGGGTGAACTACGCTGCCCTGGACGTGGAGGAGCTGGGCTCCATCTATGAGAGCCTCCTGGACTACCACCCCGTGGTCTCCCTTAATCCCCCCGCCTTTGACCTGGTCTGGGGGAGCGAACGCAAGCAGACCGGTTCGTATTACACCCCCCCGGAGCTGGTGCGGGAGCTCATCGAGAGTGCTTTGGTGCCCGTCCTTCATGACAGGCTGGCCGCGGCCCAAACCCGGGAAGAGAAGGAAAAGGCCCTGCTCAGTCTCAAGGTCTGCGACCCCGCCTCCGGGTCCGGCCATTTCCTTCTGGCCGCGGCCCGGCGCCTGGGCCGGGAGCTGGCCCGGGTCAGGACCGGGGAGGATGAACCCGCGCCCTCAGCCTACCGGGAGGCGGTGCGGGACATCATCCGGGAGTGCCTCTACGCGGTGGACAAAAACCCCCTGGCCGTGGACCTCTGCAAGCTGGCCCTGTGGCTGGAGGGGCACTTTCCGGGACTGCCTTTAAGCTTTCTGGACCACCACATCAAGTGCGGCGACAGCCTGGTGGGGGTTTTTGATCTAGGGGTGCTGAAAGAGGGCATTCCGGACGCGGCCTACACCCAGGTGACCGGGGATGACCGGCAGGTGGCCTCCCGCTTGAAACGGCGCAACCGGGAGGAGCGGGAGGGGCAGGGCTCCCTTTTTCGGGAGGCGATCGCCCGGGCCGTGGGCCGGCCCCGGGCCCTGGCCCCGGAGTTCGCCGCCCTGGCCTCCCTGGCGGAGAGCAAGCCGGAGGACGTCCAAGCCAAGGAGGAGCTCTATCACACCCTGCGCCGGGGAAATGCCTGGTGGCGGCTCAAGGTGGCCTGCGATCTGTGGACCGGGGCCTTTTTTGCCTCTTTGAATACTTCCCGCGCCGAGGCCAACCCGTCAGCGCCCACCACCGGCCTGCTCTGGCGCTATCTCAGCCAGGGCCAGGCCGATCCCCGGGCGGAGGGCCGGGCCCTGGCCCTCTCGCAAGAAAACCGCTTCTTCCACTGGCCCCTGGAGTTTCCCGAGGTCTTCGCGGCCGGGGGCTTTGACGTGGTCCTGGGCAATCCCCCCTGGGAGCGCCTCAAGCTCCAGGAACAGGAGTTTTTTGCCGGCCGGGACCCGGAGATCGCCCGGGCCCCAAGTAAGGCCGCCCGGGAGCGCCTCATCCGCCGGTTGCCCGAGACCAATCCCGGTCTGTGGGCCGAATTCCAGCAGGCCAAACACCAGGCCGAAGCCCAGAGCCTCTTTGTGCGGCAGGGCGGCCGCTTCCCCCTGTGCGGCCGGGGGGATATCAACACCTATGCCGTGTTTGCCGAGCTCATGCGGGGTCTCCTCCACCCCCGGGGCCGGGCCGGGATCATCGTGCCCACCGGCATCGCCACCGACGACACCACCAAGTTCTTCTTCCAGGACCTCATGGCCAAGGGCTCCCTGGTGAGTCTTTATGATTTTGAAAACCGGCAGAAAATTTTTCCCGGCATTGACAGCCGCATCAAGTTCTGCCTCCTGACCCTGGCGGGGCCGGGCGATTCTGCCGCCGGGGCCCAGTTCGCCTTTTTCCTGCAGGAAATCGCGGATCTGAAAGACGAGGCCCGACAACTCACCCTCACCGCCCAGGACCTGGCCCTCCTCAACCCCAACACCCGAACCTGCCCCATCTGCCGCTCCCGGCGTGATTATGAGATCACCAAGGGTATTTATGAACGGGTGCCGGTGCTTATTCAGGACGGCCCCCCGGAGGTGAATCCTTGGGGGATATCATTTCTGTGCATGATTCATATGGCCAACGACTCCCGCCTCTTCCGCACCCGGGAGCAGTTGGAGGGGGAGGGGTGGACCCTTTCGGGCAACGTCTTCTTGCAAAATGTAGCCGACGGCTTCAGCCGGCGCTCTGGCTCGGTGGCCGAGGGGTCCTCCCCGGCGCAGGCTGAAGCCTGCGGCTACCAGGACAGGTATCTCCCCCTGTATGAAGCCAAGATGATGCACCACTTCGACCACCGCTGGGCCACCTATGAGGGCACCAAAACCCGGGAGGTGACCCTCCGGGAGAAGCAGGACCCGGACTTTGTGGTGCTGCCCCGCTACTGGGTGCCGGAGCCGGAGGTCACGGCCCGCAGCGCCCGGGCCCCCCGGGAGCTGGGCCGCGCCTGGCTGGGGAGGAAGGCGGAAGAGGTCCAGCAAATCCTGGCCGCCTGGTGGCTGGGGGCCGCTGTTCTGTCCGGCCTGGAGCCGCCCCGGCCCCTTCTGGAGCTTCAGGCCCGGCTGGGGCTCAATACCACCAAGGCGAAGAAATGGGGCGAGGCCTTCCCTTTAAGCCCGGCGGAGCTTCAGGCCCTGCCGGCTAGGGCCCCGGCCCTGGCGGATGCGGACGCCTCCGGCCTTTTGACCCTGGCCGGCCAGGTCCTAAGGGAGCGCACCCCGCCCTTCCTTTTGGGATGGCGGGATATTACCAATGCTACCAACGAGCGCACCGTCATCGCCGGGGTGCTGCCGTGGGTGGGGGTGGGGGATAAATTTTTATTAATGTTTCCAAAAATTGATACTAATAAGTATTTCATTTTATTGACAAATCTCAATTGTTTATG
>JAILZL010000026.1 GCA_023512475.1 Syntrophobacterales bacterium
TACAAAATCAATGTGCAAAAATCACAAGCATTCATATACACCAAAAATAGAAATGGCAATGATAATCGGCAATAAATATTTCTTTGGAGTCAGGATGATTTTCGCAAATACCTTCACTAATGGCAGATTCAAAATCAGCAGCATAATATTGCCGATGAACATACTTGCTATTAACCCCCAGGCAACATCTGGATGATCATCAAATAATAATGGGCCCGGCTGGACGTTATACATCATAAGGGCTCCCATTAAAATGGCCGTTGTTCCCGATCCAGGTATCCCAAGCGTCAATAACGGGATCATCGCTCCGCCTGAAGCCGCATTATTTGCCGTTTCCGGGGCAGCGACACCAGCAATTGTTCCAGTTCCAAATTTTTCAGGTGTTTTGGATATTCGTTTTTCTGTTAAATAGGAAAAAAATGAGGCCAATGTAATAACGATATATTATTATAATGAGCATAATAATTCCAGATGTAGTTCATAATATTATGAATATTATCAATAAAGGCCCCTTCCCTGATAAAGTCAGTAAAGAAAACCCCCAACATGGTATGGGCATGGGTATCGGGTATGCCGCTGATTTCTCCGTAATTAACGGTCCAGAGAACGAAGGACGCGGAAATAATTAATAATAAAAGGAATAATTTGTAATTTTTCATGCCGTCCCTTTTCCAATAATACCTGAAAAAGCCCCCTGCTTCTACCCGATACCCGCCCGGCTCACTGCCCCCGGACATACAGGCGGAATCCCACCCGGCGGGCAAAGAAATACATGCCGGCTAGGATGAAGAGCTCACAGAGCAGATAGGCCCAGGCGGCTCCCAGGTGGTGAAGCTTCGGGACCAACACAAAGAGGAGGGCCAGATTGATGACCCCGGCGATGCTGCCCACCGCAAAAAAGGCCCGCTCCCGCTGCAGGTTGATCAGGATTTGCGTGCCCAGAATATTATCCAGAAATATGGTCAGAGGCAGGACGGCCAGGATCTGCACCACGGCGACGGAAGGGCCGAAGTGTCTTCCCAGGACCAGAGGCACCAGCCACGGGGACAGGAAAAGGGTGGCCAGGGAGAGCCCCAAAAAAACGAGCCCCCCCCAGAAGGCCACCCGCCGCAAAAACCGGAAGGTCTCGTCCCGGGAATGGAGAAACATGTGGCTCACCCGGGGAAAAATGGCGGCGGAGAGGGGCACGGACAGGTGGATCACGGCCCGCACCAGCTTTTCCCCCGCCGCATAGTACCCCACGGAGGTGGCGCTGGTGAGCATGCCCAGGAGGAAGACGTTCAGTTGGTTATAAATCGTGGCGAAGGCCTGGGAGAGGAACAGGTGCAGGCCGTCCCGGAGGGTGGCGGCGTGGTCCCTCCAGGTGGGCCACACCCAGCGGTACCCCAGGTGCCTCCAGGCCAGGGCCGCCGCCACCCCTCCACATGCCAGGCTGACCCCGGAATTGATGACCGGCACCAGCAGGTAATCAGCCTCCTGTTTGACCAAAAGAACGGTAAGCACCAGGATGAGAAATCGGGAGGCGACATTGAGGGCCGTGATGTACTCCATCTTTTCCAGACCCTGGAAAAACCACTGGGGGAAAAGCACGGCGCCGAACACCATCCCGAAAGTGAGGAGATACAGGCGCCACTCGGCGGCCAGGCGGGGAACCCAAAGGAGGGTCAGGGCGAGCCCCCCCAGGCTCAGGACACACAACCCCGCCTTGATGGTCAAGACAGAGAAGAAAGTGAGGCCCAGTTGGTCCACATCCCGGCGCAGCCGGGAGACGGCCCGGGTGGCGGAGAGGTTGAAGCCGTAGTCGGTGAAGACCACAAAGAACTGGATGAAGGACTGGGCCAACGCCACCAGGCCGAATTTTTCCGGACCCAGGACCCGCACCAGATACGGAAAGGTGAGCAGGGGAAAGAGGTAATTGCCGATCTGGAGGATCGACAGGGCCAGGAAGTTGCGCCATAGTCCCCGGGTGTGCATGAACGGAGGGCACGGCGCTTAGGGTCCGGGCGGCCGGGGGGCCCCCCGTCCGGTGAGGCGGCGCAGATCCCGGCGCCAGGGTTCCAAAGCGGCACGCAGTCTCTGGGCCCGGTCCAGGTCCTCCGGGGAGCGGGGGACATTGCGGAAGTGTTCCAGCAAAAAGGTTGCGGCCACCATGAGGAGAAAGGTGCTGCCCGTCACCACCAGGAGGATCAGCAGCCGTTTGGGCGAGGATTTTCTCTCCGGGGCCGTGGCCCGGTCCACCACCTGCAGCACCAGGGCATCCCGGGCGTGATCCAGCCGGGCGATCTCCGTCAGCTTGGCAAAGACCCGGTAAAGTCCCTCCTGATAACTGACCTCCCGGTATAAGCGCAAGTACTCCAGCCCCAGCGCAGGCATCTTGCCCACCGCAATCATGACCTGGCTGGGGGCCTCCGGGCCGCCTCCCGGACCTTCCGCCTGCCGGAGTTTCTCTTTCAGGGCCTTGATCTCCGCCTCCACCTGCTGCACCTGGAAGTTGAAGGGGGTGGCCCACTGTTTATAGACCTGCAGCTCCACTTCCCGGAAGTCAATGGCCGCCTTCAGGCCGGCGATATACTCCAGCATCCCCCGGGTCTGGGCGTCGGGCAGCAGGACACTGTTTTTCTCGCTGAACTGGCGCAGGTCTTCTTCGGCCTTGGCCAGACGCGCACCGGCCTCCCGGCGTTCCCGGTCAAGGAAGGCCAGCCGTTCCGAGGCTTCCTGGTCGGCCATCTCCCGGAGCAGGCGGGACAGCTCCTCCAGGAAGGCGTTGGCCATTTCCGCCGCCCGGGCCGGGCTGCGGTGGGTTACCTCCACGGTGATGAGGCCATATTTGGTGGCCCGGAACTTGGCGATATTTTCCAGTTGGGCCCGGGCCTCCTCAATATATCTGGCCTCGAACTCCTGGCGCAGGTCAAAGCGGGCAATGATGCGGTCAAAGATGGTGTCGCTCTGCAGCAGGCCCACAAAGAAATCCCCCGGCGTCTTCAGACCCAGGAGGCTCCCAGCAAAGCCCCCCAGGGCTCCGAAGGCTGCCCGGCCCGGGATCATGGCCCCCCCCAGACCCTCCATGATCTGGCCGCTCAAGGTGAGGTTCTGCTGGGGAGGCACGATGCGGGCCACCGCGGTGTATTTTTTGGGGAGCAGGAAGACCGCCACCAAGGTGAGGAGACCGACCACAAAGGTGGTGTAGATGATCTTGCGGCTGTGTTTCGCCAAGACAATGGCATAATCCAGCAGATGGACCTCTTCCAGTTGCCGGACCTTTTCATCCTGCGTGTTCATCATGACTCACCGAGGCAGAGCGCCCGGGCCCTGGGGGCGGCCGGATAAGGATGGGTGTGCCGCGTCATCTGTTTGTGAACCCCCTCTCCCTTTGGACCGGCAGGCCCCTTTTCCCCGGGGCGCCGGCTTAGGCGCTGGACTTCCGGGGACGATGGGGGTGCGGAGGGCCGCGTCTCCCCCGCTTGACCTGAGCCCGTGCTTTCGGCTAGAATATGCCTCACTCCCGCCGGTTGAGGGCAGTGTATGACTCGTGTGCGTCTGGCGCCGTTCCTCATCTGTCTGGTACTTGCCTGGGGGGCCGGGCCGGACTCGGCTGCGGCCCAATCCCAGGAAGTGCTGCGGGTCACCCGCAAGGGGGTGATTTACTACTACTTCCCCAGCCGTCCGGAGGCGGAGGCGGGAAAACTCCGGCGTCTGCCCATGCCTCACCGGCGGGTGGCCGCGGCCCCGGCCCGGAAGATCCCGTCCCAGCAGCTCGCCCCCCACATCGAGCAGGCCGCCCGGGAACACCGCCTGCCGCCGGCCCTCATCCAGGCCATCATCCGGGTGGAATCGGGCTACAATCCCGCCGCCACCTCCCCCAAGGGGGCCCAGGGCCTCATGCAGCTCATGCCGGAGACGGCCCGGGAAGTGGCGGTGGCCGACCCCTATGATGTGCAGCAGAACATCTGGGGCGGCACCCGTTACCTCTCCCAGCTTCTGGCCCGCTTCAACTATCGCCTGCCCCTGGCCCTGGCGGCCTACAATGCCGGCCCCGGCCGGGTGGAGCGTCGCCAGGACATCCCTGACATCCCCGAAACCCAGCAGTTCGTGCGCCAGGTGTGCGCCGAGTTTCTGAAATACCGCGCCCAGGAAAAGAGCCCGGCCTCCTCCCGGCCCTGAGGACGGCCGGATCCTCCGGCCGGCCCCCTTGCCCGGCGGGCGGTCCGGGACACCCTCCCGGCGGCGCCGCCCCGCTTTTGCCCTCAGTTACGCAGCCCCACAATGATCACCCCGGCGGTGAGGGCGATCTGGGAGAGTATGGTGACGATATCCTTGAAGGGCTTGAGCCAGGTCACCTTCTCCAGCTTCTCGGGCACCACCACGGTGTCGCCCGGGTCCAGCCGCAAGGAGCCCACCCCGCCCATATGGTGGACATACTGATATCCATCCCAGGTCCGGCCGAATCCCAGGCGGCCGAAGGAGCTGCGGCCCACCGCGGAGCCGTTGGCCTTGATGACATAGACATTCGACAGGTCGGCCACCCGGTTGGTGCCTCCAGCCATTCGGATATAGTCATTGACCGTGGCCTGGGAGGCATAGACCACCGCCGACGGGCTGAAGACCGCCCCCAACACCGAGACGGTGCCGGGGTTTGGGGGCACCACCAGTTTGTCGCCGTCCATCAGGGGGATGTCGTTGACGGTGCCCCGGATGCGTTCCGGATCATCAATGCGTACGATCACCCGCCCCATGGGTTCGATGGCCCGCAGGCGGCCCAAGAGCTGCTGCTGCAGTTTGGCGAAGTACTCCGCCCGGCGGATTTCATCCGGCTCCAGGGCCTGCTGGGTCTGGCCGGAGTAGTAGGCCAGGGTGATGGACTCGGCCTGGTCCAGGGCTCGGGCCAGCTCCTCTTTCTGCTGTTTCTTCACCGAGGGGCGGGTGAGCATGGCGCCGAAGGGGTAGGCCGAAGAGGTGAAGCCTCCCACCCGGGTGAGGAGCGAACTCAAGGTCTCCCCTTTGCGGATGGCGTAGGTGCCGGGGTATTTGACCTCCCCCTCCACCTGCACCGTCTTGTACACATCCCACTCGGGCATGGGGCGCACAAAGAGGTAATCGTTGGGCTGGAGGCGCACGTTCTCCCGGGGGTCGTCGGCCAGAGCCCGCTTCAGGTTCACGGTGAGCTGGGAGGAGGTGGTGCCGGAGGAGGAGGTGTGGAAGCGGGTGATTTCCAGGGCCTCGGTGCTGGCGTGGTGGAGGAGGCCGCCGGCCAGCTGCACCAGGTCCTTGACCCGCATATTCTCCGTAAGCCCGTATTCCCCCGGCAGGCGGACCGCCCCGGCGATGGCCACCTTGCGCTCCACCAGGGCCGGCACCTTGAAGACCCGGACAAAGTCGCCGTCCACCAGGGTCACCCCCGGGGTGGGCTGGCGCATCACCTTTTCCAGGTCATCCTCATAGAGCACCATCTCCCGGTGATTTTTCACCCGGAGCACCTGCACCCGGCCCTTGAAGGCGGTATCCCCCAAGCCGCCGCAGAGGGTGAGGAGATCCTTAAGGGTCTTTTCGTGCTTGAGCTCAAAGATGCCGGGCACCTTGATGGGGCCGCCCCCTTCCATGCGCCGGCTCATGGCCACCTTCTGGCCGGCCTCCTTCAGGGTGAGCCCGAAACGCTTCCTGAAATATTGGTTTTCCGCCTCTTCCCTCTGCTTCAGCCAGGTGGCCGTGGGCCCGCGGTCTGGTTTTTCCAGCTCCCTCTTGTGGATGTTTTCCGGGGGGACGGGAATGCCGCCGGAGGACTGGCGCAGAAGCTCCTCCGTGCGGCGCTTGCGCTCCAGGGGGTCCTCGCCGGAGACGATGCGCCGGGCCTCCTGGGATTTCCAGTTGAGCTCCATGGGCTCCGTGGGCCGCCTCTGGCGCAGCAAGGCGGATTCCTCCTCCAGCTCCAGGCGGGCCAAAAGCTTCAGTTCCTCCTCGATCTCCTCCGGGGTCTTGGGGGTGCCGATGGCCACCAGGGGGCCCACCGGGGGGATAAAGATGACGTCGCCGTTCATCAGGCGGAGGTCCTTGCTCTTGTCCCCCTTGAGGAGGAAATCGTACATGTCGAAGTGGGCCACCACCTTGCCCCCCCGGCGCACCTCGATATTGCGCATGGAGCCGGATTTGGCGGGGCCCCCTGCGGCATAAAGGGCATTGACCACGGTGGCCAGGGAAGAGACGGAATAACTCCCGGGCATGCGGGCCTGCCCCACCACGAAGACCTGGATGGTGCGCAGATTGTCCAGGGTGACGCTGAACTGGAAGTTCTGGTACTGCCGTTTGAGCTCCCGGTCCATCACCGTCTGGAGCTGCCCGTAAGTGAGGCCGCTCACGTGGATGACCCCCACATTGGGCACGGCGATCTGGCCCTGGCGGTCCACGGTGAGGTTATATTCCCCTTGTACGCTGCCCCACAGGACGAGACGGATGGTGTCTCCTGGGCCGATGAGGTAATCCGGCCCCACCGGCACGTCCTGGAGGGGGAGGAAGGTGGTGGGGGGCTGAGAGAAGAAGCTGTAGCCGTACTGGCGCAGGAACATCATCTGGTCCCAGGCCCGGCGCTCGATGGCGGAGATCTCCTCCGGCTGCTGGGGGGCGGTGGTGAGCACCTGGGGCTGCGGCTGCGGCACCACCCGGGGCCGGCCCAGGGCGTCCACCCCGGGTTGCCCGGGCCTCAAACCCGGCGGCACGGTGACCCGGGGGCCGGGCAGGGTGGGGAGGGGCCCCGGGGTGGTGGAGGGCCCCACCCGTTGCAGATAGAATTGCGCCTGCTCCTCCAGATCCTGGTCCACCTGGCTTCGGGCCGGGACCACGGGCAGAAGGATCAATAGAAAGATTTGCAGCCAGCAGATGAGATTTCTCATGACCATGGAGCGCGTTCCGTGCACACAAGGCTTGCCCTGGGGGCTGGGTCCCCATTATGGGAGAAAAGCCGCCGGACGGCAAGGGAAATTATGGACGCCGGCCCGTTTAGCCGGGAGGCTGGCCCGGGGATGGCATCCGGCAGGAGAAAGTGCAGTCGGCAGGCGAGATTGTCCAGCATGAGTCTCCGGATGACGTCGGTGCCGGTCCAATAATCCTCCCGGGAGGGAAACGGCGGGCAGTTCACCACGATGCCTTTCGGGTGCCCCGCCACCCGGGAGCCGGCCACCTGCCACAGGGGGGCGCCGTCCGCGGCCCGAAAGAGGGTGAAGGATACCTGGATCACTGCGTGGCTGATGGACCGGGGCGGAGCCTGGGAGGCCGCCGGTCCGGCCCACAGGAGCAGGCCCCGGCCCGGATGGAGGTGGCGGGTGACCTCCTCCAGGGTGTAGGAGCGGAAATGGGCCCCCACCGGCGTCTCCTCCGGTCGGGAGACATACAGGGTGGGCCCGTAAAAGCCGAGGAGATAGGCGTCCATCTCGGGGCTGAGGAGGCGCTGCCGGGCGAGAAACCCGGCCACCGGCACCTGGGAGGGGGCCAGGGCCTCGGCGCTCAGGAGGACGGGCTCATAACCCCGGCGCCGCAACGCGCTGAGCACGGTGTCGGCCACCTGCTCCTCCAGGCCGGCCACATCCACCGCCCGGGGCTCCGGCTCCTTTTTGGGTTCCAGGGCGGCGAAAAAGGGGGTGTCGCCGGTGATGAAGTCGCTGTCCAAACGGGGCTGGCCGGGGAACTGGCGGTGGGCGGGCCAATGTCTCAGAAGCACCGCCACCCGGGTAAGGCCCTGATACCCGGGGGCGCTGCGGGTATAAGGCCGGTTACTCATGGGGGTGCACCCCAGCGCCGCGCCCAGCCATACCGCCAGGGCCGCCACGGCCAGGACTCGGGGCAGTAAGAGACCGCGCGGACGATAAGATGCCCTCATGCACACCGGGGAAGGATTGCCGCCTTGGGTTTCGGTCCTTGGCTGGGGGTATCAGGGTATAGGAGAACCGCCGGGTCCCATTCGGGAACCCTCCTCCAGGCGGGCCCTGGCACGGACCCGGCCCTGCTCCCCCGGGGACGGCTGACGGCATGATTGTGACACGCAGGGGGCTGCCTGTCAAAATTTTTCCCGGCCGCACTCTGGCAGGCGGTTGTCATACACCCCCCTATCCGGCGGGATGAGGCCGGCCAGTTTTGCCGGTTGGGTGAAGCCAAATCCCCTTTATGGGGCTGGAGCTCGGGGGGAGGAGCAGGGGTCTTGGACCCCCAGCCCTCTCCCCGGATACCTTCTTTCAACCACCCGCTCGGGGTCGGGCCCATAAGGGCGATTTTCCCTTGACACCCACCACCCTTTGTCTCAAAATTTCCCCGTATAAAATCATATTTTTCGCTGGCTTGCCTCAGTTATTCCCTGAGAAAGAGAAAAAAGACCGCCGGCCTTTCCCAAGGGGGCCAACATGCCGATAAGGGAGGTGAGGGAGGGTGGCCATGTCCTACGCACTTGTCTTTTACCTGGGAGTGATGCTGGGGACCCTTCCGGGCGTGGGCATCATGTGCCTGTTGGCCATCAGCAGGGGGACCTCTCAAGAAAAGAGCTTCTCCCGCGCGGATAAGGAGTATTCCGTTCCGGGTCCGTCCAGCCCCGGTGCCTAAAGCCCCCTGGGCCCACCTCAGCGCGGTTTTGCCCGGTCCGCCGGGCCCCCCGGCCTGGAGAGGGGCCAAGGGCCGGGAGCGCGGCGCCCCCTGAGCCCGCCTCCCCCCTGACTCCCCCCGAAAGCGGCTGAGCCTCGCTGGGGACTGCCAGAGACGGGGAAATCGGGGTCCCGGTCGGCAGGCCGGGGGCCAACCCGGCGGGGGGACGGTGTGCGGGTGCCGGTGCCGGACGAATACGGGCCCCCCGGGCGGGTGGGCGAGGCGGGGGAGGGTCACCAGAAGCGCGCCAAGAGAGGGCCGGGGAGCCACGAAGGGGGCGAGGAAGCACGAGGGGGGGAGACCAAGGCGCGGGCGGGGCGGGAAAGGCCCGGGGGCGGGACGAGAAAGCCCGGGGGACGAGGGAGTTGGTCAACAGCAGAGCCTTATCCCCAGGCGAGGGAGCCCAGGGGGGCAGGTGCCGGGGTGGAAGGCGGATGGGCCCGGGCAGGCGAACCCGGGGGCAGGGCGCGGCTGGAGAGCACAGCCCGGGCTGAGGGGATAAAAGGCGGAGGCGGTCGGGTAGGGGAGGGGAGTGGTCCCCGGCTGCCGGGCCCCGCCCCTGCATCTCCGCCCCGTGCAACCCAGAGCAGGAGAGGGAAGGCTGCCCGGCGGATCCGCCCCGGCCGCAGCCGTCTGCCGCCGCTCCTCCCCCAAGTCGCGGCCATGCCTTGTTAACCTCCCTGTCCCGGCCCAAAGCGCCCCTGCCTCCCTCCGGAGAGCTCCAGCACCGCGCAAACCCGATTCCAGGCCGGAGCCGCCCTGCCCGCCGGCTTCGGGGGCCGTGGGAGCCTTTGGGGCGTAAGCGTTGGTCCCTGCCGCGGCGCCCGGAAGAAACGCTCCCGGGGCCGTCCCTTTCCCGTGCCTCCCGGTTGTCGGCGCCATCGCCTCGGCCCGGGACCGGACGCAGGGGGCCCGGCTGCTCTTCCCCGAGCGATGTGGTATAATTCCTATCATCCCGGGACCCTTCCCGGGCGTCAGACCGGGCCCGGAAAGCCGCCGGCCCAGCCGGCCACCGGCCTGAGACCCCGCGCTGCCTCACAAGGAGGACCCGCATGAGTCCCCTTCCCGCCGCCCTGAAGGCCTGGGAGCCCATCCAGCCCTTTCCGGGCCTGTCGGTGCGCTTCCTTAAGGAGAGCCGCTGCCTGCCGGTGAAGCAGGAAGACGGCCGGGTGCTCCTGGCGATGGCCGACCCCAATGACCTGGAGACCCGCCGCACCCTGGAAGCGGTGCTGGCCGCGGCGGTGGAACCGGTGCAGGTGCCCGAGGAGGCCATCCTGGAAGGCATAGAGGCCGTCTATCTGCCGGGCAGCGCCATGGCCCGCCTGGTGGACGGCCTGGAACAGGAGGAATATGAAGGCCCCCGGGAAGAGACCGCCGAAATCGGGCATCTGAGGGACATGGCCCGGGAAGCCCCCATTATTCAGTTGGTGAACCTCCTCATCTCCCGGGCCATCGAGATCGGCGCCAGTGACATCCATCTGGAGCCCTTTGAGAATCAGTTCCGGGTGCGCTACCGCAAGGACGGGGTGCTCTTCGACGCCGAAAGCCCGCCCAAGGCCCTGGAACCCGCGGTCCTCTCCCGCCTGAAGATCATGGCCCGCATGGACATCGCCGAGCGGCGCCTGCCCCAGGACGGGCGTTTCCGCCTGAAATTCCAGGGCCGGGACATCGATTTCCGGGTGTCCACCCTCCCCAACCTCTTCGGCGAAAGCATGGTGATCCGCATCCTGGACCGGGAGCGGGTCATCCTGGACCTGGAGCGTCTGGGCTTCCCGCCCGACACCCTCACGGAATTCGACCGTCTCATCCACAAACCCCACGGCATGATCCTGGTCACCGGGCCCACCGGCAGCGGCAAGACCACCACCCTCTACGCCGCCCTGGAGCGCATCAATTCGGTGGACAAAAAGATCATCACCGTGGAGGACCCGGTGGAATACCGGGTGGCCGGGGTCATCCAGATGCAGGTGAAGCCGGACATCGGCCTCACCTTCGCCCGGGGACTCCGGCACATCGTGCGCCAGGACCCGGATGTCATCCTGGTGGGGGAGATCCGGGACCGGGAGACCGCGGAGATCGCCATCCATGCCGCCCTCACCGGGCATCTGGTCTTCAGCACCCTGCACACCAACGACGCCCCGGGCGCGGTGACCCGCCTCCTGGAGATGGGCATCGAGGACTATCTGTTGGCCTCGGCTCTGCTGGGGGTATTGGCCCAACGTCTGGTACGCCTGATCTGCCCTCAGTGCAAGGTGCCGGCGCCGCCGGGGGAGGGGGTGGCGGGGGTGGAGGGCGCCACGGTCTATTTGGGCCGGGGCTGCGAGGCCTGCGCCCACACCGGCTACCAGGGGCGCACTGGCATCTATGAGCTCCTGCTGGTCAACGACGACCTGCGCCGGCTCATCCTCAAGCGGGCCGACGCGGTGACCCTGCGCCAGGCGGCCCAGCAGGCGGGGATGCGCTCCCTGACGGCGGACGGCTGGGCCAAGGTCAAAGCCGGCCTGACCACTCCCCAGGAAGTGCTGCGGGTGACTCACGACTAGCCATGCCCCTGTTTTATTACCGGGCCGTGGACGCGGCCGGCAAAATCATCACCGGCAATCTGGAGTCCCGGGAGGAGGCCCAGGTGGTGCAGCATCTGCACCAGGGCGGCCTCATCCCCCTGGAGATTTCTCGGGAAGAGCCGCGCCGGGGCCTCAAGGCCTATCTCCCCCGGCGCCGCCGTCTCACCCGGGCGGAGCTCGTCCTCATCACCCAGGAGCTGGCGGTCCTGCTCCGGGCCGGCCTGCCCCTGGACCGGAGCCTGCGGATCCTGAGGGACACCAGCCGCCGGGCCGGCCTCAAGGCGGTGCTGGACCAGCTCCTGCGGGACGTGCAGGCGGGCAAGGCCCTTTCCGAGGCCCTGGGGCGCTTCCCCGATTTTTCGCCTTTTTACCTCAGCCTCATCCAGGCCGGGGAGACCGGGGGCTTCCTGGAGGTGGCCCTGGAGCGCCTGGCGGACTATCTCACCGCGGTGGGGGAATTCCGCCAGCATCTCCTCACCAGCCTCATCTACCCCGGGGTTCTGGCCCTGGTGGGCGGCGGCACCATCCTCCTCATGCTCACCTACGTGGTGCCCCGCTTTGAGGTCTTTTTCAAGGAGATGGGGCAGACCCTGTTCTGGAGCACCCGGCTGCTGCTGTGGGCCAGCGGGGTGTTCCTGAGCTGGTGGTGGCTGGGGGCCCTGGGGCTGGCCCTGGCGGTCCTGGCGGTCCTGCGCCTGCTTCGCACCCCCCAGGGCCGCTTGGCCCGGGATCGCTGGCAGCTCCGGGCCCCCCTCCTGGGGGAGCTGACCCGGCAGGTCTCCGCCTCCTTCTTCGCCAAGACCCTGGGCACCCTCCTCAAGGGGGGCGTGCCCCTGGTGCAGTCCCTGGAGGTGGTCGTCGGCTCGGTGAGCAACCGCTACCTCTCCCAATCCTTGGAGACGGTGGCGGAAGAGGTGAAGAAGGGGCAAAGCCTCTCCGGCCTGCTGCGGAAATCCGGGCTCTTTCCGGAGCTTTTCCTGCAGATGATCGCAGTGGGGGAGGAGACCGGGCAGTTGGGGGACATGCTTCTTCGGGCGGCGGACTCCCTGGAAGGGGAGGCCCGCAGCCAGGTGCGGCGTCTGCTGGCCTGGCTGGAACCCGCCCTCATCCTCACCATGGCGGCGGTGGTGGCCTTTCTCATCATCTCCCTGCTGCTGCCTATTTTGAACCTGTATGAGATTTCGCTGTAATGTCGGCCAGTTGCAATCAGGTCGGGAAGAGGAACCCCGGGGCGGGAACCCCACCGCGCCCCGGGCTCTCCCCGCAACGGACATTCACCGGGGGATACCGGGAGGCACAGGTGGTCACACGGCCCAGGCGACATGATGAGGGCTTCACCCTCATCGAACTCATGGTGGTGCTCTTCATCCTGGCGCTGCTGGCGGCGCTGGTGGGGCCCAAGTTCATCGGCCAGGTGGGCAAGGCCAAACCCAAGGCCGCGGCGGTGCAGATCCAGATGCTGGCCAATGCCCTGGATCTCTTTTACCTGGATGTGGGGCGCTACCCCACCACCGAGGAGGGTCTGCAGGCCCTGGTAAAAAATCCCGGCACCCTGCCGCAGTGGGCCGGTCCGTATCTGGACAAGGGGGTGCCCAAGGACCCCTGGGGCCGGGACTATGTCTATCGCTTCCCGGGCAGCCACGGCCACGCCTATGACCTCTACTCCCTGGGGGCCGACGGCGCCGAGGGGGGGGAGGGCGAAAACCGGGATATCACCAATTGGCAGAGCGACTCTCCTTAACCTCCCGCAGCCGGGGCTTCACCTTTCTGGAGCTCCTGGCGGTCCTGGCCATCCTGGCCCTGCTCGTCGGCCTGGTCTCACCGCAGCTATACGGCGGCCTGGAGCGGGAGCGCTTCCGGGCGGCCCTCCGGGGTTTTGCCGCCGGCCTGCGGCTGGCCCGGAGTGCTGCGGTCACGGACCGGCGGCCGGTGCGGGTCCTGGTGAGCCTGGAGGAGGGGCGCTGGTGGCTGGAGGGCGAGGCCCGGGGAGGCGGCTGGCCCCCCGGCACCCGCATCACCGACGCCACCCTGGTGTGGCCCGACGACGGCCGCCGTCTGGGGTATCTGGTCTTTTACCCGGATGGCAGCTCCTCCGGAGGCCGCCTGATCCTGACCGATGCCCGGGGTCGCACCTATGCGGTCAGCCTGGATATCATCACCAGCCGGGTGGAGATTGATGCCGGCAGCTGAAGTCCTGGGGAGGGAGGAAGTGGCCCGGCAGGTTCCTGAAGGTTCCGTCCCATGATGTTCCGAGAGTGTGGGGGGAGCCCCGTTCCGTCTGAGGGGCGCCAGCGTCTCCTGGGGGCCCGGGGCTTTACCCTGCTGGAGGTCCTGGTCTCCCTGGCCCTGGTGAGTCTTCTGGCCGCGGTGCTCCTCCAGGTGATGACCCTGGGCCTCCGGGCCCAGCGGGCCAGCCAGTTGCGGACCCAGGCCCTGGAGGTGGCCGGCAACCTCCTCCAGGACTTCACCCGGGAGGAGGGGATGCGCCTCGCCGCCGGACGCCGCACCGGCACCCAGGGCCCCTTTCGCTATGAGGTGGTGGTGGAGCCGCAGTACGCCCTCCCCCTGGAGGGCCGCCCGGAGATCAGGGTGGCCTGCTACCTGGTGCGCATCACTGTAGCCTGGGAGGAACAGGGCCGGCCCCGTAGCCTCGCCCTCACCACCCTGCGCACCGCGGCCCAGAGGGGGTAAAAGCGGCATGCCTCCGCCCTCCGCCTCCCGGGGCTTCACCCTCCTGGAACTCCTCCTCTCCCTGCTGTTGGTGAGTCTTCTGGGGCTGGCCGCCTATGGCCTGCTGCATCTGGTCATCAAGGGCACCCGCCACGGGGAGGCGGCCATCACCACTCTGCAGCAGCTCCGCTTGGCCCGCCACTACCTGGAGCGCAGCCTGGGCTCAGCCGTGCCTCAGATGCAGGTCCCCGGGGAGTGGCCCTATTTTGTGGGGGAGGCCCAGGAGGTGAAGTTCCTCACCCCGGTGCCCCTCCAGGCCCATATCCCCGGGGGGCTCTATCACCTGCGGGTCTTCAGCGCCGTGGATGACCAGGGCCGGGACTGCCTGGCGGTGGAGGAGATCAAGGCCCACACCTGGCTCAAGGAGCCGGACCGCACCGAGACCCGGCTTTTCCTCCTCGCCGGGCTCACCTTTCTCCGTTTCACCTACCTGGTGGGGGCGGAGGAGTTCGCCACCTGGCACGCCGACACCCAGAAGCTCCTGCCCGAAAAGGTGCGGGTGGAGCTGGCCCTGGCGGACCGGAAACCTCACCAGTGGCTCATTCCCTTGCGCCTCATGGAGGCGGTGGAGCCGGAGGAGATGGGAGGGGAGGAATGAGCTCCGGCAGGCGTCGGCGGCAGGGGGGGGCGGTGCCGGGTCCCGTGGCGCCCCCGGCCCGGGAGCAGGGTATCGTGTTGCTCATGGTGCTCCTGCTTCTGGCCCTGGTGAGCGTCATGGTGCTGGGTTTTGCCCAGGAATGGCGCCTGGAGCTTCTGGTGACCCGGAACCAGGTCTCCGCCCGCCAGGCCGCCTTGCTGGCGGAAGGGGGGGTGTACTATGCCCTGGGCAAGCTGATCCAGACCCAGCAGGCGGAGCGTCGCGCCCCCCAGGCCGGCTTGGGGGAGCCCCCGCAGGAGTTGTGGCGGGCGGACGGCAGCCCCCGGGAGCTGGCCCTGCCCGGAGGCCGGGTGGTGGTGCGGGTGACGGATGAATCCGGCAAGATCAATCTCAACCAAGCCCCCGAAGCCCTGCTGCTGCGCCTCTTTGAGGTTCTGGGGGTGGAGGGCCCGGCGGCCGAAGCCCTGGTGGACGCCTTGGCGGATTGGCGGGACCCGGACAACACCCCCCGCCCCCAGGGGGCCGAAAGCGACTACTACGCCCGCCTCACGCCCCCCTATCCGGCCAAAAACGGGCCCCTGGACGTGGTGGAGGAGCTCTTCTGGATCAAGGGCTTCGACGCCGGGCGGCTCCTGCGCCTGCGGGAGCTGGTCACCGTGCAGAAGACCGGGAGGGGAATAAACCTCAACGCCGCGCCGCCGGAGGTGCTCCGGGCCCTGGGCTTCAGTGCCGAGCAGGCCCTCACCATCGTGGAGGCCCGGCAGACGGCGCCGTTGCGCAACCGCCGGGAGCTGGACCAGCTCTTTGTGGGTCTCAGCACCCTGCGCCTGCCGCTCCCCCTGACCTTCCGCGCCTCCCAAATCTTTGAAATTGTCTCCACGGGTGTGATAGATTACCCGCGGGGCGGTGCGCAACACACCATCCGGGCCATTGTGCGCCTGACCATTACCCGGCCCCGGCCCTGGGAGTTTCTGCTGTGGAACGACGATTATCTGGGTTGAGAGATCCGGTGCTAAGGGAATCGGAACCCGGCGGGCCCCGGTCCTGGTGGCGCACCCTCAGTCGGGAGATCCAGACCGGGGCCGGCAGTGTGGGGGCGTATTACGACCGCCGCACCCTCACCCTGGTGCATCTGGAGAAGGGGCTGACCGCCTCCCGGGTGCAGCGGGTGGCACAGCTTCCGGTTCCCGGGGAGGGCCTCCCCCCCTTGGCTCCGGCGGTGCAGGAACTGGTGCAGGCCTGGGGACTGGAGAATCCCCCCGCGGGCCTGGCCGTGAGCCCCCGCCTGGGGCTGATGCGCCCGGCCACCCTGCCTGCGGCCGCCAAAGCCAACCTGGCCCGGGTGGTGGGCTATGAAATCGACCGCTTCCTGCCCTTGAGCCCTGAGCAGCTGGTCTTCGACTACCTGGTGGTGAACGAGACGGAAAGGGAGCTGCACCTCCTGCTGCTGGGTCTGCCCCGGGCGTTGGTGGAGGACTGGCTGACCCTGTGCGGCGGCGCCGGCCTCAGCCCGGTGACGGTGGAGCCCGGGCCCCTGGCGGGGGCCAACGCCCTGGCGGTGATGCACGGCCGGCCGCCCGCGGCGTTTCTGCTCCTGGCCGCCGACGGGCCGGACTATGACCTCCTGCACTTCAGCCGGCGGCGCCTCCGGGGCTGGCAGGCGGGGAAACTGACCTCCGTCACGGCGCTGGCGGAGCTCCTGCCTCCGGAGATGCCTCCGGAGGAGGCGCCCCAGGCCCTCTACCTGCTGGGGAGCGCCACCCTGCCGGCCGCGCTGCGGGCCGGCGCCGGCAACCTGCCCTTTCCGGTGGTGACGGAGACCCAGGTGGCCCTGAAAGGGACACTTCCCCCCGGGCCCACCACCCCGGAGGTCCTGATGGCGGCGGGCGCGGCGCTGCGGGGCGTGGGACGGGTGCCCTTCGCCGTCAATCTTCTCCCTGAGGGGCAACGGGCCACTCCGAAATTGACGGGCCTGCTTCTGACCAGGTTTTTCTCCATTTTACTTTTCGGCCTCGTTGTGGTATGGTCGGCCAGTATCTTCATCCATTCCCGGATCGCATTGTCCCGGGTGGAGCGTCAGGTGGCGGAACTGGCCCCCGCAGTGCGGGAAGTGGAGAAACAGTTGCAGGACACCCAAAATCTCCTGAAACAATATGATGATCTGAAGCGGCGGGTGGAACAGTATCCCGGTCCGTTGCAGATTCTGCGGGAGCTGACCGAGATTATTCCGGATCACACCCATCTTTATTCCTTCCGGCTCAGCAAGGGGCAGGTGGAACTGAGCGGCAAATCCGCCTCGGCCTCCGAATTGATCAACCTGTTGGAGAGATCCGGCCGCTTCACCAAAACCGAGTTTGTCAGTCCCATTGTGACCGACGAGACAGGCAGTGAAATTTTCAAGATTAAAGCAGACATTAAAGGAGCAGCTCGCGGCTCTTGAACGGTTGTCCCCCTGGCGGCGCCGTCTGGTGTTGGCCGGCGGCGCCATGGCTGCCGTGCTCCTCCTCTGGGTGCTGGTGTTGTCCCCCCTCGTGAGCCTGGAGGAGGCCTGGACCCGGGAGCTGAGGCAGAAGCAGCTCCTCTTGGCCAGATATCAGGCCCTGAAGCGGGATAAGGCCGAGGTGGCCAAGGCGGCCCAGCAGGCCAAACAGGCCGTGGAGCAGGCCGAGGCGGCCCTGTTGCGCGGCGGCAGCGCCGCGGTGGCTTCCGCCGACCTGCAGGAGATTATCAAGAACCTGACCAAGGCCCTGGGCATCCAGGTGACCAGCACCAAGGTGCTGCCTCCCCAGGAATCCGGGCCCTACATCCAGATTCCGGTGGAATTGCAGTTGGCGTTGAGCACCGATCAGCTGGTGAATCTCCTCTATGGCCTGGAGAATCATCAGAAATTGTTGGTGGTGAGTCAGCTGGAGGTCAACGCCCCCCGACGCCGGCGGCCGGTGGCGGGGAGCCCCATGGCGGAGCCGGCGCCTCTGCGGGCCGTTCTGGTGGTGGAGGGGATCATCAAGAAGGGGGCCGGGGCCTGATGGGCCGCCTGAATTTTCTTTTTGTGGCCGGTCTCCTCTTGCTCAACCTGCTTTTGATTGCAGCGGTGGGTCGGGTGTGGTTCGGGGGCGAGGAAGCCCCCCGGGAGGCCCGGGGGCGGGTGGCCCTGCCCCAGGTGCAGCCGTTGCGGGCCCGGGAGCCCCGGGAGCGCTTCCAGGTGGTGGTGGCCAAGGACCTCTTCAGCCCCGAGCGCCACGGGGAGGCCGCCGGTCCGGTCAAGCTGGCCGGCACCGAGGACTTTCAGCTCCTGGGCACCCTGATCATCGGCGCCGAGCGGGCCGCCCTCATCGCCCAGGGGCCCAAGGGCCGCCAGAAGATTCAGGTGGTCCGGGAAGGGGAGCAATGGCAGGGCGTGCGGCTGGTGGAGATCGGTCGGGATGCCGTGGTCCTGGAGGGCAAAGACGGCAGACGCACCCTCAGCTTCCCCCGCAAATGACCGGGAGGCTTGGCAGCCTGATGAAAAACTCTTCCCCGGAGCTGGGCGGGATGAGGCCGGCCGATTTTGCCGGTTTGGCGTAGCCAAATCCCTCTTCGGGGGGTGGGGAGGGGGGTTCGGGGCAGGGTGACCCCCGACCCCTTCCCCAAAATCCTTTTGCAATATTAGGGGAGATCAAAGCCCGGAAAGGGCAGGGGGAGACCTCACCCCACGGGAGCAGGGGAGACCACCGGGGGTGATGCTTTGCAAGGGGGGAATCATGGATATCCATAAGATCCTGGCGGGTCTTCTGGCGGCCAGCCTGGTGGGCTGCGCCACACCCTCACCCGGACCGCTTCTGCCTCCCAAGCCCGCCGTCCGGGTCATGCAGGCCCCGGGAATGCCTCCGGACAAGCCGCCCAAGCCCGAGGCTCCGGAAGAGAAGGACCTGGAGCTGGTCACGGACGAGGGCCTCAAGGGCCTGACCACCGCCCTGAAGAGCCTGCCCACCCGGCGGCGCACCGCACCCAAGGGGGAGACGCTCTACCCCATCGAGCTCAACCTGCAGAACGCCGACCTGGTGGAGGCGGTGCGGGCTTTGGCCGACACCCTGGGTCTCAACTACAGTATTGACCCCAAGGTGAAGGGAACGGTGAATGTCCGGGCCTCCGGGAAACTCACCCGGGGGGAGCTTTTGAGCATCCTGGAGACCATGCTCCTGGTGAACGGCGCCGCCCTGGTGCAGGTGGGCAAGAGCTATAACATCGTGCCCCTGGACAAGGCGGCGGGCGAAGCGGCGCCGGTCTATGCCCGGGGGTTGCCGGCCGCGGGCATGACGGCCCAGGTGGTGCTGCTGGACGCGGCCCCGGCCAAGGAGATGGCCGCGGTGCTCAAGCCGTTGCTCTCCGCCGGCGGCAAGATCGCCGAGGCCCCCAACAACTCCCTGGTCATCGTGGATTATCCCGCCAACCTGGAAAAGCTGGTGAACCTGGTCAACCTGGTGGACAAGCAGGGTCTGGCCAAGACTTCGGTGTCGGTGCTGCGGGTGAAAAACACCGATCCCACCCAGATCATCCCGGAGCTGGAGACCATCTTCGGGGCCTACGGCGCCCTCAGTCCCGTCAAGGACAAGGGTCGGGGCGGGGTGCAGTTTCTGGCCATGCCCCGCATGAACGCGGTGATGATCCTGGCCCCCAGCCCCCAGCTTATGCAGCGGGCGGAGTACTGGGTGCGGCAACTGGACCTGAAAACCGACACCTTGGCCAACATCCACGTCTATAACGTGGAAAATTACCGGGCCCGGAATCTGGCGGACCTCCTCATCCAGGTGTATGGCGGCCAGGTGGAGCGGGCCGGGGTGCGGGAGATCAGGCCCGAGCCCACCCCCTCCTGGGCGGTGCCGCCCCGGCCCGCCCTGGGCGCCGGGGAAGGGGAGGGGGAGGGGGTGCCCCGTACCGGCGGCGGCCTGACCTCCGGCCTGAGCTCCGGCATGGGGGCCACCGGGACCACCGGCTTGGGCGCCACCGGCCGGGCCCCGGGCCTGGGGATCGGCCTGGGCACCGGGCTGGCCCCGGCGGCCCCCTCCCCCCGGGAGCGGGCCGCCCCTTTGCGGGGCGCGGCCGCGGCCGGGGAGCTCAAAGAAGGGGTGCGCATCATCCCGGATGAGGAAAACAACCTCCTGGTGATCGTGGCCCCGCCCTACGAGTGGAAGATCATCCAGAGCCTGCTCAAACGCCTGGATGTCCAGCCCCGTCAGGCGATGTGCGAGGTGCTCATCGCCGAGATCACCCTCACCGACGATCTGCGCTACGGGGTGGAGTGGTTCATCAACAACCGGGTGGCCAGCGAGACCCCGACCATCATCCAGCCCTCGCCCATCGCCGGCAACCCGCCCATCGAGATCCTCAAGGGGGCCTCCGCGGCCCTGCAGGGCATCGGCGGCTTCACCTTTGCGGCCCGGGACGCCCTCAACCAGTTCCGCCTGGTGATCAACATGCTGGCCACCAAAGGCCTGGTGCAGGTGCTGGCCTCGCCCCACATCATGGCGGCCAACAATCAGGAGGCCCGCATCCAGATCGGCCAGGAGGTGCCCATCCTCACCTCCCAGTCCATTCCCCTGGTGAGCCAGACCCAGTCGCTCCAGACCCAGACGGTGAGCTACCGCTCCACCGGCATCATCCTTCTGGTCAGGCCCCAGATCAACGCCAAGGGCATGATCACCCTGGACATCAGCCAGGAGGTGAGCGCCATCGACGCCTCGGCCCCGGCCACCGGGGTGAATTCCCCCACCTTCCTCATCCGCCAGGCCCGCACCTCCCTCATCACCGCGGACAACCAGACCATCATCCTGGGCGGGCTCATCCGGGAGGATGTCACCCGGGGCGGCCGGGGGGTGCCGGGGCTGCGCAACATGCCGCTGTTGGGGCCGCTCTTTGGCAGCGAAACCAGAGGCACCGGCCGCACCGAGCTCATCTTGCTCATCACCCCCCACATCATCCACAGCATGGAGGAAGGGGCCCGCATCACCCGGGAAGTGCAGGACCGCATCGAGCTGAAGCAGCTCCGGGGCGGCACGGCCCCGGCCCCGGCCCCTCCGGCTCCAGCTCCGGCACCCGCCGCCCCGGCGGCGCCACCGCGGATGGAAACCTACTGATCTTAGTCTGGGCGGGAGACCGGGTGGATTGCGCCTTCGGTCTCCCGCCGGGAACTGTCCATTCCGAGACCCCACCGGCCGCCAGGACCGCATCCTGGGGCCACCGCCCTCTTCCTAGAAGGAGGGGGCTTCCCCCACAGGAAAGGCTCCTGACGGAGCGTGCCGGGCGGCCTGCTCCTTTCCCTGACATTGGCCTTCCCGGACCTGGGAGGGCAGGGTAAGGAGGCGGCAGGGAAAGGATAAAGCTCATGGCCCTTTCCCCCTGCCCCCGTCTCCTCCTTTGAGAGATCCCGGCCCTGCCTGTGCAGGTTCTGGAGGCGGTTCATGCCTTCGGCCTCTCCTGCAGGCGTCCGTTCCGGCATCCGGGCTCTCATCACGATGAGTACTTTTAACTATTTTTTCCTGAGGTGGCCGGACTTAATGTACCAGTGGGAGACCCCGCTTACCTCCCCCAGCCCACCGGTAACAGGAGGTTCTATGCGCACCATCATCCGAGTGGTTGCGGTCATGCTGGCCTTGGCAGCCCCCTTCCGGTTCTGGCGGCGGCCTCGCCCCAGGTACCGCTCCCCGGCAGCGCCATCCCGCAGTTTGTGGACCCCTTGCCCAGCCTGGAGGTGGCGGACCTCACCTCCGGGACCGGCCTCGGCGACCCCTTTGTGGTGCGCCTGAAGGAATTTCAGGCGCCGGTGCTCTCCTCCACCACGGTCCTCCCCGGGGGCCCTTATGCCGGCACCTGGGTCTGGGGTTATCTCCGGGATGGGCAGAGCAGCCGGGGTTCCTTTATCGGACCGGTGATTGTGGCCCGGCGGGACGTGCCTGTCGCCATCAAGTACGTCAACGAATTGGGCTCAGTCTCCACCACCAACGTGCTGGCCTACAAATACTCCACCGACCAGACCCTGCATTGGGCCGACCCCTTGAATGACGAAGAGAACCACTGCTCTCACCATGTCATGCCGCCGGCGTTCGGCAGCCCCTGCGCCCAGAATTATGACGGCCCCATCCCGGCCGTGGTGCACCTGCATGGCGGTGAGGTGCCCCCGATGCTGGACGGCGGCCCGGACGCCTGGTTCACCAGCGATGGGAATTATCAAGGGCGGAGTTATTACAGTGCCCCCGGCGCCGCCGGGAATGAGGCCATCTACCGCTATCCCAACTCCCAGGAAGCCGCACCCCTGTGGTTCCATGACCACGTCCTGGGGGTGACCCGGCTCAATGTCTATGCCGGGCTGGCCGGGGCCTACCTCCTCACCGACCCGAACCTTCCTTTGCCGACGGGCCTCCACCCTGTGGGTCTGGACAACGGGGGCACGGTGGAACCCCTGGTGCCCCTGGTCATCCAGGACCGGAGGTTTGACACCAACGGCCAGCTTTTCTTTACCGCGGACAGTGCCGGCGGTATACTGTGGGCCCTCAACCCCGAACACCCGTATTGGAATCCGGAGTTTGTGGGCGACGCCATCGTGGTGAACGGCAAGACCTGGCCCTTTGTGGCGGTCCAGCCCAAGCGCTACCGCTTCTTGCTCCTCAACGGCTCCAACGCCCGCACCTATGAACTGTTCTTCACCAACCAGGCCACCGGGGCTCCGGGGCCGCCGGTGTATGTCATCGGGACCGACGGGGGATACCTGGACGCTCCGGTGAAGCTGGACCCGGCCCTGGGGCAGAAGCTGGTCCTGCAGCCCGGGGAGCGCTACGACATCATCGTGGACTTTGCCGGTTTCGCCAACCAGAACCTGCTCCTGCGCAACACCGGGCGCACCCCCTTCCCCAAGGGCGCCCCGCCCCAGGGCGCCACCGTGGGCCGTATCCTGCAGGTGCGGGTGGGACCCGGGCCGGTGGCCGATGCCACCTATAATCCCGCGGCGGGCACGCCGCTGCGGCCGCCCATGATCCGCCTGGCCACTCCCGCCACCGGCACCCTGGCCCCCGGGGTGACGGTGCACCGGACCCGGCTTCTCACCTTAAATGAGGTCATGGGCATGCCCCAGACCGCCATTGACCCGGTGACCGGCGTGCTGACAGCCTTCCCCGGCGGCCCCTTGGAGGTTCTCCTCAACAACACCAAATGGACCGGCAAGCGGGTGACGGGGTCGGACGGCCATTCCTTTCTGATGGAGCCCATCCCCGGGTTCACCCCGGTAACCCTGGACGGGAAGACGGATTATTACTCCGAAGTGCCTCAGGAAGGGGAGACGGAGATCTGGGAGATCGTCAATCTCACCGCCGACGCCCACCCCATCCATCTGCACCTGGTGCAGTTCCAGCTCCTCAATCGGCAGGATGTCAATCTGAATAAGTATCGCAAGGCCTACAACGCCGCCTTCCCGGGGGGCGGCTATGATCCCATGACCGGCCTCCCCTACCCGGCCGGGGTATTCATCCCCGGGTTCGGGCCGCCTTTGGCCTATGACGCCGCGGGCAACCTCCTCTCTGGGGGGAAGCCAGGCGGCAATCCGGATGTGACCCCGTACCTCCAGGGGCCGGTGCGACTGCCGCTGCCCCACGAAACCGGCTGGAAGGACACGGTCATCGTCTACCCCGGCCAGGTGACCCGGCTGGTGGTGCGCTGGGCCCCCACGGACCTGCCGGCCGCCACCCCCGCCGGCGCCGCCTATTTCCCCTTCGACCCCCAGGGTCCTCAGGGAGAGGGCTATGTCTGGCACTGCCACATCCTGGACCATGAGGACAACGAGATGATGCGGCCCACCCAGGTGGCGCGCAACCCGGCGGCCAGCCGGAGTTATCTCTTGGGGGTGGATTACTGAGGGACGCCCTGGCTTCCACAGGGGCTGCCTGGAGGCAGCCCCTTTTTTATGCGCTCAAGAGGCCTGGGAAGAAGGCCGGACCCCGTCAGCCGGCGCCGTTGACCCCGCCGTTGATGAGGCGCACCAGGGTGAAATCGGGGAAGTAATCGATGATGTTGAGGCAGCCGTAGGCCTGGTCCAGCCGGAAGAGGTGCTCCAGGGGCAGGTTCAGGGCGTCGCAGAGGATGACCCGGTTGACCCCGGCGTGGGCCACCAGGGCGAGGCTCTGGCCCGGATGGCGGCGGAGAAGCTCCCGGAGTTTGGGGAGCACCCGGGCCTGCACGTCGGTGAGGGACTCCCCCCCGGGGATGCGGAAGTTCGCCAGATCCCGGAAGCGGGCCGCCAGCTCCTGGGGATAGTACGCCTGGATCTCCGTGAGGGTGAGGCCTTCCCAGACGCCGAAGCAGAGCTCCCGGAACTCGGGGCAGGGGAGGGGGGTGAGATCCCGCCCCGCGGCCAGCATCTGGGCGCCCAGACGGGTGCGGGTGAGGTCCGAACTGTACACCGCTGTCAGGGGCACGTCCTGCAGATGGGCCGCCAGCCGCTCGTACTGCCTGAGCCCTTCCGGACTTAAGTCCACGTCGTTGTGGCCATGGTAGCGGTCGGTGTGGCCGTCGGCCACCCGGCCGTGGCGGATGAGATAGAGGCGGGTGGGGACGAGGCGGGGGTCCATGGCCGCCACCCGCATCAGGGGGCCTCCAGGATGACGTTGTTGGGCACCACCACCACCCCGCCGGGGGTGACGGTGAAGAGGCGGGCGTCCGCCTCCGGGTCGTAGCCGATGGTGAAGCGGGGGGGGATGTGCACCCCGTCTTCGATGACCGCCCGGCGGATTTTGGCCCCCACCCCCACCCGGACCCCGTCCCAGAGGACCGCCTCCTCCACCTGGGCCCCCCGGGCCACCCGCACCCCGGGGGAGAGGACCGAGCGCACCACCCGGGCCTCCTGGAGCACGCAGCCGGCGGAGATGAGGGAATCGGTCACCGTCACCGGGTGCTCCCGGCCGAAGCACTTGGCCGGCGGCAGGTGGCTCACCGCCCCCCTGATGGGCCAATCGTCGCCGAAGAGATCAAAGACCGGCTGGTCCCCCACCAGGTCCTGATGCGCGGCGAAGTAGGCGTCCAGCTGGCCGATGTCCCGCCAGTAATAAGCCGCACCGCTTTTGGGGTCGCCGAAAGGATAGGCATAGACCCGCTTGCGCCCTACCATCTGGGGGATGATGTTCATGCCGAAATCATGTTTGCTGGCCCGGTTTTTGGCGTCCCGGATCACCTCCTGCACCAGCACTTCCGCCTTGAAGACATACACCCCCATGGAGGCCAGGGCCAGATCCGGGTGGCCGGGCATGGGCGGCGGTTCCTTGGGCTTCTCCAGGAATTCCACCACCTCCCCGTCGGCGGCGGTGTGCAGGATGCCGAAGGCCCGGCCCTCCTCCCGGGGCACGATCACCGTGGCCACGGTCAGGTCCGCATCCTTGGCCAGGTGGTAGTCCAGCATGGCGCCGTAGTCCATCTTGTAGACGTGGTCCCCCGAGAGGATGAGGACGTGCTCCGGGCGCTCCTGCTCCAACAGGAAGAGATTCTGGTAGATGGAATCCGCCGTGCCCCGGTACCAGCGGTTGGTGGTGATCTGCTGGGGCGGCACGGAGTAGAGATACTCCCCGAATTCCGGCCGCATCAGGTTCCAGTGGAGGCGCAGGTGCAGGTCCAGGGACAGACTGCCATACTGGGTGAGGACATAGATGCGCCGGATGCCGGAGTTGAGGCAGTTGGAGAGGGTGAAATCAATGATGCGGTAGATGCCCCCGAAGGTGATGGCGGGCTTGGCCTTGTCCCGGGTGAGGGGAAAGAGGCGCTCCCCCTTGCCCCCGGCCATGATGATGGTGGTGAGGTTTTTCCAGCGCTCCATGGCCGGCCTCATTCGCCCAAAAGTTCCCGGATCTTGCTCTTGAGCTCGCTGAAGTCCGAGGATTTGACGATGTAGGCGTCCGCGGCCCAGCTCATGAAGCTCTCCTTGTAGATGGAATAGGCGGTGTGCAGGATGACCTTGAGATGCTCCTTGGTGCCCAGGATGCGGGGCAGGGCCTCCAGACCGTCCATCCCGGGCATGCGGATGTCCAGGACCACCAGATCCAGGGCGGGATCGGTCTCCACAATCTTCAGGGCGTCCCGGGCATTGTCCACCGTCAACACCCGGTAACCCTCCTCCTGCAATTCCTCGGCCAACAGCTCCCGGATGGCGCTGTCGTCATCCACCACCAGGATGGTTTTCATACGCGGCCTCCGTGGAGGGCTGGGGGTTCCTGCCGCCCCCTTCCCTCACTCTCCCCCACCCCCGGATGCTCAGGGCTGGGGGTAAGGGAGGGCCAAAGGTCTGTACTCCTGTGCCCCTGGTTCACCCCCTCGCCCGATAGCCTCAATATAAGCCACGGGGAGCGGAGGGGCAAGAGAAAGCGGGCGCCTCAGGCGGGGGGCTGCCAGGCCTCGCCCAGAAACAGGGGGAGTTCCGCGGCGCAGACGGGACCCACCTCGATCTCCCAGCCGGTGGAGGCGGCCAGCTCCGCCCGGAGGGGGGCCAGCACCCCCGGCAGGATGAGGCGATGACGGCTCAGGCGGGCGGCCAGCTGGTGGGTGCTCAGGGCCCGGTCCAGGCGCTGGGGGGTGAAGCTTCTGTACACCATGGCCATGTCCACCGTATCCCCCCGGCAATCCACCAGCAGGAGGTAGAGGGGGCTGACGGTGAGGGCCAAAAGGGCGGTCATGACCGTGAGGGTGAATTCGCTGTTGCCGGTGACCACAAGCGGTGCTTCGGGGCCGGGCTCGTTGAGCTCCAGGAGGTCCGGGGGCACCGGCCGGGGGAGCTCCAGGGAGGGCACCGGGGGGAGATACTTAGCCGGGGCCAGGGCGATCTCGAGGGCGTGGCGCTTGCCGGGCGGAAAAAAGGGGCAGTCCGCCGGGTGAAGCTCACCCCTACGGAGCCGGTCCGCCAGCTCTTGGGCGTCTTTGGCCCCCGCGGCGGCCACCTCCGCCGGGGTGAGGTGGCGGGCCAGCTCGACTTGGTCAAAGTAGAGGTCAGCGGTGAGCATGGGGGCCTCCCAGGGGCATCGGCCCCTTCAGGGTAGCAGGAAGCCCGGAGGAGGTCAATGGCGGGGCAGGGCGGTGATCCCCGAAAAGGGCGGGCGGCCCTGTCCTGGCGCCGCCCGCCTTTCGGATGCCCGGAATTTCCCAAAGGAAGGGGGTTCAGATTGTTCCCGCAGTCCTCATCTGATTTGCACATTCGCGGTGGCAGAGCCGCCCTTGTCGGAGGTGACCGTCACGGTCGAGGGGGCAGGAGTGACCCCTGTAACCCGGAGGCGGCCGTTCACCAGGACCCCGGAACCTGTGCCCCAATTGGCGGTGAGCACCGCCGTGGGGTCGGTGGAAGTGGCCCGCACCTCCAGGAGTTGTCTGCGGGTAGTGTAGCGGGCCTGGGTGATGGTCACCACATCCGCCACCGGCGGTGGGGGCGGCGGCGGAATGATGCCGCCGAAAATATGCCCGGAGACCACGAAGAGGTCGGTTTCTATGGTCTGGCCGGACGGCGTGATGATGGTGAATCTGTTGCCGTTCTGGCCGGGACCCACCAGGGTGGATTCCGTTACCCCGTCCCCCACCCAGGAGTCGGGATCCACCCCCGGGGCCATCTGGGCGGCCCTGAGGAAGACCCACTCCGTGGGGGAAAGGAGGAAGCGCTCAAAACCCGGGGCCTGGCTGTTGGGCAGGCAGGCGGGCTGATTCGGACAGATGGGGGCAAAGCCGCCGAAGTCATAAGTGAAGTTGATGCCCCGTGTGTCCGCCGGGACGTTCTCAAAGACCAGCGGCTGGGAGGACCAGGGATGCCGCACCGTATAGGTCCCCGCCCCGGTAGTGTTGGTGTCGATGCGGATGCGCACCCGGTTGAAGAGAAACTGGTCGCCGTTGAGGGGGTCTTCCCCTCCGAAGGCGGCCTCCGCCGCCAGGGTCAGTTCAGCCCGGTCACCATTGCCCAGATCGATCCGGGAGACGGCCAGGTAATAAAAGGCCTCCGGACCGAAGCCGATGTCCTGGGAAAACTGGTTGCCCACCACCGGCGGGTCGAAGATCATGGTGGGCGGATCCGCCCCGTTGCCGATGGGGGGAATGGGCAGATCCAGCCTGGTGCCCTGGGTGTCTTCAATCCACAGGGGAAAACCGTTTCCGGGTTTGGTGGTGCCGTCAATGGGGTCCACGTAGGTGGGGTAGGTGGCGATGGGCCCCATTCCGCCCCGGGGGGTGAATTGGGCCAGGGCTGCGGTGGCCAGCCCCGTCAGGAGAACGAGGAGTATGGCCGTGGTCACCAGTGGTCGGCGGCGCATGTGCTTCTCCTTCCGCAGTGGAAAAGTTTTGGGTGAGCTTATGGTAACCGCGCCGGCGGGCCGCCGCCATGGCCACAAGTGCCTAATCCCGGGTAGGTAAAAGTGACTAAGGGGGGAGGAATCAGGGGGGCGGCGGGGCGGGGAGGCGGAGGCGGGTGAGCACCCCGGCATGGTCCGAGACGCAGGGGCCGTCCCGGCCGTCCAGCACCACCCGGCTCTCCTCCACCGCCACGCCCTCGCCTTTCATGAAAATATAGTCAATCCGTACCGGCGGCCCGGGGGACCGGGTGTACGGGTTTCCCGGCACCCGGAAGGTGGCCCCCGGCGCCCCGGGCCGGGCGGCGGCGAAGGTGTCCACCCAGCCCCGGGCGGCCAGCTCCTGAAGCAGGGGGTGGTCCGGCCGGGGAGCGGTGTTGAGGTCCCCCGCCAGGATCCGGAGGGCCGCGCCATACTCCCGGGCCAGCTCCGCCAAGAGGGCCAGCACCTGGGTGAGCTGGGCCAGGCGCCCGGCTTCCGGACCGCGGGGGGAGAGATGCACGCTGGCCGCCACCACGCGCCCCAGCCGGGGCAGCTCCAGCACCGCGGCGGCCACCCCCCGGGGGTCAGCGCCGGGGCCGGAGACGGTGCGCTCCCGCACCGCCACCGGGGGGTGACGACTCACGATGCCAATCCGGTAATGGGAAAAAGGCCAGGTCTCCCAGAAACAGAAGCGGCTCACGGCCTTATACGGGTGCCCCCGGGCCCTCAGGCGCCGGGCCAGCTCCTCCAGGGTGTCGCCGCCATGGAGAAGGCGGCTCCAGGGGCCGCCGTAGCCTTCCTGGAAAAAGAGGAGATCCGGCAGGCCGCTCCGGGTGGCCAGGTAGTCCGTCAGGGCCGCGGCGCGCTCCGGCCAGCGGCTTCCCCCGGCGGCGCCCATGAGGTTGAGGGTGAAAAGGGTGATAGTCTCGCCGGCCGCAGCCTGGCCGCCCAGACAGAGCATGAGGCAACAGGCCGCCGCCAGAAGTGTGCGCCTGGGCCGCATTCTCCCCTCCCCGGGTGGGAAATCGGCTTGCTTTCCCTCACAAGCCACGGTAGGATGAAACCGTTTATGCTGCGATATGCCGGAGGAGGACCGGGGACCGGAGGCCCCGCCTTCCCCCAGGTCCCGGTGGGGGGAGGGAAGGCAGGTGGGACGGCCCCTGGCCCCTTTCCCGGACTCCCCGGTGGAGGTGCGCCATGAAACAATCCCTGGGTCCCCGGACGCTGGCCTTCCCCACCCCGGTGTGGGTCATCGCCACCTACGACCAGGCGGGCAAACCCAATGCCATGACCGCGGCCTGGGCCGGCATCTGCTGCTCCAAGCCCCCGGCGGTGGCGGTCTCCCTGAGGAAGGCCACCTACACCTACGGCAACCTGATGCTGCGCCAGGCCTTCACGGTGAACATCCCCTCGGAGGGCCACATCAGAGAGGCGGACTACCTGGGCATGGCCTCCGGCCGGGACCGGGACAAGCTGGCCCAGGCGGGCCTTACCCCGGTGAAAAGCGACCTGGTGGACGCGCCCTACATCGCCGAATTCCCCCTGGTCCTGGAGTGCAAAGTCATCCACACCCTGGAGATCGGGCTGCACACCCAATTTATCGGGGAGATCCTGGATGTCAAGGCGGATCCGGCGGTCCTGGGGGACAAGGGCCTGCCGGTGATGGAGAAGGTGCGGCCGGCGGTCTTCGGGCCGGAGGTGCGCTCCTATCACGGCATCGGCGAGTATCTGGGGCTGGCCTTCGCCATCGGCAAGGAGATCGGCCCCATCTGAACCGGCCCGCAGCCTGACGGTGGGAGTGACAAAGGACGGCGCGACCATGAAAAGATTCTCCTGGCCCACAGTGGCGCTGTTGGTGGGGCTCGCCTGGCTGGCGGCCTGCAGCACCCCCCCGGTGGCCCGCCCCACCTGGCCCAGCGTGGTGGTCACCGAGGAGGGGGTGCAGTATTACGTCAGCAACCTGAAGCTGCCCGGCACCCGGCAGGAGCTCCGGGCCCGGCGGGGGGAGGGCAATCTCTGGATCCCCTTGCGGGAGATGGCCAGCCTCCGCTTCACCGGCATCCTCCATCCGGATGATTACCGGCGGGCCCGGGTGGTGCTGCGCTCCGGGGAGGTGCTGGAGGTGGAGCTTTACACCCGGGGCCTCATCGAGGGCGACACCGACGCCGGCTATTGGAACCTGCCTTTGAGCCGGGTGGCCGCCATTGAGTTCGGGGGCAGTTGAGCCCGGGGGTCTCCTGCTGGCCGGCGTGGTGGGGCTGGCGGTGGGAAGTTTCCTCAATGTAGTCATCACCCGCCTGCCCCGGGGGGAATCCCCTTTCCGGGGCCGCTCCCGCTGCCCGCAATGCAGCACCCCCGTAAGGTGGCGGGACAACCTGCCCGTGATCAGCTACCTCCTTATGAGAGGCCGCTGCCGCGCCTGCGGCGCCGCCATCCCCTGGCGCTATCCCGTGGTGGAGCTCATCAGCGGGCTTTTGACCGCGGCGCTGTGGTTCAAGTTCCCTGCCAGCCCCCTCCTGGCGGCCTACGCCCCCTTCTGTGCCGGTCTGGTGGCCCTGAGCTTCCTGGATCTGGAGCACTTCTGGCTCCCGGATGTCCTGACCCTGCCGCTGACCGCTCTGGGGCTCCTCCTCTCCCTGGTGCTGCCGCATCTGCGGTGGTATGAGGCCTGGTTGGGTGCGCTGGTGGGGGGCGGGGCCTTTTACGCGGTGGCCGGTCTCTATCGCCGCCTCACCGGCCGGGAGGGCCTGGGGCTGGGGGACGCCAAGCTCCTGGCCCTCATCGGGGCCTTTTTGGGGGTGCACGCCCTCCCCTGGGTGGTCCTGGTGAGCGCCCTGCTGGGGGCCGGGGTGGGGGCGGCCCTCATCTGGCGGGAAAAGGCCGGCCGTCTCACCCCCATCCCCTACGGCCCCTTTCTGGCCGCGGCGGCCCTCCTGTACCTCTTTTTGGCCGACATCGTCCCAGGCCTGGGGGCGTCCTGAGGGGAAAACTCATGGAAAACTGACCCGGACCTCGTCCTCCCTGCATCTTCACCCGCCAGGATGCCAGTCGGGAAGGTCCGGGACCAAGAGTTGCCCGCCCCGGGGACTTTTCAGGCAGAGGTGAGGCGGGAAAAAACAGGAACCGGGGGAGGGGCACTCCTCAGGAGGGCGCGTCCGGCGGGCGGAGGATCCAAGGGGGAAGGGCCACCGGCCAGGGCCCGGCGGCCTCCGGCCCGGACACCGCAGCCCGGCCGGCGGCTCTTCCTCAGGGCAGGAAAAACCCCGGTTCCCAGCCGGGGCGGCCCAGCCGACGCTGGAAGGTCCATTCCGCCGGTTGGCCCACGAAGGCGTTGGCCGACTCCTTGACGGTGTTGCTGGGAATGGTCACCGGCAGGGTGCCCACGAAGCCGCCCATGCCGATGAGGGTGGTGGCCACCCCGGCGGGCCGGAGAAACAGGGCGTCCATGGCCTGCCAGGCGGCGCTGGGCTGGGTGTCGTAATAGCGGTAGTATTGCATCTGGGCCGCTGCCGGGCCCGCCAGCAGGGCCGCCAGGAGCAGGCCCGCCAGCAGACCGGGGATTCCGGTGCGCATGGGGTACCCCCTGAAGAGGTTTCTTCTCCTATTATTCGGCTTTCCGGCGGCGGAAACAAGGGGCGGCGGCATTTTTCCCCCTCGGGCGGGGGCCCCGGCCGCCTGCCGTGGCGGAAAATCCCAAGCTCGGCTACAATGAGCCGGAAAGATGATTCCCATCATCGAGGAGGATGTGCATGAAACCCAGCTTTACCGGGACCGTGGCCCTGCTCTGGCTGGCCCTGGTGCTGACCGGCTGCGGCAACCCCCAGGAAGAGGCCCGCATCAAACTGGGGCAGATGAACCTCAAATATAACGAAGACACCTTCGTGGAGCGGGCCCGGGACGGGGATGTGCTGGCGGTGCGGCTCTTTCTCCAGGCGGGGATGCATCCGGAGGTGGCGGACAAGGAGGGCAAGACCGCCCTCATCGCCGCGGCCCAGAAAGGTCGGGCGGAGATCATCCGGATCCTCCTGGAGAAAGGCGCGGATGTCAACGCCAAGGACAAGCGCTTCGGCGGCACCCCCCTCATCTGGGGGGCCCTGCAGGGCGAGGTGGAGACCCTGAAGCTGTTGCTGGAAAAGGGCGCCGATCTGCAAGCCACCGATGAAAAAAACGGCATGAACGCCCTGTTGGCCGCGGCGGCCCGGGGCCATCTGGCCGCGGCCAAGCTCCTGGTGGAGCGGGGCTTGAATGTTAACACCGCCGACAAGGAGGGCCGCACGCCCCTGCTGTGGGCGGCCCAGAGCGGCAACCAGGAGCTGGTGGCCCTGCTCCTGGAGAAAGGCGCCGACCCCAGAGCCCGGGACAAAAACGGCCTGGACCTCCTCCTGGCCGCCGCCTCCCGGGGGCGCCTGGACACGGTGAAGCTGGCCATGGAAAAGGGCGCCGACCTGAATACCAGGGACAACGAAGGCAATACCGCCCTCATCTGGGCGGTAAAGGGGGGCAACCCGGAGCTGGTCTCCTTCCTGCTGGAGAAAGGGGTGGAGGTCAATGCCCGCAATCAGAAGGGGAAAAGCGCCCTGAGCCACGCCCTGGACGCCAAGCGCCAGGATCTGCAGGACCTGCTCCTCCAGGCCGGGGCTCAGCCGGAGACGCCCAAGGCGGACCCCCAGCCCAAGAAGCCCTGACAGGCGGTGGAAAACCACCCCTTACCCCACATCCGGTGGGATAAGGCCGGCCGAGGTTGTGGGAGGGGGCTGGTGATCCCTGGCCTTTATCACCCCCTGCCCAGGGCCGCGGCCGTCCGGGGCCGGAGGCGGGGCCTGGACGCGGTTAATCCCGGCAGGGGGTGGTGCCGAAGGGGTTTTTGCCCAGCCGGCTCAGCAGATCCAGAAGGAGGCGGGCGGTGGCTCCCCAGATGCAAGTGTCAGCGAGATGCCAGCAGCAGACGCTCACCGTGCGGCCCTGGTAGGTATAAGGGCCGGTGCGCCATCTCTCGGGGGGCAAAAACTCCGCCAAGGGATAGGTGAGCAGCCGGGCCACCTCCCGGGGATTCAGCCGGAAATCATACGGGTAGGGAATGACCCCCACATAGGGGTGGATGTAAAACCCGGTGACCGTGGCGGTGGGCTGGAGCATTCCCAGGACCCGCACGTCCCGGGGGGCGAGCCCGATTTCCTCCCAGGCTTCCCTCAGGGCGGTGGCCAGCAAGTGAGGATCGCCGGGATCGGCCACCCCCCCGGGAAAGGAGATCTGGCTCTGGTGGTGTTTCACCAGCTCGGTGCGCTGGGTGAAGAGGAGATGGGGCTCCCCCTCCTGCCAGAAGAGGGGGACCAGCACTCCGGCGGGCTGGCAGTCCGGCGGGCTGTCGTCGGTCGGCACCACCGGAGAGAGGACGGACCCCAGCCCCGTGGGTGACAGGGGCAGGCGGAGCTTGGCGGGAGAGCTTTCGGGCATGGCGGCCACGGGGGCTGGCGGGCTTCATGCCGCGCCTTTCCCTGTATTGTCCCTCAGGCCGGGGAATTTGACAAGGCAGCCGGACCGTCGGGGTTTGACACCCCCGGGTGGAGGGGTTATTTTTGAAACCAGAAGTGCCAGGGGGAGGGAGCTTTTAGCCGACCCCGCTTTTTTTCATCCCGGTGAGGAAGGGTCTCATGTCTCAGGAAAAGGTGAATCCGACGGTGCGGGATTATCTGCTGGCGGCCTTGAAGGAGGCCATCCAGATGGAAGTGGACGGCCGCCAGTTCTATCTCGAAGCGGCCAAAAAGGTGCAAAACGAAGGCGTGCGCCAGATCCTGGAATACCTGGCGGAGGCCGAGGTCTATCACATCAAGAAATTCAACGAAATCTACCACAGCCTGGAGGCTGACCCCCACTGGACCGACACCCTGGCGGAGTTCAAGCCGCCCAGGATCGAGCCCTATGCCTGTGTCCTGGCCCTGGAAAAGGCCGGAGAGGGCACCGGCGGCAAGGACGACCTGGAGGCCCTGCGGACCGGTCTCAAGATGGAGCAGTGCGCCATCGACTATTACACCAAACTGGCCCGGGAGACGGAAGTGCCCCTGGCCCGGCGCTTTTTCATCAGCCTGGCCCATGAGGAGCGGGGCCATTACATGATGCTCCTCGACATGCACAACTACCTTACCGATCCCGCGGACTGGTTCTATGTGCACCAGATGAGCCACGTGGACGGCGCCTGAGGGCGCCCCGGGGGCAGGAGCGGAAAAACCCGCCCCATCTGCCGGGACTGGGAGGGGGGCCGGGAGCGCCGGGGGAGGAGGGGCTGGCTTCCCGGCCCCGGCGGGTAGACCGTGATCCCCCTTCCGGGAGGCATCAACCAGCATATCCATGGAACTCATCATCCTGGGCTCCGGCACCGGAGCCCCTTACCGCAAGCGGGGCGCGCCGGGCTATGCGGTGCTGGCCGCCGGCAAACTCATCGTCCTGGACCTGGGCGCAGGCACCCTGCGGGCCCTGGCCCATCACGCCCTGGATTTTTCCGGGATCGACCTTCTGGCTATCACCCACCTCCACCCCGACCACGTGGGGGACCTGGTGCCCTTTTTCTTTGCCACCCACTACTCCCTGGGCTATTACCGGGTCCAGCCCTTCATTCTGGCGGCCGCCCGGGGCTTCCGGGACTTTCATGAGCGCCTGAAGATCCCCTTCGGCCACTGGGTGGAGCCGCCCCCGGGGAAGATGGATCTGCAGGAATTGGACCCGGAGGGCCCCGACGGCCTGGAGATACCCGGGGTCCGCCTGCTCAGCGCCCCCACCCGGCACATTCCCGGCAGCCTAGCCTACCGCCTGGAGGCGGACGGCGGCTCCCTGGTCTATTCCGGGGACACGGAGTTCTGCGACTCCCTGGTGGAGCTGGCCCGGGGCGCGGACGTGCTCCTGTGTGAGTGCGCCATGCCCTATTCCGTCCCGGGGCACATGAGCCCGGAGGAGGCAGGCCGGCTGGCGGCCCAGGCCGGGGTGAAGCGCCTGGTTCTGACGCACTTTTACCCCCCCTGCGATGGCGTGGACGTCGTGTCCCTGGCGGCGAAGGCATTCCCCGGGGAGATCATCAGGGCAGAAGACGACATGGAGCTCCCCATTCCCGGCTGAGTGGTGGCCAGGAAACCCCGCAGGCACAGGAGAAGAGGAGCAGGGGAACGCCCATCACAAGCCGGCGAAAGAAGCCGGGGTTTTAGGGAGCTTTGGGGCGGGGAAGCCGCTCCGGCCTCTCTCCCTGAATCGGTGGACCGCCTCAACCTTGGGGGCGGTCCGGAGTGCTCCGGGTGATAATGAACACCCTTTCCCCTGGGCTGAGGGAGGCTGGAGCAGGAAGGGCCAGGCGCTTCGGGGGCTTGATGGGCCGCCCCTGGAGTGTCTTAAGAGGTGCGGGCCAGGAGCATTTCGGTGATACCCCAGAAATAGCCCTTCTCCGGGCATTCGGGAAAGAGGCGGAGATGGTCCTGGGCCGCCCGGGTGTACTTCCGGGCCAGACCGCGGGCATACTCCAGGGCGCCGCAGCTCTCCAGGAGATCCCGGATCTCTCCGGCATGTTCGGGACGGACCTCCCGGGCCAGCTCCCGGAGGCGCCGGCGCCCCGCCTCATCGGCCCGCTTCAGGGCGGCGATAAAGGGGAGGGTGATGCGGCCCTCCTTGAGGTCGTTGGCCACCGGTTTCCCCAACTGCCGTTCGTCGCCGGTGAAGTCCAGGATGTCATCCACCAGCTGGAAGGTGAGGCCCAGGTTAAGGCCGAAGCGGGCCAGGGCCTCCTCCTGCTCCGGAGGGGCACCGCTGACGATGGCCCCGATCTGGCAGGCCGCGGACATGAGCACCGCGGTCTTGCGGTGGATGACCTCGAAATACTCCTCTTCCGTGAGGTCCAGGTTGCGGGCGTGCAGGAGCTGGAGAATCTCCCCTTCGGCCATCATGGTGGTGGCGTGGGCCAGGACTTGCAGCACCTTGAGACGGTCGGTGGTGACGGCCAGGGACAGGGCCTTGGCCAGGAGAAAATCCCCCACCAGGATCACCGCCTGGTTGCCCCAGATGGTGTTGGCGGTGGAGGTCCCCCGGCGCACCGTGGCCGCGTCCACCACATCATCATGCAGCAGGGTGGCGGCGTGCAGGTATTCGAAAATGGTGGAAAAATCCGCCAGATGATTGCTGCGGCAGCCGCACAGCCGGGCGGAGAGCACAAACAGGAGCGGGCGCACCCGCTTGCCGCCGCTCAAAAGGATGTGCCGCCCCACCTGGGAGATGAAGGGCACATGGGTGGTGAGATTGGCCTCCAGGGCCCGGTTGATGGCCTCAATCTCCGGGGCCAGGGCCGCCAGCAACTGCGCTTGGTTCATGGCAAGGTATCCGTTAAGTGAAAAAAATAACTTAGAAACATTCCCCTGTCAATGTTTTGCCGCAGCATCGGGCGGGGGCAGAGGGGCAGACTGAGCCCCTCCGGCCGCCCCACGGGGCCAGGGATGCCTGCCACGAACCAGACGGCGCCGCCCTGCAAATTCTGCCGCCTCCTCGCCGGAGAGCTCCCGGCCTGGCCGGTCCTGGAGGACGCGGCCACCTTCGCCTTCCTGGACCACCGGCCGCTTTTCCCGGGCCACTGCCTTATTATTCCCCGGCGGCATGTGGCCACCCTGCCGGAGCTGCCCCCGGAGTTGCTGGCGCCCCTGTTCGGGGTGGTGCGCCTCCTGGCCCAGGCCGTGGTGGAGGCCCTGGGGGCGGAAGGCTCCTTTGTGGCCCTCAACAACACCGTCAGCCAGAGCGTGGGCCACCTGCACGTGCACGTGGTGCCCCGGCGCCGCAAGGACGGCCTCAAAGGGTTCTTCTGGCCCCGGCAGAAATACCGGGACGAGGCGGAGGCGGCGGAGGTGCAACGGCGCCTGGCGGAAGCGGCCCGGCGCCTGCGGGCCGCGGGCTGGTGAGGGGGGCCGGGGCGGGCTCACCGGCGCCGGGCGGGCTCTCCGCCCAGCCTGCCCCTCCCCGGGCGGTCCACCGCCTCAAGTCGCGGGCCGGAGATCAGGGTCCGGGGCCGCATTCCCCGGCCAGGAAGGCGGCGGGGCGTTTTCTCTCCCCGGGGACGGCAGGAGGGCCGGGGGAGAGGGAGCCTGTCCGGAGGAGGCCGGCCGAAAGCCCGCAACCGGAGATCCAGCCCCCTTCCGGGCGGGGAAGGAAGTTGATCCCTTAAAACTCCCCGGCGAAAAAGAACTCCTCCTCCGGCAGCTTCACGCAGGTGAGAAAATTGCCGTACACCGCGCCGGTGTCGATCCCCAGCTTGTTGGGCATGATCAGGGGGGCCCGGAAGGGGGTGTGGCCGAAGACGATCTTCTTGCCGAAATCCTCAAAGGACATGATGAACTCCCCCCGGATCCACAGCAGGTCCTCTTCGCTCTGCTGATCAAGGGGCACCCCCGGCTTCACCCCGGCATGGACGAAGAAATACTCCGGGGTTTCATAGTAGGGCAACAGCTCCCGGAAAAAGATCTCGTGCTCCGGCGGCAGGCGCAACTCCTTGAGATTCTGCCAGTTTTCCCCCCAATACTCCCTTAAGGTGCTGCGGCCGCCGTTGAAAAGGAAGAGCTCCCGGTCCTTGCCGGTGAGGAAGTCCAGGAACATGGCCTCGTGGTTGCCTTTGAGGCAGATGATGCGGTCGCCGGGGTGTCTCGCCTTGAGGCGCACCAGGTACTCCACCACCCCCCGGGAGCACAGGCCCCGGTCGATATAATCCCCCACAAAGACCAGGCGGTCCCGGCTGAGGTCCGGGTTCACCTCCTCGAGCAAACGCTCCAGATGGCCCAGGCAGCCGTGGATGTCGCCGACGACGTAAATGCTCATGGTCTCTGGGGACGGCCGGCGGCCCTCTCCTCCAGGGGCCGGAAACCAGCCTCCCTTCCTGCCTTCCGGCCTCTGCCGGGCTTCGGCTGACCCCGGATCAGAGTTCCAGCCAGCGGAAGAGCCGCTCCCGCCGGTCCAGACGGGTGAGGCCCGCGGCCCGGGCCGCCCGCTCCGCCTCGGCCAGCTCCTGGTCGGTGGGGAAGCGCCTGAGGGACGGGTGCTCATAGGCCCGGCCGCAGGGGCGGTACTGGGACATGACATTCACATAGGTGTTGAGGGAGATCTCTTTGGCCAGAAACTCCATGCACTCCCGGGTGCCCGCCAGGTTGTCGGGCAGCACCAGATGGCGCACGAGAAGCCCCCGCCGGGCGATGCCCTGCTCATCCAGCACCAGGTCCCCCACCTGCCGGTGCATCTCCTTCAAAGCCGCCTTGGCCACCTCGGGATAATCCGGGGCAATGCAGAGCTCCGCCGCCACCTTGGGATCCCAGAACTTGAAATCCGGCATGTAAATGTCAATCACCCCCTCCAGGAGCTTAAGCGTCTCCACGGAGTCATAGCCCCCGGTGTTGTACACCAGGGGGACGTTTAACCCCGCCTCAATGGCCGCCGGCAGGGCCGCCAGGATCTGATACACCTGGTGGGAGGGGGTGACAAAATTGATGTTGTGGCAGCCCTGTTTTTGCAGATACACCATGATGGCCGCCAAAGCCTCAATGGTGATCTCCTCCCCCTCCCCCCCGTGACTGATGTCCCAGTTCTGGCAGAAGATGCAGTACAGGTTGCAGTGGGTGAAGAAGATGGTGCCGGAGCCCCGCCGCCCCACCAGGGGGTCCTCCTCCCCGAAATGGGGCCCGTAGGAGGCCACCACGGGCCGATCCCCGGTGCGGCAGAGTCCCAGCTCCCCATGATGCCGGTCCACCAGGCAGCGATGGGGACAGAGGGTGCACTGATTCAGAATGTCATCAGCCGCGGCGATCTTTTTTTCCAGCTCCCCCCGGCGATACGTTTCCAAATATACCGGCTCCCACATCACGGGCTCCCCAGGCGGCCTTGGGGCTAGGCCCGGTGGCTCTCCGACCCCGGGCGGCGACACCTGTATCCACCGGCCGGGAGCTCACCCCCCGTGCCTGCCGCTGAAACTCTATCCCTCCCGGATCTCCGCCCTGAGCGGCACAAGGAGGCTCTTGGGCACCTCCGCCAGGAACCGGGAGGGTTCGTTAAAGGTCATTCCCATACTTTTAGTATAACTGAGGGCGGGATAAAGGATAAAGAGCCGGTCCTTGGCCCGGGTGGCGGCCACATACATCAGGCGGCGCTCCTCCTCTTCCTCCTCCAGGCTGTTCAGGGCGTAGTAGGCCGGGAAGCGGCCCTCCGCGGCCCAGATGATGAACACCACCTCCCATTCCAGGCCCTTGGCGGAGTGGATGGTGGAGAGGGTGAGGTAGTCGTGGGTGGGGGCGGTCACATCCGCCAGGCCGGCCGGGGGGTCCAGGGTGAGGTCGTTCAGGAAGGCGTTCAGCTCCTCGTAGCGGGCGGTGATGGTGACCAGGTGTTCCAGGTCCCGCAGGCGCTTGGGAAAGTCGTCGAAGCGGCTGCGCAGCAGCGGCTCATAGTGGGCCAGGGCCAGGTTGAGGCGGGAGATCAGGGTCTGGCCCGGGTCTTTCAGGGACGCCAGGGTGGCGGCCAGCTCTTTCAGGGCGGCCTGCCGGCGGCCGGCGAGCCAGGTGAGGGCGTCGTCCAGGGTGAAGTCCGGGCCCATGCGGTCGGTGAATTTGGCCGCGGTCTGCCGGCCGATGCCGGGGAGGAGGAGGAGCAGGCGGTTCCAGCTCAGTTTGTCCCGGGGGTTGGCCACCACCCGGAGATAAGCCAGGAGGTCCTTGATGTGGGCGCTCTCCATGAACTTGAAGCCGCCGAATTTCATGAAGGGGAGGCCGGCCCGCACCAGTTCGATCTCCAGGTCGAAGGAGTGGAAGGCGGCCCGGAAGAGCACCGCCATGCGGCTTAAGGGGAGGCCCTGGCGCCGCAGTTCCTGCACCTTGGCCACCACCAGCCGGGACTGCTCGTTTTCGCTGCCGGTTTGGAAGAGCACCGGGCGCTGGCCCTCCCGGCGGCGGGAAAAGAGGCACTTGGTGTATTTTTCCCGGGCGCCGGCGATGATGGCGTTGGCCACATCCAAAATGGGCTGGGTGGAGCGGTAGTTCTCCTCCAGCTTGATGATGCGGGTGCCGGGGAAGAGGCGGGGGAAGTCCATGATGTTGCGGAAATCGGCCCCCCGGAAGGAGTAGATGGACTGGCAGTCATCCCCCACCGCCATGACGTTGGTGTGGGTATAGGCCAGGAGCCGCACCAGTTCGGCCTGCAGGCGGTTGGTGTCCTGGTATTCGTCCACCATGATGAAGCGGTAGCGCTCCGAGAGCTGGCGGCGCACCCCCTCGTGCTCCGCCAGGAGACGGCGGCCGTTCACCAGCAGGTCGTCGTAATCCATGAGGCCCAGGCGGGTCTTCTCGCCCTGGTAGGCGACAAAGAGGCGCTCCAGATGGGGGAGCTGCTCCAGGAACTGGGGGTATTCCCGGGCCAGGAGGCCCTCCAGGGAGAGGTTCTTGTTGGCGGTGCCGCTGATGATGTCCGCCAGGGTCTCCTTGCGGGGGAAGGGGGTGCCGGTGGCCTTGAGGCCCAGCTGTTCCTTGAGGAGGGAGAGGAGATGCTCCTGGTCGGCCCGGTCCATGACCGTGAAGCCCTCGGGGTAGCCCAGCAGCTGCCCGTAGCGCCTAAGCCAGTGATAGCACACCGAGTGGAAGGTGCCGCCCATGACCTGGGTGAGGGGGCGCTGCAGCAGTTCCGCGGCCCGGGTGAGCATTTCCCGGGCGGCCTTGCGGGTGAAGGTGAGCAGAAGGATCTGCCCCGGATCCACCCCCTGGTCCACCAGATAGGCCAGGCGGTAGACCAGGGTGCGGGTCTTGCCGCTGCCGGCCCCGGCAATGACCAGGACTGGGCCCTCCAGGGTGGTGACGGCCCGGTACTGGGCCGGGTTGAGCTCCCGCTGATAGTGGATCGGCCGGGGGTGCGAAGGCAGGGCGACAGGGGACGAAGACTGGGCCATGAAGGGAGAATTCGCTTTTTAAAAAAATTATACCCGAAAATTTCGGGGCGGGCGGAGGAATTTTCGCCCTGACAGGGCCGGTCCGGGAAGGCTTCAGGATTCCGGGCGCTCGCCCACAGCAGGGGAGGGCGCCGGGGGGACCGCTGCCGGGCGGGTGTTTTCCGAGGCCGTGGGCAGGGTGAAGAAGAAGGTGGCGCCGCAGCCGGGCTCCGACTCCACCCAGATGCGGCCGCCGTGGCGCTCGATGATCTTCTTGCAGATGGCCAGGCCGATGCCGGTGCCGGGATACTCCTGCCGGGAATGCAGCCGCTCAAACATGCGAAAGATACGGTCGAAGTGCTTGGGGTCGATGCCGATGCCCTGATCCCGGACGAAAATTTCCCAGCTGCCGTTCACCGGGCGGGCGCCGATGTGGACCCGGGGCGGCCGGTCGCCGCAGAATTTCAGAGCGTTGCCGATGAGGTTCTGAAAGACCCGGGTGAGCTGGGCCGGGTCGGCCAGCACCGTGGGCAGGGGATCCCGGGTGATCTGAGCCTGTTTGGCCTGGATGATGAGGCTCAGGTCCTGCAGCACCCGGTCCACCAGGGGATCCAGGGCCACCGGGACAAAATCCTTGCCCCGGCTGGTGACCCGGGAGTAGTCCAGCAAGTCCCGGATCATCTGCTCCATGCGGGTGATGCTGTTCAGGGCATTGTCAATGAATTCCCGGGCCTTGGGGTCCAGCCCGCTTTGGTAGCGCCGGGCCAGAAGCTGGAGAAACCCCGCGGCCACATGCAGGGGCTCCTGTAGGTCATGGGAGACGAGGTAGGCGAACTGCTCCAGCTCGGCGTTGGAGCGGGCCAGCTCCTGGGCCTTGAGGGCCAGAAGCTCCTGGGTGCGCCGGTGCTCGGCGATCTCCTTCTGGAGCTGCTCGTTGGCCTGGGCCAGCTCCCGGGTGCGTTCCCGGACCCGCTCCTCCAGCTCCTCGTAGGCCCGGCGCAGCGCCTCCTGGGCCCGCTTGCGCTCGGTGATGTCCTCGATGGCTAACAGGATCATGTCCGGCCGGCCCGCCCGCCAGGGG
>JAILZL010000027.1 GCA_023512475.1 Syntrophobacterales bacterium
TGCATGGGGGTGATCACCTGAATGTCCCTGACCGGGTCGAAGCCATACCTTTGGGGGAGCACCTCACAGACCAGGTCCAGGAGCAGGCGGTGGGCCTCTTCGGGGTCCTCCACCTCCTGAAAGACAAAATCGCCCTCGCCCAGCCGCCGGGGCAGGACCGGATAGCCCCCCTGGTTCACCCGGTGGGCGTTCACCACGATGAGGCTCTCCCGGGCCTGGCGGTAGATCTGGGTGAGGCGGGCCACCGGCACCGCCCCGGACTCGATGAGGTCCTTGAGGACATTCCCCGGCCCCACCGCAGGCAACTGATGCGCGTCCCCCACCAGGATGAGGCGGGCCTCGGGGGGCAGGGCCCGCAGCAGGTGGTACATGAGATAGATATCCACCATGGAGACCTCATCCACGATGACCACGTCGGCCTTGAGGGGCTCGGCGGCATTGCGGCGGAACCCCCCGGTCTGGGGGGAGAACTCCAGGGCCCGGTGGATGGTGGCCGCCTCGGCGCCGGTGGTCTCGGACAGCCGCTTGGCGGCCCGGCCGGTGGGGGCCATGAGGAGCACCTTGGCGCCCCACCGCCGGTAGAGATCCAGGATGAGGCTGACGATGGTGGTTTTGCCGGTGCCGGGGCCGCCGGTCAGCACCAGCACCTTCTCCCGGCAGGCGGCCAGCACCGCCTGGGCCTGCTCCGGGGAGAGGGTGAGGCCCCGGTCTTTCTGCACCTCCTCCAGCATCTCCGGCAGGTGCAGGGGCGCAGGCTTGCCGGGGCTGAGCCGCAGGTTGGCCAAAGCCCGGGCCACCCCCACCTCCGCCAGGAAGGCGGGCTTGCGATACACCGCCTCGCCCTCCACGTGCGCCTCCCGGACCACCCGGCCCTCCCGCTCCAGGGCCGCCAGGGCCGGCTCCAGGGCGCTCTCCGGCACCTCCAGGAGGCCGGCGGCCTCCTTGAGGAGGCGCTCCCGGGGCAGGTACACATGGCCGTCGGCGGCGGCCTCCTCCAGCACGTGCAGCAGGCCCGCGGCCAGCCGGGCCGGGGCCAGAGGGTCCAGATTGAGGCGCCGGGCCAGCCGGTCCGCGGTGGCAAAGCCGATGCCGCTGATATCCAGCACCAGTTGGTAGGGGTTAGTGGTGGCCACCTCCACCGCCTGATCACCGTAGTGCTTATAGATCCTGGTGGCCAGGGCCAGGCCCAGCCCCAGACCCTGGAGGGCCACCAGCACCTTGCGGGCGCCCTGGTGCTCCTGCCAGTCCCGGACGATCTGCTGGATGCGCTTGGGCCCCAGCCCCTTGACCTCCCGCAGGCGCTCCGGGTTCTGGTCGATGATCTCCAGGGTGCGGGCCCCGAAGTGCTCCACCAGCCGCCGGGCGGTCTCCGGGCCCACGCCCTTGATGAGGCCGGAGGCCAGATATTTTTCAATGCCCGCCACGGTGGCCGGCAGCACCGCATACCACCACACCGCCCGGAACTGTTCTCCGAAGCGGGGGTGGCGCTCGAAGCGGCCCTTGACCTGGAGCTCCTCCCCCTCCTGGACCCCGGCCAGGGCGCCCACCAGAGTCACCGGCTGGCGCCGGCCCTTGGCCCGGAAGCGCAGCACGGCGTAGTGGTCCTCCGGCGCGGCGAAGACCACCCGCTCCACCACGCCCTCCAGGGCCACCAGAGGTTCCGAAGCGTTTTCCGGGTCCGCTGAGGTTCTGAGCGACGGCACTTGGGGGGTCCGGATCCCGAGGATTGAGGCCGGCCTCCGGGAGCAAGAGGCCGGCTCACCCCCTGGGGTGGCAAAGAACCCCGGGTAAGGCGGCCAGCCCGGGGGCTCCCGCAAAGTCCACCTCTTATTGAGGTGAAAATATCATATTTTCCGGGATTCGGTCCGGGGAAAATCTCCCGGGAGCGGGTGGCGGGAGGATGCCCAAACAGGCCGGAAAGATCCTGGGGGAAAAGGTAAGGGGACCGCAGGCCCGGGACCCCTCCGTCTTCCGGCGCACATCACCGGGCCGGCAGGCGTTTAACCCAAGGGTTCGCTCAACACCTTCTGGCTCACCCCCCGGCCCAGGGCCACCCGGCCGCCATTGACCCCCACGATGACCTGGCCGCGGAAGTTCTGGATGATCTCCACCTCCTGGCCCAGATTCAGGCCCAGCGCCATCAGCCGGGCCCGGAGCATGCGCCCCCCCTGGTAGCCGGTGATGCGCACCCGCTGCCCGGGGGAGAAAGAGGCCAGGGGTTTACCGGCCGTTTCCGCCAGATTCCACATCACGGAGTCTCCTTTTCCGGCTCCGCCGGGGCCTCATGCCCCCGGCAGGCCCGGCAATAGCCCTTCACATCCAAATGCTGGCTCACCACCGTAAAGCCATATTCCTGCAGCAGGCGCAGGCCCAGGCAGCTCAGGCCCGGCTCGGCGAATTCCAGCACCTCGCCGCAGGCCAGGCAGCGCAGGTGATGATGCTGCTCGTGGCCATAGATGTGTTCGTAGTGCCAGTGGCCGTCGGTGAAGTCCACCTCCCGGACGAGACCGCAGTCAATGAACAGGGGCAGGGCCCGGTAGATGGAAGCCTTGGAGACCTTGATCCCCTTTTGCCGCAGGCTGAGATATAAGCTGTCCACATCGAAGTGCTCGTGGGTGGCGAAGATCTCGGCCAGGATGAGCTCCCGCTCCGGAGTGCGCCTGAGCCCCCGTTGCCGGATATACTCCCGGAAAATCTCCAGTTCGGACTTCATGCCGGGCCAATTTTTATTGAGTTTAAATTGCTATTATAATAAACCAGGAGGACCAAATGTCAAGCCTGCCGTGGAGGGACGATGCCTTGCCCGCGTCAAGGCCGGAGGGCACCGCAGCTCGCGGTCCTGCAGGCCCACCTGGGGGTGACCTTCCGGAATCCGGGGCTTTTGGAGCAGGCCCTGCGCCACAGCTCCTATGTGCACGAGAACCCGGAGTGCGGCCCCAGCAATGAGCAACTGGAGTTTTTAGGGGACGCCGTCCTCTCCCTGGCGGTCAGCCACCGGCTCCTTCAGGCCTTCCCCTGCAGCCCGGAGGGGGAGCTGTCCCGGCGCCGGGCCGCTCTGGTCAACGCCCGCACCCTGGCGGCCGTGGCCCGCAGCCTGGACTTGGGGGAGCATCTCCTGTTGGGCAAGGGGGAGGAACGGCAGGGCGGGCGGCGCAAACCCTCCCTACTGGCGGACGCCCTGGAGGCGGTGCTGGCCGCGGTCTATCTGGACCAGGGGCTTGAGGCCGCCGCCCGCCTGGTGGAGACCTGGCTCAGCCCCCTTCTGGCCGCCCAGGAGGAGCTGGATTTCCAGGACGCCAAGACCCTGCTCCAGGAGTGGGCCCAGGCCCGGAGGCAGGCGCCACCGGAGTATGTGGTCCTGGAGGAGAGCGGCCCCAGCCATGCCCGGGTGTTCCGGGTGGCCCTGCGTCTGGGGGGACAAACGGTGGCGGAAGGGAGGGGCCGCAGCAAAAAGGCGGCGGAGCAGGAAGCGGCCCGCCGGGCCTTGGCGGCCCTGGAGCAGGGCGAGGAGCCTCCGGCTCCGGAGTGAGGCGGCCGCCCCTGACCGCCTGCGGGAAAAGGCACGGCTCTTCCCGGCCCGGGAAAAAAGCCGGGCCGGAGAGGTCTCCCTCCCGGCCCGGCCCATATCATGAGGCTCCCGGCTCAGTCGATCTTGCGGAAGGTGGAGCCCTTGGCGTTGCATACCGGGCAGTTGTCCGGCACGGTCTCCTCCACGGTGTAGCCGCACACCGGGCAGATGTAGATGTCCACCAGCTTCCTTTCCTCCATGGTGCGGAGGGCCTTTTCATACAGCTGGGCGTGGACCTTCTCCACCTCGTTGGCGAACCTAAAGGAGCGCTCCGCCTCTTCGTCGCCCTCGGCCTGGGCGTCGGCGATCATCTGGGGATACATGTTCTTGAATTCGTGGGTCTCCCCGGCGATGGCCTCCTGGAGGTTCTCCTTGGTGGACCGGATGGCCTTGAGGGCCCGCAGGTGGTTGTGGGCATGGATGGTTTCGGCCTCCGCCGCGGCCCGGAACAGCCGGGCAATCTGCGGATAGCCCTCCTGATCGGCTTTGGCCGCAAAGGCCAGATATTTCCGGTTGGCCTGGGACTCCCCGGCAAACGCCTCCTTGAGATGCTCCGTGGTCTTGCTCATGCATCCTCCTCGTGGTCAGCTTTCCACCAGTTTCATGGGCACGCCGCAGCAGACCAGCTGGCCGCCGCCGGCCTCCAGCACCTTCACCTTGTTGCCGCAGATCTTGCACAGATAGATCTCATCCACTTTGGTTGCCATTGTTCCTCCCTGATCAGTGACTCAATTTTTCCTGGCACTCCCGGCACAGGCCCCACAAAGTCAGGGTCTGACTCTCCACCCGGAACCCGGGGGGCAGGTCCCCCGGTTCCAGCGGCAGAGGGGGGATCGACTTCTCCACATCATAGATGCGGCGGCAGCTCCGGCAGACCAGATGCGCATGGTGGTGCACCTGCCCGTCATAGCGCGCCACTTCATGGAGAGGGTTGACCTTGATGACCAGCCCCCGCTGATGCAGGACCTCCAGGGTCTTATAAACGGTGTTGAAGGAGATGGCCGGATGCTGCCGCCGCACCTCCTGGTAAATCTGCTCCGCGCTGGGATGATCCCGGCGTTGCTCCAATACCGCCAGCACCGCCAGGCGCTGGGGGGTCACGGAAATCTTGTGTTCCCGGAATTTTTTGATCAGATGTTCCATGGCTTTGATATTTTTCCTTTAAGAATTATTCCTGCCATTGTCAAGGGAATATCGGCCACGGAGCGGAAAAAAAGCCGCTCCTGCCCTTCCCTCGCGGCAGAGGAAAGCTGCAGGGGGTGACGGGGCGGCATTCCGGGGAGCTCATGCGGGTCGCCTGTCCTGTCCCTGCCCCCGGCAGGCCGCCTGCCGCCTCAGAAGTAGTAACTGACGCCGGCCTGGATCAGGTGGACATCAAAGGCGGGATTGTCCTCGTAGAGGCCGGCGTTGGAGGAATGCCGGAAGCGATAGGACACCACCAGCCCCACATTCCTCGCCACGGCCACTTCCACGCCCCCCCCGATCTGAGGGGTGAAGTTGAAGGTGTGGGGCATGGCCGGGCTGTCAAAGAACTCCCCGATTACTCCGGCCCCTCCTTCCACGAACAGCAGTACCTGCCGCCCCCAGGGGAAGGTGAGCCGGAGAAGCGGTGTGAGCCCCAGCTCCACCCCATCTTTCTCCGCCTTTACCGCGGTGAAGATCCCCTCCAGGACGAAGGACAGCCCACAGCCCGCCAGCCAGGGGCTGCCGGGCCGCACCAGGACCCAGCCGAAGCGGGGCAGGATCCCCACCAGCCGGACGTCCGCGTCCTGCATGTTTTTGCCGTAGACCAGGCGTAAGCCCGCTTCATGCCGGGTCTGGGCCCACCGGAACTCGGCCCCGGTGGCGGCCGGAGGCGTGAGAGTCAGCATGAGAAGTGCCGCCAGCAGGCCGACCCCAGGCCTTTTCGTGCTCATCTCCCCATCTCCCCCTAATGAGAACGTTCTCACGTGAAATTATATGATACGGTGGCCCCTGGGTAAAGTAAAGCCCTGGAACCGTTACCTAATATTCAAATGCAGCGTGCAGCTCTTCGCCGCCGGCTCCTCCTTTTCCCAGGGCCGGCGCAACTCCAGGGTGAGGCGCACCTTCCCCGGGGCGGTGGCCCGGAAGAGGAAGATGCGATCATGGGTTCCGCCCAGGAGCTGCTTCTCCCCCCGCCGGGCGGTGGTGCTCTCCACCAGCTGGAGTCGCGCCGGGTCCAGATGCCGGGGCTCCCAGAGATATCCGGTGCCGCCCGGCTCCGGCAGGACCAGCCGGATCATCTCCCCGGCCGCCACCTCCCTCTCCCGACCGCAGTCCTGCTCCGTGAGTTCCAGCATGGCTCCTCCGGCCCCCAGGGCCGTGCCGGTGAGTATGGCCACCGTTACGCCCATCAGGGCGGCCCACCACCACCCGCGGCGCCTCATCCTGCCCCCTCCCCCGGCCTGCGGCCCTGAAAATATGCCGCCAAGGCGTCCGCCAAGGCCGGGATGGTGTATTCGTGGGGCTGCACCTGGGGGGTGATGCCATACTCCCCCAGGGCTTGGGCGGTGATGGGGCCGATGGCGGCCACCACCGCATGCCGGGCCAGCGTGAGGAACCGGTCCCGCCCCACCAGGGCGGCGAAGTGATGCACCGTGGCGGAGCTGGCAAAGGTGAGGATATCCACCCGGGCCTCCTCCAGGAAGGGCCGGGCCTCGGGGGGGATCTCCGGCGGCGGCACCATGCGATAGACCGGCACCACTTCCACCTCCACCCCGGCGTGACGCAGGAGCTCCGGCAGGGCCTCCCGGGCCTGGGCCGCCCGGGGCAGCAGGACCCTGTCCCCCGGGTGGAGCTGGGGCAAGAGCGCCTCGGCCAGCCCTTCAGCCACAAAGCTCGGCGGGACCAGGTCGGCCGTCAGCCCCCGGCGTGCTAGCGCCTGGGCGGTGGCGGGGCCGATGGCCGCCAGCTTCAGGTGTCCCACAGCCCGCAGATCCCGGCCCTGCTCCCCCAGACGCCGGAAAAAGGCCTCCACGCCGTTGGCGCTGGTGAAGATGAGCCACCGGTAGTCCGCCAGATGTGCCAGGGCCCGGTCCAGGGGCCCGAAGTCCTCGGGAGGAAGGATCAGGAGGGCGGGGACCTCCAGCACCCGGGCACCCAGCTCGGTGAGCCGCCGGGAGAGCGCCCCGGCCTGCTGCCGGGTGCGGGTCACCACCGCCACCTTGCCCCACAGGGGCCGGGTCTCCCACCACTTCAGGCGCTCCCTCAATCCCGCCACCTCGCCCACCACCAGGATGGCCGGGGGGCTGATGCCCGCCTCCCGGGCCCGTCGGGCAATATCGCCCAGGGTGCCGCTGACGGTGCGCTGGGTGAGCAGGGTGCCCTCCTGGATCAGGGCCGCCGGGGTGTCGGGGGAGCGGCCGCCGGCCAGGAGCTGGGCGCAATTCTCCGCCAGGTTCTTCACCCCCATGAGAAAGACCAGGGTGCCGGGGCTCTGGGCCAGGTGCTCCCAGGGGATGTCGCTCTTGCCTTTGGTGGGGTCCTCGTGGCCGGTGACGAAGGTCACCAGGGCGGCCAGGCCCCGATGGGTCACCGGGATGCCGGCATAGGCCGGCACCGCCACCGCGGAGGTCACCCCGGGCACCACCTCGAAGGGCACGCCGGCCGCGGCCAAGGCCTCCGCCTCCTCCCCGCCCCGGCCGAAGACAAAGGGGTCGCCGCCCTTGAGGCGCACCACCACCGGGGCTTCCCGGGCCTTGGCCACCAGCAGGCGGTTGATCTCTTCCTGGGGCAGGGCGTGGGCCCCGGCCTTTTTGCCCACGTAGATGAGTTCGGCCTCGGGAGGGGCCTCTTTCAGGAGCTCCGGGCTGGCCAGCTGGTCATAAATCACGACCCGAGCCCGCCTGAGGACCTCCCGGCCCTTGACCGTAATGAGGCCGGGATCCCCGGGCCCGGCCCCCACCAGGTATACTTTTCCGGCCATGAATCTATTATCAACTTAATCTTTTCCGAGTCAAAGGGTATTATTTATTTAATCAGGCCAGGAATGACCGCTTCAGGACGATGGCCCTGCATCCGACGGAAAAGCTTGCCTGCGCCGGCTGCGGCCGGGAGCTGGACCCCCGGCGCCACGCCGAGCTGGTGTGCGACGGCGACATCTTCTGCGACCGGTGCCGCCACTACCCCCGGCTGCTCCTCCTCCCCCGGAGTCTGGAGGAACTGGAGGACTGGAACCGCCGCATCTGCGCCGCCTTCGGTTTTCCGCCCCCCGCCCTGGTGCTGGAGGAGGCCCCGCCGGAGGAGCCCCAGCTTCTGCCGCTGACCGCCAAGCTCCTCATGGCCGAGGCGCATCACGGCCAGGGCCGCATCACCTTCTATCCCCCAGGCCGTCGCCTCCTCACCTTATGCCATGAGCTGGCCCATCTCATGAGCGGCCAGGATCACACCATCACCTGGGCCCGCACCCTGGCCGCCCTGGTGGCCTGGGTCAAAGAGAGGCTCCCGGAGGATTATTACACGGTGGGCTTCACGGTGCGGCTGCTGCCGACCCGGGACTAGTCCCGCGGGAAAATATTCCGGGGGGGCATAGCGGTGGCCCTGCAAGTTGCAGGTGGCGCCCCGGACCCGAATCCGATATAATAAAGCCCCATACCAGAAGGAGGGCTGGATGATGTCATTCAAAGAACGCCTGTATCTCCGGAGTTTCCAGGAAATCAGCAAGTCCCTGGGGTCCACCCTGGCGGTGAGCGAGGTCCTGGACACCATTGTGCGCCAGATCACCGAGGCCATGGGACTGAAGGGAGCCACCATCCGCCTGGTCAACCCCAAGACCAACACCCTGGAGCTGGCAGCCTCCTTCGGGTTGAGCGAGAAGTATCTCAACAAGGGCCCGGTGGACATGGACAAAAGCATCGCCGACGCCTTGAGCGGCCGGCCGGTGGCCATTCTGGACGTGATCAACGACCCCCGCATCCAGTATCCCCAGGAGGCCAAGGAGGAAGGTATCGCCAGCATGCTGGCCATCCCCATGGTCTCCAAGGGCAAGGTCATCGGGGTGATGCGCCTGTTGACCTCCGAGCCCCATGACTTCACCATGGATGAGGTGGATTTCGCCTGCGCGGTGGCGGATCTGGGGGCCCAGGCCATCGCCAACGCCCAGATGTACGAAGCCCGCACCCGGGAGCTCAACTTCCTCAAGGGTCTGCTGGAGGTGTCCAAGGCCATCAACTCCGCCCTGGACGTGAAGAAGGTGCTGCACCTGCTGGTGAAGACCGCCACCACCTCCCTGGACATCAAGGCCGCGGCGGTGCGCCTGCTGGACGAAAAGCGCCAGAAGATGGAACTGGTGGCTTCCTACGGACTGAGCGACCGCTACATCAACAAAGGGCCGGTGACCACGGACAAGTCCATCACCGAGGCCATGATGGGCAAGGCGGTGTCCATCTACGACGTGGCCAGCGACCCCCGGGCCAGCTACCCCAAGGAGCTGGCGGAGGAAGGCATCCGCTCCATCCTGTCGGTGCCCATCGCCCTCAAGGGCAAGATCATCGGGGTGATGCGCCTCTATACCAGCGAGCCCCGGGATTTCACCGACGACGAGATCACCTTCATGTCCTCCCTGGCGGAGCAGGCGGCCCTGGCCATGGAAAACGCCCGCCTCTACCAGAAGCTTAAGGGCGAATACGAGGAACTCATGGGGGATCTGTACCGCTTCACCGGCTTTACCCGCACCATCTGAACGCCATCCGGGGGCAGGACCTCAAATTTCCCGCCCCCTTCCCCCGGGGGCAGGGCCGGCCTCCTCCCTGACTTCGGGCCGCGCCCACCCCCCGGCGGGGCTCATCCCCCTCTCAGGCCCCCCGCCCCAGGCTGAGTGGGAAAAATCCTGCAGCCACGCCAGCTTGCCGAAACAGGTGAGGCACCAGTAACACAGGCAGCGCTGCAGGCCCGTGGGGGTCTCCCCCGCCAGCCGGGCCTCCATGAGCTCCCCCAGCAGCTGATACTGACGCCGCAGGCCCTCCCGCAGGGTCACCTGCATGAGGTGGGCCACGTATTCCCGGCCCAGGTGGCTGGGATGATTTTCCCGCTCCGCCAGGTGCAGGTAATTGCAGCACAGGACTTGGCGGCCGCAGCTGTCCACCGCCAGGTTGGTGAAGGCGGGGCAGGGCACCAGGGACGCTTCCGGCTCCAGCCAGCCCTCCACCCGGATGTCCCCCCGCACCGTCCGGGCCAGACTGAGGCGCACCCAGGCCGCCACCTGCAGCAGTTCCTCCGGCTCCGGCAGCAGCCCTTCCCGGAGCAGCCGGGGAGTGGGCTGGGGCAGGATGAAGCTGTGGTCCTGCACCCCCCACATGGCCCCCAGCAGGGCCAGTTCGGTGAGCTCCCCCTGATTGAGGCGGGTGATGACGCTCTTCAGGGCCCGGGGCAGACCCGTGAGGACACAGAGGCCCACAGCCTCCACCACCTCAGCGAAGGAACCCTCCCCCCTCAGGGCGTCGTGCGTCCCGGCCCGGGCGCCGTCCAGACTGAAGCACACCCCTTTCAGACGCTCGCGGATCTCAGGCCTCAGGAGCGCTGGCAGAAGCCGCTCCCGGAAGCGCCAGCCGTTGGTGACCAGCGTGAAGGAGAAGCCGGCGCCGGCCAGGAGGTCCAGCAGCTCTTTTAGGTCCGGATACAGGGACACCTCGCCCCCGGTGAGAAACACCTCCCCTACCCCCAGGGTCCGGGCCTGCTCCAGAAGGGAGGCCGCCAGCTCCACCGGCAGAAAGCACGGGGGATCCGCCGGATTGACGCAGCAATGCCGGCAGCGGCGGTTGCAGGCGTTGGTGGGCTCCAGGGTCAGGGTAAGCATAGCGGGCCTCTGATTCCCTCAGCGGGCGATCTTGGGCCAGACCTTGATGAACCCCATTTTGTCCACCCGGGGGTCATGGGGGTTGTTCTGGCTGGTGACCTGGAGATCCGGTTTCCTGTATGTGGCCCTGACGCCGACCGGGTTGCTGAAAACCAAAGGCTCCTCGGCCGTTGCGGGACGGATGAGGCCGTGGCTCGTCAGTTTGGCCAGAAACCCCTGGGGGCCGCTCAGGTCCGCGTCCACCCGCGGGCCCCCCACCTGAAAATACATCAGCAGATACTCCTTCATATTGGCCTCGCTCACCCCAAGATTATGGCTCTTGGCCAGACCCAGCATGCCCATGAGACCGGCGGCCGTGTCGTTGGTGAGGCGGAAATAGGTCCGGTTGGTCGTATTGGTAACAAAGCCTTCATTTTCCAAAGCCACCACCTGCACCCCATCGGCAAGTTGGTAAATCATGCTGCCCTCCTGCGGCTTGGCTCCGCCGCTTGTTGTGCTGTCCGGCAGGGTTTTTGCCGGAGAAGCGTTGATAAGCCCGCGGCGCCCGGCGGGAGGGGAGGTTGACACGGAGCCCTCGGCCGGCCTTCCCCGCATACCACCCTCCGGCTCCCCGCGCCGGGTCACCCGCGGGAAAGGCTTACAGGCTGCCGCTCATTTTTGCCTCACCGCCGCAGGCATTTTCCCCGGTTTCCCTCACCAGGGGCCACCGCCCCTTCCGTATCGGAAAGCCCCGGCCGCGTCAGTAATACAGCGCCAGCTTGAAGAGGATCTGCCGGGCCGGGAAAAACTCCTGATTGAAAAAGGTGGGCTCCAGGGCGTAAAAGAAGCGGCGATTGAACAGGTTGGTCACCTCCAGACTCACCAGGCCCCGTTTGTGGGCCAGCTCCTTCCCTAGGCGCAGGTCCACCAGACCGAACAGGGTGTCGTTGCGGTCCTTGAGCCACTGCTGCAGCACCGAGAACCGCATGCCCGCCTGCCAGCCGGAGCGGTGCAGCCAGGAGAGGAGGAGAAAACCCCGGAGGTCGGAAAAGTCCTGGAAGCGCTGGCCGGAGCTGAACTGGGCGTAGGTGAAGTTGACATCGGGCACCACCCGCTGGCCCACCACCCCGGTCACCAGCCCCAGGGATGGAAGGAGGATGCGGTTGAGGGTGAAGGAGGCCCGGTAGGTGCTCCAGGTCTGCCAGTTGGGCTGGCCTGTGGCCTCGTCGAACCCGGGCACGGAAAAGCGGTTGGCCTCCACTCTCAGGGCGGTGAAGGTGCGGGGGCCCCACTCCGCCTCCCAGGAGAGGCCCAGATTGCGGATATCCGTGCCGGATTCCACAAAAACCATCCAGGGCAGACCCGCGGTCTCGGTGGGAATGAGGGGCAGCGCCAGCCAGGGACCGTGGGTCATCATGTGGCGCTGGCAGGCCAGGCGCAGGGTGTGCTGCCGGTGAATCTGCCAGTTGATCCCGACAATAGGGCTCCATTGGGAGGTGTTGCGGGAATCCGGAAATCCGGCCCGGGACAGCTTGGCAAAATCATACAAGACTCCCAGCTCCACCAGCAGTCGGGGGTGTATCTGCCAGTAGTCCAGGAAGTACGCCCCCTGGGAGCGCTCGGGATTGCGGGCGTCGGATTGGAAGGCCGTCAGGCCGTCCACATAGCCGCTCTGCTTGAAATAATTGCGGCCCGAGAACAGGGAGCCCCCGAAGATGAAGTTGTGTTTGCCCCAGACCAGGTTCTGTTGCAGTTGAATATTGTGAAACTCCCGGTCATTATCTGCCCTTATCCGGCTGAAAGGGAAGAACGGGAAGTTCATGTGGAAAAAATCCCAGCGCTGATAGGTATAATAAGCCAGCAGGGTGGCACGGGGCGAAAAACGATGTACAATTCCCAGGTCATAATAGCGCATTCTCTGAGTGAAATGCAAATAAGGATCGTTTTTGTAACTGTAATCGTTAAAAAAGCTGATGTCCCCTCCTGTGGTGTCCAGATATTGCACCTGCCCCTGAATGCTGGTCTTGACGCTCGGGTCCCACTTCACATTGATCAAAGGGGAGAGCTGGCTGACCCGGCTGTTGGTGTCCCGGATGCCGTTGTCTTCGATGAAGCGGCCCTCCACCAGCCCTCCCAGACCCGGCCGGCCGCCGTAGGCCTGGAGGTAATAATCCTGGACGGTATTCTTCTCCCGCCAGGTGCCCACGGTCACATTGGCCAGGACCCGTTTATAGGGCATTTCGAACATGGGGGTGTAATTGTCATTTCGGATACTCTCAAAGGTGGCCTCATTGGAAGGGGCCAGAAGCCGGAACTTGATGTCCTCCGCGAACTGGGCCATGGTGGTGGTATAGGGGCCCTGAGCCGTGGTGGCATAGCTCTTGGAAAGAAAGAGGTGGGCCGAACCGCTCAAGGGATCCCGCTTCACTGCGGTAACGGCCTTGCTGAAGGCCCAGTCCCGCAGGCCCAGTTGATCGTAGGAGCGGGCCAGGTTGTAGTTGCGCACCGCCAGGTCCCGGTCCAGGGCCAGGCGGGTTTTGAACATGGCCACATTGTCGTTGAGCTCGATGGAGCGGTTGATCTCCTGGATGGCCTCACCGGGGCGGTTGAGGTCCGACAAGGCTATGCCCTTGTAGAGGCAGGGGGTAGGATCCTTGGGGTCCAGGGTCTGGGCGTAATCATACACTTCCAGGGCCTTGCCGAAACTGCGCACCTGGTACAGGGCCTTGCCCAGCTGGGTCTGGTAGAGGGAGACGCGCGGCTCCAGGAGGGTGGCGGTGAGCATCTCCCGTAGCCCGTCGGTGAGGCGCCGCTGCCGGAACTTGCAGTGGGCCAGGCCGATGTGGGGCTCGCCCAGGGTGGGATCCCGGCGCACGGCTTCCTCAAAGAAGCGCCGGGCGCGTTCGAAATCCCGGAAGGCCAGTCTCACGAAGCCGGCCAGGCTCAGGACCTCAGCCTCCACGGGGGCCAGGCGCAGGGCCTGGGAGATGACCTGCTGGGCCCGGTCCAGGTCATCACCTCCCAGCCAGGTGCGGGCCAGATAGACATAGGCGGAGATGAAGCCCGGGTCCAGGGTGATGGCTTGGGCAAACTCAGCCCGGCCGGCCTCCGGGGCAAAAAAAGCCAGCTCGACCAGCCCCTGGGAGAAATGGGCCATGGGGGAGGTGGGGTTGCGGGCCAGGGCCTCCCGGGCGGCCCGGCGGGCTTCCTCTTTGTGGCCCTGGACCAGCTCCACCTGGGCCAGAAAGGCGAAGGGCAAGGCCAGGGCGGGGGATTGACCTGCGGCGGTCTGGAAGCGCTCCCGGCTCTCCTCCGGCTTTCCCACCATCAGGGCAAAGAAGCCCCGCATGGCCGTGAAGCGGGAATCCGCGGGCAGCCGGGGGGCGGCGGCTTCACAGAGACGGGAGGCCCCTGCCGCGTCCCCCTGACGGAAGAGGGCCAGGGCTTGGCCGATGACGCTCATGACCGTGGGCGGGCTCACCCGGCGGAAGGTGGCGGCCGCGGCGGCCGGATCCTGGGTCTTCAGGGCGACCCAGCCCAGGAGGGTCAGGGCCCGGGGGTCGGAAGGCCTGAGCCGCAGGGCGGCTGCGGCCGCGGTGCGGGCCGCCTCCAGCCGGCCCTCGTCATAGTCCGCCTCCCCCTGGCTCAGGGGGGCGGCCCCGGGCTCCCGGGTGTCCCCGGCGGCGGCGAGGGGCAGGTCCCGGTAACTGAAGGTCCCCGGATACGACAGCACCCACTGCACCGCATCCGCCGGCCGGGCCAGGACCCGCTTGCTGGGGGCCCGGCCCGGGATGATCACCCCCTCCTCCCCCGGTCTGAGGCACATCTCCCCCTCCACATGGGTGAGGCAGACCTCCCCTTCCAGGAGGATGACCCGGGCGCTGCCATCGGGGGCCACCCGGATGGTGAGCTCGGTCCCCCGGGGCGCAATGGTGACCGCCGGGGTCTCCAGCCGGCCCTTGAAACGCTCGTTTTTGTTGTGCAGCCAGATCTCCCCCCGGGGGACCTCATAGACACTCCCTCCGGCTTCCGTGCCGGCGGGGACGATGCCCCCGAACCGGGGGGAGGGCACCACCCTCTTCAGGAGCAGGATGGTATGGGCGTGCAGTTTGATGCGGGACTCATCCACCAACAGGATGGCGGCCTGGGAATCGGCCCCGGTTTGGATGGTGTCCCCTACAAACAGGTCCTGATCCGGCCGGGCTGCCGTCCAGGAGGTGCCGGAGGCCGGGAGGATCTGGACATCCCCTTCCATGGCCACCAGCTTTCCCGCCAAAGCCGCGGCGAACCCCGGACGGGCTCCGATCAGCAGCAGGCCCAGAACCACGAGGAAAGAGTGGAGGAGGCGAGGAGACCTGGCCATGGGCGGATCCTCCTCTGACGGAGGCGCCCGGAGGTCCAGGCGCCGATGGGAAGCTCGCCACCCGCATGAACCGGACGGGTGGGAACAGAAGCCCGGGCTTTCCACCCGAAGGCCGGGTGGCCCGGCGAGGAGGGGGTGGGTTGTATGGCCCCCCCGGTTCTGGTCAGTCGTCGTATTCGCCTCCGGGGCGGAATCAGGCTGAGGAGAGAATGACCCCAGGCAGACGGGCGGACTCGAGGCCAGGGGAAAGGAAGTGACCGGGGTTCAGATCCTGGCCGGGAGAGGCTTCGGGGGCGCATGGCCTCGGAAGCCATGCCAGGCCGCAGCATCCGGCCCGCTTACTAAAACTGTAAATCAATGGAAGCATTTGTAAAGCGATTTTTTTTTCGCCGGAAGAGAGGCCGGCGGCCGCCTCAGAAGATCACCCGCACGCCGCCCAGGTCCTCCACGGAAAAACGGTGCTTTTCCTCCGGGGCGCCGATGAAGATGTTGTTTTTCGGCACCTTGAGCTCCCGGGCGATGGCGTCCACGATCTCCGGCCCGAACTGGCCCTCCCGGGCGAGGTAGTCGATTTGCAGCTCCGGATACAACTCCTGCATCACCCGCAAGCTCTCCTGCATCTCCTTATCCTCCGCCGGGTCAAAGACCCGGTACAGGCGCACCACCGTGATCTTGCGGCTGGATTCGTTCTGGGCGATGTAGGCGAAGGCCTTGGCCAGGCGATACAGACGCCCCCCCCGGGCAAAGAGCACCAGGCGGATGTTGGTGATGTCGGTGATCTTGTCAATGATGATGCTGCGCCAGATGAAGAGGCGTTCAAAGGCCTCGTTGATAAGAAGGAGAATCCCCTTGTAGAGGGGGATGCGGGCGTACATGATGCCCACCACCAGCACGGCAGGGATGAAATACACCAGGAAGTAGAGGATGAAGCGGTAATCGATGATGGTATTGCCCACGATGCCGGTGGCGGTGGCCAGGGTCCCCAGGATCACGGTGGCCCAGGAGGCCCGGTAGGTGCGTTTCAGCTCCCGGCGGTTGATTTTGAGGAGGATGTTGCCGATCCCGAAGAGGGTCATGACCCCGAGAAAGGAGATGGTGTACACCCCGGCCAGGGACAGGAGCCGGCCCCGGGTGAGGTAGAGGATGGAGATGCACAGGCCCATGAACCCGAGGATGATACGGTGGTGGGTGCCCCGGCGGTTGGTCTTGAGGAGAAACTGGGGGAAGCACTGGTCCAGGGTCATGCGGTGCACCAGGCCGGTAACCCCCACATAGCTGGTGAGCACCGCGCCGGAGAGCACCAGGAAGGCGTCCACCACGATGAGGTCGTGCAGGAGCTTGCCCCCCACCTGCAGGCCCAGCCAGGAGAGGAGATCATCCTGGTGCTGCCGGATGCTCCCCACCGGCATCAGCCGCAGGGCCAGCAAGGCGATGAGGGGGTTGAAGACGGTAACCGCCACCCACATGTTCCGCAAGGTCTTGCGGAAGACGCCGTGCTCCTGCTGCTCCACGAAATTGGCCGAGCTCTCAAAGCCGCTGACCCCCAGCATGGCGGCGGAGACCCCGAGAAAGAGGGCCGACGGCCAATGAATCTCCCCCAGCAGGCGCACATTGTCCAGCCAGGCCCCGGAGGCCTGAAGGGCGTGGGGCAGGCTGAACAGGATGAAGAGGGTCAGGCTGGTGAGGTGAAGGACAAAGATGGCCAACGCCACCCGGGCGGACTCGGTGATACCCAGGATGGTGAGGCCGGCGAAGATGATGAGCACTCCGGCGATGGTCTCCTGCACCGGCAGGAACGGGAGGAGATTGTTCAGGTATTCCACCCCGGTTTTGGCGGAGATCACCGCGGTGGCCAGGTAGGAGAGCAGGGTGAAGCAGGCGGCCAAGGCCGCGGTGAACTTGCGGGTGCTGTTCAAAAGGCAGTTGTAGGCCCCGCCGTTTAAGGGCAGGGCCTCCACCACCTCGGTGTAGATCTTGCGGTAGAGGTAAAGGATGCCGGCCACGATGAGGAGGGCCAGCGGCGCCAGGGTCTGGGCGTAGACGGTGGCGATGGCCGACACATAGAGGCAGGAGGAGGTGATGTCGTTGCCGCAGATGGCGGTGGCGTACCACTGCCCCAGCCGCTCTTTTTTGGCCTCCCCTTCGATGAGCTCCTTAGGGGAGGGCGCAGGAGCGGGCCCCGTCTGGATGGCGGCCGCGTCCGCATCGCTCATATCTATCTCTTAGCGGAAAAACCGGTATTTGTCGAGACGGCGGTCGCCCCCCTGACCGCCCAGCCCCGGGCCGCCTTATGCCCTCTCCCCCTTATGGGGCGGCCTTTCGGGTTATATCCCCCGCCCCGCCTCCGGTCGGGCCGGATATTCTTCCCCCAAGACCTTGGCATTTGGGTACAAGGAGGGTATAGTAAAAGGCCACGCCCTCCCGGACCGGCGGGGAATGCGCCCCGTGGGAGGCGCCTGGCGAAAGATGAGGCTCCCCCTTGTCAGACCGGGATGGATGAAATATTAAATATATTAGGTGATAATTAACCTGAAAAGCTGATTCCAGAAAGGCTGGGCCCATGGCAAAGGACGTCTGGAGCATCTGTTTCATGTGTACGGTACGCTGCCCCATCCAGGTGCAGGTGGTGGATGATGACGTGGTCTGGATTCAGGGCAACCCCCATGTTCCGGGTCTGGAAGGCGCCCTGTGCGCCAAGGGGTCGGCCGGACTGGCCCTGCTCCATGACCCGGAGCGGCCCCAGTATCCCATGATCCGCACCGGCAAACGGGGCGCCGGCCAGTGGCGCAAGGCCTCCTGGGAGGAGGCCCTGGACTACACCGCGGAGAAGCTCAAGGCCGTCATCGCCGCCCACGGCCCCCAGAGCGTGGTCTTCGGGGAGCGCACCAACCTCAACACCCATATCAGCAAGACCTTCATGAAGGCCCTGGGCTCCCCCAACCACTTCACCCACGACGCCCTGTGCAAGGGCTCGGTGAACACCGCCTTCCGCAGCCTCACCGGCTACACCGACGCCGAGATGGGGATTGACTACGCCAATACCCGCTACATCGTCCTGTACGGCCGCAACATCTTTGAATCCCTGGAGATCCGGCCCATCAACAACCTCCTGGACGCCCTGGAGAAGGGCGCCAAGCTGGTATATATCGACCCCCGGGTGACGGTCACCGCCACCAAGGCGGACCGCTACCTGATGATCCGGCCGGGCACCGATCTGGCCCTCAACTACGCCCTCATCCACACCATCCTCCGGGAGGGTCTGTACGACAAGGAATATGTGTCCCGCTGGGTCAGCGGCCTGGAGGAGCTCAAGGCCTTCGTGGAGCCCTACACCCCGGCCTGGGCCGCCCAGGAGACGGGCATTCCCGCGGAGGTGATCGTGCAGATCGCCCGGGAGGCGGCGGCAGCCAAGCCCCAGGTGGTCTTTCACTACGGTTACCGGGGCGCCCACCACGTGAACGAGATTTACTTCCGGCGCTCCCTCATCATCCTCAACGCCCTTTTGGGGAGCATCGAGGCCAAAGGCGGCCTCATCATCAAGAAGGGGCCCAAAGCGGCGGGCCGGGGTGACATCGGCAAGTATGTCAACCAGGAGTTCCCCAAGATCACCGCGCCCCGCTTCGACGGCTCCGGCGGGACGGTCTTCCCGCTGGCGGATGCCTCCCACGGCAACCCCCAGCGGTTGGCCCAGGCCATCCTGAGCCAGGACCCCTACCCCATCAAGGCGGCCATCTTCAACCGCATCGAGCCCCTGCAGTCCATCGCCGACTCCAATCAGATGCGCAAGGCCCTGGACACCCTGGACCTGATTGTGGCCATTGACATCAATTTCAGCGAGATCGCCTGGTTTGCGGACGTCATTCTGCCGGAGTCCATCTATCTGGAGCGGGCCGACTCCCTCCAGCTGGCCAGCGGTCTCAAGCCCCAGCTCTTCATCCGGCGCCAGGCCGTGAGCCCCCGCTATGACACCAAGCCCGCCTGGGAGATCCTGAAACGGCTGGCGGACCGCCTGGGCATCGGCAGCTACCTCCCCTATGAGACCATCGAGGACATCTGGCACTTCCAGCTGAAGGATATGGGCGTGAGCCTGTCGGACTTCGATGCCAAGGGCTTTGTGGCCCTGAGCAAGGACCCCATCCTCTGGGACCGCAAAGACGGCCTGAAGTTCAAGACCGAGTCGGGGAAAATCGAGCTGGTGAGCCCCTTGCTGGAGAAGGCAGGCTTCCCCTCTTTCCCGCCCTATGTGCCGCCGGCCCGGCCGCCGGAGGGCCGCTACCGCCTCCTGGTGGGGCGTTGCGCCGCCCATACCCACTGCTCCACCCAGAACAACCTCTACCTGAACGAGCTGGTGCCGGAAAACGAGCTCTGGATCCATCCCCAGGAAGCCGCCCGGCTGGGGGTTCAGGACGGCGCCTATGTGGAGGTGGAGTCCGCGGTGGGCCGGGGCCGTCTCAAGGCCAAGGTGACGGAGTTCATCCATCCCGAGGCGGTCTTCATGCTGCACGGCTTCGGCAAGACCGTGCCGGCCCAGACCCGGGCCTACCAGAAGGGGGCCAGCGACGCGGTGCTCCAGGAGAACCTCTCCGACATGGTGGGAGGCAGCCCGGCCTACGAGGACACCTTCATCACGGTGCGGCCGGCCAAATGAGACCCTGAGGCGGCAGGATCCCTGCCCCTGTCCCAGGCCGCGGCCTTGACAGTTTCTCCAGGCGGCGGGCCGGCCTCGCCGCCTCACCCGTGGGAGGATACATGAGCCAGTATTATCTCTTACAGAACCAGAAGCGCTGCATCGGCTGCCTGAGCTGCGAGGTGCACTGCAAGAGCAACAAGGGCCTGCCCCTGGGGCCGCGGCTGGGGCAGATCATTACGGTGGGCCCCAAGCTGATCAACGACCAGCCCCGGCAGGCCTTTGTGTTCATGCCCTGTTTTCATTGCAGCGAGCCCTGGTGTGTGCCCGCCTGCCCCACCGGGGCCATGCGCATGCGGCCCAAGGACGGCATCGTCTATGTGGAGCAGTCCTTGTGCGTGGGCTGCAAAAGCTGCATCATCGCCTGTCCCTGGGGCGCCCCCCAATGGAACCCGGAGACCGGCAAGGTGGTGAAGTGCGACTACTGCATGGACCGGGTGGATCAGGGGCTTCAGCCGGCCTGTGTGGCCAAATGCGTCACCCACTGCCTGAGCTTCGGCCGGGCCGACCGCCTGGACCAGAGCCGGCGGGAGCGCTTCGCCAAAACCGTGGCCTTTGAACTCACCCAACTCATCAGCGCCCGGTAGCCAGGCCGGGGTGAAGGGCCAGAGGGAGCCCCAATGAGAGTGCAGACAATCTCCCGGCAATTCCCCCCGACGCCCTGAAATTGTCAAGGATATGGCTCCCAATCAGCATCGACATGTGATGACCGTGAGCATCGCCACCTTCCCGGGGGCGGATCTCACCCCGGCTTTGGAGGTGGAGCGGGCCTTTCACGAGGAGATCCGGCGGCGCTCCCTGGATGAGCTGGGCGAGGTGACCGTCCGCCTGGTGGGCTGGCGGGGCGTGGCGGGCAAGGACGTGGTGCTGGAGATCCGGGACCGGCTGGGGACCCACCTCTATGAGCTGGTCACCCCGGACATGGTGCCCCGGATTGTCGCCAGCCACGTGGATGACGGCCGTCCCCTGAGCCAGTGGCTGGTGGGCAAGGATTTCCAGGAATTCTACGAATCCCAGAAGCCGTATATCTCCGAGCTGGCCGGGAGAATCGACCCCCTCTCCTGGGAGGAGTACCAGGACTACGACGGCTACAAGGGCCTGCGCACCTTCTTCAGCCAGGGGTTTGATTCCTTCCTCCAGAAAGTGGTGGCCGCGGGGTTCTGTGAATTCGGGCTCCTGACCACCCGGCCTCTGGGACCCCGGTGGTGCGAAATCCGGGTGGAGAAGGAGCACCCCATCCTGGTGGTGAACGCCGCGCCGCCCCTTCAGGGCGCCACTCCGGAGATGTTCCTCCTGGAGGCCCTGCCCCACCAGGTGCTGGAGGGCATCTTTCTGGCCACCCAGACCCTCAAGGTGGACGAGGCGGTGGTGTATCTCCACGAACGGGCGGAGCTGGCCGCCAGCCGCCTGAAGGAGGCCTGGAAGGCCTTTCAGGCCTCCCGGCTGTGGCCCGCCAAGGAGCCGCCGGTGCGTCTGCATGTGGTGCGGGGCCAGGGCACCTACCTCATGGACGATGAGGAGCTCCTCATCCGCAGCGTCAGCGGCAGCCTGCCCCCGGACTTCTGGGAGCGTCACCCCAAACCCACCTTTCTGTGTCACAGTCTCATGGTCGTCGCCTCGCTGCCGTTCATCGCCCAGCAGCCGGTGGCCTGGTTCCGCAAGCTGGGGCTGGAGTGCGCCCCTGGCACCATGATCTTCCGGCTGGCGGGCGCGGTGGAGCGCCCCGGGTTTGTGGAGGTGCCCCTCACCGCCACCCTGGGGCAGGTGGTGATGGAGATCGGCGGCGGCTGGCGCCACGGCCGCACCCCCAAAGGCGTGCTGGTGGGCGGCCCCACCGGCGGGCTCTTCCCGGCCTCCCTGCAGAACCTCACCCTGCATCACGAAACCATCCGGGAGATGGGGGGCTCTCTGGCCCTGGGGCTGATTGAGGCCCTGGATGAGCGCCATTGCGTGGTGGATCATGTCCGGCGGCAGCTGGCCTTCATCCTGGAACAGCCCGGGGCCCACTGCCCGGGGTGCGCCCCCCTCCTCACCGGGATCAAGGCCCTGCTGGATCGGGTGGTGGACGGCAGCGGCACCCGGGAGACCATCGACGAGCTGGAGCGCCGGGCCCAGGAGCTGAAGCGCAAGGGCTCCTGCCAGCTGGGGCGGCAGGCGGCCAACCCTCTCCTCACCTCCCTGGCCTACTTCCGGGACGAATACCTGGCCCACGTGGAGAATCACTACTGTGACGCCCACGTCTGCCCCAAGCTCCTGTCCGCGCCCTGCCATCTGGCCTGCCCCGCGGGCATCGACATCCCCAGCTTTCTCGCCCTCATGGCCCAGGGCCGCCACCAGGAGGCCTGGGAGGTGATGCGGCAGGACAATCCCTTCCCCTGGGTGTGCGGCCTCATCTGCCCGCATCCCTGCGAGCGGGCCTGTGTCCGGGGCAATCTGGACGAACCCATCAACATCCGCTACCTCAAGGCCTTTGCCTCCGAGTGGGTGGATCGGCATAACCGGATGGATCCCCCCGAGCCGGCGCCCCCCACCGGCCGCAAGGTGGCGGTGGTGGGCTCCGGCCCCGCCGGCCTCACCTGCGCCTACTTTCTCGCCCTTAGAGGGCATACGGTCACCATCTTCGAAGCCCACGAGCAGCCCGGGGGGCTCCTGGTGGAGGCCATTCCCGACTACCGCCTGCCCCGGACGGTGGTGGGCAAGGAGATCGATCTCATCAAGGCCCTGGGGGTGGAGATCCGGACCGGCATCACCGTGGGCCGGGACATCACCCTGGAGGAACTGCGGGCCCAGGGGTATGAGGCCTTCTTCCTGGGGGTGGGAGCGCACTTGGGCTATCGCCTCAAGATTGAAGGGGAAACGGACTACCCCCAGGTCATGGACGTCATCTCCTTTCTGAGCCGGGTCTATCTGGGCAACCGGGAGAAGCCCGCGGACAAGGTGGTCATCATCGGCGGGGGCAACGCCGCCATGGACGCAGCCCGCACCTGTCTGAGGCTGGGCTGCTCCGAGGTGCATGTCTCCTACCGCCGCACCCGGGCGGAGATGCCAGCCCATCCGGAGGAGGTGGAGCAGGCCCTGGAGGAGGGGGTGCAGATCCACTTCCTCACCATCCCCATCCGTATCGGCGGGGAGGGCAAGGTGGAATACCTGGAATGCCTGCAGGCGGAGCTGGGGCGCCCGGACGCCAGCGGCCGGCGGCGGCCCATCCCCATCCCGGAGAGCAACTTCCGCCTGGAGGTGGGCGCGGTGATCACCGCCATCGGCCAGCAGCCGGATTTCTGCCCCTTTCCGGAGCCGCCGGTGGCCACCACCCCCTGGTGCACCATCGTCACGGAAGAGCCCACCAAGCGCACCACGGTGCCGGACATCTTCGCCGGCGGCGATGCGGTGACGGGTCCGTCCACGGTGGTGGAGGCCATCGCCCAGGGCAAGCAGGCCGCCCTGGAGATTCACCATTACCTGTCGGGCAATGGCGGGCCGCCCCCCCGGGTGCGCTTCCAGAAGCGCCTGAAGCTGCCCTTCCAGGTGATGCCGGCCCCGGAGAAGCTGGGCAACCATCGCACCCCGGTGCCCATGCTGCCGCCGGCGGTGCGCCGCCAGACCTTTGAGCCGGTGGAGCTCTCCTACACCGAGGAGCAGGCCCGCAAAGAGGCGGCCCGCTGTCTGCGCTGCGACGTCTGCATCCGCTGCAGCATCTGCGAGCAGACCTGCCGGGACAAGATGAAGGTGGCGGCCCTGAAATTCCGCCAGATCAGCGCCACCGAGCGGGTGCTGGTGGACTACCCCCGGGCGGCCCAGCGCTGCATCGCCTGCGGCGCCTGTGCCTTGGCCTGTCCCACGCAGGCCATCGATTATGTGGAGGGGCCGGATTATCGGGAGGTGCGCCTGTGCGGCACGGTCTTCAACCACCTGGAGACCCCCCGCTGCGCCCGGTGCGGCCAGGCCTTTGTGCCCCCCCGGTATCTGGAGTATGTCACCCACCGCATTGAGAAAGTGATGGAGAAACCGGTGCTTCGCCGGCTCTGCCCGGCCTGCGCCCGGGAGCGACGGGCGGAGTCTTTGGCCGCGCCCTTCGCCTACCTGGAATGAGGGTTCAGGGAGCGTATCGGGGGACGGAACTGCCGGAGCTGGCGCCGGACAGGGGAACCGATCCCGGCGGCGGCCGGCGCCTGGCGGATCCGGAGCCGCGCCCGGGAGGGTGGCTGAGGCGGGTTGCCCCGCTCCTGGCCCTGGGGGTGGTGCTCGCCCTCCTGCCGGGGGAGGCGGCCCCTCAGAGGCGTTCGGGCCGGCTGGGCAGGTCCGGGGCGGCGGCCGACCTCCAGTATCTCCCGGAGGTGGAGCGGGGGATTTTCCGCCTCACCAACGAGGCGCGCCGCAAACAGGGGGTGCCCGTCCTCACCTGGGATGCCTCCCTGGCCCGGGCGGCCCGGGCTCACAGCGCCGACATGCTCCAGCGGGCCTATCTGCAGCACGAGAGCCCGGAGGGCCGCACACCTCAGGAGCGGCTGACCCAGGCCGCGCCCTATGCTGTGGCCGCCAGCGGCGAGAACCTGTGGGGCGCCCAGGGCTCCCACCCGCTGGACCCGGAGCGCCTGCCCCGCATCATTGTGGACACCTGGCTGGCCAGCCCCGGGCACCGGGCCAATCTCCTGAACCCCGCCTTCACCGACATGGGGGTGGGGGTGGCCCGGCAAGGGACCGCCATCCGGGCCACCCAGGTCTTTGCCCGGCCCCGCCAGCCGTGAGCGGGTGAGCGGCCAGGCCGGAACTCGCTCCGCTCCCCGGTGGAGGTCACCGGCGGGAGGCGGCGGGGGGCCTGGGAGCGGCAATAGGTATTTGCATCTTTGTGAAAGGGCCGTTGACTTTTTCCTGACTATCATTATGTTTAAATAACTTTTCCGGCCGCCGGGGCCGTTTCGGGCGGCTCCGTGGCCACCCCGCCGGGGCCCTCCCCGGTGTGTTTTTCCCGACTTCACTTTCAGGAGGTTTGAATGAAGAACAAGTATCTGGCCCTGCTCTCTCTCCTTGTCTGCCTGACGCTGGCCGCGCTGCCGGTGGCGGCCCAGGAGGCAGGCAAAACCCCGGCTCCGGAAGCCGCCCCGCCGGCGGTGGCGCCGCAGCCGACTCCTCCGACAGCCCCGGCCCCGACCCCGGAAGCCGCCAAGCCGGCCCCTCCGGCTCCCGGGCCGGAAGCGGCCAAACCCACGGCCCCGGCTGCCAAGGTGTCCAAACTGGAAGAAGCCATCGCCAAGACCCCCAAAGGCACCGGCAAAGGCGAGATCAACCCCGAGGCGCCCAAAGGCTTCATGGGCATCCCCGGCGCGCCCCGACATTTCTGGCTCTGGTATATCCTCTGGGGCACCTGGGTGGGCTGGATCTTCTCCTCCGTGGGCGCCTTCGGCGGCATTATGGCCGGAGTGGGCCACATCACCGTCTTCGGCCTGTCGGATTACGCCGCTACCTTCAAAAAGACCAGCCCGGCCTTAAACAAGCTCATCACCGACTCCATCCGCACCAGCAACCAGTATCTGGTGGCGCTGTCGGCCCTGATCTCCTCCTTCACCTACTGGCGGATGGGGCGGTTGGTGCTGCCCTTGGGCCTGTGCCTGGCCATCGGGGGCCTGCTGGCCGGGTATCTGGTGCCCCTCTTCACCGTGGGCAAGATGGATGTGAGCCTGTATGTGGGCTTCTTCGGCATCATTGTCTTTGCCGTGGCCTTCGTCCTGTTTTACGAAACCACCCCCCGGGGGATGGAAGCCCGCAAGGCGGCCCGGGCGGCGGCCAAGGCCTTTGAGGATGCCCATATCCGCAAGACGGCTGAGGTCTCTACGGAGCATGCCCTGGGGGTCCAGGTGACCAAATGGAGCCCCAGCCGCATCCACTTCACTTTTTATGGGGTGGAGTTCTCCTTCAATCCCCTCTGGCCCCTGTTGGGCGGCTTCATCATCAACGGCATCTCCGCCCTCATCGGGGTGGGGGGCGGCTTCCTCTATGTGCCCTTCCTCACCTCGGTGGCGGGCCTGCCCATGTTCATCGTGGCCGGCACCTCGGCCTTGGCGGTTTTGGTGGGCATGATCGTCAACATCTTCAACATGATGGTGATGCGGGCCGTGCCGGTGGATTTTCTCCTGATCTTCACCGAGCTCATCGGCATTGCCATCGGCTCCGTGCTGGGCCCCATCACCTCCAAGAAGATTCCCGAGGTCTGGCTGAAGCGCATCTTTGTGGTGCTGGCCCTGTACGTAGGCATCGGCTACGTGACCAAGGGCTTCCTGGGCAAGTCCGTCTTACCGGGAATGTAAGTTGGTGTGGGGCCGGGGTAAAAGCCCGGCCCCCAGCAGATCCGTGGTCCGGGGCCGGGACACTCCGGCCCCTCTTTCTCTCCGCCATGGACATGCCCTGGCCCTTTGCGGCCCTGGACCCCTACCTCATCCGGTTCTACCGTCTCACCGGCCGGGCGGTGGCGGATTTTTATCTCGGCACCTTCGTGCTGGCCCTCCATGCCCTGGCCCTGGGGGAGCTGAGCCTGTGGCTGGCCCGGCGGCTGGTGGGCCCCTATCTGGAGGAGACCGCCGCCCGGGCCCGGCACTACCAGGAGCTCTCCATCGAGGCCCTGAAGGTCGGGGACCGGGCGGCCTATGAAGCGGCCAACAAGCTGGCCAACGAGGCCTTCAGCAAAGCCTTCTTCCAGCAGCTGGCCCTCTCCGGGGCCTTTTTCTGGCCGGCCCCGCTGGCCCTGGCCTGGATGCAGTACCGCTTCCTGGGGGTGGACATTCCCCTTCCGGGCACCGGCCTTTCCCTGGGCTTCATCGGCGCCTTCATCCTGTGCTACCTTGCCGCTTATTTTTGCTGGAAGCGCCTCCTGAAGCTGGTGGGCCGGTGGTGGCCGGTGCCGGCCCCGCCCCCGTCCTGAAGAAGCGAACCCTTCCCGCCTTGCAGACCCCACCCCTTCATGCTAACTTAAGGCCGAGGGCAGATTTTTTTCCGCAGAGAGCGGGCCCGGAACACGGGTCGGAGCGGCGGGCTCCCTGGCCCCGTGCCCCCAGGCCCTTCGCACACTCGCACCACAAGGAGGGAGTTATGGGCAAGGTAGCCATCAACGGGATGGGCCGCATCGGCCGGGCGGCGTTGCGCATCATCATGGACACCCCGCAATTGGAGCTGGTGGCGGTCAATGACCTCATGCCCCTGGACAACCTGGTCTATCTTTTGCGCTACGATACCGTGTACGGCCGCTATCACCGGAAGGTGGAGGCCCTTGACGGCCAGCTGGCGGTGGACGGCAGGATCATCCGGACCTTCAATGTCAAGGACCCGGCCCAGCTCCCCTGGAAGGACCTGGGGGTGGACCTGGTCTTTGAGTGCACCGGCGTCTTCACCAACTATGAGGGGCTCACCAAACACCTGCAGGCGGGGGCCAGGTATGCCCTGCTCTCCGCGCCCCCCAAAGACAATCTCTGCACCATCGTGCATGGCGTCACCCAGCCCGGCGGGGAGCAGGCCTTCTCCTGCGCCAGCTGCACCACCAACTGCATCGCACCGGTGATTGAGGTGCTGGGGCGCCGCATCGGCATCAGGAAGGCCATCATGACCACCATCCACGCCTACACCTCCAGCCAGCTCATTGTGGACGGGCCCGCCAAGAAGTGGGCCCGGGGCCGGGCCGGGGCCGCCAACTTCGTGCCCACCTCCACCGGCGCCGCCAAGGCGGTCACCGAGATCCTGCCCCAATACGCGGGCAAGTTCGACGGGGTGGCGGTGCGGGGTCCGGTGCCCTGCGGCTCCCTGGCCGACATCACCATGCTCATGGAGCGCCCCACCACCGTGAAGGAGGTGAATGACATCCTCATCGAGGAGTCGGAGACCCCCCGGTATAAAGACATCCTGGGCGTCAGCCATGATCCCCTGGTGTCCTCCGACATCATCCAGGACCCCCGGGCCGCGGTGGTGGAGCTCAGCATGACCCAGGTGGTGGACGGCGACCTGGTGAAGGTCATGGCCTGGTATGACAATGAGTGGGGCTACACCAACCAGATGATCCGGGAAGCCATCCGGCTGCTGGGCTGAAGGTCTGAAGAGGGGACCGGGGAGCAGGTGCCCCGGTCCCTGACCTTTTCTCACCCTCGAGGAGGCCATGCCCCGGGATCTGCCCCTGTCCAACGGCCGCCTGCTCGTCTGCTTTGACCGGGACTACTGCCTTCGGGACCTGTATTTCCCCCATGTGGGCCAGGAAAACCACGTCCTGGGGGCCCGCTGCCGCCTGGGGGTGTGGGTGGACGGCCGCTTTTCCTGGGTAGGGGAGGAGTGGCGCCGGGAGCTCCTTTACGCCCCGGACACCCTGGTGACGGATGTGCGCCTCTACCATGACTCCCTTCAGCTGCTGCTGCGCTGCCGGGATGCGGTGGACTTCCATGAAGATGTATGGCTCCGGGAGGTGGAGGTGGAAAACCTGGCCCCGGACCCCCGGGAGGTGCGCCTCTTCTTCTCCCTGGATCTGAGCATTTCCGGCAACAACGTGGGGGACACCGCCGCCTTTGACCCCAAAAGCGGCGGGTTGCTGCACTACAAGGGCGCCCGCTACTTTTTGGCCAACGCCTGGGGGGACAATCCCGACGGCCTGGAGCAGTTCGCGGTGGGGGAAAAGGGCCTGCCCGGCAAGGAGGGCACCTGGCGGGATGCGGAAGACGGCCTCCTCTCCGGCAATCCCATTGCCCAAGGCTCGGTGGACTCGGTTTTAGGGGTGAGTCTCACGGTGCCGGGGATGGATCGGCGCTCCGCCTACTTCTGGCTGGCCGCGGGGGAAAACCGGGCGGAGGTGCAGGCCCTGGACCGCCTGGTGAAATCCCGCCACCCGGCCCGGCTCCTCAAGCGCACCGCCGACTACTGGACCCTTTGGATCAAAAAGGAATCGCCGCCTTTGGGGCTCCTGCCCGCCAAGGTGGGGGAGCTCTATCACCGCAGCCTCCTGATCCTCCGCACCCAGACCGACGCCCAGGGGGGCATTCTGGCGGGCAACGACTCGGACGTCATCCATTTCAACCGGGACACCTACTCCTATGTCTGGCCCCGGGACGGTGCTTTGGTGGCCCACGCCCTGGACCTGGCCGGGCATCCCACCGCCCCCCGCCATTTCTTCCGCTTCATGGCCCGGCTGGTGGAACCGGAGGGCTGTCTGCTGCACAAATACAACCCGGACGGCACCCTGGCCTCCTCCTGGCACCCCTGGTATGAGGACGGCCAGCCCCAGTTGCCCATCCAGGAGGACTCCACCGCCCTGGTGGTCTGGGCCCTGTGGCACCACTTCGTCTCTTACCGGGATCTGGACGTCATCAAGCCCCTGTATCGCCCCCTGGTGAAGAAGGCGGCGGAGTTCATGTGCGCCTACCGGGATCCGGAGACCGGGCTGCCGGCCCCCTCCTACGACCTGTGGGAGGAGCGCCGGGGCATCTCCGGCTTCACGGTGGGTGCGGTCTTCGGCGGCCTCACCGCCGCGGCCCTGTTTTGCATGGTCTTCGGGGAGGAAGAGCTCTCGGCCCGCTACCGGCAGGTGGCGGCGGAGATCCGGGATGCCGCCTCCCAGCATCTCTGGCGGCCCGAGGCCGGGCGTTTCTGCCGGATGCTCCACCGGGGGCCGGAGGGCACCCTGACGCCGGACCTGACCCCGGACGCCAGCCTCTGGGGCCTGTTTGCCTTCGGCCTGTATGCCGCCGAGGACCCCCGCATCGCCGCCACCCTGGCCTGTCTGCGGGAGCGCCTCTGGGTCCCCGGCCCGGTGGGGGGCATGGCCCGCTATGAAGGCGACCCCTACCACCGGGTGAGCCCGGAGGGCCCAGGCAACCCCTGGTTTCTCTGCACCCTGTGGCTGGCGGATTATCTCCTGGAGCGGGGGGACGAGGCGGGGGAAGAGGAGGCCCTGGGCCTCCTCACCTGGGTGGCGGACCATGCCCTGCCCAGCGGGGTGCTGGCGGAGCAGCTCCATCCCCTCACCGGCGAGCCGCTGTCGGTCTCCCCCCTCACCTGGAGCCACGCCACCTATGTGACCACGCTGCACCGTCTCCTCAAGCGGCGGGCGAAAAAGGGCGCCCTGCCGGAGGCCCCCGCCGCCTTTGCCCCCTATCTGCGCCCCGAGGACTGGATCGAGCGCCTGTATGCCCAGACCTGCGACTCCATCCACGGCCTCTGCAAGCTCTAGCCGGGGTGAAAAAGGTGCTTCGGGGAAGGGGGCCAGGGGTCGCAGACCCCCGCCCCTTCCCCCAACCCCAGAAAGGGGATGCGCCTTCGCCAAACCGGCAAGACCGGCCGGCCTCATCCCCCAGATTTCGGGGTGGGAGGTTTGTCCTCAGCCTGCTGAGGCGGTTCAGAGGGGCGGATACAGCTGGCGCACCTCCTGAAACCGGGTGACCAGGACGCATCTCTCCACCGTCACCAGCAGGAGGGCGCAGGCGGGTTGGGAGACGAAGTCCTGAAGATAGGGATGCTTGGTCAGGTAGAGCTCCAGGTACGGCTGGCGCTCCCGGCCGATGAGCTCCCGGGCCCTTCCCAGCACCGTGAGGGCCGCGGCCTCCTGAAAATCCTCCGGCCGATTGGCCCGGTTGTCCACCAGCAGCGCCACCCGGGGGTCGGCCAGCAGATTGGCGAACTTGTGGGTGTCCCGCCGGGTGGCAAAGACCACCTGCCGCAGATCGTCCGTGGCGGCAAAGGCCATGAGATTGGCATACGGCTGCCCCTGAGCCTGGGTGGCCAGCACCGCCAGGGGCTGGGAATGCAACAGCCCCCGGATCACCGCCCCTGTACCATCCCGATCCGCCACCTGTTTCCTCCCTTTCCCCGGCCCCAGCCTGCCTTCCGGGACCAGGGTTGGTATAATAAGGGGTGCGGGCTTTGGGCCGGAGGTCGTGACCCCCGGCCCGCGCTCCTCAGCCTCTCCCTCACCCCTCAGGGGAGGGAAGTGTCCCGGGGGAGGGGGGCGCCCCGGCCCTCCCCGCAACCCACCGTCCGAGTCCGGCATGCGAAGCCACATCGAGGCGCCGGCCGCCGCGCCGGCCAAAGCGAAGCTGGTGCAGCGTTATTTCAGTGCCATCGCCCGGCGCTATGATCTGGCCAACGACGTCCTGAGCTTCGGCCTGCAGCGGGCCTGGAAGCGCCAGGCGGTGCGCTGTCTTCAGCTCGCCCCCGGGGATTGGGTGGCGGACCTGTGCGGCGGCACCGGCGATCTGGCCCTCCTGGCCGCCCCCCGGGTAGCTCCCCACGGCCGGGTGTTGCTCTATGATTTCACCCGGGAGATGCTCCTCCTCGGTCGGGAGAAGATGGCGGCTGCCAGCCTGGCGCACCTCATTTACCCCATCCAGGGCGACGTCCTGAGGCTGGCCTTGCCCGATGGCAGCCTGAACGGGGTCATCGTGGGCTTCGGGGTCCGCAACCTCACGGACATGGCCCAGGGCTTCCGGGAGATGCACCGGGTCCTGAAACGGGGCGGCCGCCTGGTCTGCCTGGAGTTCTCCCATCCCACCCCGGCATGGTTCGCCCGGCTCTATGAGCTTTACTCCCGGTTCCTCATCCCCGCCGCGGGCCGCATCATCGCCGGCCACGCCGCGGCCTACACCTATCTCACCACCTCCATCCGGGCCTTCCCCACCGCCCCGGAGCTGGCCGCCCTCCTCACCGGCCTCGGCTTCACCCAAGTCTCCTGGCTGCCCCTCACCCGGGGTATCGCCGTCATTCATGTGGGGGTGAAGGGCTGAAGGGAAAGCCGAGCCGGGTCCGGCGCCCTCAGCCGCGCCACGGGCCCGTCACTTCTGCCGCCTCCGGAGGCCCCCAGGAGCCGGCGGGGTAGAACTTCAGCAGCCGGGCCGGATCGGGGCAGGTCTCGCAGGCGCGGATGAGGGGGTCCAGATATTGCCAGGCCAGCTCCACCGCGTCCTGGCGCCAGAAGAGCATCTGATCCCCCTGGATGACGTCCAGGAGGGATTTTTCATAGGCCTCCAGGATGGGCCCCCGGTAGTTCTGGTAGTAGGGGAATTCCATGGTCACCCGGCGCAGGCAGACCAGGGCGCCGGGGTTTTTGGTCTCAAAGGTGAGGGTGATGGCCTCCTCCGGGTGGATGCCGATCACCAGGCGGTTGGGCTGGATGGGTCCCAGATGCACATTCCGGAAGAGGGAGTGGGGCACCTCCCGGAACTGGATGACGATGCGGGTGAGCTTTTGGGCCAGGCGCTTGCCGGAGAGGAGGTGAAAAGGCACGCCCTGCCAGCGCCAGTTGTCCAGGTGGGCGGTCAGGAGGGCGAAGGTGGGGGTGAGGGAGTCGGGGCTTACCCCCGGCTCCTCCCGGTAGCCGGGCACCCGCCGGCCGTTTATCTCCCCGGCGGTATATTGCCCCAGGATCACCGTGCCCGGGGGCAGGGGCATCTCCAGGGGCTTGAGGGAGCGGAAGACCTTGGCCTTCTCATCCCGGACCCGCTGGGATTCAAAGAGGGAGGGGGGCTCCATGGCGATGAGGGCCAGAAGCTGGAGCATGTGATTCTGGAACATGTCCCGCAGCACCCCGGTTTCCTCATAGAAGGAGGCCCGCTGCTCCACTCCCAGGGTTTCGGCGGCGATGATGCCCACCTGTTCAATGTAGTGGCGGTGCCAGAGGGGCTCAAAGATGGTGTTGGCGAACCGGAAGATGAGGACGTTCTGCACCGTCTCCTTGGCCATGTAATGATCGATGCGGAAGATCTGCTCCTCCCGGAAGCCCTGGCGCAGGGTGCGGTTCAGTTCCAGGGCGCTGGCGAGGTCCCGGCCGAAGGGTTTCTCCACCACGATACGGGCCCACCCCTGGCCCCGCACGCCCTGCTCCGCCATCCCCGCCTGGTGCAGGAGCAGGGCCACCTCCTGGTAGAGGGACGGGGGTACGGCCAGGTAAAAGATGCGGTTGCCCTGGGTGGGGTGCTCTCGTTCCAGCTCCTGGAGGAAATTGTTCAGGAGCACATAGCTGGCCAGGGAGGAGTAGTCAAACCCGAGATAGTGCAGCCGCGGGGCAAAATCCTCCCAGACGGCCCGGTCCGCCCCTCCGGCCGCCTGAAGTTTCTCCCACATGGCGGCCCGGAAAGAGTCGCTGGTGAACTCCGAGCGGGCGCAGCCCACCACCAGAAAGGGGGTGGGCAACGCCCCCTGACGGAAGAGGGACAGGAGGGCGGGCAGGAGCTTGCGGCCGGCCAGATCGCCGGAAGCGCCGAAAATCACCAGGGTGCAGGGATCCAGAGGACCGGTGAACAGGCAGGCCTCCTCCGGCAGACCCAGGTCCGGGGCCTGGGCCTGCACGGTGGCGGCGGGAAGGGATCCACCCGGAGCTTCAGAGGCGGACATGGCTCACCCCCCTGGGTTTCCCCGCCGCTGGCCGTGGCGGGTCAGGGCCTCCCGGAGAAAGCGGACGTTGTCCCGGATATCGTGGTCATTGAAGATGCCGGAGCCGGAGACGATGACGTCGGCGCCTGCGGCCGCAATGGCCGCAATGGTGTCCCGCTGCACGCCGCCATCCACCTCCAGGAGCACCCCCAGCCCCTGCTCGTCGATCATCTGCCGGAGGCGCCGGATCTTGGGCAGGGTGGCGGGGATGAATGTCTGGCCGCTGAAGCCCGGATTGACGGTCATGAGGAGCACCATGTCCACTTCGGGGAGGATGACCTCCAGGGTGCACAGGGGGGTGGCGGGGTTGAGGGTGACGGTGGCCTTGGCCCCCAGCTCCCGGATGCGGGCCACCTGCCGCTCCAGATGCACTGCGGCCTCCACATGAATCCCCAGCCAGTCGGCGCCGGCATCCACGTAAGCCTCCAGATACTGCTCCGGGTTGCTGATCATCAGGTGCACATCCAGAGGCAGGCGGGTGTATCTGCGGATGGCCCGCACCACCGGCACGCCGATGGTGAGGTTGGGGACGAAGTGGCCGTCCATGACGTCCACGTGGATCCAGTCCACCCCGGCCTCTTCGGCCCGGTGGATCTCCTCCGCCAGGCGGCCGAAGTCGGCGGAGAGGATGGAGGCGGAGATGAGATGCTTCATGCCCGTTCCTTCCGTGCTGGCAGGGGTCAGGCGCGGGCCCGTCCGGCTACAGCAGGGCCGCGGCCTCCCGATCCAGCAGCCAATGAATCTCCCCCGCGGCGGGCTTCAGGAGATGTACGGGGGAGGCGGCCATGGCCGCTTCGCCCCGGAGCACCGCCCGCAGGGCCGGGGCCTTCTCCCGGCCGGCCACCAGGAAGACCAGGAGGCGGCTCCGGTTCAGGACCTCCGGGGTGAGGGTGAGGCGCCGGAAAGGCTCCTCCGGGCGGGCCACCACCGCCACCCAGGGCCCCGGCGGGGGTAACCGGCCCGGAAAGAGAGAGGCGGTGTGGCCGTCCGCCCCCAGCCCCAGGAGGACCAGATCGAAGCCGCCCCCGACCCCCGGCAGGCGCTGCCGCAGCAGGGCTTCGTACTGCCGGGCCCCGGCTTCCGCATCGGCCTCGCAGGCCAGGCGGTGCACCTGCGCCGGCGGCAGCGGCACCCGGGAGAGGAGCCGCTCGTGGGCCAGCCGGTAGTTGCTGCGGGGATCCTCCGGCGGCACGCAGCGCTCATCCCCGAAGAAGATCTCCACATTCCCCCACGGGAGGCGCTCCCGATGGGGCGGACCGGCCAGCCGCTCATACGTGCGGGCCGGGGTGGCGCCGCCGGCGAGGGCGACAAGAAAGCGCCCCCGGGCGGTGACGGCCGCCGCAGCCCGGGCCACCACCCGCGCCGCCGCGGCCTCGCTCACGGCCTCCAGGTCCGGGAAGATCTCCACCCTGAGGTCAGGGACGCTGGGCACCTCCTCAGCCTTTCCGGCCCTTTTCCATCCCGGGTCCCCCCTCAGTCGTCCCAGTCGGTGTGGAAGCTGCCGGGGCGGTCCAGGCGTTCGTAGGTATGGGCCCCGAAGTAATCCCGCTGCGCCTGGATGAGGTTGGCGGGCAGCCAGGGGCTGCGGAAGGCGTCGTAGTAGGCCAGGGAAACCATAAAAGCCGGCGCCGGCAGACCCCAGGCCACCGCCTGGCGCACCACCGCCCGCCAATCCGCCTCACAGGCCCGCACCATCTCCCCCAGGTGGGGGTCCAGAAGCAGGTTGGGGAGGTCCGTGCGGATCTGCAGGGCGCTGCGGATGTCCTCCAGGAGGCGGGCCCGGATGATGCAGCCGCCCCGCCACACCCGGGCCACCGCCTCCAGATTGACTCCGAAGTGATAGGCCAGGGAGGCCTGCCGGATCTGGGCCAGCCCTTGGGCGTAGGAGACCACCATGGCGGCAAAGAAGGCGTTTTCCAACTGCCGGAGGAACTCCTCCCGATTCGCCGGGTCCTGCGGCGCGGGCGCCCCCAGGAGGCGGGCGATCTCCTGGCGTTCCTCCCGATGGGCGGACAGGTCCCGCATGGTCACCGCCACATCGATGGTGGGGGTGGGGACCATGAGGTCCATGGCGTCCCACGAGGACCATTTGCCGGTCCCCTTGGCCCCGGCGGCGTCCAGGATCAGCTCCACCAGGGGCTGGCCCGTCAGGTCATCCCGTTTTCGGAAGATGCGGGCGGTGATCTCCACCAGGAAGGATTGCAGACGCCCCTGCTGCCAGGATTCGAACACCTGGGCCAGCTCCGGGGCGCTGAAGCCCAGCCCCCGCTTCAGGAGATCATAGCTTTCCGCCAGCAGCTGCATGAGGGCATATTCGATGCCGTTATGCACCATCTTGACATAGTGGCCGGCGGCGCCGGTGCCCAGATAGGTGACGCAGGGCTCGCCGTTCACCTGGGCGGCGATGGCGGTGAGGAAGGGCTCCACCCGGTCGTAGCCCTTGCGGGAGCCCCCGGGCATGAGGCTGGGGCCGAAGCGGGCCCCCTTCTCCCCGCCCGAGACCCCCAGCCCCAGGTAAAGGAGGCCTTTTTTGGCCAGGATGCGCTCCCGACGGGCGGTGTCGGTGAAGTGGGAATTGCCCCCGTCGATGACCAGATCCCCGGCCTCCAGCAGGGGCAGGAGCTCCCGGAGCATCTGGTCCACCGGCGGCCCGGCCTTGACCATGAGGAGAAGCGCCCGGGGTTTGCGGAGCAGACCCACGAATTCCTTCAGGTCATACGCCCCCCGGATGCGGCGGCCGGCGGCCTCCCCGGCCAGAAACTCCCGGGTCTTGTCCTGGGTGCGGTTGTAGACCGCCACCTGCACGCCATGATCATCCAGATTGAGGGCCAGGTTGCGACCCATGACACCCAGGCCCGCCACCCCGATTTCACAGCCCTGATAGAGCATGCCATCTCCTCGGACCACTGATGTGCCTGGCCCCTGAGCGGTGCAAAGGCCGGCCCGGGCTGGGCGCCCGGCGGTTGACGCCGCCGGCCCGTGCCGCCCCTCTCACTCGAAAGGCGCGGGCTCCTCTTCCATAAGCGGGGCGGCCTCCAGGACCTGCCGGGCCCGGAAGGCATCTGCCGCATCCACTAGGAGCCGCACCCCCCGGATGGCCTGCAGGGGCGGATAGGCACCGCCAGCATCATCGGCCAGGATGAAGCAGTCGATGCCCTCCTGGGCCAAAAGCTGCGCCGCCAGCTCCGCCAGCAGGCGGCTGGGGAAGACCTCCAGCACCACCGCGTCGTCCCGCATCCTCACTTCCCCGGGGCCACGGGCAGCTCCGGTCGGGAGGCCCACTCGCTCCAGCCGGCATCGTAGTATTTGACCTGGCGGTAGCCCAACAGGCGCTTCAGGACGAAGAAGGTCTGGCTGGCCTGGTGGCCGGTGCGGCAGTGCACAATGACCGGGCTTTGCTTGTCGGGGAGCAGGCGGGCGTAGGCCGCGGCCAGTTCTGCCGCCGGCTTGAAGAAGACCCCCTCGGGACCTGCCACCACATCCTCGCTGAAGGGCCGGTTGCGGGCTCCGGGGATGTGGCCGGCCCGGGCCTCCTCGGATTTTTCCCCCCGGAAATATTCCGCCGGCCGCACGTCCAGGATCAGGGGCCGCCCCTGTTGACTGGCCTCCAGCACGGCGCGGGCGTCCACGGTGAAATCGTCGGCGCCGGGCTGGACAGGGTAGTAGCTGGATGGGGCCGCCGCCGGCAGGGCGGTGGTGAGGGGGCGCTTCTCCTTGAGCCACTTGGCCATGCCGCCCTGAAGGATGGCGTAGCGCCTGTGTCCCAGGCGTTCCGCCGCCATGCCCACCAGGGTGGCGTCATGCATCTTTTCCCCCGGTATCAGCACCACCAGGTCCCGGGGGGTGACGCCTATCAGGGAGAAGTGGGCCGCCAGGAGCTCCGCCGGCAGGAGCATGGAGGACACGCCGCCCACCACCCCCCGGAGGCTGTCATAGCTCAGGTAGACCGCGCCGGGGATGTGGCCGGTGTTGTACTCCGGCTGGCTGCGCAGATCGATGATCTTTATCCAGGGCTGGCCCAGGTTCCGGGCCAGCCAGTCGGTCTCGATGAGGCCGGGGAGCGGCGCGGGCATCTCCGCCGGCTCCGGCCCGGCCACCGCCGCCGGCGCGGCCAGGAAAAAGGCCCGCCAGGCCCGGATGCGGGCGGCCTTCTCCGGGGTGGGGGTTTCCTCCCGCAGGGACGCGGGCTTGAGCACCCGCTCCCGGAAACCGGTGAGCCCCTCACTGAGGAGATAGACATTGCGGAAGCCCTGTCGGGCCAGGGAATCCCGGGCCTGGGCGGCATGGGTCATGCCCCCGGAGTAGAGCACGATGAGGCCCCGGTTTTTGTAAGGCGCCAGCACCTCGTGCACCCGGGGCAGGGGCGCGTGGATGGCCCCCCGGAGATGGAAGGCCCGGTATTCCGCCTCGGTGCGCACATCCGCCACCACCAGGCCCGCCTCCCGGGCCAGCAGGCGGTCTGCCAGCTCCTCCGGCTCGATATGGTCGGTGCCGGCCTCGATCTGGGCCAGGAGGGCGGCCTCCCGGGACGGCCCCGCGGCGCTTACCTGGGCCAGGTCCAGGGGCGCCACCAGGTAGGCCACCGCCGCGGTCAGCAGCAGGGCGAGACTGAAGGTGGGCAGAAAGCGGCCGGACAACAGCGCCCCTCCCACCCCCCGCCGCCGCTCCAGGATCTCGCAGCCCCAGAATACCAAGACCGCCAGCAGGGTGACATAAAAGGCGGCGGCTCCCTGGCTCAGCCCCAGGTGCGGCGAGAGGAAATCCACCCCCGCCTCGCCCCAGGCGGCCAGCGGCGCCAGCCAGGGGTAGAGCTCGTTGTACAGGAGACAGCCCAGCACCCCGCCGGCCAGGAAGAGCAGGGCGTCCAGCTTGCCCGAGGCCGCACCCACCGCCGCGGTGCCGGGGCACCAGCCGCCCATGGCGAAGCCGGTCCCCAGGATCAGCCCGCCCAGCAGGTGGGCACCATAGACGGTGGGGAGATAAAAGAGGTGCTCCGGCGGCAGCAGGCCGCTGCCGGTGAGGAGGAGGAGGGCCAGCATGGCGGTGACCAGGGCGGTGAACATCACCTTGATCACCGCCAGGTCGTCCAGGTAGAAGACCGCGGCCAAGCGGCGGGAGCTGCCGAAACCCGCCCGCTCCAGGGCGAGGCCGAAAAGGACCCCCAGGATAAAGGCGGCGGCCCAGGCCGCGGGGCTGTCCAGCCGGTCGGCGCCATAGAAGGTGCTAAGCATACCACTGCCCCCTGAAGAACCGGGCCACCGCAAAGCCGGCGATGAACAGGGCGGCCAGGAAGATCAGGCTGCCGGTGAGCAACAGGGCGCCGCCGCTCAACGCCTGACCCGACGTGCACCCTTGCGCCAGCCGGCTGGCAAAACCCACCAGCACCCCGCCCCCCAGGGCGAAGAGGGCCCGCCTCCCCGGCGGACAGCCCAGGCCCCGCTCCAGGCCGGGCTGCAGCCGGCCTGCCGTCCAGGCGGAGAGAAAGCCGCCCACAAACAGACCCAAAAACATGAACACCAGATAATAGGAGAGGTAATGGGGCGCCCAGGCCCCGAAATAGGCGCTGGCCTGGGTATGGGCCGGAGCCACCAGGTGGGAGAGGGCCGCGGCCAGGCGGGCCAGGCCGCCGGAGGCCCCCAGGCCCGCGCCCAGCACGGCGTAGGAGGCCGTGAGCACCAGCCCCAGAAACACCCCCGCCAGATAGGGGTTCATCGGAGGTTTGCCGGAATCGCCCATGTCAACACCCCGCGGGTTTTTTCCGGGGCGGTGCCGGAGGGGCCGGAGCCGCCGGAGCGGCAGGCGCCGGGGGGGCGGGCGCCACCGCCGGTGGCGGGGCGGTCATCCCGCCGGAAGGGCCTCCCGGAGGGAATTCCACCTCACTCCAGTAGGCCGCCAAGCCGCCGTGGAGCACCTTGACGGGCCGGGTGGTCTTCTGGCTCAGAATCCCGCCCACCGCCATGGCCACGGTGCCGTCCCGGTCCACCAGGATGAGGGGTGCCGTCCGGGTGAGAACCGCCGGATCCTTCAGCAAGTCCTCCAGGGCGACATTGCGGGATCCGGGCAGGTGATAATCGGCGAAGGCCGCAGGCGGCCGGAGGTCCACCAGCTCAAAGGTGCCGGGCAGGTCCAGCAGCAGGCGTCGCAGCTCCGCCGGGGCCAGGCGTTCCGGCAGGCGCAGGTCCCGCAGGGGTGCCGCGGGCGGGGCCGGGGCCGCGGCGGTGGCGCTGGCCGGGGCTCCGGGAGCGGCCGCTGCCATCGCCTCCGGCCCGAAGGTGGGGAGCCCGGCGGCGATCCAGGCCTCGCTCCCCCCCTCCAGACTGGCCACCCGCTTGAAACCCAGGCGCTTAAGCACCCCGGCGGCCAGGCTGGAGCGGTAGGCGGAGTTGCACACCGTCACCACCGGCTGCTCCGGGTCCAGTTTCAGGGGGGCCAGCTCTGCCAGCCGGTCCAGGGGCAGATTGACGGCGGGCCCGATCCGCAGGGCCTGCCATTCCTGGGGCAGGCGCACATCCACGACAAGGGGCGCTTCCCCCCGCTGCATCAGGTGGTGCAGCTCCTTGGGGGGCAGCAGCCCGGTGGTGACCTGGGGCAGCCTGGCCTGACGCCAGTCGTCCCACTTCAGCCCCTGCACCACATAGCCGATGCGATGCAGGCGCCGCCAGGCTTCCTGGACCTGCTCCGGGGAGCCCGTCACCACCACCCGGCTGCCCCAGGGAATCATGGTGCCCACCCAGGTCTCCAGCCGGCCCCGGACGCCGATGTTAAGGGCATTAGGCATATGGCCGGCGGCATACTCCCGGGCTTCCCGCAGATCCACCACCTGAAACTCCTGGGGCTCCGCGAGCACCGCCTCCGGCTTGAGGAGCACCGGCCCGGCCTGCCAGTTCACCGGCTCCGGGCCTTTTTTGTTGAGGGCGGCATTGTGCCGGAAATACTGGGGCGCCGCGGGCAGCCCCTCCAGCACCGCGGCGATGAATTCATTCCTGTTTTTGTATTTCAGGTATGGATTGACCTGCTTCTGCACGCCCAGGGTGGAGGTGGGCTCGTCGCTCAAGTGCACCCCGCAGAGGGAGCCCGCCCCATGGGCCGGGAAGAGGGCCAGGTGGTCCGGCAGTTTGGAGAGTTTCTGCCACCAGGTGTCAAAGAGCATCCCCGCCAGGGCGGCGGCGGAGAGGGTCCCCCCCATGAGGTCCGGCCGGCCCACGCTGCCGATGAACAGCGTGTCCCCGGTGAGGAGGAGGTGCGGCTCCTGGGGCTTGGATTTGTTGGCCACCAGCCCGCAGAGCCCCTCGGGGGTGTGCCCCGGGGTCTCCAGAATCTTCACCACCGCCTCCCCCACCTTCAGGGTGTCCCCCTCTTTAAGGGTCTTGTGGGGGAAGGCGGCCCCGGCCCGGGCGCTCACATGGACGGGACAGCCGCTGGCCTTGGCCAGCTCCAGGTGCCCGGCGACAAAATCGGCGTGGTTGTGGGTGAGGAAGACCCCGGTGATTTTGACCCCTTCCTTTTTGCACCACTCCAGATAGGCGTCCACATCCCGGCCGGGGTCCACCGCCAGGGCTTCCTTGCCGCTCACCAGGAGATAGGAATAATGGGACAGGACCGCCAGAGTGAACTGCACCAGGCGATAGCCAGGATAGGAATAGACCTGGACGACCTGGTAGGTGGCGGCCGTATCGGCGTGGCTGGCCGATTCCACGTCCTGAAGGGCGGCGGCAGGGCCCGGCACCGGGCTCACGCTCAGCCCCCCGCCTGCCAGCAGGATCGCCAGCCAAAGACAGAGACGGCTCCGCACGCGTCTTTCCCTCCGTGGGCTGATCTGGCCCGGTCGGGGTGTTTCTCCGGAAGCTTTCTGACTTCTGCCGGCGGCCCTCCGCACCCCGGGAGGATACGCCCTGGGAATATCCGCCGGCCCCGCACTGGGCTTTTGCCTTTTTTTATCTTATAACCGGGAGAAATTCCACCCTCTTCTTGGAGGCTACCGGATGCGCTTTCTGGATATGACCCCGTATCACCCTTTCCGGGAGATGGCCCGCACCTGTGACACGCGCCCCCTGCGGGACAAACGGGTCCGCTGGGTGCGGCCGGAGCCGCGCCTGAGCCGGGATGGCCGCTTCCTGGCGCGGCTGCTCCGGCGGGAGGAGCTGGACGCCGCCGCCGGGCTCTGGCGCGCCGCCTATCCGGAGCTCTATGGCTCGGTGCACGATTTTCTCCTGTTCCCCGAAGAGTGCGCCGCCCGGGTGGCCCTGGAGGACGCCTGGGAGGAGGACTCGGAGGGCAAACCCTGCCTGATGCTGGTGGCGGCGGAGAGGCGAAGCGGCCGGTTGGCCGCGGCCACCCTGATGACCAAAATGGACCGCAATCTTCAGATCGAGTTCAGCTTTGCCGCCACCCATCCGGAATTCCGCCGCCAGGGGCTGATGTATCTGTTGGGGGAGATGATGCACCACCTGGCCGAGGCCTCGGGGGCGGAATACCTCACCACCTTTTTGGAGACCTGGCACACCATCACCCAGACCTCCATCCTGAAATACGGCGGCGGCTGGCGGGTAGCGGGCATCTTCCCCGGCGCCTTCACCCGTTGGGCCGGCGGCCAGCGGGAGTACCGCGGCTGCGTGGTGTATCTCTACAAGTTCATCCGGGACGGAGAGCGTTACGCCACCCGGCCGGAGGAGTGGCACCTGCACCCGAAGCTCAGGCAGCTGTGGCAGGTCCTGGAGGAGATCAACCGGGACGCGGGGGAAACCCCGGACCGCAGGTAAGGTGAGAGCCCCCTCGGGACCGGAGTCCCGGATCAAAGGTGTTCGGGGAAGGGTGCCAGGGGTCACAGACCCCCGCCCCCGCCCCCCACCCC
>JAILZL010000028.1 GCA_023512475.1 Syntrophobacterales bacterium
TCCCCGGAATTTCCGGTAAACCCGGTCAGTCAGATGAAGAAAAGGATATGAATAATAATTTTTATTCCAGGATTTGTGAAAAATCAGAAAAATCTCCTGAAGAGTGCCGGAAATATTTTCTTTTTCCTGTTTGATCTCCTGTCTCATCCTCCAATAGCGGTTTTCATTGAACAGGGTGTCCATTTCATGGAATTCCACAAAACCATGGTCGAAATTGGCGGCCCGGCTGATGAGGTAATTGCTGGAGATCCCCACGGTATGATACCCCAGGCTCCGGAGGATCTCCGGCAGGGGATAGTAATTGCCGGGATAGAGGAGGTTCCCGGTGGTGCAGCCGTGCCAGCTGGGGTAGAGGCCGGAAAACAGGGAGACGTGGGAAGGGAGTGTCCAGGTCGAGGAGGCGAAGCAGTGCTCATAGACCATGCCCTGCGCCGCCAGGCGGGCAAGCCCCGGGGTGGTCTCCCGCCGGTGGCCATAGAGGGAGCAGCGCCGGGCCGCCACCGAATCCATGATGATGAGCACGATGTGGGGCAGGGTGGACATCCCATCACCCTCTGTGTCCTGGTTCGGCATTTTCCGTTTCCTCAGTTGGGGCCGCCGTGGGCCGCGACCCCGGGGCCTGCCTCAGCCCCTCACCGCCTCCTGGAGGCGCTGGATCTGCCGGCAGCGGCCGGTTTCGTCCAGCTCCAAAAGCACGCCCTGCAGCTGCAGCTGGGCCGAGGCCACCTTGAAGGGCTGGGGCCGCTGGGTCAGGAAGCGCTCCAGGATGATCTCCTTTTTCATGCCGATGACCCCGTTTAGGGGGCCGGTCATGCCCGCGTCGGTGATGTAGCCGGTGCCCCCGGGGAGGATGCGCTCGTCCGCGGTCTGGACATGGGTGTGGGTGCCGATGACCGCGCTCACCCGGCCGTCCAGGTACCAGCCCAGGGCCAGCTTTTCGCTGGTGGCCTCGGCATGGAAATCCACCAGAATGGTGCGGAGATCCGGGGGGAGCTCCGCCAGGAGCCGGTCCGCGGTGCGGAAGGGGCACTCCAGGGGGCTCATGAAGACCCGGCCCTCCAGGTTGAGGATGGCGGCCCGGTGGCCGGCCGCGGTCTCCACCACGGTGACGCCCCGGCCCGGGGTGCCCGGCGGGTAGTTGGCCGGCCTCAGCAGCCGGTCGCCCTCCTCCAGATAGGGGACGATCTCCTTGTGCTTCCAGATGTGGTTGCCGCTGGTGAGGACGTCCACCCCCTGGTTGAGGAGCTCCTCCGCCACCTGGGGGGTGATGCCGATGCCGCCGGCGGCGTTCTCACCGTTGGCCACCACCAGGTCCACCAGGAAGCGGTCCACCAGGCGGGGGACCAGCTCCGCCACCGCCCGCCGCCCCGGGGAACCCACAATATCGCCCACAAACAGGATGCGCATCTCCGGCCTACCGGGCGTAATCCACCGCCCGGGTCTCCCGGATGACGGTGACCTTGATCTGGCCGGGGTAGGTGAGCTCCCGCTCGATCTTCTTGGCCACCTCCCGGCTCAGGAGGGCGGCCTCCTCATCGCTCACCTTGTCGCTCTCCACGATGAGGCGGATCTCCCGGCCCGCCTGGATGGCGTAGCTCTTGCTGATGCCGTTGAAGGAGCGGGCGATCTTCTCCAGGGCCTCCAGGCGTTTGATATAGGTCTCCAGCATCTCCCGGCGGGCGCCGGGGCGGGCCCCGGAGAGGGTGTCCGCCGCCTGCACCAGGACCGCCAGCACACTTTCGGTGGGCACATCCTCGTGGTGGGCGGCGATGGCGTGCACTACCTTGGGGGATTCGCCGTAGCGCTTGGCCAGTTCGGCGCCGATGAGGGCATGCACCCCCTCGGCTTCGTGATTCACCGCCTTGCCGATGTCGTGCAGCAGCCCCGCCCGCTTGGCCTGCTTCTCATTGAGGCCCAGCTCTGCGGCCATGATGCCGCAGAGGTAGCAGACCTCGATGGAGTGCTGCAGGACGTTCTGGGCGTAGCTGGTGCGGTACTTGAGCTTGCCCAGCAGCTTGATGAGATCGGGATGCAAGCCGTGGACGCCGGTGTCGAAGGCGGCCTCCTCCCCAGCCTCCCGGATGCTGGCCTCCATCTCCTGGGAGACCTTTTCCACGATCTCCTCGATGCGGCCCGGGTGGATACGGCCGTCGGCGATGAGGCGCTCCAGGCTGCGGCGGGCCACCTCCCTCCGGATGGGGTTGAAGGCGGAGAGGATGACGGCCTCGGGGGTGTCGTCGATGATGATGTCCACGCCGGTGGCGGCCTCCAGGGCCCGGATATTGCGGCCCTCCCGGCCGATGATGCGGCCCTTCATCTCTTCGTTGGGGAGGGGCACCACGCTCACCGTCTGCTCCGCCACATAGTCGCTGGCGTAACGCTTGATGGCCAGGGCGATGATCTCCTTGGCCTTGCGGTCCGCCATCTCCCGGGCTTCGGTGTCGATGCGCTTCACCAGCCGGGCGGCGTCGATGCGCACTTCCCGCTCCAGGGTCTTCAGCAGCAGATCCTTGGCCTCGGCTGCGGTCATGCCGGCCAGTTGTTCCAGGCGGGCGTTCTGTTCCGCCAGGAGGCGCTGGTACTCCTCCTGTTTGTCGGCGAGTTCCCTTTCCAGCTGGTCGGTGAGTTTCTGGCGGCGATTGAGTTCCGCCTCCCGTTCATCCAGGGCGGCGGCTTTTCTGTCCAGATGTTCTTCCCGCTGCAGGAGTCGTCGTTCGATCTGATTGAATTCGTTGCGGCGTTCCTGAGTCTCTTTTTCGAATTCCTGTTTCAGGAGAAAGATCTGCTCCTTGGACTGGACCCGGGCTTCTTTCTTGATGGCCTCCGCTTCCTTGCGGGCATCATCCAGGATCTTTTTCCCCAGCGCCTCCAGCGAGCCGACATGGGAATCGATGACGTGCTTGCGGTAGAAGAAGCCCGCGGCGAATCCCAGCCCCCCCAGGATGGCGGCGAAAACGGTGTAAAACAGTATATACATAAGGGTGAACCCCTACCCGAAAGAGATGATCCCGGCGGCCGGTCAGGGGCCGCCACAGGACGGGACTGGAAGGGGGGTCGCGTCACGGGGGCGGGGCGGTCAAGGAAGCGGGCAGGCGCACACACTGCCCTCTGCCGCGCCGGCGGGGGGCCTGAAGGGCGGCGCAGCGGTGCTGCCGTCTTAACGTCCTGCGGTTTACCTCCTTTCAGGGGAAGGTACATGGCACCGTGCCACCTGAAGGTGGTCAGCCGGGCGCCAGGAGCAGATATATGATGAATCGGGGCCCCGCTCACTTGACCCCGATGAAATCCCCCTCTTCCTTGACCCAGGACCCGGATTTGCACGCCCGCTCCGGGCCGTATCGCCGCACCTGTCGTATCGGGGCCTGTGGGTGTCAGGGCCCCGGAGGAGTGGCCGCGGCGAAGCCTTCCAGCCTTTTCAGCAAGCGCCGGGACCGAGCGTCGATCTCGGCCACCAGCTTCTGATGCTCCTCCCTGATTTCCATGGTTTCGCAGGCCAGATTCAAGGCCGCGAGGATGGCCAGATCGGCCAGGGGACTGGCAGGGAAGACCTTCTGCAGTTCCCGCAGCTGCTCATCCACCATCCGGGCCACCGCCTGGAGGGTTTCTGCAGGCACGCTGCTTTGAAGGGTCAAATGCCTGCCCAGGATTTCCACCATGACCTGTTCCGCCACCGGGATAACCTTAAGCTGATTCTCCCAGATCCAGGATCTTCAGCCGGTTGAGAATCTTGTCCACCCGGTCCCGGACCTGATCCCGTTCCCGGGTGAGCTTCTCCAGGGTGGCCTGGGCCTCTTTCAGAGCCTGCTCCCGGGCCGCCAAGGCGGTCTTCAGCTCGGCGTTGGCCCGTTTCAACCCCTCCATCTGGCCCAGGAGGGACTCCAGTTTCTGCTCCAGTTCGGCAAAAAGCTCAGTGACCACGTGCTCCCCCTGGATGGCTGATATGATTGTGCGTTTGCAAAGCCCAAAAGTCAAGAATTTTTCCCGCCCAGCGCCCTGACCGGGCTCCTCCTGGCTCGGACATCCGCCCCTCGGGACGGCTTACCTCAGTCCGGCATCTCATCGGACCAGTGGATGCAGTGCACCGGACAGGCGTCCATGGCCTCCTGAATCTTTTCCTCCTCGCCGCCGCCGGGATTGATCACCTGGGCAAACCCCAGGGATTCGTTGAGGCTGAAGACCTCCGGGCAAATCTCCACGCAGGCCCCACAGGCGATGCATTCCTCCTCCACGATCACCGGAAAGTGTTCCGCCTTCGCCATGACTATCCTCCTTTCCCTTTGCGGCCGCCTCAGAAACGTCCGGGCGCAGAAACACCGTCACCCCGTGGCGGTCCGGGTCCGTGCGGCCGCGGCAGAAGCGGCTCAGTCCCGGAGAGAGGCGGTGCGGCAGGGTCTGCCAGTCCTCCCGGGCGCCCGTCACCCCGCCTCCGGGCTCCCCGGCCAGCAGCACCCAGCGCACCGCGCCGCCGTCGAAGAAGGGAGCCACCGACTGTCCCGGGGGCGGCCAGCCGTAGAAAATGGCGTCCGGCCGGAAATGCCGCGCCGCCTGAAAGGCATCCCCGGGCCGGACCAGCGAAGATGACGGCAGCTCGGAGATGAATTCCCCTTCTCCCCGGTCCACGGCCAGAAAATCGACCCCCGCCTCCCGGGCCAGGGGCGCCAGGGCCTGGCTGAGATAGCCCCGGCCGGCCCCGGCCTCCAGCAGCCGCCGCACCTCCAGCCGGCGCAACCAGCGCACCAACCGAAGGGGCCACTCCCGGGACGGGAAAAAATAGATCCCGGTGGCCTGGGAGAGGGCGGTCAGGGCCGCGCCGGGGTCCGGAACCGCCCGGAGGAGCCTCTGCCACCAGGCCTCCGGCCGAAGATAGTCCGGCGCGCCGTCCCCGGGGAGGGGCAGCACCCTGCGGGCCCAGTCCATCAGGCGCCGCCGGGCCCGAAACCCGTCCGGCCGGGTCAAATAGTCCGTCAGGGGGGTGAAGTCCTCCGGCGCCGCCATCCGAGGGACGATCATAGCATTTTCTTTCCCCGGATGCTTGACAAATCCCGGGGCAGGGAGTAAACAAAACCGGTGTGGCGGGGTAGCTCAGTCGGTAGAGCAGGGGACTGAAAATCCCCGTGTCGGCGGTTCGATTCCGTCCCCCGCCACCAGCACCGCCGAAAAGACCGGCTCGCCCGCCTTCTCACCAGGTAGCCGCCCGGAGGGCGCCCGCCCCTTGGGCGGTGCGGCCTTTTTTCCTGCCAAAGATTCCCCCGAAGGCCGTTGCGCTAGCACCATCCCTCGCGGTGGTCATCTGGGCCGGAGCTCCCCTCCTCTTCCCGCCCCGCCCCCTCTTTGCCCTCCTACTCCTCCTCCGGCGCACAGGGCCGCACCCGGGCCGGGGTGCCCTTGCCGGTGACCGGCAGGGAGCCAAGTCAGTCTCAGGGAAGGTGATGTTGATGAAGATGTCGATGGCGATCAAAACCGCCATGAAGGCCCCGAAGGTGGCCAGGATGTCGTTGATGTTCAGGAGCAGGAAGGGCGGGGACATCAGCTGATTGTAGAGAATCCACACCACATCCCCGATGCCCCAGAGGATCACCGTGCCCAAGAGCACCGCCCGAAACCGGAAATGGATGATCTGGTGCAGGCAGACGGTGAGGGCCGGCGGGCGGCGGGCAGATATGACCCTGCCCTCCGTTGGGGCAGTCGGATCATTGTCCGGAGACTTCCTTTGCGGGGTGATCTCTCCGGCTGGCAAGTTCCCTCTCCACAGAAACGGCCCGATCTTTTGTTCCGCTGACCCCGGCCAGCCGGTTTCAGAAACCCTCCCGTATCAGGCTCCGGAGCTCCCGCTCCTGGGCCTCGATACTCTGAAGGAGGCGGAACTGCACCAGGGCCCGGCGCAGGTTATGCTCCGGGTCGGCTGCCTGGAAATAGACATTGCCCGCCAGATGATCCGAAAAGAAGCGCAGCCCCAGCTCCCAGGCGAGCAGCCGCAGGGCCGGATAGAGATACTCCCGCTCCCGGGGGGTCAACAGCTCCGGGGCCCCTTCCCGGTAGCCCTGCAGGAAGGCGGCGGCCATCTCGGGGGCGAAGCGCACCTCCTCCCAGGCCCGGGTCTCCTCCCCCAGGGGGTTGCCGAGGGAGCGCAGGGCATCCCCCAGGTCATGGAGCACCAGCCCCGGCATGACGGTGTCCAGATCCACCAGCCCCACCGCCCGGCGGCCCGCCGCCTCCAGGAGGACGTTGTCCACCTTGGGGTCGCCATGGATGATGCGCACCGGGATGTCCCCCCGGGCCCGGGCCGCCTCCAGCACCCCGGCCAGACTCCGGCGGGCCTCGATCATGCGGCCGGCATGGCGCACTTCGGGCGGGGGCGGCAACGGCCTCCCGGAGCGCAGGGCGTCATAGGCCGCGAGATACGAAGGGGTATGGTGGAAGCCGGGGAGGGGGTCCCTCAGGCGCCGGGGAGGCAGGTCCGCCAGCAACACATGAAAACGCCCCAGGGCCCAGCCCACTTCCCGGGCATGGTCCCTTCCCTCCACTTTCAGGGGGGCGCGGGTGTGGGCCAGGTAGGTGAGGGCCCGCCACCAGGAGCCGTCCGGCCCCTGGAAGCCATCCCGGCCATCCGGGGTGGAAAGCAGCTCAGGCAGGGCGAGCTCCGGCGCCCCCTGGGGGGTGGCGCGGCTTCGCCGGCGGACATGGTCGCTCACCACCCGGAGGTTGGCCAGAATTACTTCCGGCCGGGGAAAGACGGCCAGATTAAGGCGCTGCAAGACGAACGGCGGCGCCCCGGCGCCCGTCACTGTCGCCAGAAAGGTCTGGTGGACATTGCCCCGGCCCAGAGGGGTGAGGGCCGCCACCCGGCCGGCGGGGCAGAAGGCGGCCGCCGCCTCCCAGGCGAGGGCGGCGACCGAGGGCGGTAAGGGGGGTGCGGTCATGGGGGAGACCCGGGCCAGGTGCGCTTCCGGCTTGTCCTGCGGCGGGGAGGAGGCTACACTGCCGTCATGCTGACCGTCCGCAGTCTGGCGGCCGACGCCTTTTTTCTCCTGCAGCTCACCCTGGCCGGTATCTCCGGAGGCAGCCAGGTGTGGCGCCTCCTGGAGACCACCCAGGGGGTGAATGTGAGCTGGCTGGCGGCCTGGCTCACCTATCTTCTCATCAACCTGGGCCTCACCGTCAAGGCCCACCTGGCCCAGCCCAGCCGGGTCACCCGCCAGACGGTCATCACCTACAGCGCCTGGAGCCTGGCCATCGCCACCTGCCTGGGAGTGCTCCTCTGGAAAGGCCCGGAGCCCTGGGCCCCGGTGGACACGCTCAACACCGGGCTGGTGGGCTCGGGTCTGGCCGCCACCTGGCTGGGGGCCCGCCTGAGGGGGCTGCCGGTGAGCGACCCCCTGGTGCGGGGCTGCTTCAGCCTCTGTTTCATCGGCCTGCCCCAGGTCATCCTGGCCTATAATATCCTGATGGTGGGCGGAGCCGGATTGGCGGGCGGCATGATCCTGGCCGGCCATATCGGCATCAGCACCCGCCTGGGGCAGTTGTACTTCGCCCTGAGGGAGGCGGGCTGGGACCGGAACCGTCTGGGCGCGGCGGTCAGCGAACTCGCCAACGAAGTCACCTGGCTGCTGGTGACCGCGGCCTGGCTGTGGCCGGGCGGAGGCTGAGCCGGACTCAGCTCCAGCAGGGGGAGCCCCACAGCACCAAATCCTCCCCCACCTGGTAGTAGGAGACGCCCTCAAGCCGGGGAAAACGGCGCTCCGCCGCCGGCAGGTAGCCGTCCAGCACCCGCACGCCGCCCACCAGGATGGGGGCCACGGTCACCACTACCTGATCCACCAGCCGGGAATTCAGGAAGCTGGTGATGACCTGGGCGCCGCCCTCCACCATTAGGGCCGTCACCCCCAGCTCCGCCAGCCGGTTCAGGAGCGCGGGCAGATGGATGCCGCCATTGGGTCCCACGGGAAGGCGCAGCACCAGGGCGCCCAGATCCTCCAGCTCCTGCTGACGCTCCGGGGACGCCTGGTCGCTGGTGGCCACCACCGGCTGACGGCGGCCCTCCCGGAGGAGCCGGGCGTAGGCCGGCAGGCGCAGCCGGGTGTCCATGATCACCGGCCGGGGGTGGGGGCCGGGGACCAGCCGCACCGTCAGGGCGGGATTGTCCGCCAGCACCGTGCCGATCCCCACCAGGATGGCGTTGTGCACCGCCCGGAGGGCGTGGGTGAAGGTCTGGGAAGCGGGGCCGCTGATGGCCAGGGGATGGCCGGGGCGGGCGGCGATGGAGCCGTCCAGGCTCTGGGCGTAGGTGAGGGTCACCAGGGGCCGCCCCTGGCGGTGGCGGAAGCGCCGGGCCGTCCCGGGCAGGTCAGCCAGCCGCCCATGCAGGGCGGTGCTCCCCGGAAAAAGGGAGGCCTCCCTCACCAACGGGACCCGGCCGGCGACGGCCAGGCCGGGCAGGGGCGGAGGGGCGGGTTCTTCCGGATCCGTCAGCAGCCGGACCGTTTTTACCCCCAGATCCCGGAGGAGGGCCGCGGCCGCTTCCGCCAGGTGGGGGTCCGGCCGGGACAGGGGGCAGCCCCCGCCCGCTGCCGCCATCCCCGGGTTCTCGGGGAGGTCGAGGTACAGGAGCACCCCCGCCCCGGCTTGTGCCAGGGCCGCCAGCGCGGCCTCCAGACGCTCGCCGCAGCCGCAGCTTCCCGCCCGGAGGAGCTCGCCGGCGGCACAGCGCCGATGCAGCCTCAGGAGCACCTCCCCCTCCGGGGGGATTTCCCCCCGGATCAGGGCCAGATACCGGTAGTGAAGCCCCCGGTCAGCATAGTGCACCACCCGCCACTCCCCCCAGGGGGAGCCAAGGCGCGTTTCGCCGTGCCGCAGTATCTCTGGGCCTTGCCTCATGCCGTCCTCATGCCCGCGCTCACCCTCCGGCTCAGGGGGTGGCCACGAGGCTGTGAAAATTGAGGAGATTGCCGTCAGGATCCCGGAAGTAGAGGGTGCGGTGACCCCAGGGAAAGGTGGTGGGGGGCAGGACCATGACCAGCCCGGGGATCTTCTGCAGACGGGCGTATTCCTGATCCACGTCCGCCACTTCAAATTCCAGCATGACGCTGGCGTTGGCCCCGCCCCGCATGGCCCCGGGGGCGATGGCGGCCATGCTTTCCTCTTTGAACAACCCCAGCGCCGCACCCCCCACCTGAAACTCCAGGTAATCGTCGGAAAAGACCCGGGGCTCGGCCCGGAGCACCAGTCGGTAGAATTCTTTCAGGGCCTCAAAACGGCCGGTGATGATCACCGCATGGCTGAATCTTTTCACACCGCCCTCCCGGGATACATTCGGGATCTGGGAGGATGCCGGACCGGCCGCGCTCAGGAGCGCCGCCAGAATGAGGATTGCCATGGGGGGCCGGGTGGGGAGCATGGGAACGCCTCCGTCGCCGTAGCAAGCCCCCTGCCGGAATGGGGGCGGCTGCGCCCGCGCTCAGGCCGGCGCGAGGCAGGGCCCCTCCTGTGCAGACGGCCTGACCTGAGTGAAAGGGCGATTGACTTTTTGGCCCGTTGGCCTGATATAGAATAAGGTTTACACAATTTGGAGTTCAAAACAAGCCCGGGGGCCGGGTGAGACCCAGCCTGGCGGTGCAAGGGACACCGAAACGCATGGACGACACTGCTTTGCTGCTCACCGCGCCGCGGGAAGGCCCGGGGACGGGCCTCCATCCCTGTGCCTGGGACCGGGCCCTCAAGGTCCTGGTGCCTGTGGCCTGGCTGGCCGTGGCGGTCCTGGGGCTGAAGTTCGGCTCCCTGGACTTTTTCCTGGCCCTCCTGAAGGGCCGGACCTACACCGCCTGGCTCCCCGCCCTGGCCGGGGTCTATGCCCTGCTGATGCTCTTTCTGCAGCTCTGGCGCACCGTGCTCTGGGCCATATACCGCCCCCACCCGCCGGCCGCCGGACCGTTGCCCTCCCTCACGGTGGTGGTGCCGGTCTATAACGAAGGCGCCATGGTCAGCCGCTGCCTGATGTCCATCGCCGCAGCGGACTACCCCCGGGAGCGGCTGGAGGTCATCGCGGTGGACGATGGCTCCACGGATGACACTTGGAGGCATCTGGACCGCACCGCCAGGCGCTTTCCGGATCTCATCCGTCTCCTGCGCTTTCCCCGCAACCGGGGGAAGAAGGAGGCCCTGGCCGCGGGGTTCCGCGCCGCTTCCGGGGAGATTTTGGTGACGGTGGACTCCGACAGCGTCATCGCCCCCGACGCCTTGCGCCATCTGGTGGCGCCTTTGATGCACGACCCCCGGGTGGGCGCGGTGGCCGGATTTGTCCGGGTCCTGAACCGGCACCGCTCCCTCATGGGCAAGATGCAAGGGGTACGGTTCGTCAATCTGGATTTCCTGCGGGCCTCCCAATCCGTGTACCGCACCGTCATCTGCACCCCCGGGTCTCTGTCCGCCTACCGGCGGGAGGCGGTGCTGCCCATCCTGGAGGCCTGGCTGACCCAGACCTTCCTGGGCGCGGCCTGCCACCACTCCGAGGACCGGGCCCTCACCAACTTTATCCTGCGCCAGGGGTATGACACCTGTTACCAGCGCATCGCGGTGGTCTATACCCTGGTGCCGGAGACCTATACCGGGGTGTGCCGCATGTATCTGCGCTGGGAACGGGGCAATGTCCGGGAATCGGCGGTGCTGGCCACCTTTCTGTTCCGGCGCTTCCGGCCCCGCTCCGCCGCGTGGGCCCGGCTGGAGTTTCTCCTCACGCAGCTGGAAGGTCCCCTGACCACCTTTTTCTTCGGGGTCTTTCTCCTCTCGGTGGCCGCCTATCCCCCCATTCTCTTCAAGGTGCTGCTGGCCGTGGGGCTGATGTCGGTCCTCAACCTGATCTATTACCTGTGGCTGGAGCGGGACTGGGAGTTCATCTACGGCATCATATACAGCTACTACGCCTTTTTCCTGCTGCAGTGGATCTACCCTTACGCCTTCGTGACCGTGCGGGACCGGCGTTGGCTGACCCGGTAACGGGGGGGCGCCTTAAACCGGCGGGGGGGGCCGTCAAAAGAGACGGGGGGGGGCCGGATCCCTCGCCCGAACTCAGGTCCCCCGGCCCTCCCGAGGGTGGGGAGGAGGCTGACACGAGGCGGCCGGGGCCATGGCTTCCCGGTCCCCTCTCCCGGAAGTCCACCGCCCCGGTTCAGTCCGCCGGCCGGCGGTCCCGGCCCTGGACGTCGCAGACCATGACCACCAGGTCCCCCCGGTTGCCCTTGAAATCCTTGACCAGATCCTCAAACACGGCCTTGGCGGAAAAGCCGGCCTTTTTGAACATGGCCAAGGCGGCCTGGGCCTGGAGATGGATCTCCGCCACCAGCTTTTCCAGGCCGAATTCCGCCGCCAGCTCCACCAGTTCATTCACCAGGAGGGTTCCCAGGCCCTTGCCCTGCCAGTCCCGGGCCACCACCACCCGGACATTGCCCAGGTGGCGCTTCCAGCCCCGGCGGCGCATGTGCAGGGTGGCATCCCCCACGATCTTGCCGTCCGCCTCCGCCAGAAGGGGGAAGACCTTGTGGTAGTCAATATTGTTGACCCACTCTTCGATGACCTTGGGGTCCCGCACGTCGGAACGCAGGAATATCAGGTCCTCTTCGCTGACCCGCTGGAAGAAGTCCAGGAGTTTTTCCTTGTCCTCCTTCACCATGGGCCGCAGGATGACCCGGCTGCCATCCTTCAGGATTCCCTCTTTCTGAAATGGCACCATTCCTTCCCCCCTGGTTCAGATGCCCTGGCCTAAGCGTTCCGCCAGCAGTTCCGGCAGGCCCGCCGCCAGGATGCGGCGCTGGGCCGCGGCGATGTCGTAAGGCACCGACTTGAACTGCACGGAAAATTCCTGAAAATCGAAGATGGCATAGGCCGCCTCGGGGTTGCCGTCCCGGGGCTGCCCCACGCTGCCTGGGTTGATGAGGTAGAGACAGGTGGGGTCCAGGCGGATTTTGTGCCGGGAGAGGGGCAGCAGAGCCACCTTGCCCCGCACGTCCCGGTACCACAGGGCCCGGACATGAGTGTGGCCGAAGAAGCACACCTTCAGATCCCGGCGTTCTTTCAGGAAATTGAGGAGGCGCCGGCTCTGGAAATGATACACCACGTAGGCGTCGGCGCTGGCCGGGGTGCCGTGGCAGGCGATGAACCCCTCCCCCTCCCGGACCAGGGGCAGGTTGCGGAAGAATTCCAGGAATTCCGGCCGCACCGTCTCCCGGGCCCACCTCAGGGCCTGGTAGGCGATGAGGTTGAAGTGCCGGGCCCGCTCCTCCTCCAGGAGGGCCAGGTCGTGGTTACCGGCGAGACTCACCACCGGGCGGGCGGCCAGGAGCTCCAGGCAGTCGTTGGGCGCGGCGTTGTAGCCCACGATATCGCCCAGGTTGAGGATCAGGTCCGCCCCCTCGGCGTCGATGGCGGCCAGCACCGCTTCCAGGGCCTCAATATTGCTGTGGATGTCGGAAATTAGGGCCAGGCGCATCCCCGGGCTCCGGGCGAAGCCGTGCCGGCTCCAGTGGGGCGCTGGCGACCGGACCCGCTGCCGCCGGCTGGGGGCGGCCCGCCGCCTCGTTGACTTTTTTGATTTTTCTGGTAATTTTGCACTTCTATTACCGACAAAGAATGACTTCCGGGAGTCCTCCCGGGTGAAAGGCAAGGAGGAGGCCGCCTTTTGCCTTTCCCCCGCCTGCGCCTCCATTCTCCCGAAAGCCTACTCCCATTCTACCATGGAACCGGGCTGGCTGGTCGAATTCTTTGAAGAGAAGCGCATTCTGGTGGCGATGGTGCTGGAGCTCAAAGGGGAGCGTCTGCACGTCCTCACCCAGAACAGCCGGGAGATGACCCTGGCCCGCAAACGCCTGCTGCACGCCTGCCCGGGGAAGCTGCCCCCGGGGGGCTCCCGCCAGCAGATTCTGGAGCGCCTGCAGGAGACCGCCCGCCTGAGGGAGGAGCTGAAGCAGGCCATCGACCTCACGGAGATCTGGGAGCTGCTGGCGGCGGAAAATGAGCCCCAAAGCACGGAAGAGCTGGCCCGCCTGTGGTTCAATGGCACCTCCTGCGATCAGGTGGCGGCCATGGGCCGGGCCCTCTTTGAGGACCGCTTCCTCTTCAAATTCAAAGAGGGGCTGTGGGTGCCCAATCCCCCGGAGGTGGTGGCGGCCCTTCAGGAGCGGGCCCGGCGGGAGGAGGAGGAGCGCCGGGAGCTGGCTGAGGCGGCGGAGTGGCTCCGGGCCGCCTGGGACCGGGGAGAGATCTCCGATCCCCTCTGGCGGGAGCGGCTGGTGGAGCTTATGAAGCAGGAGGCGGTCTTCGGTGAGGAGGCCCCGGAGCACGCCAGGATCCAGGCCTATCTCGACAAGGCCGGCCTCACCGCCCCCGATGCCGCCTTCCGCCTGCTGGTGCGGCTGGGGGTCTTTTCCGAGGATGAGAACCTGGACCTGTACCGCCTGGAGGTGCCCACGGAGTTCGAGGCGGAGACCCGGGAGCTGGCCCGGCGGCTGATGGCCGCGCCCCCTCCCGATCCCCTGGCCTCCCGGCGCCTGGACCTCACGGGCCTGGAGTGCTTCACCATCGACGGCGAGCGCACCCGGGATTTTGACGATGCCTTAAGCCTGGAGGAGACGCCCGAGGGCCTGAGGCTGGGGGTGCACATCGCGGATGTGGCCTCGGTGGTGGCGCCTACCACCCCTTTGGACGCGGAAGCCCGGGAGCGGGCCACCTCCATTTATCTCCCGGAGCTGCGTCTGCCCATGTTCCCCGAGGAGCTCTCGGAAAACACCCTGTCGCTCCTGGAGGGGGAGGAGCGCCTGGCTCTCAGTTTTCTCATCCACCTCACCCCGGCGGGCGAGGTCCGGGACGCCGCCATCCATCCCAGCGTCATCCGGGTGAAGCGCCGCCTCACCTACGCCCAGGTGGACGCCATCCTGGAGGGCGACCCGGTGCTGCGGCGGCTGGCGGATCTAACCGCCCGGCTGAAGGCCCGGCGGTTGGCGGCGGGGGGGTATGAACTCAAGCTGCCCGAGATCTGGGTCACCCTGAATCATCAGGGGGGCGTGCAGGTGGTGGTGGAGGACCAGGAGACCGTCAGCCATCAGATGGTGAGCGAAGCCATGGTGCTGGCCAACTGGCTGGCGGCCCGGTTTCTGGCGGAGCACCGGGTGCCGGCCATCTACCGCGGCCAGCCCGAGCCCCGGGAGCCCATCGACCGGGAGGCCCCCAAAGACCTGGTGGCCCTGTGGCAGGACCGCAAAAGGCTCTCCCGGGTGGTCATGGACCTGGAACCCCAGCCGCACTGGGGGCTGGGCCTGCCCCTTTACACCATGGCCTCCTCCCCCATCCGGCGCTTCCTGGACCTGGTCATCCACCGCCAGCTCCTGGCGGTTTTGGGGGGCGGGCCACCGGCCTATTCCCGTCCGGAGCTGGAGCAGATCCTCATGACCATCGAGCCGGCCATGCGGCGGGCGGGGCTGCTCAAGACCCGGCGGCTGCGCTATTGGCTGCTCAAGTACCTGGCCGGTCAGGTGGGGAGCAAAAAGGAGGCCCTGGTGCTGGAGCAGGTGCAGAACCGCTGGCGCCTGCTCCTGCCGGAGGTGCTGCTGGAGGTGCCCCTCACCGCGCCCGCCTCCCTGAAGCTCCGGCCCGGGGACACGGTCCTGGTGCGCCTGGACAAGGTGAGCCCCCGGGATGACCTGGTGAAGCTCTCCTTGGCCTGAACCCCGTCCGCGCCCCCCTCAGCCCTCCCCGAAGACCCGGCGATAGATCGCATCCACATGGCGCAGGTGGTGGCGGTAGTCGAAGAGCTCGGTGAGCTCGGCGTCGGTGAGGTGCCGGCGGATGTCCGGATCCCGGTGCACCACCTCGAAGAAGTTTTCCCCCTCCTCCCACACCTGCATGGCGGCCCGCTGCACCAGACGGTAGGCCGCGTCCCGGTTGAGTCCCTTCTGCACCAGGGCCAGAAGCAGGCTCTGGGAAAAGACCAGCCCCCGGCTGGCCTCCAGGTTCTCCCGCATGCGCTGGGGATAGACCAGGAGGTTTTTGAGGAGGTTCAGGAGGCGGTGGAGCATGAAATCCGCCAGGATGGAGCTGTCGGGGAGGATGATGCGCTCCACCGAGGAGTGGCTGATGTCCCGTTCATGCCAGAGGGCCACATTTTCCAGGCCCGCCAGGGCGTTGGCCCGCAGGACCCGGGCGAGCCCGCAGAGGTTTTCGGAGAGCACCGGATTGCGCTTGTGGGGCATGGCGCTGGAGCCTTTCTGGCCGGGGGAGAAATACTCTTCCGCCTCCCGCACCTCGGTGCGCTGCAGGTGGCGGATCTCCAGGGCGATGCGCTCCAGCCCGGCGCCCACCAGGGCCAGGGTGGCGAGATACTGGGCGTGGCGGTCCCGCTGGATGACCTGGGTGGCGATGGGCGCGGGCTTCAGGCCCAGGCGGCGCATGGCGCTCTCCTCCACCGCGGGCGGCAGATGGGCGAAGGTGCCCACCGCGCCGGAGAGCTTGCCCACCGCCACCATCTCCCGGGCCTGCCGCAGGCGCTCCCGATGGCGCTGAAACTCCGCATGCCAGAGGGCGAACTTGAGGCCGAAGGTGATGGGCTCGGCGTGCACCCCGTGGGTGCGTCCCACCATCACCGTGTCCTTATACAGGAAGGCCTTCTCCTGGAGGACGGTGAGAAACTGGTCCAGGCCGGCCAGGAGCAGGTCCACGGACTCCACCAGGCGCAGGGCCAGGGCGGTGTCCAGGATATCCGAGGAGGTGAGGCCGAAGTGAAAGTAGCGGCCCCATTCCCCCAAGCCGGCGGACACCTGGTCCACGAAGGCGGCCACGTCGTGGTGGGTGGTACGCTCGATCTCCAGGATGCGCTCCACGTCGATACGGGCCCGGGCCTCGATCTCCGGGGGCACCTCGGGCGGGATGAAGCCGTGCTCCGCCAAGGCGGCCAAAGCGGCCAGCTCCACCTTCAGCCAGGAGGCGAACTGGTTTTCCAGACTCCAGATGCGGGCCATGGGCTCCCGGGAATAACGGGGGATCATAACTCACCTCAATTGTGAAAAGAGGACTGGGGAACCTGGCTCCCTCATACCACTGCTACGGGGCGGGGGAAGGAGCAGAAGGTTGGGGCCTCTGGCCCCCTCACCCCGGGCACTGCCCCCAAAACGGCTTGATTATATCCCGGCGGCCGCAAAAGGGGAGGGGAAAAAATTTGTTATTGCATCTCAGTAAAAATAGGTTAGGATGATTTCTACCGGCACCGTAGGAAAAACGGGCCGCCAGACCCGGACCGCCCTGCGGCCCCGGCGCCCCGTCGCCGCCCCGGTGAAGGGAACCGGCCCGGGGCGGGCTCCACACCATTATTCGGAAAGAGAACCTTTATGATCCTGGCCTTCATCGGACAACCCAACTGCGGCAAGAGCACCATTTTCAACTATTACAGCGGCTATCAGGCCATCGTCTCCAATTTCCCCGGCACCACGGTGAAATACACCGTCAGCCGGGTGGTGCACGGCGGGGAGGAGCTCACCTGTGTGGACCTCCCCGGGGTCTATTCCCTGACCTCCATCGACCAGGCGGAGCTGGAGTCCCGCAATTACCTCCTCAAGGAAGAGGCGGATGTCATCATCAACGTCATTGACGCCTCGCTTCTGTCCCGCAGCCTGGAGCTCACCCTGGAGCTCATGAGTCTGGAGCGGCCCATGGTGGTGGTCCTCAACATGATGGACGAGGCGGAGCGCAAAGGCATCCGCCTCAAGCCCACGCTCCTGTCCCATCTCCTGGGGGTGCCGGTGGTGACCACGGTGGCCTCCCAGGGCAAGGGGCTGACGGAACTCCTGGACACCGCGGTGGAGGCCGGACGCCTGCAGATCCGGCCGGCGGCGGTCACCTTCAGCCGGGACGTGGAGGAGGAGATCGCCGAGCTCTCCGACTCGCTGGACCCCAAGCTGGCCCAGGAGCTGGGACTGCCGTGGCGGTTTTTTCTCATCAAACTCCTGGAGGATGACCCGTATCTGTTGGAGGAGGTGGGGCGGCGCCATCCGGAGGTCATCCCTCTGGTGCGCAACCATCAGAAAATCCTGGCCCACAGCCACGGCCGGCCGCCGGAGACGGTGATCTCCTCAGAGCGCCATGCCTTGGCGGTGAATCTCTTTGAGCAGGTGGCCCGGGTGATCCCGGCGGAAAAGCCCAAGTGGCGGGACCGCCTGGACTGGGTGGCCACCCACCGGGTCTGGGGGTATGGGCTGCTCATCCTCGTGCTGGGCCTGTTTTTTCAGGTGGTCTTCCGGGTGGGCCAGGCGGCGGAGGAGTTCCTCCTGTCGTATCTGGAGCTCTCCCAGGCATTCCTCAAAGAAAGCCTGGGGGAAGCCTCCCTGGCCTACCACTTGGTGGGGGAAGGGGTACTCCTGGGGATCTTTGGGGGCATCGGCATTGTGGCCCCGTACCTGGTGCCCTTCCTGGTGGGCCTGGCCCTGCTGGAGGATTCCGGTTACCTCCCCCGGGTGGCCTTCCTCATGGACAATCTCATGCACCGCCTGGGGCTGCACGGCAAATCCATCATCCCCTTCATCCTGGGGTATGGCTGCAGCGTGCCCGCGGTGATGGCCACCCGCATCCTGGAGAGCCCCCGGGACCGGCTGGTGGTGGCCCTCCTGTCCATCCTCATCCCCTGTTCGGCCCGCTCCGTCATCATCTTCGCCTTGGTGGCGGCCATCCTGGGACCCTACTGGGGCTTGGCGGTCTATCTCCTCAACCTGGTGATCATCGCCCTCCTGGGCCGCCTGTCCACCTGGCTGGTTAAGGAGGTCTCCCCCGGACTGCTGATGGAGATCCCCGAATACCGCCTCCCCACCCTGAAAAATGTCTTCCATAAGTCCTGGCGCAGTCTTAAGGACTTCATTGTGGTGGCCTGGCCCATCCTCATCGTGGGGAGCACGGTGTTGAGCCTCCTCAAGTTCTACGGCTTCAACGACTGGGTGAACGCCCTGTTCACCCCCCTGACCGATGTCCTGGACCTGCCCGCGGCGGTGGGCACCACCCTCATTTTCGGCATCATGCGCAAGGAGCTTTCCCTGGTGATGCTCCATGAAGCCCTGGGCACCACCCAGCCGGAGACCGTGCTCAGCCACGCCCAGCTCCTCACCTTTACGGTGTTTGTGTTGTTCTACATCCCCTGTGCCGCCACCATCGCCGCCCTGGGCCGGGAGGTGGGCTGGAAGGGCGCGGCCATCGGGGTGGTGGGCTCCCTCACTTTGGCCCTGGGACTGGCCTTGGTGACCCGGGGCCTGGCGACCCTTTTCCTCTGAGCGGCGTGGCCGGCCCCGCCCCGCCCGGACCCCGCCTGCTCCACCCCCGGGAGGCGGGGTCTTTTGTGGACCTGTGTCCCGATTATGTTTGCAATTCCCGGGACTGCGGCTGACAATGGCAGGAGACTGCCGCCAAGGAGGGCTGCGCCATGCTCCGCTCCGCCGAAGTGCTGGTCGACCGGGTGCTGGCCGATGAGAAACTGCTGGCCCAGTTCAAAGACGACCCTCAGATCCTGAGCCGGGTGGCCCAGGAGGTCATCGGGGAGCTGCCTCCCATGCCTCCGGACACCTGGATCTACCGGCTGGTGGTGGGATCCCTGGGCCTCACGGTGCTCATCGTGGTGGTGGGGGCCATTATTCTCTCCCTCCGTAACGTTCAGGAAATCCCCGCCATCCTGACCGCCATCGGCTCCGCCGCGGTGGGAGCCCTGGCGGCCTGCTGGCCCCCTCCCCCGGCAGTGATCCCGGGCTGGGGCCGGAAGGCCGAGCCCTCCCTCACGAGGAAGAGGTGACATCATGGACATGACCCTGAGGATTCTGGGAAGAGATGAGAGATACCGGGGGGTGGTCCGGGTGCAGGTTCCGGGCATCTACCCCAAGGGGAGCCCCTTGCCGGCGCACATGGCCCGGCTGGTGGAACCGGCGGCCGAAGCGCTGGCCCGGGTCTATCAGGAAATCGTGGCGGAGGGCGGACATCTCTACATCAGCGACATGTTTCGCAGCGCCGAGATGCAGCAGAAGGCCCATGAGGACTGGAAGGCGGGCCGGAAAACCGCCTACAGCCCCCCCGCCTGCGGCAGCGTGCATGAGTCGGGCCGGGCCATCGACATCGACGCCTTCGACACCGGCATCGGCCACAAGCGGGTGCGGGAGATCCTCAACCGCCACGGCTGGGTGAACATCGTCGCCACCCTCACCGGCCCGGAGTGCTGGCACTATGAATTCCGGGAGGAGCGCTGGGAGCGCTACCGCAAAGAGCATGGCTACGCCGCCATGGCCCGGGCCATGAAAGAGGAGATCGGCAATGTGGCGGGCCGGGAGACCGCGGAAAGCACCGAGGCGGAGGTGAAGTGGCTCCAGGAGGCCTTAAACCGCATCCTGGGCCTCGCCCTCAAGGTGGACGGCGTCTACGGCGCGGCCACCAAAAAGGCGGTCAAAGAATTCCAGAAAAAATATCACCTGCAGGTAGACGGAGTGGCGGGGCCCATCACCAAACGCAGGATCCGGGAGGTGCTGGAGGAGGCCTGAGGCCCGAATTTCTCCGGTGACCCGGGCCAAAAGTTTTCAGGGAGGGAGACCGGGGCGCTGGCCTCTGCCTCCTTACCCAGAGCCATTTCCTCAAGTCCTTATCCCGGGGTGCGGGGGATTGGCGAGGCGCCACTGCTCTGTTGCTTTCCCCTCCAAGCACTTCCGCCGCCGGTCTCATGTGAAGAGAGAGGCCACCAGCTCGGCCTGACGGGCCGCGGCCCCCTGATGAGCGGCAAGGCAGCTCCGGGCCCGGGCCCCGGCCCGGCGGGCGGCCTCCGGGTCGGCCAGCCGGGAGTGCACTGCCGCGGCGAGGGTCTCCGCGTCATGAACGATGGTCAGGGCGTCCACGGCCGTGAGCATCTCCTGGGCCCAGCGGAAATTGTGGAGGTGCGGGCCGCTGACGGGGGCCACCCCCCAGACGGCCGCCTCCAGCAGGTTCTGGCCGCCGTGGGGGATGAGGGAGCCTCCCACGAAGGCCACGCTGGCCAGGGAGTACAGATCGAACAGATCGCCGATGGTGTCCACCAGAATCACCGGCTCGCCGTGGCGGGCCTGGCCGGCCTGGAGGCGGCTGAGGCGCAGGGAGGGCAGGGACCTGGCCTCGGCCAGGGCGGCCACCGCGGGAGCCCGTTCCGGATGGCGGGGCGCCAGGATCAGAAGCAGGGCCGGGAAGGAGGCCCGCAGCCGGACAAAGGCCTCCAGCACCGCCTCTTCCTCCCCGGCGTGGGTGGAGGCGGCCAGAAACACCGGTGAGGCCAAAAGTCTCAGGGCCGCCAGCCACGGCGGCGGGCCGGGCGGCGGCGGGCCCGCCGGGGAAGGGGAGGGGAGGGGGGAGGCCCCCTGCCGTTCCTGCCAGGACGTCAGCAGCCGGTCCACCTTGAGATTGCCGGTGACCTGCAGCCGCTCCCGGGGTGCCCCCAACCGGCCGAGACGCGCCGCATCCTCCGGGGACCCGGCAGCCAGGACGTCAAACAGGGACAGAAAGGCGGCCGCCAGAGAGGGGACCCGGAGATAGCGCCGGAAAGAGCGCTCCGAGAGGCGGGCGTTCAGCAGGGCCAGCCTGACCCCCTGGTCCCTCGCCCTGAGCAGGAAGCCGGGCCACAGTTCCGACTCCAGGGCCAGGAAGGCATCGGGCTGAAGGACCCTCAGGGCCCGGAAGACCGCCCACGGCAGATCCAACGGGAAATAGCAGACGGTGGCCTGGGGCGCGAAGAGCCGCCGAGCCACCTCCTGGCCGGTGGCGGTGCCGGTGGAGATGGTGAGGGAAGCCTCCGGCAGCCGCCGCCTAAGTTCCGCCACCAGGGGCGGGGCGCTGGCGATCTCCCCCACGGACACCCCATGCAGCCAGAGCCGGGGGCGCCCCGGGGGTGGGGGCGGCGGCGGGGTGAGACCCAGGCGGGGGGCGAAACTCTCCTGGGCTCCCCGCCGGCAAAGATGGCGGTAATACAGGGGCCAGCCCGCCAGCCCGATAAGGCCGGTGAGGGTGAAGTAGCCCCCCAAAAAGAGTCGGCGTCCCAGCATTCTTGTTTTATAAGAAATTTTATTGTCCTGTGAGAATATTGTGGGCCCCCTTCCCACGGCGGCAGGCCGGCCCAGTTCGCCGGGGAAGTCTCAGGGATAGCCCGCATTCTCAGGCGCCCGTGAGGCGGGTTACCCCGCGATTAAGGGCCTCGGGGGATCTCCCCCAGGATTCCTGGGGCATCAGGTGCTCCTTGGGCCTGTCCTCCTTGCGGGCCGGACCCGCACTACTGGGTGCGCCATCCGCCTCTGTCCCGGCCCTGAAACCGGAGGAAACGCCAAAAACTGCGCCGCCGGAGGTCAGGCCCTGTCCCGGCGGGCAGCCGACCGCCCCGGGGATGAGTCCGGCCCCGCCCGGGACCGGGAAACGGCCTCGGGGCCGGGACCCAGGCCTCTCCCACACCTTGTCCCCCTCCCTTCCGCTCCCGGCGGGCAAGGGAGGCAGGCATGGCGCCTCTTTTCCGCCCGGCCGGGGAGGGCGCGGGCCGTGATCCTCTGCCCCGGCCCTCCCCGGGCCACCTTGCCGCTCCGCCGCCTCATCTCAGGGCAGCCGCGCAGGAAAAGCCTGCTTTGCCGGGCCAAGGCGAGGGTGAGGCGCCTCGGCGGCTTCCCCCTCCACCTATATTAACTATAGTTCATAATATCTTGGCCCGGGCCAGCCACTGGGGCCGTTCCCGGCGGTAGTCCGCCAGAATCCGGGCATGGTCGAAGGCCAGAGGCGCCGGCAGGTCCTCCAGGGGGAACACCCTGACCTCCGCGGCATCATCCGCGGCGTGGGGGTCGCCTTGGGCGGTGGCCACAAACACCACGGTGATGGTGTGCTGGCGGGGATCCCGGTCCGGAGCGGAGTAGGCGTGGAACTGCCCCAGCAGATGCACCTTGAGCCCGGTCTCCTCCCAGGCCTCCCGTTTAGCCGCGTCCTCCAGGGTCTCGCCATATTCCACAAACCCCCCGGGCAGGGCCCAGCCGAAGGGCGGTTTGGCCCGGCGGATGAGCACCAGGCCCCGATCCTCCAGCTCGATGATCAGATCCACGGTGGGGACCGGATTCCGGTGTCGCCGGAACACGTAACCGCAGCGGGGGCAGGTTTCCTCTCCCATGATTAGTTTACATAATATATATTATCAGACATTATTTGAATTCCTGCTTCACCAACCGCTTCAGGTCCTCATACGGCAGGGCCGCAATGCGCCACACCCCATCCGCAGGATCCCGCACCATCTCGAAGCGGAACTGCTCCTGGGTTTTGGGGTCCGCAAATATCACCGTGGCCCGCTCCCCCCGCTGTTCAATTCTGGCGGTGCTCACCGCCGCGGCCAGCCCCAGAATCTGGGCATTGCTGAGGTTGTGCAGGTATTTCTCCATCCCGGTCTTGATCAGGGGGATCAGCCCCTCCACCGCCTTGGGGGGGATGGCCCGGGCCAGCTTCTCCAGGACCCGCCGCCCGAAGCGCTCCACCGCATCCGGCTCCGGGGAGCCCGGCAGCACCTGAGCCAGATCCTCGGCCGCCTCCCGGCCCAAATGGGAGACGATGGACGGCAGGTCCAGATAAAAGAGCAGCCGGTCCAGGTCCCGGGTCTTCAGGGCTATCACCATCTGCTGCAGGGCATAGCGGGGGGAGTTGAGCCAGCGCCAATATCCATAACCCCCGGCCACGGCGGCCAGGACCGCCACCAGGACCGCCAGTCTCGCCACCTGGCTGCGCATGTTACGCCTCCTCCATCACCGCAGGGCCGGGAGTTGAAAAGCCCCGGGAGATGGACTATGTATTAGGAAGTCGCGGCCGCGTGCTTACCGCCCGCCACGCCCGGGCCGCCGGACGGCAGCGCCCGGCCCCGATCCCTGCCTGGGGCGGGCAGCGCCGGCGGGAAAAGACGGCCAGGGGTGCCCGGCGCCTGCCCCTGTCCGTTTCATTATATGCCAACTCCAGCATTCGGCATCATTTATGCTTGCAGAAAAAATCGTCTCCCGCCATCCGCTGGACAACGGCCTGACTTTGGAGTTCCGGGATCTGTCCCGCCACACCGCCGGCGACCGCTGGCAGGTGACCCTGGAAGCCCGCATCGCCGTGCCGGTGCGGCCGGAATTTCTGCCCCCGGAGCTCCAGGACCGCTGGGAGGAGGTGGCCCAGGCCCTGGGGCCGGAGGTGTATTTCTGCCATCAGGAGACCCGCAACTTTGTGGACGAGCGCCTGGTGCCGGAGCTCCTCCAGGAAATGGAGACCCGCCTGCTTCAGGGGGTGAAGCGTTACGTCAGCCATCCGGAGTTCGGGCCCCGTTTCCTGCGGCGGCGCTATCACGAGTATCTGGAGCGCTCCCGCTGGTGGCGGGAGGAGTAAGGGAAAAGCAATCCTCCCGGGGGAAAAGAGGCGCCCCGCCCCGTGTATCCCGCTCCTTTTCACTCCCTGGCGGCCTTCGCCCCCTTTTCCCCCGAGGGAAGACCTGGGCGCCGCCCGGGGGGAGGCACCGGCTGAGGCGGCCCAGAAACCGGAAGGGCGCGCCCGACCGGATCCGGGCCGGCGAAGACCCTCCCGCAGCGCCCGGGGAGAACGGCGGCAAGAACGTCGGCGGTGGCCGGGGCGACCTCCCGCCCCGGTGGGGGATGGCCCCAGGAATTCTGACCCCTGCCCTTCCCTGCCGCCCACAAATCGGCCCCAGGCGAGGAGGACAGGGCCCTTTTTTGCCGCGGCGGATTTCAGACCCCCTTCCATGGAGGACGACGGAAATGGCGCAGACCAGCGGCCGGGCCTGGCAGGACCTGCCGGTCATCCGCCTCACCGGCAAAGGCCGGCGGTGGGCCAAAAGCGGCCACCCCTGGATTTACCGGGATGATCTGGCCGAGATGGTGCCCCTGCCCGCCGGGGAGCTGGTGGCGGTGGTGGGTCCCACCGGGGATTTTCTGGGGCAGGCGTTCTACAGCGCCACCTCCCGCATCGCCCTGCGCCTGGTCACCCGGCGGGAGGAGGCGGTGGACCGGGAGTTCTGGGCCGCCCGCCTGGAAGGAGCCCTGACCTATCGGGAGCAGGTGGCCCCCGGGGTGGAGGCCCGGCGCCTGGTTTATGGCGAGGCCGACGGCTTTCCCGGGCTGGTGGTGGACACCTACGGCCCCCATCTGGTCGTCCAGACCCTGCATCCCGGCCCGGAGCGCCTCCTGCCCCTTTTTCTGGAGCTCCTCACCTCCCGGCTGTCGCCGGCGTCCATCACCCTGCGCCACGATGCCGAGGTGCGTCTGCTGGAAGGGCTGGCGTTGGAGGTCAGAACCGTTAAAGGGGAAGTGCCGGAGCGTCTGACGATCCGGGAGGGAGATCTCACCTTCCTGGTGGACGTGCTCCGGGGGCAGAAGACCGGCCTTTTCCTGGACCAGCGGGAGAACCGGCTGACCGTCCGACTTTACGGCCAGGGGGAGGTGCTGGACGCCTTCGCCTACCAGGGCGGTTTCGGGCTGCACCTGGCCCGGAACGCCCGGCAGGTCACCCTGGTGGACAGCTCCGCCGCCGCCCTGGAGGTGGCCCGGGAAAACGCCCGCATGAACGGCCTCTCCCACATTATTGCCATAAAAGAAAATGTTTTTCATTTTTTGAGAAAGGCCGTCCAGGAGGGGCGGCGCTATGACACCATCGTCCTGGATCCGCCGGCCTTTGCCAAGAGCCGCCAGGACCGTCCCGGGGCGCTGAGGGGCTATCTGGAGATCAACCGCCAGGCTCTGGAGCTTTTGGCCCCCGGGGGCTGTCTCATCACCTGTTCTTGTTCTTATAATTTGAGAGAGGAGGAGTTCCTCGACCTTATCCGCCAGGCGGCCCAGGCGGCCGGCCGGGAGCTGCGCCTGGTGGAGCGCCGGGGCGCGGCCCGGGACCATCCGGCCCTCCTGTCCCTGCCGGAGAGCCTCTATCTCAAGTGCTTTATTTTACATGCCCTTTCCTGAGCCACCGGGCCGGCTTGCCCCAGAACCACCGCGCCGGCTACTCCTGGCCTGTTGCCCCGGGGTCCCGACCTCCGGGGCGCGTCAAAAGATGTGCCCAGGCGGCCGGAGCCGCCTGTGGCAGCCGCAGGGCCCGGAATTGCCATCAGCGCCACACTTTGGGCACAGGCCCCGGGCGGGGGAAAGGAAGAGCCCGTCAGCCCCCTGTGACTCCCAGGTCTGCGGTTTCTGGCAAACCAGGGCACGGGCCTCGATGCTCCCGGCGGTAAGCCCCCGGGGCGGCCTGCGGGTGCGGCCCCGCCCTGATGCCCCAGAGCCGGAGAAATCCTTGACAGGAGGAGAGGTTTGTTTACAATTAAGTGTTTTGATTCCCGGGTGAGCGTGGTGCCATGAAGACCTCCCCCTGGCTGGTGACCCTCAGCCGCATCCCCCCGGAGGGGCTGGAGCTGAGTCTGACGCTGGACGAAGCCTGGTTCGCCCGCTGGCTGGCCCAGGACCCGGGCCTGGAGATTGCCGGGCCCGCCCGGGCCGAAGCCCGGGTCAGCCTGACCCGACACGGCCGGGACCTGCTGCTTCGGGGGCGGGTGGCCGGCACCCTGACCCTGGCCTGCAGTCGCTGTCTCACCCCCTTTGAGACGCCCCTTGCGGCCAGCTTTGAACTTCTCCTCACGCCCGGGCCGGAGCCGGTCCGGGGCGGAGAGGAGCCGCTCACCCCGGAGGAGCTGGACCTGGACTTTTTCACCGGCGACACCCTGGACCTGGAGCCCTACCTCAAGGAGCAGGTGGTGCTCATGCTGCCGGTGAAGCCCTTATGCTCCGACACCTGCCGGGGCCTGTGCCCTCAGTGCGGCGCCGACCTCAATCTCGGGCCCTGCGCCTGCCACGGCGGGCCCTCCGGCCGCCCCGGCACCTCCTGATGAGACCCGTGACAGAGGAGACCACCCATGGCACTGCCCAAACGAAGGCATTCCCCGACCCGCCGCAACAAACGGCGCAGTCATTACCGCCTGACCCTGCCGCACCTGTCGGTGTGCCCCAAGTGCAATGAACCCCGGCTGCCGCACCGGGCCTGCCCGGCCTGCGGCTTCTACAAGGGCCGGCTGGTGGTGCCCGCCGCCGCGGAATAACCCCACCCTGATAAAGGTGCCCCATGGACTATCTGTTGACCGAGGAGCAGCAGATGCTCCAGGACCTGGCGCGGCGCATCGCCTATGAAAAGATCAAGCCGGCCCGGGCCCGCCTGGACGAAGCCGAGGAGTTCCCCTGGGAGATACTGAAGGATCTGGCCCAAGCCGATCTGGCCGGCACCATCATTCCGGAGCAGTACGGCGGCTTGGGGATGGGGGCCTTTGAAAACGTCCTGCTGCTGGAGGCCCTCTCCGAAGGCTGCGTGGGCGTGGCGGTGAGTTTCGCCGCCAGCTTCCTGGGGGCCTACCCCATCATGCTCTACGGATCCGAGGAGCAGAAACAGACCTATCTGCCGGGGATCGCCCAGGGCAACACCCTGGCCGCCTTTGCCCTCACCGAAGCCCAGGCCGGGAGCGACGCCAGCGCCATCGCCACCACCGCCGCCAAGGACGGCGACGCCTATGTGCTGAACGGCACCAAGCAATGGATCACCAACGCCGGGGTGGCGGACGTCAACGTCATCATCGCCCTCACCGACAAGGCCAAGGGGCCCCGGGGGGCCAGCGCCTTTATCGTGCATAAGGACGATCCGGGCGTCTCCTTTGGCAAGAAGGAGCGCAAGATGGGGATCCGGGCTTCGGTGACCCGGGAGATCATTTTGGAAGAGGTGCGCATCCCCAAAGACCGCCTCATCGGCCGGGAAGGCCAGGGCTTCATCATCACCATGAAGACCCTGGATCTGGCCCGCCCCGGTGCCGGCGCCATGGCCATCGGCCTGGCCCAGAGCGCCCTGGATGAAGCCGCCTCCTTCGCCAAGGAGCGCCACCAGTTCGGGCAGCCCATCTTCGCCATCCAGGCGGTGCAGCACATGCTGGCGGACATGGCGGTGAGGGTGGAGGCCTCCCGGGCCTTGGTCTATGCCGTGGCCCGCTACATCGACACCGACCCCAAGGACTTCTCCAAAGAGGCGGCCATGTCCAAGGTCTTCGCCACCGACATGGCCATGCAGGTGGCCATCGACGCGGTGCAGGTCATGGGGGGGCACGGCTACATGCGGGACTATCCGGTGGAAAAGATGATGCGGGACGCCAAGATCCTGCAGATCTTCGAGGGCACCAACCAGATCATGCGTAACATCATCGGGCTGGCCCTGAGCAAGGAATACACCAAAAAGAAATAAAGGATCTGACGGGAGGGCCAGGGAGCCCGGCTCCCTCCCTGCCCCGCCCCCTCCCCCACCGGTCAGGGTGTGGGGGAGGGGGTTTTGGGGCCCGCGGCCCTTCAGCCCCCTCCCCTCCCCTGCTCCCACTCTCATGCTGAAGATCATCGTCTGCATCAAACAGGTCCCGGAGACGGACAAGGTACGGCTGGACCCGGAGACTCACACCCTCATCCGGGAGGGGGTCCAGGCCATCATCAACCCCTTCGACCTCTACGCCCTGGAGGCAGGGCTCCGGCTCAAGGAGGCCCAGGGCGGTCAGGTGACCCTCCTCACCATGGGGCCGCCCCAGGCCGAGGCGGCGCTCCGGGAGGCCCTGGGCTACGGGGCCGATGAGGCGCGGCTTCTCTCCGACCGGGCCTTTGCCGGGGCGGACACCTGGGCCACCGCCCTGACCCTGGCCCAGGCCGTCCGGAAACTCGGGGGCGCCGACCTCATCTTCACCGGCAAGCAGGCCATTGACGGCGACACCGCCCAGGTAGGGCCCATGCTGGCCACCATCCTGGGAATCCCTTACGTGGCCTGGGCCCGGAAACTCACCTGGGCCGGCGACGGGGTCCTGGAGGTGGAACGCCTTCTGGATCACGGCTATGATGCGCTGCGGGTGCGGCTGCCGGCGGTGGTGAGCGTGGTCAAGGAGATCAACGAACCCCGGGTGCCCTCCTTCAAGGCCAAGATGCAGGCCAAAAAGGCGGTCATCCCCACCTGGACCCTGGCCGACCTGGAGCTTGACCCCCATGAGGTGGGCCTGGCGGGCTCCTTCACCCAGGTGGTGCGGGTCTTTCCGCCCCCGGCCCGGGGGGAGTCCGAAATCTGGCGCGGCGACCCCCAGGAGCTGGCCGCCCGCCTGTGGGCCCGGCTTAAAGAGCTGGGAAGGAGATAAATTTCCGGGGAGGGCCGCCGATGAATACCCCTGCCCTCCCCGAGCCCTCCCCCGCCACCGGCGAGGGAGAAGGGAGATGGGGGAGGGGGCACGGCAGCCGCAGCCGTGAGCCCCTTCCTTAGTCATATGCCATGAGCCTGATCTTTTCTGCCGACAAATGCACGCTCTGCGGCGCCTGTGTGGACGCCTGCCCCTTCGGGGTGCTCTCCCTGGAGGGAGAGAGACTGAGCATCGGTGAGGGCTGCACCCTGTGCGGCGCCTGCGTGGAGGTCTGTGAGGCCGAGGCCCTGGCCCTGCCGGAGGCGGAGGGTCCCTCCCCCCGGCCGGGGGTGCCCCTCGGGGGCATCTGGGTCTTTGCGGAGCAGCGCCAGGGGCGGCTGGCGCCCGTGGCCCTGGAACTCCTGGGCGAGGCCCGGCGGCTGGCGGCGGAGCTCTCTGTCCCGGTGGCCGCGGTCCTCCTGGGGGACCGGGTGGCCCACCTGGCCCCGGAGCTCTTCCGGGCCGGGGCCGACAAGGTCTATCTGGCGGAGCATCCGGCCTTGGCCGAGTTCGTGGAAGGGCCCTACGCCGCGGCTCTCACCGAGATCGCGGCCCGCTTTGGGCCGGAGATCCTCCTGGCCGGCGCCACCTACGTGGGCCGGGCCTTCATCCCCCAGGTGGCGGCGGGCCTCAGGACCGGCCTCACCGCCGACTGCACCGCCTTTGCCCTTGACCCGGAGAGACGGCTGCTGTTGCAAACCCGGCCGGCCTTCGGCGGCAACATCATGGCCACCATCATCACGCCCCGCACTTACCCCCAGATGGCCACGGCCCGGCCCGGGGTCTTCAAGCGCCTGGCGGACCCCTGCCCGGGCGAGGGGGAGGTGGTCCGGGTGGAGCTCGGCTCCCTGACGGCGGCCGGCCCCTGCACCTTTGTGGGCACGGTGGAGGAGATCCGGGAGCGCCTGCCCCTGGCGGAAGCCGAGGTCATCGTGGCCGGCGGCCGGGGCCTCAAGGAGGCCAAGCACTTCCGGATGCTGGAGGATCTGGCCGAGCTTCTGGGCGGCGCGGTGGGGGCCACCCGGGCGGCGGTGGACGCCGGCTGGATCCCTTACGCCCACCAGATCGGCCAGACCGGCAAGACCGTGGCCCCCAAGCTCTATATCGCGGTGGGCATTTCCGGCGCCATCCAGCATCTGGCGGGCATTCAGTCGTCGGATTTCATCGTGGCCATCAACAAGGACCCCGAGGCCCCCATCTTCAAGGTGGCGGACATCGGTCTGGTGGGAGACCTGTTTGAGATCGTCCCCGCCCTCATCGCCGCCATCCGCCGGGAGCGGGAGTAAAGGACCGGCCGGCAGGAGATGGACGGGGGGCGGGTGTGCCGCACCCGCTGCCGATTCCCCGCGGCCACCCCGGTGGGCCGTGGCTGTTGTCCTCACCTGCCAGGAGAAAACGAGGGATCGGGAGGGGAGGCGTGGGGCAGTTCTGAAGCGATAACTTTCCTGATTGAAAACGAGGGGCGGAGGCGGGAGATTACGGCTCCTGGTCCGCTTCCCCAGTACCGGGGGCCATGGCCTCTCCTTCAGCCCCAAGAAAAAATCCGCCAGGGGTTTCATTTTTTCCCTATTCGTTTTATGTTTTAGCGTTAATGTCGGCGGGCGCGGCCTTCAGGGCGGCGCCCGGGAAGGCGCCAGCATGACGGACGATTTTCAGGTAGCCTTGATCACCGGCGCGGCCCGGGGGATCGGGCGGGTGATTGCCGCCACCCTGGCGGCTCCGGGGCGGGTGCTCTATCTCAACGACGTGGCCTGGGAGGACCCTCCCGTCACCGCGACCCTGGTGGAGGAGAAGGGGGCCACGGCCCGGCTCCTCACCTTCAGCGTCACCGACCCGGCCCAGGTGGAGGCGGCGGTGGAGGGCATTGTCAAGGAGAGCGGCCGCCTGGACATCCTGGTGAACAACGCCGGCATCACCCGGGACCAGCTGGTGATGCGCCTCAAGGACGAAGACTGGGGCCAGGTGCTGGCGGTGAACCTCACCGGGGCCTTTTACTGCACCCGGGCGGCGGCCAAGCCCATGCTCAGGCAGCGCCGGGGCCGCATCATCAACATCAGTTCGGTGGTGGGGTTCATGGGCAACCCCGGCCAGGCCAATTATGCCGCCTCCAAGGCGGGGCTGGCGGGCCTCACCAAGGCGGTGGCCCGGGAGCTGGCCTCCCGCAACATCACGGTGAACGCTGTGGCCCCCGGCTTCATCACCACCGACATGACCGAGGCCCTGCCGGAAAAGACCAAGGAATTGATGCTGGCCCAGATCCCCCTGGGCCGCTTCGGCACGCCGGAGGAGGTGGCCCAGGTGGTGGCCTTCCTGGCCTCCCCCCAGGCGGCCTATATCACCGGCCAGGTGATCCATGTGAATGGCGGAATGCTGATGGTATAATGAAGGAGGATCAATCCCATGGCATCACTGGAAGAGAAAGTCATCAACATCATTGTGGACAAACTGGGGGTGGACCGCTCAGAGGTGACCCCGGATGCGGTGTTTGTGGATGATCTCGGGGCCGACTCCCTGGATCTGGTGGAGCTCATCATGGCCATGGAAGAGGAGTTCGGCTATGAGATCCCCGATGAAGAGGCAGAAAAACTGAGGACCGTGGGGGATGTCATCAGCTTCATCAAGGCCAAAGCCGCGGCCTGAGATCGAAGTCCTGGCCGTTGGCTGCGACCACGCCGGCTATCAGCTCAAGACGGAAATTCTGGACGTGCTCCAGGAGATGGGCATCCCCGTCCAGGACCTGGGCTGCACCGGACCGGATGAGTCGGTGCATTATCCGGTCTATGCCAAGAAGGTGGTGGACGCGGTGCTGGCCAAACCGGGCCGGCGGGGCATCCTCATCTGCGGCACCGGCCTGGGCATGAGCGTCGTGGCCAACCGTTTCCCCGGCATCCGGGCGGCCCTGTGCCATGATCTCTACACCGCGGAAATGAGCCGACGCCACAACGACGCCAACCTCCTGGTGCTGGGCGGCCGGGTGGTGGACCCCGCCCTGGCCCGGCAGATCGTGCGGGTGTGGCTCACCACCCCCTTTGAAGGCGGGCGGCATGCCGAACGCCTGGAGCTGCTGGAGCGTCTGGCCGCCCGGGAAACGCCCTCGGACACGTAACCATGAATCGCAGCCCGCACCCCCTCCCCTGTCCCCTGATGGGCGCCCTGTCCCAGAGCGATCCGGAGATCTACCGGGCCATCGAGCTGGAGCATCAGCGCCAGTTGAGCAAGCTGGAACTCATTGCGTCGGAGAATTTCGTCAGCGACGCGGTGTTGGCGGCCCAGGGCTCCATCCTGACCCACAAGTATGCCGAGGGCTATCCCAACCGCCGCTATTACGGCGGCTGTGAATTTGTGGATATCGCCGAGACGCTGGCCATTGAGCGGGCCAAGGCCCTGTTCGGCGCGCCGTATGCCAACGTCCAGCCCCACTCCGGCACCCAGGCCAACATGGCGGTGTATTTCGCCCTGCTGAAGCCCGGGGACACCATCCTGGGCATGGATCTGGCCCACGGCGGCCATCTCTCCCACGGCGCCCCGGTGAACTTCTCCGGCCGCCTCTTCAAGGCGGTGAGCTATGGGGTGGACCGGGAGAGCGAGCGGGTGGATTTTGAGCAGGTGGCAGCCCTGGCCCGGGAGCACCGGCCCCGGATCATCGTGGCCGGGGCCAGCGCCTATCCCCGCCTCCTGGACTTTGAGCGCTTCGCCGCCATCGCCGAGGAGGTGGGAGCCTATCTTTTGGTGGATATGGCCCACATCGCCGGGTTGGTGGCGGCCGGCCTCCATTCCAACCCGGTGCCGGTGGCGGACTTTGTCACCTCCACCACCCACAAGACTTTACGGGGGCCCCGGGGCGGCCTGATCCTGGCCCAGGAGAAGTACGCCAAGACCCTGGACAGCCAGATCTTTCCCGGCATTCAGGGCGGACCCCTCATGCACATCATCGCCGCCAAGGCGGTGGCCTTGAAGGAGGCCTTAAGCTCCAAGTTCACCCGCTACCAGCACCAGATTGTGGCCAACGCCAAGACCCTGGCGGAGGAATTCCGGGCCCGGGGCTACCGGCTGGTGGCCGGGGGCACGGACAACCACCTGCTCCTCGTGGATGTCACCCCCCAGGGGCTCACCGGCCGGGAGGCGGAGGAGGCCCTGGATCTGGCGGGCATCACGGTGAACAAAAACGCCATCCCCTTTGACCCCCATCCGCCCAAGATCACCAGCGGCATCCGCATCGGCACCCCGGCGGTCACCACCCGGGGCATGAAGGAGGCGGAGATGCGGGTGATTGCCGATTTCATCCACCAGGCCCTCACCGCCGCGGACGACACCGACTTTCTGGGCAAGCTGGAGGCCCAGGTGCGGGATTTCTGCCGCAGCTTCCCCCTCTTCAGCCCGGAGTGGCTGCCGTAAGGCCGGGAGGCCATGCGCTGCCCTTTCTGCCACAGCACCCAGAACCGGGTCATTGACTCCCGCCCCAGCCGGGAGGCCAACGCCATCCGCCGCCGCCGGGAATGTCTCAAATGCGGCCGCCGTTTCACCACCTACGAGCAGGTGGAGGAGACCCTGCCCCTCATCATCAAGAAGGATGGCCGCCGGGAGCCCTACCAGCGCACCAAGGTGGCGGAGGGCATCAAAAAGGCCTGCGAGAAGCGGCCGGTCTCCATCGACACCATCGAGAATTTCCTGGATGACCTGGAGCGGGAACTGCTGGAAAGCGGTCAGCGGGAAGTGCCCTCCTCCTGGATCGGCGAGCGGGTGATGGCCAAACTGCGGGAGTGGGATGACGTGGCCTATGTGCGCTTCGCCTCGGTGTACCGCCATTTCACCGACGCCACCGATTTCATGGAGGAGATCCGGCAGCTGTTGGCTTCCCGGGGTCAGGACCCTAAGGGGCAATAACCGGGGCGCACACCGGGTGGGAGCCCTCCCCGGCAGAGTCTCCCCGGGGCGGGAAGGGGCGAGGACCATTCCCCTCTGCTGCATCATGGACCTGAAGCGGGTTCCGCCTCACCCCCGGCCCCGACGCGGGGTGGAGGCGGCCGGGAGCCCCTCCCGGGACGCGAAGCCGGCGGGCCTGGCCCTGGTGGGGAAAATCCTGGGATTGCCGGTCCCGGAGTCGGCCGGCAGCCGGCCCCGGCGGAACCGCCGGCCGGCGGGAGCGATGAGACGCACGATGGCGGATCTCAGATAACCTCTCCCCTTTTGATAAAAGGGCATTTGAGGTGAGATGCGCATCTGCCCGCAGCCGGGGGCCCTCCCCGGCGGCGAGAAAGGTAATGGCCATGCAACCTGTGACAATAATCTGGCAGCGCCTGGTGGACGAGCAGGGGCGCACCTGCGATCGCTGCGGCGCCACCGAGCAGGAGCTCATCAAGGCCCTGCGGTTCCTCACCAAGGCCTTCGCCCCGGTGGGCCTGAGCTTCACCCTGGAGCAGGAGGCCCTCAGCCCGGCGGAATTCGCCCAGGACCCTCTGCGCTCCAATCGTATTCTCATCGATGGCCGGGGGCTGGAGGAGTGGCTGGGGGCGGAAGTGGGCCAAAGCCCCTGCTGCGGCCCCTGCGGCGATTCCCCTTGCCGCACCCTGACCCTGGACCAGCGGGTCTATGAGACCATCCCGGCGGAGCTCATCATCCAGGCGGGCCTGAAGGCGGCCTACGCCCGGGCCACCCAGGCCGGCGGCGCGGCCGGCGCCCGCGGCTGAGTGGTTCCGCCTCCTTCGGGGTTTCTCCTGACATGGCCGATGAGCAGTACATGAGACTGGCCCTTCGGCTGGCGGCCCGGGGCGCCGGCTGGGTCTCCCCCAACCCCATGGTGGGCGCGGTGGTGGTGCGGGACGGCGAGATCGTCGGCCGGGGCTGGCACCGGCGCTATGGCGCCCCCCACGCCGAGGTGGAGGCCCTGGCCCAGGCCGGGGAGCGGGCCCGGGGGGCCACCCTGTATGTCACCCTGGAGCCCTGCCACCATCAGGGCCTCACTCCGCCCTGCACCCAGGCGGTGTTGGCTGCGGGGGTCTCCCGGGTGGTCATCGCCATGGAGGATCCCAACCCCCACGTCACCGGGGGCGGCGCTCAGTTTCTGGCCGGCCGGGGGCTGGAGGTCCGGCTGGGGGTGTTGGAGGACACGGCCCGGCGCCTCAACGAAGCCTGGATCAAGTGGGTGACCTCCGGCCTGCCCTTTGTCATCGCCAAGGCGGCCTGCTCCCTGGACGGGCGCATCGCCACGGTGACCGGAGAATCCAAATGGCTCACCGGGGTCAAGGCCCGGGCGTTGGGCCACCGGCTGCGCCATGAATGTGATGCGGTCCTGGTGGGGGTGGGCACGGTGCTCGCCGACGACCCCCAGCTCACCGTGCGCCTGGCAGGACCGCGGCGCCTGGAGACGGTCCCGGGCCAGGGGCGGAAAGGCCCCTCCCCGGCCGCCGGCACCCCGGCCCTGCACCCTGTGATGGGAGAGGGTGTTCCCTCTTCCCGGGAGGCGGCGCCGGACACCGGCTCCCAACCCATGGGGAGGCGCCACAAGGATCCGCTGCGCATCGTGCTGGACAGCACCCTGCGCCTCCCCACCACCGCCCGGCTCCTGCATCTGGACAGCCCCGCCCCCACCCTCATCGCCACCACCCCCCAGGCCCCGGCGGAGCGGGTGCTGGAGCTGAGGCAAGTGGGGGCTGAGGTCCTCATTCTGCCGGAGGACCAGGGGCGGGTGGCTCTCAGGCCCCTTCTGGAGCGCCTGGGGAAACGCAAGATCACCAGTCTGCTGGTGGAAGGGGGGTCCGAAACTCTGGGTTCCTTTTTCGACGCCCGGCTGGTGGACCGCTTCTATTTCTTCTACGCCCCCAAAATCCTGGGGGGCAAGGAGGGCTATCCCATGATTGCGGGCCAGGGGGTGCGCCACCTGGCCGAGGCGCATCTGGCCCGGGAACTCACCATCCGCCGCCTGGGCCAAGATATCCTCATTACCGGCCGGCTGCGATAAGATTACCCCACTGCCTGGGGTTTCCCCCATTCGGGATGGGATGGGGTTAAGGGGCCACGAACCTCAGCCCTCCCGGGCTCACTCTGCCATTGTCAGCCGGTAGGCAAGAGGGCCGGGGGTTTTCTCGAATTCCGGAGCCCGGACAAAGCCCAGGCGCTCGTAGATCCGGCGGGCGGCATGCATGAACTCCCCGGTGTACAGATAAATGGTGCGGATCCCCAAGGACCTGGCCCGCCGGAGGCACTCCTCCACCAGGCGGCTGCCCACCCCGTGGCCCCGGAAGCGGGGGTCCACCGCCAGCACCCGCATGGAGGCGGCTCCGGCGGGCCACTTCCCCAGACCGGACTGGCGGGCGTCCGGGTAGAACTTCACCACTCCGGCCAGCTCCCCCGCCACCTCGGCCAGCAGCAGCACCCCTTCCGGGGCATGCACCGCCCGGGAGACATTCTCCATCCACTTCTGCCAGATCTCCTCCGGGAACTCCGGCCGGAATTCGGCATAGGCCGCCCGGACCAGGGCTTCGGCCCGATCCTGATCCTCCTGCCGCGCCTCCCGGATGCTGACCTCCATCCGCCCCCCTCAGGCCCCGGAGGGCCGCAAGGGCGCCTTCAGGGCCGCCACAAAATCGCCGATCTCCTGGAGCAGGGCCTCGCCCTGCAGGCGGGCCACCCGCTCCACGATGGCGCTTCCCACCACCACGCCGTCCACATACGGGGCCAGCCCGGCCACCTGTTCGGGGGTGGAGATGCCGAAACCCACCGCCACCGGGCAGGAGACGAGGCGGCGCAGCTCCCGGAGGGCCTCCGCCAGTTCCGGAGGCAACTCCCGCCGGGCCCCGGTGATGCCGGTGATGGACACATAATAGAGAAACCCCCGGGTGAGCCGGCCCAGGCGGCGGAGGCGTTCCGGCCCGCTGGTGGGCGCGGCGAGAAAGATGGGGGCCACGCCGTGGGCCACCGCCGCCCGGCGCCAGGGCTCCGCCTCCTCCAGGGGCAGATCCGGAATGATGAAGCCGTCCACCCCGCACTCCGCCGCTTCCCGGGCGGTCTTCTCCAGACCGTGCTGCAGGATGGGGTTGTAGTAGCCCATGAGCACCAGGGGGAGGTCCAGGTCCTGGCGGAGGCGGCCGGCCAGCTCCAGGACCGCGGGAAAGGTGGCCCCGGCCTTAAGGGCCCGCTGACTGGCAGCCTGGATGGTGGGGCCGTCCGCCAGGGGGTCGGAAAAGGGAATACCCAGCTCCAGGATATCCGCGCCGCTCCGGGCCAGGGTGAGGGCCAGGCGGCGGCTGGTCTCCAGATCCGGATCCCCCGCGGTGATGAAGGGAATGAGCGCCTTTTCGCCTCTGGCCTTGAGGCGCCGGAAAACCTGCGCAATGCGATTCATGAAGCTCTCCAGAAGCGGTCAGGGCAGGAGCACTGCAGCCCTCTTTCTGCCGCCCTTTCCATCAGAAAAATATATTGGCGGAATGCCCTGCACGGAGGCCCTGCCCCGCCGGTTTCATTTCCCGCCCAGCTCTTTTTCCAGGATATCCGCCACCGCTTCCACGTCTTTGTCGCCCCGGCCGGAGAGGTTGACGATGATGCTGTCCTCGGGGCCGTATTCCGGGGCCAGTCTCTTCAGGTAGGCGAGGGCGTGGGCGCTCTCCAGGGCGGGCAGAATCCCCTCGGTTTGGGCCAGGAGTTTGAAGCCCTCCAGGGCCTCTTCGTCGGTCACCGCCACATATTCGGCCCGGCCGCTGTCCTTGAAGAAGGCATGCTCCGGGCCCACCCCGGGGTAATCCAGACCCGGGGCCAGGGAGTGGGCCTCCCGGATATTGCCCCAGGGGTCCTGGAGGAGGTAGCTCAAAGCGCCATGGAGCACCCCCACGCTGCCGGCCACCAGGGTGGCGGAGTGCTGGCCGCTCTCCAGGCCGTGGCCGGCGGCCTCCACCCCGATGAAGCGCACCGGATCGTTCCGGAAAGGGTGAAACAGGCCCATGGCGTTGCTGCCGCCGCCCACGCAGGCCACCAGGACCGCAGGGAGCTTCCCGGTCTGCCGCAGGATCTGGGCCCGGGCCTCCTGCCCGATGACCGCCTGGAAGTCCCGCACCAGCATGGGGTAGGGGTGCGGCCCCGCCACCGAGCCGATGACGTAATAGGTATGCCGCACGTTGGTCACCCAATCCCGGATGGCTTCGTTCATGGCATCCTTGAGGGTGCAGCTCCCGGACTGCACCGGCACCACCCGGGCCCCCAGGAGCCGCATGCGCATGACGTTGAGGCGCTGGCGGCGGATGTCCTCCGTGCCCATGTAGATGTCGCACTCAAGGCCCAGAAGCGCCGCCACCGTGGCGGTGGCCACCCCGTGCTGGCCCGCCCCGGTCTCGGCAATGAGCCGTTTTTTACCCATGCGCCGGGCGAGCAGCCCCTGGCCCATGGTATTGTTGATCTTGTGGGCGCCGGTGTGGGAGAGGTCCTCCCGTTTGAGATAAACCCTGGGCCCCCCCAGGCGCTCCGTGAGATGCCGGGCGAAATACAGGGGCGTCGGGCGCCCCACATATTCCCTCAGATACCAGGCCAACTCCCGCCGGAACTCCGGGTCCCGGCGGATGCGCCGGTACTCCCGCTCCAGCTCCAGCAGGGCCGGCATGAGGGTTTCGGGCACAAACCGGCCGCCGTACGGGCCGAAATGCCCCCGCCGATCAGGTAACATAACGCCTCCTTATGTTTTTGGGGGAAGGCCGGGGAAACCCCGTTCCCCCGGAGAAAGGGTACGGACGTGCGGCCCTCAGCCCCCTCCTCCGGCAGTCCGTACCGCCTCCATAAAAGCCCGGAGTTTGGCCGGGTCTTTCTTCCCGGGAGCGGCTTCCACCCCGCTGGCCACATCCACCGCCTGGGGCCGGGCGGCCCGGATGGCCTCGGCCACATTGTCCGGGGTGAGGCCGCCGGCCAGGATGATGGGGCCGTAGTCCCTGGCTCGGTGCGCCAGCTGCCAGTCAAAGGTCTCGCCGGTGCCGCCGGGGGTGCCGGGTTTGTAGGTGTCCAGCAGCACGGCCTGGACCGCCCCCCGGTAGGGGGCCAGGAGCGGCAGGGTCTCTTCGCCCTGGACCCGGAAGCCTTTGATGACCCGGCGGCCCAGGGCCCGGCAGTAGTCCGGGGATTCATTGCCGTGGAGCTGCACCCAGTCCAGCCCGGCCAGAGCGGCGATCTCCCGCACCGCGTCCAGCTCTTCGTCCACAAACACCCCCACGGTGAGGACGAAAGGCGGCAGCTGCCGGATGATCTCCCGGGCCTGTTCCGGGCTGACAGAGCGGGGGCTGGGCGGATAAAAGATAAACCCCAGGGCGTGGGCCCCCAGCGCCGCCGCCAGCCGGGCGTCCTCCGGATCGGTGAGGCCGCAGATTTTCACCCGGATGTGAGCGTTCATGGAGCAACCCCCAAAAACTCGCGCAGCTTGGCCCCCGGGTCCCCGGAGGTCACCAGGCTCTCGCCGATGAGGAAGGCCCGGATACCCCCCGCCTCCAGGCGGGCCAGGTCCTGGGGGCCCTTGAGGCCGCTCGCCGCCACCAGGGTCACTCCCGGCGGGGCCAACGGCGCCAGCTCCAGGGCCCGGTCCATATGCATCTCAAAGGTGTGGAGATCCCGGTGGTTGATGCCGATGAGGTCGGCGCCCGCCGAAAGCGCGGTCTCCATCTCCTCCCGGGTGTGCACCTCCACCAGGGCCTCCAGCCCCAGGGAGCGGGTCAAAAGCAGGAGAGCCCTCAGTTTGCCGGCGTCCAGCACCTGGGTCAACAAAAGCAGGGCGTCCGCGCCCAGGGCGGCGCTCTCATACACCTGGACCGGCTCCAGGATGAAGTCCTTGCGCAGGACCGGGAGGTTCACCTCGAGCTTGATCTCCTGCAGGAATTCCGGGGAGCCGTGGAAATACCGCCGCTCGGTGAGGACCGAGATGGCCGCGGCGCCGTTTCTCTCATAGATCCGGGCCAGCTCCACCGGGTCCAGCCCCGGGGCCAGCTCCCCCTTGGAGGGGGAGGCCCGCTTCACCTCGGCAATGACGGCCCGCCCCGGCGCATCCTCCAGGGCCTTCTTGAGGCTCCGGGGCCGGGGCCGCGTAGCCAGGGCCGCCTTGAAGGCCGCCAGCTTCCCCGATTCAAAGAGCTCCAGGGACTCCTTCAGCGTGTGGGCCACGATTTTGGCTAAAAAATCCATGTGTACCTTTGGGTATCCGGGAGAGGGCCAGAAAACGCCGCCCCTGCCCGCCGCAGATGCCCCGCCTCCCGATCCTTTATGGGCTTGGGGGTGTGGGTAAGGAGCCGCCGGCCCTTAGCTCCCTCCCCCAAAACTCCTGCTTTTGGCCACCAGGGCCTCCAGTTTGGCCAGGGCCTTGCCGGAGCGGATCACCTCCCGGGCGAGGGCGATGCCGGCGGGAAAATCCGGGACCAGGTCCGCAGCAATGAAGGCCGCGGCGGCATTCAGGGCCACCATGTCCTCCTTGGGCCCCCCCTCCCCGGCCAGCACCCGGCGCACGATGCGGGCGTTCTCAAAGACATCGCCCCCCCGGATGTCCGCCAGGGCCGCCCGTGGGAGGCCGAAGTCCTCGGGGGTGATGGTGTAGGTGCGCACCTGGCCGTCCTTGAGTTCACTCACCCGGGTGGGGCCCACGATGCTGATCTCATCGTAGGAGCCCTCGCCATAGACCACAAAGGCCCGGCGGGTCCCCAGATGGTGAAGGACCTGGGCCAAGGGCTCGGTGAGCCCGGGGTCATACACCCCCAGCACCTGGACGTTGGCCCCCGCGGGGTTGGTGAGGGGCCCCAGGATGTTGAAGATGGTGCGGATGCCGATCTCCCGGCGGGGGCCGATGGCAAAGCGCATGGCCCCATGGAGCTGGGGGGCGAAAAGAAAGCCGATGCCCACCTCCTGGATGCACTGGGCCACCTGCTCCGGGGTGAGGGAGAGGTTGATGCCCAGGGCCTCGATGACATCGGCACTGCCGCAGCGGCTGGAGACCGCCCGGTTGCCGTGTTTGGCCACCCTAAGCCCCGCGCCGGCCACCACGAAGGCGGTGGTGGTACTGACGTTGAAGGTCTGGGTGGCGTCCCCGCCGGTGCCGCAGGTGTCCACGATGGTCTCCCAGTCCACGTTGATTTCATCCCGGTCCAGGTCCACCAGGTTGTCCCCCAAAGGGATGCGGGTGGCCTTGGCCCGCATCACCCGGGCGGCGGCGGTGATCTCCGTCACCGTTTCGCCTTTCATGCGCAGGGCGGTGATGAAGGCGGCGATCTGGGCGTCGGTGGCCTCGCCCCCCATGATGGCCTCCATGGCGGCGGTCATTTCCTCTGCCGTGAGGTCCTGCCTCTGCACCACTTTGAGAATGGCTTCTTTGAGCATTTTTACCTCATATGAAAATTCACTTGGTAGGCGCTTTGTCTTTAGGATGCTGGGGTTGATACGGCCAAAAATTAATAGGTTTTTGAGGATTTTTTGTTCTTAAGCCTCTGC
>JAILZL010000029.1 GCA_023512475.1 Syntrophobacterales bacterium
GGGTAAGGGCCCACCGGCCCTTAGCCCCCTCCCCAACACTCGCTCATACCATGACACCCAAGCGACCGGTTTATCCTTTTGCCGCTCTGGTGGGTCAGGATCTTTTGAAGCTGGCCCTCATCCTCAATGCTGTCAATCCCCGGCTGGGGGGCGTCCTTATCCGGGGGGAGAAGGGCACTGCCAAGTCCACGGCGGCCCGGGGGCTGGCGGAGCTCCTGCCCCGGCTGCCGGTGGTGGCGGGGTGTCCCTTCCATTGCGATCCGGCGGATCCGGCGGAGATGTGCGATGACTGCCGCAAGCGCCATGCCGCGGGGGAAACCCTGCCGGTGCGCCAGCGCCCCATGCCGGTGGTGGACCTGCCCCTGGGCACCACCGAGGACCGCCTGCTGGGTACCATTGATCTGGAGAAGGCCCTGAAGACCGGCCAGCGCCACTTTGAGCCCGGGATTCTGGCCGCGGCCCACCGGGGCATCCTCTATGTGGATGAAGTGAACCTGTTGGACGACCACCTGGTGGACGTGCTCCTGGATGCCGCCGCCATGGGGGTGAATGTGGTGGAGCGGGAGGGCATCTCCTTTGCCCACCCGGCCCGCTTCATCCTCATCGGCACCATGAACCCGGAGGAGGGGGAGCTTAGGCCCCAGCTCCTGGACCGCTTCGGGCTGTGCGTGGAGGTGAGCGGCCTTAAGGACTATGCCGCCCGCATGACCGTAGTGGAGCGCCGCCTGGCCTTCGAGGCCGACCCCGAGGCCTTCGCCGCCGCCTGGGAGGAGGAGCAGGAGCGCTTGCGCCTGAAGATCCTGGCAGCCCGGGAGCGTCTCCCCCGGGTGGGGTACTCCCGGGACATGCTCCGCCTCATCACCGTCATCTGCCTGGACCAGGGGGTGGACGGCCACCGGGCCGACATCTTCATGCTCAAGTGCGCCCAGACCCTGGCGGCCTGGCACGGTCGGGAAACCGTCCATCCCGAGGACGTCCGGGAGGCGGCCCTTTTGGTGCTGCCCCACCGCCTGCGCAAGAAACCCCTGGGCGAAGTGAAGCTGGACCGGGAGAAGCTGGCGGAGACCTTCCGGAAGTTCCAGGAGGAGCAGGAAAAGGCCCCGCCGCCCCCCGGTCCCGGCCCGGACTATGAGCCCGGCGCGCCGGAGGCCGGGGGCCTGGCCGTGAGCGAGGTGGTCACCCCGCCGGGGGAGACCTTCCCGGTAAAGCCCCTGGAGCTCACCCCTGACCGGGAGGCTGAGCAGGCGCCGGGCCGGCGCACCCGGGCCCAGAGCAAAGACGGCCGGGGCCGCTATGTCCGGGCGGGCCTGAGCCCCGTGGGCCCCCCGGATCTGGCCCTGGACGCCACGCTCCGGGCCGCGGCCCCCCACCAGATCTTCCGGGAGGCGGGCAACCTGGCGGTGGCGGTGGCCGCGCCGGATTTGCGCTTCAAGCTCCGGGAGCGCCGCGTCGGCCGCCACCTCCTTTTCGTGGTGGACGCCTCCGGCTCCATGGGCGCAGACGAGCGCATGGCCGAGACCAAGGCCGCCATCCTGTCCCTGCTGGTGGACGCCTACCAGCGCCGGGAGCGGGTGGGCCTCATCACCTTCCGGGGCGAGAGCGCCACCCTGGCCCTGCCCTTCACCAACAGCATCGACCTGGCGGAAAAGCACCTCACGGCCCTCCCCACCGGCGGCAAGACGCCGCTCCCCGCCGCCCTGGCTTTGGCCTATGACCTCATCCGGCGGGAGCAGGCCAGACACCCCGGGGACGCCTTCTTCCTCATCCTCATCAGCGACGGCAAGGCCAACATCCCCCTTGCCGGGGGCAACCCGGTGGCCGAGGCCAAGGAGCTGGCCGCCCGGATCCGGGAGCTGGGGGTGCAGGCCCTCATTCTGGATACGGAGCGCTACTGGCACGAGGAGGGGTGTCTGGTGGCCCTGAGCCGGATTCTGGGCTGCCGGCGCCATTCCCTCACCAGCCTCCGGGCCGCGGAGGTGCTGGCCCGGGTGGGCCGGGCCTGGGGCTGATGGGCGCTGGCCCCGCGAAGGGCGGGCCGGGGGATTCAACCCCCTCCCTTCCCCCATGCAACCCTCCCCACCCGCGGAAAAAAAGCCAGGGCCGTTTGGCCCTGGCTTGGTCGTTATCTGGTGGGCCTTACCCACCTTACATTACTTCTTAAATTTAAAGTTCACTGTCGGGGAGGTAGTTTCGCCCTTGAACTCCAGATACATGGCCCGGCATTGATTGGCATAGTCTTTGAGGGTTTTCCAGTTAAATTGCCAGTAGCCGTCCCCCAGGTATTGGAGGCCTGAGCCCCCGGCGGCATACTCTTCCACCGCATCTTCAGGGTTCCCGGCTAAGGTATCGCATTTAATTGAGTAGGAGTAAAGCCCCACAAAGCTCCGGGGGTCGTCAATGGGATCGTCATTGGCGTCAGTCAGCCGCCATTTGACCGGTACGGCCTGTCCAGCTTTGGCATAATTAATGGCATTGTTTTCTACAGGAGGGAAGAAGCCTGTAAATTTATAGGTAACCATAAAGTCGGCACAAGCCGGGTCTCCTACATTTCCTAGCGCATCCTTGCCCCTTACGCATACGGTATTTTTCCCGAGTTGTGTGGCAGTAAACGTGGCCTGAACTCCCTCACTCACTGAATCAAAAGTCCCATCCTGAGGATCCATTGGTGTCCAGGGTCCACCGTTCAAACTGTATTCCGCCGAGGCAATTTTTGATCCGCCGGTGGTGCTGTCATCAACAAATGCTTTTACGGTCGTTTCGGCATTCAGGTAAACGGGAAGAGGGGTAACATTGACATTAGATGTGATTGGACCTTCATTATCCGGAGGGGTGTAGTAGCCTACGGAAATAAGCACCCATGACGAATCGCCACTATCTCCTGGAGCCGTTAGATTAGCCGTCATGGTAAAACCATCGGATAAATCAACCCCTTTTATATTCCATTCTTTTTTAGAGTCTGCAGCCGCAGGTCCAGCCGATAATGTCCCTGCAACTGGCGTTCCATTTATATTTATGTCGCCAATTGTAACAGTGGACCCATTTTTTGCCTTGATGTCGATCCGGATATAGTTTAAATTGCCCAAGTTTCCGGAAGCAAAGGTAGCAGACCTGGTTGTTTGTCCAGTCGGTTCTACCTGGGTAAAGAGTTGGGTTTTATCGTATTGAAAAGTGATTTTGTTAGGTGACCCCCACGTCAAATTAGCAATTCCAGCAAAACCAGCGACTAATATTGGGGGATCAAGGATGGGGGTATTAGGTACACCTAAGCGAACTTCATCCCCTCCGCCACTGTTGAAATTTCTAAAATTCACTGCACCTTTGAGGGTTGCAGCAGGCTCAAAACCCGGAGATAACACAGGGGCCGCGTTCACGATAGCCACCAGGCCCAGGACCAGCAGTCCGGCCACCAACAACACCATGCCTTTGGTTTTCATACAGTGTTCTCCTTGCAAATGGTTTGTGGGCCCCGCGCCTTCCGGGCGGGGCGGCTTTCCCAGACCCGGTTGCGCTGCCGCCGGGGGCGGGAAGATTCCCCTCAGTCCTATTCCCCTTATTGTTGATACATTTACCGTGCCAAAGCGCCGCTCTGATATCACCCTGATTTTCCTGGTAATTTTTTCCGAGGTCCTCCTTTTTGTTTCAATTTCCTGACATTGTGGCCGCTATTTGTTCCATATTCTGAACAATTAGCCTGAGGTCTCCCCCGGAAGGGAGGTTCCTCCGGCCCTCCTGCCCCCCGGCGGCCCCGGCGCCGAGGGCCGGGCTGCCGGTCCGCCCCGGGAAGTGGTCCCGCCTCGGGCAAGGCCAGGCCCCAGGGCCCCCTCCACCGCCCCGGAGGACCGGTGAAAAGGGAATTGCCTTCAGGGAAAAATATTTCGTGTAAAAGAATATTAACCATAGGAGAAATTTTTCCATCGGGGAAACCCGGATTTTGCCGGTCCGGAAGCGCCTGAGGCGGGCGGGCCCTTTCCCTGGGGTGGGGCCGGGCCCCTTTAAGCCTCACAGCTCTTCCGGGGCCGGAGGGTCGTCGCCCGCCGGCGGCCGCGGCGCCAGACCCTCGGGGAGGAGGAGCCCCACCCCCGGGGCCGGGTCACTGTGGATCAGGCCGCCCTGGGCGCCCCGGGCGGAGGCCCGCCACTCGCCGGTGAGGGGGGCCACCCCCGGGTCCCGGGCCTCCGGGGGGTTTGCCTCCGCCAGCTTCAGGGTGAGGACCTGCGCCTCCCCCACCGCCGGGCCGGAAAGGCGCCAGCGCCGGGCCGCGCCGGCCAGGGCCTCGGGGGCGGGCGCCTGGAAGACCGACAGCTCCGTCACCTCCCAGAGCACCCGGACCGCCAGGGTCAGCTCCCAGGTTCCCAGGCCGTGGGCCCCCACCTCGCCGTCGCCCGCGGCATGGATGACCCCCAGCTCCACCGGCGGCCCGGCATAGTCCTTCACCACCAGGGGCAGGGCGGGGCTCACCGCCTCGCCATAGGTGATCCCCTCAGTCTGGTGGCCGGCATAGCGGGTCCGGAACCAGACCAGCCCGGGGGTGAGGGGGCTCACCCGGTCCAGCAGCTGGAAGCTTCCCGCCTCATCCGGCGCCTCCTCCGCCAGGAGCACCCAGGGGCCTTCCGGGGCCTCGGCCCGCTCCAGGGCCAGCACCCCGGCCGACACCGGCCTGCCGCTGCCCCGCTCCCGGACGCTGGCGGTGAGGGTGACGGCCTCCCCCAGGGCCACCGGGTTGGCGGAGACGCTCACCGCGGCCACCGTGGGCACATACAGATGTATCTCCCCCGCCGCCGGGCCCGGCAGGACCAGGGCGGCCAGCAGGATGAAAGGGGCGGATGCACGGGACATGGCTCCCTCCGGGGACGGACTGGGAGGAGGGAAACCGGCGCTCCTCCTGCCCGGGGAGAGAGCGAGAGATGTGCCATTTTGGATAATATGTTGATATTATTGACGAATTATTGCTGACGGACCGGGGGCGGTGTTCACCCTATGGAACATGAAACCGAAGAAATGTTCCGGAGAAACAACGGTCCAGGTTCCGGCCGGGAAGGGCACCATAAAAAAACCCGGACCGAAGTCCGGGGGAGGGGGACAGAAGGGGGAGGACCGCCCAAGCGGCCTCCCCGGGAGGGGATTTTAAATCTTGATGATCCCGGCGGCCACCTTGGCGGCCATGACGGTGTTCTTCATGAGCATGGTGATGGTCATGGGGCCCACCCCGCCGGGCACCGGGGTGATGAAAGAGGCCTTTTCCTTCACCGCATCGAAGTCCACATCGCCGCAGAGGATGGCCTTGCCGGTCTTTTCGCTGACGCCGATGCGGTTGACGCCTACGTCGATGACGCAGGCCCCTTCCTTGACCCAGTCGCCCTGGACGTATTTGGGCACGCCCGCGGCCACCACCAGGATGTCGGCCCGGCGGCAGTGCTCAATGAGCTTGTCTTTGGGGGTGCCGGTGTGGACGCAGGTGACGGTGGCGTTGGCGCCGGCCTTCTTCTGGATCATGATGGCCACCATAGGCTTGCCCACGATGTTGGAGCGGCCCACCACCACGCACTCCTTGCCTTTGGGGTCGCCGTAGGAGCGCACGATGAGCTCCTGGCAGCCCGCGGGGGTGCAGGGCAGGAAGGCGTAGTTGCCGATGAGGATGCGGCCCACATTCACCGGATGGAAGGCGTCCACGTCCTTGTTGGGGTCGATGGCGTAGAGCACCTTGTTGGTGTCGATGTGCTTGGGCAGCGGCAGCTGCACCAGAATGCCATGGATCTTGGGGTCCTTGTTGTATTTGTCCAAGAGCTTCAGCAGGGCCTCTTCGGTGATGTCCGGGGGCTGGTTGTCCTGGACGGAGTAGAACTCCAGCTCGTGGGCGGTCTTCTGCTTGGCGGTGACGTAACTCACCGAGGCCGGGTCTTCGCCCACCAGGATGGTAACCAGGCCGGGGGTGATGCCGTGCTTTTCCTTGAGCTCCTTGACTTCCTCCTTCAGCTCTTCCCGGATCTGGGCCGCAACTTCGGCCCCTTTGATCAGTGTGGCGGCCATGGATGGGTCTCCTTCTTTGTGATTTTTTTCGCGTAATCCCTTTTACCTCAGAGCCGCGGGCAGGTCAACGAAAAAAGGCATGCCAAAGGCGGAAAATGGCGTGGGTTCTTGACAGAGGGCGGGTCCCTGTGGGAAAGTGGCGTAACAGGCCGAGGCCGGCATCCTTCTGCCCCGGGCCGATCTCCGGTAAACCCGAGCCCTAAAGCATGAAGAAGCACTTTCAACGGAGGGTGAAGCGCCACCCGGTGCAACTGCCGGTGGCGGAGCTCAACGGCCAGCCCGTGCAGGACACCCTGGTGGTGGATATCAGCTCCCTGGGTGCCCGGCTGGAGACCACCACCCCCTTGGCCCCCCGGAACCCGGTGGAGTTTGTCCTCTCCCTGCCCGGCCGCCCTGGTTCCCTGAGGCTGACGGGCACGGTGGTCTGGATGCGGCCCCGCCTGGACCAGCCGGGCCGCTTCCAGATGGGGGTGCAGTTTTACACCCCCCACTGGGAGCTGGAGAGCCTGGTGGCGCAGTCCGGCCTGACCCCATAATCTCCCCTGCCCGCCTTTGAACGCCTTTTCCTCCACCCGGTCAGGAAAGGGTGGCATTTTTCTTCCGCTCCCGGTATAATGAAAATTTACTGAATAATTTCTTGTGGGGTTGAGGACTTGTGGCCCTGATCGTCCAGAAATACGGCGGCACTTCGGTGGCCGACCCCGACCGCATCGCCAATGTGGCCAACCGGGTGCTCAAGAGTTACACCGAAGGCCATCGCATGGTGGTGGTCCTCTCGGCCATGGCGGGGGAGACCGACCGCCTCATCAATCTGGCCAAGGAGATGTGCGATCCCCCGGACCCCCGGGAGCTGGATGTGCTTTTGGCCACCGGCGAGCAGGTCACCGTGTCTCTGTTCAGCATGTTCCTGCGCTCCCAGGGGGTGCCGGCGGCCTCTCTTCTGGGACACCAGGCCTGCATCTACACTGACCGCTCTTACGGCCGGGCCCGCATCATCGGCATCGACACCACCCGCATCCGGGAGGAGCTGAAAAAGGGACGCATCGTCACGGTGGCGGGCTTCCAGGGCGTGGATGAAGTGGGGAACATCACCACTCTGGGCCGGGGCGGCTCGGACACCACCGCGGTGGCGGTGGCCGCCGCCCTGAAAGCCGACCTGTGCGAGATCTACACCGACGTGGAGGGGGTGTACACCACCGACCCCCGCATCTATCATAAGGCCCGGCTGCTGCCCAAGATCTCCTACGACGAGATGCTGGAGATGGCCTCCCTGGGGGCCAAGGTCCTGGAGATCCGCTCCGTGGGGTTCGCCAAGCAGTATCAGGTGCCCCTGAGGGTGCGCTCCACCTTCAGTGAGCACCCCGGGACCCTGGTATGCAAAGAGGATGAGAGTATGGAAGCGATTCCGGTATCCGGCGTCACTTACAGCCGCAACGACGCCCGGGTGAGCATTCTGGGGGTGCCCGACCGGCCGGGCATCGCGGTGAAATTCTTCAAGCCGGTGGCCGACGCCAATATTGTGGTGGACCTCATCATCCAGAACAGCAGCGTGGACGGGCGGGCGGATATCACCTTCACCGTGCCCAAGGGCGATCTGCGCCAGACCCTGGAGATCGTCCGGGAGGTGGGGAAGGAGGTGGGCGCCCGGGACATCCTCAGCGACGAGAATATCGCCAAGGTCTCCATCGTGGGGGTGGGCATGCGCAACAACGCCGGCATCGCCGCCCGTATGTTTGAGGCCCTGGCCGCCGCCGGCATCAATATTCTCATGATCAGCACCTCGGAGATCAAGATCTCCTGCGTCATTGAAGACAAATTCACCGAGCTGGCGGTGCGGGTTCTCCACGACGCCTTCCAGCTGGATCAGCCCCGGTGAGCATGAGTCGGGGGGAAGGGCCGGGAGCCGGCAGGCCCTCACCCCTGCCCCGACCCCATAAAGGGTGAGGAGAGGTGCCGGGGGAGGGCAGGGAACCGGGTTCCCGGGCCCGCCTCTGTCAGCACTCCCTCATACAGGGACAACCATGCGGATGGTGAAGATCTACGACACGACCCTGCGGGATGGGACCCAGGCGGAGGAATTCACCCTGTCGGTGGCGGACAAGATTCGGGTGGCCCGCAAACTGGCGCAGTTGGGGGTGCATTACATTGAAGGGGGCTGGCCGGGGTCCAACCCCAAGGACAAGGAGTTTTTCACCGAGATCCGCCACTACGAGCTGGGAGAGACCCGTATTGCCGCCTTCGGGTCCACCCACCACAAGGACAGCGCCCCGGAGCAGGATTTCAATCTCCAGGAGCTGGTGAAAAGCCGGGCCCCGGTGGTCACCATCTTCGGCAAGTCCTCCCTCTTCCAGGTGCGGGAGATTCTCCAGACCACGCCGGAGCGCAATCTGGAGCTCATCACCAACTCCCTGGCCTATCTCAAGCCCCGGGTGGAGGAGCTGTTTTACGACGCCGAGCATTTCTTTGACGGCTTCAAGGAGGACCGGGAGTATGCCCTCCGGACCTTGGAGGCGGCGCTGGCCGGCGGGGCGGACTGTCTGGTGCTGTGCGACACCAACGGCGGCACCCTGACCTCGGAGCTGGTGGGCATCATCAAGGCGGTGAAGAAGCGCTTCCCCCAGGCGCCCCTGGGGATCCACGCCCACAACGACTCGGAGCTGGCGGTGGCCAATTCCCTGGCCGCCGTGGAGTTGGGGTGCAGCCAGGTGCAGGGCACCATCAACGGGGTGGGGGAGCGCTGCGGCAACGCCAATCTCATCTCCATTATCGCCAACCTGAAGCTGAAGATGGGGGTGGACTGCATCAGTGACGACAACCTCCGCAAGCTCAAGGAGGTGTCCACCTTCATCTATGAGCTGGCCAATATGCGCCCCAACCGCTACCAGCCCTTCGTGGGGCGGAGCGCCTTCGCCCACAAGGGCGGGGTCCATGCCGCGGCGGTGAAGCGCAACCCCCGGGCCTATGAGCACATCGACCCGGAGAAGGTGGGCAATGTGCGGCGCATCCCGGTGTCGGACCTCTCCGGCCGGGGCAACATCCTTCTTAAGGCCCAGGAGCTGGGGCTGGAGCCCGCGGCCCACGACGCCCTGGTGCGGGAGGCCTACCAGAAGCTGCGGCCCCTTCTGGGTCTGGCGGACAAGGATCTGCCGCCCCATGACACCAATGTGAAGTTCATCCTGGACCGGGTGAAGGAACTGGAGGCCCAGGGTTATCAGTTTGAGGCCGCAGAGGCCTCCCTGGAGCTGTTGGTGCGGGCGGCGTTGGGGCACCACAAGGAATTCTTCCGCCTGCAGAGCTACCGGGTCATTGACCAGAAGGGCGGCCAGGATGAGCCGCCCCTGCCGGAGGCCACCATCCGGGTGCATGTGGGCCTGCATGAGGTGCACACCGCGGCGGTGGGCAACGGCCCGGTGGACGCCCTGTACAACGCCCTCCTCAAGGCCCTGGTGCGCTTCTACCCCCGGCTGATGGAGGTGACCCTGGAGGACTACAAGGTGCGGGTGCTGCCGGGCATGCACGGCACCAGCGCCAAGGTCAGGGTCTTTGTGGAGTCCCGGGACGCCACCGACTGGTGGAGCACCATCGGGGTGTCCCATGACATCATCGAGGCTTCCTGGCAGGCCCTGGTGGACAGCATCACCTACAAGCTCTTCAAGGACGAGGAGCGGGCCAAACGGGCGGCCTTGGAGGGTCAGAAGAGCTGACGGTGGGGGTGCCGTCGGGGTGAGGCTGCGGACCTTCCGCTGGGAACAGACCGGCATCCTGGTGCTGCTGGCCGCGGCTCTGCTGAGCCTGTATCTGTATCGGGAATATTCCCCGGCCCGGCCCAAGCCGCCGCTGCCCCCGGCCGTCTTCGTGGAAGTGGTGGGGGAAGGCGTGCCCCGCCCCGGGGTCTATGCCTTTCCTGCTCCTCCCCGCCTCCCGGAGGCTTTGGCCCGGGCGGGGGCGGACGGCCTGAATCCCGGGGAGGAGCGGCCCCTGGCGTCCGGCAGCCGGGTGGAGGTGGACGGTCAGGGACGGGTGCGGGTGGGCCGTATGGCGGGGGCCCGCCTCCTTACCCTGGGCCTGCCCTTGGAGCTGAACACCGCCAGCGCCGAGGACCTGGAGCGCCTCCCCGGCCTGGGCCCGGAGCTGGCCCGGCGCATCGTGGCCCACCGCCAGGAACACGGCCCTTTCCGCCGGCTGGAGGACCTGGAGGCGGTGCAGGGTATCGGCCCCCGGAAACTGGCCCGCCTTAAACCATACCTGACCTGTACCCGACCCTGACAAGGAGACCACCCTTCCCGGAAGGCGGTAAGCCGGTTTTCCGTCGCCCCTCCGGGCAGGCGACGGCACCCTTTTCCCCGGGGATGAGGGAGGTGGTGCATGACCATCATAAAAACCAGAACCCACAACTGTCCCGAGTGCGGCCACGATCAGGGATACCTGCTCTATGAATCCCTGAACGTCACCCTGGATCCCTCCCTCCGGGATAAGCTGTTTCAGGGCCTCATCAACGTGTTCCACTGCGACGAATGTGATTTCACTGCTTTTATTGATCACCCTTTGCTTTATCATGATATGAATAAGGCTTTCTCCGTTCAGTATTATCCTGTATCCTACCTGGATGATGATGAATTTTTCAGAATTTTCCGGAAAGATGGCTCCATTTTCTTTGAAGGTTACACTGATCATTACTTGACAAAGCCGCACGTGGTTTTTGATGTTCACGAAATGCTCAGATACATTGTCTTCCGGGAGAAAGTTTTTGAGCAGGGGCAGGAGTGAAACCTGCCTCGCTCCTCCAAGAAGTCATGCTGGTATTGGGCGTCGAGACTTCCTGCGACGAGACCGCGGCGGCGGTGGTGGCGGACGGCCGGCGGGTGCTGGCCAGCGTGGTGGCCACGCAGTTTGAGCTCCATGCCCGCTACGGCGGGGTGGTCCCGGAGCTGGCCGCCCGCCGCCATCTGGAAAATCTCCTCCCCGTCATCCAGGGGGCCCTGGACCAGGCCGGGGTGACCCTCCGGGACCTGGGCGGGGTGGCCGTCACCCAGGGGCCGGGGCTCATCGGCGCCCTGGTCATCGGCATGGCGGCGGCCAAGAGCCTGGCTTGGGCCCTGAAGCTCCCCCTGGCCGGGGTGCATCACCTGGAGGCCCACATCGCCGCCATCCTTCTCACCGAGGAGGTGCCGGAATTCCCCCTGGTGGCCCTGGTGGTCTCCGGCGGGCACACCAACCTCTACCAGGTCCGCAATCTGACGGAGATGACCCTCTTGGGCCGCACCCGGGACGACGCCGCCGGGGAAGCCTTCGACAAGGTGGCCAAGCTCATGGGCCTGGGCTATCCCGGCGGGGTGGTGCTGGAGGGCCTGGCCCGGGCCGGCGACCCCACCGCCTTTCCCCTGCCCCGGCCCCGCATTCCGGAAGAACCCCTCACCTTCAGTTTCAGCGGCCTCAAGACCGCGGTGGCCACCCTGCTGAAAAAGGACCCGGCCATCCTCAGGGAGACCCACAGCCGGGCGGACCTGGCGGCCAGCTTCCAGGAGGCGGTGGTGGAATGTCTGACCAGCCGCTGTGGGGAGGCCCTGCGCCAGACCGGCTGCCGCCGCCTGCTGGTCTGCGGCGGGGTGGCGGCCAACGGGCGGCTGCGCCAGGCCCTGGCCGAGCTCTCCCAGACCGAGGGCTTCCAGCTTTTTTTACCCCCACTGGCCCTCTGTACCGACAACGCCGCCATGGTGGCCGCCCTGGGCTGGCACCATCTTAAGGCGGGCCGCACCTTGTCTTTGGATGCCGACGTCTTTGCCCGGGGCTGAGGGATTCCTGCTGGCAGGGAGCGGTTTTTGGGGCATAATGGGAGCACAGGGTGAGGAGGGCCGCCTCCGGAGACCCGCGGTCCCGGGGCGGCTTCCCTCCTTATTGACACATCCGTTGCACCAAGGAGGCGGCCATGTCGGATCAGCCCTTGGGGGTCCGTTTTGCCCTGCTCACCGACCTCTACCAGCTCACCATGGCAGCCTGCTATCTGGCCGAAGGCATGGCGGAGAAGGCCACCTTCAGTCTCTTCATCCGCAAGTATCCGGAAAACCGGGGCTATTTCGTGGCCGCGGGGCTGGCCGAAGCCCTGGATTATCTGGAGAGCCTGGAATTCACGGAAGGCGATCTGGCCTACCTGGACTCCACCGGTCTGTTTCCCCCGGAATTCCTGCACTATCTCAAGGGGGTGCGCTTCACCGGGGAGGTGCACGCCCTGCCGGAGGGCACGGTGTTCTTCAAGGATGAGCCCCTCCTGGAGGTGACCGCGCCCATCATCGAGGCCCAGTTGGTGGAGACCTTTCTCCTCAATGCGGTGAGTCTGCAGACCCTCATTGCCTCCAAGGCGGCCCGCTCCATCCATGCCGCTGCCGGTCGTCCGGTCATTGATTTTTCCCTGCGGCGCACCCAGGGGACGGATGCCGGCCTGAAGGTGGCCCGGGCCTCGTATCTGGTGGGCTTCATAGGCACCAGCAATGTCCTGGCGGGCAAGCTCTACGGCATCCCCATCTTCGGCACCATGGCCCACTCCTACATCACCAGCTTCCCCCACGAAATCGATGCCTTTCGGGTCTTTGCCCGCACCTTTCCGGGGATTGTCACCCTGCTCATTGACACCTACGACAATCTGGCCGGGGCCCGCAAGGCGGCCCAGGTGGCCCGGGAGCTGGCCGCCCGGGGCCAGAAGCTGCGCTTTGTGCGGCTGGACAGCGGCGATATCGCCGCCATCAGCCGGGAGGTCAGGGCCATCCTGGATGAGGAGGGCTTCCCGGAGGTGCGCATCCTGGCCAGCGGCGGTTTCGACGAATTCAAGATCGCCAAGGTGCTGGAGGCCGGCGGCCAGGTGGACGCCTTTGCAGTGGGCACCAAAATGGGGGTGGCCGCGGATGCGCCGTATTTTGATATCGCCTACAAACTGGTAAAATACGGGGAGCGCCCCATCATGAAGCTCTCCACCGGCAAGGTGACGCTGGTGGACCAAAAGCAGGTGTGGCGCTTTTTTGATGCCGGGGGCCGCATGGTGCGGGATGTCATCAGCCTGAGGGGGGAGCAGATTCCCGGGGGCGAACCGCTCCTTAAGCCGGTGATGGCCGGCGGGCGCCGGCTGGCGCCCCTTCCCAGCCTGGCGGAAAGCCGGGACTACTGCCGGGAGCAGCTGGCCCGGCTGCCCGAGGAGTACAAGGCCATCGTCGCGCCCGCCCGCTATCCGGTGGAGTTGAGCCCGGGGCTGGCCGCCCTGCAGGCCAGGGTGCAGGAGGAGCTGCGCCACCGAGAGATCGAAGAGGCAGCGTATCACCACCACGAATTGGGGGAATCCTGAGTGGGACTCACTGAAACCCTGTGCCATTACAACACCCTCCTTATCCATCAATGCAGCTATGTGGGGGTGTTTGTCCTGATGACCCTGGAGAGCATGATCGCGCCGGTGCCCAGCGAACTGGTGATGCCCTTTGCCGGCTTTCTCATTTACACCGGGCACTTTGATCCCTTCTGGGTCATGGCGGCCAGCAGCCTGGGCTCCATCACCGGCTCACTCCTCTCTTATGGCATGGGCACCCTGGGGGAGCCGGTGGTGCTGCGCTACGGGCGCTATTTGCTCCTCAACCCCCATCATCTGGAGTGGACCAAGAACTTTTTTGCCCGCCATGGCGGCAAGACCATTTTCATCTCCCGGTTCATTCCGGTGGTGCGGCATCTCATTTCCATCCCCGCCGGCACCGCCCGCATGCCCCTGGCTCCCTTTATCCTGTACACCTTTGTGGGCGCCACCCTGTGGAACGGCTTCCTTACCTATGCCGGGGTGCGCCTGAAGGAGAACTGGCGGCTCATCCAGCAATACACCCACGTGCTGGATGTGCTGGTGGTGGCGGGCCTGGTGCTGGGAGGCCTGTGGTTCCTGTGGAAGCTGAAAAACTCCCGGGCGGCGGCGTAAGCGAGCCCTGTCTCCGGGCCCCGGGGGGAAGGGCGGCCGGGGAAGAGGAGGCCTCCCGCCCTCCGGAGCCGGCCCTCATTGAGCCCGTGCGCCTCCCCCACGAGGCCGAGGTGCCCGCCCGGGTGCTGCTCGTCTGCACCGCCCCGGACGTCAAGCTTGTGGGCGCCCTGGTGGACCCGGGCGAGGGGTCGCGACGGCTGTGGCTGAGTGAGTTAGTCCGGGGCCGCTGGCAGGGACGGGAGCTGCTGGTGGCCGGGCCCCTCCTGGGCGGGCCCCAGGCCGCCATGGTGCTGGAGAAGCTCATTGCCCTGGGGGCCCGGGCGGTGATGATGGTCGGCTGGTGCGGGTCGCTTATCCCGACGCTCCCGGCCGGCTCCCTGGTGGTGCCTCCCCTGGCCCATCCGGGGGATGGCACCTCCCCCCATTATCTGGCCCCCGGCGCCCTGCCGCAGGCGGACCCGGGCCTGATGTCCCGGCTGGGGCGGCCTCTGCCGGGCCTGAGGGAGGCGGATATGCCCTGGCAGACCGGGCCGGTCTGGAGCACCGACGCGGTTTATCGGGAGACGCCCTCCCTGCTGGCCAAGGCGCGGGCGGCGGGGGCGGTGGCCGTGGACATGGAGCTGGCCGCCCTCTTGGCGGTGGCCGCCTTCCGGGGGGTGGCCGCCGCCGGGGTGTTGGTGGTGAGCGACGAGCTCTCTGGCGGCACCTGGCGCAATGCCAGCCGCAGCCCCGAGGTGCGCCGGGCCCGGGAGGTGGCGGCCCGCCTGGCCCTGGAGGCCCTGACCGCCTGGGAGGGGGACTGATGCTGGAGGGGGCCCTCTTCGCCCTGGATGTGGGCGGCGGCACCCAGGACCTCCTCATCTGGGAGCCGGGGGAACTGGTGGAGAATGCCGTCAAGCTGGTGCTTCCCTCCCCCACCCGCATCCTGGCCCGGCGCCTGGCGGAGCTCACCGAGGCGGGCCGGGCGGTCTATCTCTGCGGCCGGCAGATGGGCGGCGGTCCCCTGACCCAGGCGGTGCGCCGCCATCTGGCCCGGGGCCTCCCGGTCTATGCCCACCCTGAGGCGGCGTTGACGCTGCATGACAATCGGGAGAAAGTGGTCCAGTGGGGGGTGGTGCTGACCGCGGAGCCGCCTTCGGGAGCCGTGCCCCTGACGTTGGGGGATGTGGACCTGGAGGCCTGGCGGGAGGTGTGCCGGCGCTTTGCCATCCCCTGGCCCCGGCACTTTGCGGTGGCGGTGCAGGACCACGGTTTTAACCCCCAGGGGAGCAACCGGCGCTTCCGCTTCCAGCATTGGGAGGCCTTTCTGGCCGGCGGCGGCCGACTGGCGGATCTGGCCACCCGCGAGCCGCCGGCCTATCTCACCCGCATGCGCACGGTGGCGGAGGTGCTTCCCGGGGCGCTGCTGATGGACACCTGCGCCGCGGGGGTGCGGGGGGCGCTTTTGGATCCCCGGGCCCGGGAGCAGGTGGATCAGGGCCTGACCGTGGTCAATCTGGGGAACGCCCATACCTTTGCGGCCCTGGTGCAGGGAGGGCGGATCTTTGGCCTCTATGAACACCACACCGGGCTTTTGAGCGCCGCCAGGCTGCTGGACCACCTGCGGCGCTTCCAGCGGCGGCAGCTCACTAACGAGGAAGTCTTTGCCGACGAGGGGCATGGCTGCGCCTATGCCCCGGATTATCCCCCGGGGCGGGAGTTCACCTTCACCGTCATCACCGGGCCCAGGCGGCGGCTGCTTGGGGGCTGGCAGGACGGGGTGATGGCCGCGCCCTTCGGGGATATGATGCTCACCGGGGCCTTCGGTTTGGCGGAGGCCTTCCTGGAGCGGCGGAATCTGAGCCTGACCCGGGATACCTGCCGGGGCGGCTGACAGCCTCTCAGGGCCGGGCACCCGGGCCCGGGAGGGCCGCGCCTGACCCTGGCGGGGCGGTTCACTCCAGTCCCTGCCCGGGGAAAAAGAGGTCAGGAGCCAGGCCCGGAGTCAAAGGGGGCGAGCTGATGGAGGTCCGTTTTTGGGGTACCCGGGGATCCATTCCGGCCCCGGGACCCGAGACCCTGGAATTCGGCGGCAACACCACCTGCGTGGAGGTCACGCTGGCCTCCGGCCGCCGGGTGATCATCGATGCCGGCACCGGGCTGAGGCTTTTGGGGAACGAGTTGCAGGCCAGGGGCGAACCGGTGCACCTCCACTTGCTTCTCACCCACAACCACTGGGATCACCTTCTGGGGCTCCCCTTTTTCCAGCCCTTGTATCGGGAGGACACCGAAATCCTGGTGGACGGCTGGCCCCTGGCTTTCCAGGCCATGACCCGGGTCTTCGACGATCACATGGGGGACGGCTTCTTTCCGGTGGCCTTCGACCAGCTCCAGGCCCGCATCACCTTCATCAACCGGGTGGCCCGGGGCCCCCTGGTGCTGGACGGGGTGCACATCCAGGCCCTGCCCCTCAATCACCCCCAGGGCTGCCTGGGCTTCCGCTTCCGGGAAAACGGCCGCGGTCTGGTCTTCATCACCGACAACGAGCTGGGGCAGAAAGGCGGGCGGCCTTGGCAGGATTTCGTCCACTTCGTCCAGGGGGCGGACCTCCTGATTCACGACGCCCAGTATCTGCCGGAGGAGATTGAGGGGCATCGGGGCTGGGGGCACTCCACCTTTGCGGAAGTGGTGCAGTTGGCCCGGGACGCCGGGGTGCGCCGGGTACTCCTCACCCACCACGACCCCGGCCGCAGCGACGCCCAGGTGCAACACCTGGTGGCCCGGGCCCGGGAGCTGGCCGCCGGCACCGCCCCCGAGCTTCTCGATGCCGCCCGGGAAGGGGCCGTATACCCGGTGTAAGGCGCAGGCGCCCGGGAGGATACGCCCCCTGCCCGGATGGGGGCCCATCTTACCCCACAGGTCGCAGGGGAGGTGCACGCGCCCCACAACCGGAAGGATGGGGGACATCCCCGATCTATGGGCTTCCGGGATATGACAGCCTGCGGGGAGAGGGGCGGGGAGCGGAGTCCCTGCCTTTCTTTCTGCCCCACCATCTCTCTCCCCCTACCCCACCAAAATCCGAGGGGGGCCGCGCTGCCTTGGCTTTCCGGAGGGCGGGAGGGGGACGTGACGAAAGGGGGGCGACTGGTCCTCCCGAAAAATCCTTTTATTCAGGTTCCGAGATGAAATGGCAGATTTTCTGGCTGACCTTCGGCACCGTTTTTCTGGCGGAACTGGGCGACAAGACCCAGCTGGCCGCTTTGAGCATGACGGCGGACACCAAAGCCCCCGTGGCGGTCTTCCTGGGCGCCTGTTCGGCCCTGATTCTGGCCACCCTCCTCGGAGTGACCGTGGGCAGCCTGCTCACCCAGTATGTCCCGGAGCATCTCATCAAAAAGGCCGCCGGGATCGCCTTCGTGGCCATCGGTGTCCTGATTCTGCTGGGACGCTGGTAAGGAGACGCCCCGCCCGGGGTCCCCAGAGGGACGGTTTCCGGGGTTGGGGGAGGGGTTTGCCGGCGGCGCCTTGGCCTCTTGGGGAATTTCTGTTAAAATGGGCCTGATTTTGACTTGTTGCGTCCGGAGTCCCGCCCGTCCGGCCATGGCGAAAATTCCTGAGGCCTTGTCCCACCGGAATCTGGTGCTCATCGGCTACCGGGGGGCGGGAAAGACCGCGGTGGGCCGGCAGCTCTCCCAGGCCCTGGGGTGGCCCCTGGTGGACCTGGACGAGGAGCTGGTCCGGGAAGCCGGCCGCACCATCGCCGGGATCGTGGCGGAGGAAGGCTGGCCCGGGTTCCGGCGGCGGGAAAAGGAGCTGGTGCGCCGCTTCGCCGGCCGCCCCGGGCTGGTGCTGGCCACCGGGGGCGGGGTGGTGCTGGACCCGGAGAATGTGGCCCGCCTGAAGGAGCAGGGCATCCTGGTCTGGCTCAGGGCCCCGGCGTCGGTGCTCCGGGAGCGCCTGGCCCGGGATGCCGGGACCGCCGTCAGCCGCCCCGGGTTGCAGGGCTCCGATCCCCTGGCGGAAGTGGAGGAGATCCTGGCTCAGCGGGAGCCCCTCTACCGGGCCGCGGCGGATGTGATCCTTGACACGACGGACCTGACGCCGGCGGAAGTGGCGGCAAAGATCCTGGCGGCGCTCAAGGAGGCTGGGGAGGCCTGACCTTCCCAGGCCGGGTGGCCGGCGGGCCTGGGGCCAAACCGGCCCGAGATGCATTTTGCGGGAGGGGAAGGGCCGGGAAACCGGAGGCCCCTGGCCCCTGCACTCCCCGTGCCGCGGTGGGGATGCAAAGATAAGGATTGAGGGGTTTTTTCAGATAATTTCCCGGGCGGACGGGAAGCGGGTCGGAAAGAGGAGGCGGGGCCATGGCCCCCCTTCCCTCCTGACTCTCCGGAAAAAATCCCGCAAGGGCGGCTCATGGCGGGGAACACCTTCGGCCGGCTGTTTCGGGTGACCACCTGGGGGGAGTCCCACGGGCCGGCCATCGGCGCGGTGATTGACGGCTGCCCGCCGGGGCTGGAGCTTTCTGCGCCGGATATCGAGGCGGAGCTGGCCCGGCGCCGCCCGGGGGTGCAGGCCCATGCCAGCGCCCGCCGGGAGGCGGACCGGGTGGAGATCCTCTCCGGGGTCTTCGAGGGCCGCACCACCGGCACCCCCATCAGCCTGCTCATCGCCAACCGGGATGTGCGCAGCCGGGACTATGACGAGCTCCGGGAGGTCTTCCGCCCCGGGCACGGCGATGTCACCTATCAGGCCAAATACGGGATCCGGGATCACCGGGGCGGCGGCCGGGCCTCGGCCCGGGAGACCGCGGCCCGGGTGGCCGCCGGCGCGGTGGCCCAGAAAGTCCTGGCCCGGGAGGGCATCACCGTTTTGGCCTACACCGTGGAGCTGGGGGGCGTCCCCGCCGCCTTCCGGGAGGAGAAATTCATCTGGGAGAACCCCTTCTTTTGTGCCGACCCTGAGGCGGTGGCGCCCATGGCCGCCCGGGTGGAGGAGGTGCGCCGCTTGGGGGACTCCCTGGGCGGGATTGTGGAGGTTCGGGTGCGAAACTGCCCGGCGGGTCTGGGGGAGCCGGTCTTCGACAAGCTGGACGCGGTCCTGGCCCAGGCGGTGATGAGCGTGGGTGCGGTGAAGGGGGTGGAGATCGGGGCCGGTTTCGCCGCCGCCCGCATGCTGGGCTCGGAGCACAACGACCCCCTCCTCCCCGGGGGCGGCTTTGCCAGCAACCATGCCGGGGGCATCCTGGCGGGCATCTCCAGCGGCCAGGAGATTATCCTGAGGGCCGCGGTGAAGCCCATCCCCTCTATCGCCCGGGAACAGGAGACCGTGGATGTGCACGGCCGGCCCCGGCGGCTGAGCATCCGGGGGCGCCACGATATCAGCGCCATTCCCCGCATCGTGCCGGTGCTTCTGGCCATGGTGCGTCTCACCCTGGCCGACTTTCTCCTGCAGCAGAAGGCCCTGAGATGACCCCCACCATCGCACTCATCGGCGGGGCCGGTCAGATGGGCCGCTGGCTGGAGCGCTTTTTCCGTTCCCGGGGTTATCCGGTGCTCATCGCCGACGTGGAGACCGGCCTCAGCGCTTCGGAGGCCGCCTCCCGGGCCGAGGTGGTCATCCTCTGCGTCCCCATCCCGGTGGTGGCCGAGGTGGCCCGGGAGGTGGGCCCGCACCTGAAACCCGGGGCCGCCCTGATGGACATCGCCTCGGTGAAGCAGCGGCCCCTGGCGGCCATGCTGGACGCCTTCCCCGGGGAGGTGGTGGGCACCCATCCCCTCTTCGGCCCCGGGGAACCGGATATCCGGGGACTCACCGTGGTCCTCTGCCCCGGCCGGGGCGAACGCTGGTTCAAGTGGCTGAAGACCCTCCTGGAGGAGGCCGGCGCCCGGGTGCGGGTGACCACCGCCACGGAGCACGACCGCCTCATGAGCGTGGTGCAGGGGCTGGCCCATTTCATCCTCATCGCCCTGGGGGCCACCATGCGGCAGATGGGGGTGACGGAGGAGGACGTGCAGGACTTTTCCACCCCCACCTTCGGCACCCTCCTCAGCCTGACCCGGAAGCTCCTGAGCCAGGATGCCAAGCTGTATGCCTGCATCCAGGTACAGAACCCGGCCAACCGCCTGGCCCTCCGGGCCTTCAACGAGGCGGTGGGCGACATTCTTTACTACATTCAGCGCCAGGATGTGGCGGGGCTGGTCCGGCTCCTGGAGGAAATCAAATAGGCCGGCCTGCCCCCAAGTGGAAAGATCCGGGAATTACCCGGGGCAGGGAAAGATGTCCACCCTAAACAGGAGATCGCCATGCTGGACCTGCGCTTTGTCCGGGAACATCCGGAGGTGGTGGAACGGGCTCTGAAAAACCGGGGGCTGGATCTGTCCCTGGCCGAATTCCTGGAAAAGGACGCCGCCCGCCGGGCCGCCCTGACGGAGCTGGAGAGCCTGCGCCATGAGCGCAACACCCTCTCCGAGGAGGTGGGCCGGCTGAAAAAGGCTGGACAGCAGGCGGAGGCGGAGGGCCTCATCCGCCGGGTCAAGGAGATCAATCAGCAGATCAAGGCCCTGGAGGAGAAGGTGGAGGCCTTCGAGCCCTGGGTGCGGGAATTTCTCCTGGGCCTCCCCAATCTCCCCCATGACTCGGTGCCGGTGGGGGCCTCCGCCGACGACAATCCGGTGGTGCACACCTGGGGGGAGCCGCCCCGCTTCGATTTTGAGCCCCGGCCCCACTGGGAGATCGGGGAGGCCTTAGGCATCCTGGATTTCGAGCGGGCCGCCAAGATCACCGGCTCCCGCTTCGCCCTCCTCAAGGGCGCCGGGGCCCTGATGGAGCGGGCCCTCATCAACTTCATGCTGGACCTGCACACGCAAAAACACGGCTACACGGAGGTCTGGCCCCCCTTCATCACCAACCGGGCCGCCATGATTGGCACCGGCCAGCTCCCCAAATTCGAGGCCGATCTCTTCAAATTGGAGGGCTGGGACTATTTTCTGGTGCCCACCGCCGAGGTGCCGGTGACCAACATCCACCGGGAGGAGATCCTTAAGGCCGAGGACCTGCCTTTGCGCTACACCGCCTACACCCCCTGCTTCCGCTCCGAGGCGGGCTCCTACGGCAAGGATGTCCGGGGCCTCATCCGCCAGCACCAGTTCGACAAGGTGGAGCTGGTGAAATTCTCTCTGCCCGAGACCTCCTTCGATGAGCTGGAGGGCCTCCGGGCCGACGCCGAGGCGGTGCTTCGGGAACTGGGACTGCATTACCGGGTGGTGGAGCTGTGCACCGGGGATCTGGGCTTCGCCGCGGCCAAGACCTATGACCTGGAGGTCTGGCTGCCGGGCCAGGGGCTCTACCGGGAGATCTCCTCCTGCAGCAACTTCACCGACTACCAGGCCCGCCGGGCGGCCATCCGCTTCCGGCGCCCCGGGGGGCACGGCACCGAGCTGGTGCACACCCTGAATGGCTCCGGCCTGGCAGTGGGCCGCACCATGGTGGCCATCCTGGAAAACTACCAGCAGGCCGACGGCAGTGTGGTGATCCCGGAGAAACTGAGGCCCTACATGGGGGGGATGGAACGCATCCCGGCCCCCTGAGGGGAGGGGGGCTGGAGAAAAGCAGGGCCAAAACCGGGGGTTTCTGACTTTTCCGGGCTGTCTGGTCAGGCAGATCCGGCAGGGTGGGGGCGAGCCTGAGGGACCCGGCCCCTCCGGAGGATACCCGGCGGACGGGGGGAGCAACCGGGCGGGAGACGGCGGCAGGTCGGTCAATGGCTTATCCGGGCCCGGCCGGATAGGTCTCTGAAAAGGGTGAGGCAGTCCACCGGAAGAACCCGGCCCCGCACCTCCCTCCCCCGATTCCCCTCCTCCACCCCGGCCCGGGAAGCGGCTTGCGCCCCCGGACTGAGGGATTCCCGGTGGCCCCCTGTCCGGTTTTGCGCCCCTCAGGATGTCCTGCCGGGGGAAAGAGGGGTCCGGGCCCACGACCCCTCACCTGGTCGCCAGACAAAAAGGCGGGACTTTCGCCCCGCCCTGTTTCGCCAAATCCCTGTCCCTTTGCCCTACTGGACCGCCTTCACCTTGTCATTGGGCTTGAAGGGGCCGCCTTTGAGGGCGGTGGCCACCGCGCCGGTGGTCCCCAAAAGCTCCGTCACCTTGAGCTCGCCTTGGGTTTCATCCGCGGTGTAGCCCAGGACCGCGCCGGTCTGGGGGTTCACCACTTCCTTCCCCGGGGTGACCACCCGCAGGCGGTCCCCCACCTTGAGCCCGGCGTTCTGGCCCAGGTTGAGGTAAACCTTGCCCTCCCGGATGAACTCCACCCGGCCGAACCAGTCCACCTCCAGCAGGGCGGCGCTGGTGCGCAGGGTGTGCTCCCGGACGAACCTGGCGGCGCCCTCCGGCCGCAGTCCCTCGCTTCCCGCCGGGCCCACCACGGAGTCCACCTTGTTCCCCAGAAAGGCGTCATAGATCTCCACCGCATAGAAGCCGGTGGTGCCCTTCTCCGGCGGCACCACCCCGGCCAGCACCACCGCCTGCACCCCCAGAGCATCCCCCAGGGCCTGGATGTTGCGGCGCAGGCTGAGCTTGCCGTGCACCCCGGCCTTGGCCAGGGCCTCCCGCACCTTGTCTGCCGGCACCACCTTGATGTCCTTCTGGCGGCCCAGGGCGTCCGCCAGGGTGGTGGCCAAAGTCAGGCTTAGACCCTGATAGGAGGCGGGGGCGTCGGGGTTGGCGAGCACCGCCACCGCCCGGCCGCTGTAGGGGGCCTTGTCCCTCGTGCGGGAGACGTAGCCGCCCAGCCCCTGCTCCCGGAGGATGCGGTCCACCTCAGCCCGTACCATCTCCTGGAGCTTGTCCGGGGGGATGGTCCTGCCGGCGGCCTTCTGCTGCTGGGCCGCCACCCGCTTGGCCAGGGCGTCCATGATATAGGACTGCATGCCCTTGAACTCCCGGCCCTTCTCCACATAGATATATTCCGGCTGGTCCGGGTAGGTGAGCCAGTAGGGGTTTTTGCTGCGCACGTAGGGCTTGCCGTCCACCATGACGGTCTCCTCCTGGGCCTCCGGGGGGACCGTCTCTTCCTCCACGTCCTCCGCCTTGCCGTAACCGGCCCAGCTCTTCAGGCGCTCCCAGGTGCCGCAGCCGGCAGCCGCAAGAAGCATAACTGCCACAATGATGAAGGGAAAAAACCGCTTGCTGATCATGAAGACTCCCGTACGGTGTGTGTTTGCCGTTTGCCTGCCCCCGGGCCTGGAGGCGGGCGGATGCTTTTCTCTGGGCGCCTTTCGGCTTGGCAGGGAAAAAACCGCCGGTGGGCCGGGGCCGGAAATTGCCGTCGTCCCAAATTAAAAAGCCCACGGGGATGATACCCCGTGGGCCGCGGTCATGTCAACCGGTTAGCCGGCTTAGAAGAAGAACCAGGCGCCGAAGCGGACGGAGTGGGCGTCACCCCAGTTGGTCGGGGGGTTAAACTCACTAATTGCGCCGGTAGCCGGGTTATAAGTCGACATACGGTAGTAATTCGCCCGGGTGTAGGTGTACTGCAGGCCGAATTTGACCGCAGAAATGGGCCGGTAGTAGAGGGCGGGGGAGACTTCCCACCAATGATGCACCGGCCGGGTGGAGGCGGCCACATCGGTATAGGTGTCCACATCATAATTGGAGCCCAGACCGGCGGCCACATTCAGGAACCACTGGTTGCTGAAGTAGTAGTTGGCCTGCACGTAACCGCCCCAGGTCTTGACCAGGTGCCGATCCACCCGATTGGGATGGAAATGGAGGATGTGGTTCATGCCGGTGCCATTGCCGATGAAATCCAGCCCCTGGCCCACATAGGCCTGTACCGTCAGGGCGGAGGTGCCCGCCAGGTTGGCGGTGGTGGTGGGGATCACCGGAATGAACAGGGTACCCTGAATCACCCAGTTATTGAGATACTCTTGCTGGTCGGTAAGCGGCCCTATCCGGTCATCTGTGCGATAACGGCTGCGCTGCCAGCCACCGGCCACCTGGGCCACAAAGCCCCGGGGCCGCCCGTAGAACCCGGCCTTGCCCCACAGGTCCGCCTCATACTGGATTTTGGCCTGGAGCTGCGGGGTCTCCGAGGTCTGGCCCTCCAGAGGCGAGTTGCTGATGGGGTAATTCAGGTTGCCAGAATCGTTGGTGTCGGTGGGCTTGCCGATCAAGCCGGAGAGGGTGAGCTTGCCCGGCCCCATGCCAAACTCCTGGGTCACCCGGATCTGGGGCAGCCGATGGGTGGCGCAGCCATGGCCCTGGAAGGGACCATCCTGCACCAGCTCCGGATAGAATTCGCTGAAGAAGCTCCAGTACTGGCCGAAGAGGAGCTCGGTCCCGGGCCAGTTCATGCGGAAGAAGGCATGGCGCAGCCGGGGCTGATAGGCGTGGGAGGCGGACTGCCGGTCGTCACCCTGGACGTCGAAGTCCACTTCCAGGAAGCCGGTGATGGTGGCGCCCCAGAGCTTGGGCCCCTTGATGGTGAAGTTGAACCGGGAGGACTGGGCCGTCATGTTGAAACGGCCGTGAGTTGCATTCCGATCCCCCAGGACGGCGGGCGGTAAATTGATATTTTTGGGAATCGCCTTGGAATCCCAGAAGGATTCCAGCTTGAGGTAGCCGCCCAGGGAGAACTCGGTCTGGGCCAGACCCATGGCGGGCAGGGCCAGCAGAGCCACCAGGACCACCGCGAAAAATGCGTGCTTTTTCATCTTTCCCCCCTTAGGTGATGAGATAGTACCCATTTCTCCTTTCGTATTGCCTAACCTTTTGCTTTTCCTGTGTTTTCCTCACCCCCTTTCCCAGTTTCCTTAACCCAGGGCCATCTTAAAGCCGCCCGGGGCCTTTGTCAATAAAAAATTGTGAAAAATTTTTCCCTAGGACGCGGATTTCCCCTCCCCCCTTGTCGGGCGAGGCAGGGAAAACTTGAGTCCCCACCCGCATTTTTCCCGGGGCGGCCAGACTGAAAGCCGCATGCAGAGGGGGTGGAGGTCCGGAACTCCCTTGGGTGGGAAACCGTGAAGTCCCTACCGGCACGTCCGATGGGGCTTACCTCAGGCCAGGAGGTGGCGGCCCTCCCAGACAAAGGCCAGCAGCCCCGCCAGCACCAGGTTCCCCTCCACCAGGGACTCCAGGATCAGGCCCGACTCCATCACCCCCCGGCGATACAGGGTGAGATAGCCCAGGGCGTAGAGGCCGCAGAGGCTCAGGACATAGCCCAGGGTGGGCACCAGGCCCAGGGCGGCGGCGGTCACGAGGGCGGCGGCAAAAAGCACACATCCCAGGGAGAGGAGGTTCAGGGTGCGGGTGCGCCCCAGGGCGATGGCCAGGGTCTCCTTGCCCACCACCCGGTCCCCCTCGATGGCCAGGATCTCAAAGAGGCCGGAGCGGATGAAGACCAGGCCGAAGACAAAGAGGAAGGCCGCCACCGTAGCCCAGGTGAGGGGGCGCTCGGAGCAGACCACCGGGATGAGGGCCGCCAGCACCCCCCAGGCCAGGGAGGTGAAGACCGTCTTGGAGCCGGGGATTTCTTTCAGGGCGGCGATGCGGGTGAGAGTCGCCAGGCGCAGGGGCACGATTTTCAGGTTGTAGAGCAGCCCCAGGGCGCTCATGGCCAGGATAAAGGCGAAGGGCACCGGGCCCAGAATCAGCCCCAGCACCAGCGCCGCCAAGGCGGAGAGCGCCCCGCTCACCAGCAGGAAGGTGCGGTGCCGGCCATAGAACATGGTCTGCACCGGGTCATTGAGCTTGCTCGCCGCATCGGTGAAGTGGTTGAGGATGTGCATGGCGTAGATATAGAAAAAGGCCACGAAGAAGTACTTCCACTGGGGCTCCACCTGCTGGAGCAGGGAGGAGGTGTAGCTCAGGCAGCCGGCCCCCAGGGCCACATAGAGATTGGACTTGAGAAAGAAGCGCCAGACGCGGTAGAGATAGTTGGCCAGGGAACCGGGGCGGAAGGCCCAGGCATGCTTCAGGGTGCTCACCACGTTGCTGATGAGCCAGTGGGGGGTGGAGGCCCCGGCGGTGACCCCCACCACCTGGTAGCGGCTCATCTCCGCCAGGTCCAGCTCCTGCTCGGTCTCCACGTGGTAGGTGGGCACGCCTGTGGCCCGGGAGATCTCCACCAGGCGCTGGGTGTTGCCGCTGTTTCTCCCCCCCACCACCACGATGGCCTCCACCTGGCGGGCCAGGCTCTGGATCTCCCCCTGGCGGCTGGCGGTGGCGTCGCAGATGGTGTTGAAGACCTTGACCTCCGGGAAGCGGCGGCGGATTTCCGCCACCAGGGCGTTGAACTGGGCCTCGCTCTGGGTGGTCTGGGCCACCACGATGACCCGGGAAAGCTCCGGCAGGGCGGCCACCTCCTCGGGGCGGGAGACCACGAAGCCCCGGCCGTCGGTGTGGCCCAGAAGCCCCCGCACCTCGGGGTGGTCGGCGTCCCCCACGATGAGGGTGGCGTAGTTCTGGCTGGCCCAACGGCGGATGATGGCCTGCACCTTGGCCACCCGGGGGCAGGTGGCGTCGATGATGCGCACCCCGGCCGCCTCCAGCTCCTGGCGCTCCTGGGGGGGGATGCCGTGGGCCCGGATGACCACCAGGCCCCGGGGGGTCTGGCCCCGCTCCAGCACCTTGATGCCCCGCTCCCGCAGCAGCTCCAGCACCTGGGGGTTGTGGATGAGGGGGCCGTGGGTGTAAATTTCCCCCTGATTCTGGTTGATGGCCTGCAGAACCAGCTCCAGGGCGCGTTTGACGCCCATGCAGAAGCCGGAGGTTTTGGCGAGGATGACTTTCATGCAGGTTCCGTCCGTTTTCGGCAGTGCCCCGGGCCTGGTCAGACCGGCGGGAAGGGCTGCCCCTCCATTACTTTATCCCCAAACCCTGACTCCGAAAACCCCAAACCTTCCCAGAGCGCCTGAATGGACTTCCTGAACCTTCTTTGGGGCACTCTCACCCTCAGGCCCTATGTCTTCGCCTTCCTGGCCTGCTACCTGGTGATGGGGACGTTGGATTTCGGCCTGGGCCGGGCTCTGGTCTTTCTGGTCCTGGGCTACCTCCTGGCGTGGACCGCGGAGTTCAGCTCCATCCATACCGGTTTCCCCTTCGGGCTGTATCTTTACATTCCCGCCACGCTGGACCGGGAGCTCTGGGTCTTCGGGGTGCCGTTTATGGACTCCCTCTCCTATGTCTTTCTCACGTACGCCGGCTTAGCCACCGCCCGTCTGGCGCTGGAGGGGCTGGACCCCGGCCCGGGGTGGCCGCGCTCCTGGGGGCTGACGCTTTTGTCCGCCACCTTCATCATGACCCTGGATGTGATTATTGACCCGGTGGCGCTGCGGGGCTACCGCTGGTTTTTGGGGCAGATCTACGGCTATCCCGAGCCCGGCGTCTATTTCGGGGTGCCCCTGAGCAATTTCGCCGGCTGGTGGCTTATGGGCGCGGTCCTCACCCGCCTGCTGCAAAGCCTGAGCCATCTCCTTCCCCCCCGCCCCCCCTGGAATCTGGGACAGCGCCGGCTGCGGCTGCAGCCCCTGCTGGGCCCGGCATTGTATCTGGGCATCCTGGCCTTCAACCTGGCGGTGACCTTCGCCATCGGCGAGGATCTCCTGGGCTGGGCGGGGATTTTCATCTGCACGCCCTTCCTCAGCTGGCTGGCCATCCAGACCATCCGGGAGCTCAGGAAAGCCGGGAGCCCTTAAGGGGCCCGCACCTTCAGGCGGCTGCCATCTCCAAAGCCACCGCCAGCCCCCGGGCCAGGTGCCGGGCCGCCCGGAAACTCTGGCGCCACAGGCGCACCAGCACGGGCAGGCGGCGGGGGTCTTCCTGCAGCCAGCCCAGGGCGTCCCGGAAGGTGGGAGGGCGGCTTTGCTCCACGGCGTGGGCGATGAAGGGGGGGATCTCCTCCCCGGCAGCATCGCTGACGGCCCTCAGGGCCAGAAAGGGGAGGCCCCGGGCCGCGGCCAGCTCCGCCAGGGCGGCGCTTTCCAGGTCCAGGATGGGGCACGGAAGCCGGGCGGCATGGGGACGGAGGAGTTTCTTGGGAGTGAGGCCCGCAGGGGAAAGGCAGGCGCCCATTCGGGCAGGGACACCGGCGGCCATCAGCCGGGCCAGCAGGGATCCAACGGCTACAAAGGGGACCGGAGCCGCGCTTTCCCGGAGTTCGCCGGCAGGTCCCACCCGGTAAAAGGCTTCGCCGATGACCAGGTCACCCACCGCCGCGGCCGGGCTCAGCGCGCCGGCAAAGCCTACGGACCAGAGGGCGGTGAGGGACTGGCGCTCCAGGAGCGCGGCGCTCACCGCCAAGGCCCCCCTCGCCCCCATGCCCGCCAGGGCCACGATCCCCCGGACAGCTCCGGTGCGAAACTCCCAGGCCGGAAAGGGGAGGCCCGGAAGTCGCCGGGCCCGGATCCGCCGCACCAGGGGGCCCACCTCCTGGGGCAGGGAGGCGATCAGGGCGAGGACAGGGAGGTTGCGGGGCATGTGTCTGGTGCCGGGGCCGGAACACTGGGGGACATCAGCCCCCGGAAATGGGCGGTGGCTTCGCCAGACCGGCACAAGCGGCCCGTCTCATCCCCGGATTCCGGGGAGGGTGTTTTTCAACCGCCTGATGGAGCTTTCCGGGAGGTATGGACCGCCTCAACGGGGTTTGGGCACCGGGTAGGAGGAGGGGTGCCCTCCGGCTTCCGGGGGCGGCGGCAGCTCCGGCTCGGTGGGCAGGGGCTCCCCCACCTGGCGGGGCCGGCCGAAGCGGGCCCCCTGCACCAGGAGATTGCCGCTTTTATGGATGACGGTGCGGTCGTCCAGGATGATGAGCCCGTGCCGCTCCGAAATCTCGGTATAATATTGATATTTCATCTGTTTCTGGTTGAGGCGGTATTTGAAGAACAGGAAAAAGAGCATGTAGACGGTGACGATGACCCCCAGTCCCGCCAGGATCCAGCTCAGGAGGATGAAGGTGTTGTGGCCCAGGGAGGCCAGCCAGGACATGATGTAGTCCAGGTGGTAGATGGCAAAGACCGTCACCAGCAAAAGAAAAAGGATGGCCAGAAAGGGCAGCCGCCGCACCTGGCGCACCACCGCATCCAGCTGGTTTTCCGCCTCCCCCTCCAGGGTGTCGCTCTGCTCCTCCCCCAGGAAGTAATTGAAGCCGGTGATGATCACCCCCATGAGGAAGGTGACCACGATGGGAAAGGCGAAGGCCACGAAGAGATATTCCTTCCAGGGGAAGGGGGTATAGACCCGGTGGTATTTATCGTCCGCGGACCACAGGGCCACCACGATGAAAATGACAATCTCCAGGATGCCCAGGAGCTTGAGGTAGTCAAAGAAGAGCTTCTTGCGGTCGGCCTTGGTGAAATACGAGGCAAGCTTGGACATGGGGATCCCTCGGGGGCAGATCTGCCAGATACTAGATATCAAAGCCCCCGGGAGGGGTCAATGCTTTTCTGCGGCCGCACCGCCCCACCGGGGAGGGCGGCGCGGCCGGGGCTCAGAAGGTGAAGACCTTGTAGGCGGGGTCGGCCATGAGTTCCACCAGCTTGGTGGCCGGGGAGATGACCGCGCCCTCGATGAGGTCGTCGGGACCGATGAGGCGCTTGTCAGCGCAGGCCTTGCAGACGTGGATGGGGGCCTTGGCGGCCAGCAGGCCGTCCAGCATCTCCTTCATGTGCTCGCCGGTGGCGGCCCGGATGCCCTCGGCCACCCCGATCTGGGCCCAGTGGATGGAGTCGTCGATGAGGAAGATCTCCACCGGGTGCCCGGCCTGGGCCATGAGGTTGGCCAGCTGCATGGCCCGCACCGCCCCCCCGGCCTTTTCGAATCCTTTGGACATGATGAACAGAAACTTCTGCGCCATGGCGTCCTCCTGGGCAGCAGGTCAGGGGAGGGGCCGGGAACCCGGGGGTCCCTGCCCCCCTCCAGGTCTCCTGCTGGATGGCCACTGAGGCGAAAGCCGCAATGACCAATCCTGGGTGCAGGGGGACGGGCCGGGGCCACCGCCCCTTAGCCCCTCCCCCGGTGACACATGTCAGGCTTTCTCCTCCGGCGGCGCGGCGCCTTTTTCCTGCTCCTCCCGGGCGACGATCTCTTTGTACCACTCGGAGTGGTGCTTCCTGGCCCAGGAGCGGCTCACCTTGCCGTCCACCAGGGCCCGCCAGGTGCCGGGGTTGGCGATGGTGCCCAGATAGGCGTGGGCGATGACCGCGGCCACGAACACCACCGCGAAGAAGCCGTGGATGGTGGAGAGGAGACAGCTCAGGCTCAGCGGCAAGCTGGTCTTGAAGATGAGCAGGATGCCGGTGAGGCCCATGATGAGGGTCAGGATGGCGGTGAACCAGAGGAAGATCTTCTGGCCGGCGTTCAGCCGCCCGGCGGGCACTTCCACCTCCTTGCCACCCAGGTAGCCGCCCCGCTTGGCCAGCCACTCCCGGTCATAGGGGGCGAAGCGGGCGTCCTTGGCCCACAGCGCCACCGCCACGATGCCCGCGGCCACGAAGATGAGCCCCGCCACCCAATGCACCACCACCGCGACCGCAGGAGAGCTGAAGAACATCCGGAGCATGGTGACGTTGTTGAAGAAGAAGATGTAGCCGGTGAAGGCGAGCACCAGGAAGGACAGCATGCGGATGAGGTGGGTCCAGCGCTCGGTGAGGTTGAAGCGCTCGATCGTCGCCGGCTCATAGGTGAAGTCCGCGCCCTTGGGGCCCTGGCCGGTGTAGTGCAGGGTGAGGCCGAAGACCAGCAGCAGGAGCAGGATGCTCACGTAGGGGGTGAGATAGGTCTGGTGGAACTGGTTGACATAGAAGACCCAGGGCTGGCAGCCGAAGAGGCGGCCGGAGCTGATGGTGACGGGTTTGCCGTCGGGCCCGAACATGTCGGTGACAATCTGGCCCTTGAACATGTGGGCTTCGGTGGAATGGCAGTCGCCGCACCCCCGGGCGCCCAGGGCCAGGCTGGCCGGGGCGACATTGTGGTTGATGTTGAAGCCCTCGGAGTGGCCGGCCCAGGTGGTGTCCGGGCCGCTCACCAGCTCGCCCTTGTCATCCAGGTAATACATCATGCCCCCCTTGTGGAAGAAGGGCTTGACCTGCTGGAAGCGCTTGTTCCCCTGCAGGGTCTCCTGAAAGGCCAGGAGGGCGATCCTGATCTGCTCCGGGGTGTGGAGCTCGGGTTTCTGGGGGTTTTTGGGCTGGAGCCGCTCTTTGGCCTTGTCATAGCCCTTCTTCAGCTCCCGGGCGAAGAGGGGGTAGTTGATGCCGTCCTTGTCCTGATTGGTGAAAAAGACGCTCTTGAACCGGTTCACCGGCCAGAGTTTGCCCTTCTCATCCCGCTGGTAGGAAGGCCGCCAGGTGAACTCCTCCCCGATTTTCTTGGCTCCGGGCGGGGGCACCATGGTGGGGTAATTCACCATGGCGCCGGTGGTGACATCGAAGCCCTCAAAGCCCGCCCGGTGCACCGCCGGAATGTGGCAGACCTCGCAGGCCAGCTTCTCCAGGTGGTTGGGGCGGATGGAAAGGTGCTGGGGCCGGGGCGCGCCCATGTAGCCCTGTTCGTGGCAGGCCTGGCAGTTCCGGAAGCCCACGTGATCCAGGTCATCCCGCACCGTGGAGACGTTTTCATCCCCCTTGGCGAACTGGTGCTGCAGTTTGGTGATCTTGCGGGCCGGGTCCTCGATGGCGGGGTGGCAATGGGCGCAGTTCATGCCCTGGGCGTTGTGCACGTCGTGATTGACCCGGTCGTTCCAGGAGAAGCCCCGCTTCTTGACATCGGAGATGCCGTGGCAGAAGACGCAGTTCTCCGCCGGGGGCGGGTAGGACAGATCCAGGACGATCTTGCCGTCGTCGTTGAACAGCCGGCGGTTGTAGGTGACCTTGGGCTGCTGGCCCTCCCGGACAAAGCCGCTCACCTGACCGATGCCGGAGGCGGCGGTGCCGGCCCACTTGTAATTCAGCATCTTGAGCTGCCGGGTGCGCTCGTTGAAGTTGTAGCCCGGCAGGTGGCACAGGAGGCAGTCGGCCTCCACCACGCCGGTCTTGTCCCACTGGCTCTGGTAATAGTCGCCGTCCAGGGTCTGGGCCAGCTGGGGCTCGGCCTTGAGGCGGGTATCATAGCGCCGGCCGTCCCGGTCGAATTCCAGGCCGCCGCCGCCGGGATGGCAGGAGCCGCAAGTGGGCAGGTTCATCCCCTGGGGATCCCGGGGGCCGACGCTGATCCATTCAAAGGTGGTGAGGTCAATCTGATCCGGATGCTCGTTTTTCTTTTTCGCCAACTGGCGAAACGAGGGCGGTCAGAACTTCCCCAGCATGCCGTCGGACAGCACCCAGGGCTTGGTTTTGCTGAAGTCGTCCCGGATGCGGTCCCAGCCCTGCTGGAAATGGAACCCCTTGGTGATTTCGTCATAGTTGTGGCAGGCGCCGCAGGTCTGCCGGGGACTGTAGGGCTGGTCGGCATTCTCTCCGGTTAAGGGGTTGATGATTTTCCCGTCCTCGGTCTTCAGGTGAAAGGGCACGCAGGCCCGCTCCCGGGCTCCGAGCTCGGGGGGCAGGAGCACCAGCCAGGCCGCAATGACGGCCAGGCCGCCTCCCAGGGTGAAAAGGAATCTTCTCCGGTTCATGGCCCGAATCCTCCTGGGGAAGGGATGGGTAGCTGCCATTCTTCGGTTCTGGCGGGGGGCTCCGGCCTGCGACGGCGGGCCGGCCCCCAGCCTCCCCGTCTTCATTGCGCCCGTGGCGGATCTTCCCGCTTCCCGGGCTGCATCCCCCGGGTCCTTACGGGTCTGCGGTCCCCGATGGTCCGGAGGGGAAGGTTCTCCGGGGAGGGACCCGGCCCCCTCCCCTCCCTCCAAGGTTTTGGTGTCGCCGGACCGGCTCAGGCCAGCCCCGCTTTCCTCAGCTCCGTGACCACCGGCGGGATGAGGTCCGACCAGCCCAGGGGCATGAAGTGGATGCCCTGGACCATGGGGGCCATCTCTTTGGCCAGGCGCAGGGTGATCTCCAGGGCTTTTTCCTTGCGGCCCTCGGGAGGCACGGCCTCCAGCTCCCGGGTGAGCCATCTGGGCACGGTGATGCCGGAGATGTTCTCGTTGATATAGCGGGCCATCTCCGGGGATTTGACGATGAGGAGCCCGTACATGACGGGCACTCCGAACCGCTCCGCCTTCCTGATGAAGCTTTCAAAGATGACCGGGTCAAAGACCGCCTGGGTCTGGAAGAACTGGGCCCCCTGCTCCACCTTCTTTTCCATCTTCAGGAGCTGCAAATCCAGGGGCTCGAAGCCGGGGTTGACCACCGCGCCCAGGGCCAGGTCGGTGGGCTGGGTGAGGGGATTGCCCATCATGTCCCGGCCTTCGTTCAGCCCCCGGGCGATCTTCAGGAGCTGCACCGAGTCCACGTCAAAGACGGGCTTGGCGGAGGTGTGGTCGCCCAGGCGGATATGGTCGCCGGTGAGGCAGAGGACGTTGTCGATCCCCAGGGTGCAGGCGCTCATGAGGTCGCTCTGCAGGGCGATGCGGTTGCGGTCCCGGCAGGTGAGCTGGAAGATGGGCTCCACCCCGGCCTGTTTCAGCAGCACGCTGGCGGCCAGGGAGCCCAGGCGCATGAGGGCGCTCTGGTTGTCGGCCACGTTCACCGCGTGGACATAATCCTTGATGGCGGCGGCCTCCCGCACGAAATCCGGGAGCGGCCCGCCGTTGGTCCGGCAGCAGCCTTTGACCGGCCCCACCTCGCCGGTGAACACAAAGACACCTTTCTGGAAGAGTTCCGTGAGCTTCATCAGGCCACCCTCCCTTCCTTGATGTAGAGGGTCCGGGGTTTGGCCATCCGGCTGTAATCCTTGGGCTCCATGAAGCGCTTCAGCCTGTCCGACTCCCCCAGGGCCTTCAAGCGCTCATAGATGAGGATCCAGGCGCAGTCCCGGCTGTGATCCACCTCGCACTTGCCGGCTTCGGCGCCGCCGCAGGGGCCGTTGAGCAGGCTCTTGGCGCAGCGGGTCACCGGGCAGATGCCGCCGGTGTCGTTGAGGACGCAGTCGCCGCAGTCGGAGCACTCCTCTGTGGCCACGGCGCCGGGCACCACAGTGTCCAGATGGCCCACGGAGTTGAGGCCCACCTTCACCGGTTTGGTGAGGCCGTAGGTTTCGGTGAGGTGGCGGGTGATCTGCACCGCGCCGCCGCAGCCCAGGACCAGAAGGGCGTCGGCCTCTTCGATCTTCTCCTTCAGGGGCTGTAAGACCGGGTCGGATTTGGCCACGTTGCAGGTGCGCTCCGGGGTGGCCTGGAAGACGATCTCCTTGCCGTGGGCCTCCAGGGTCTGGGCCAGCTGGGCCACTTCGTCCACCCCGCCGGTCTGGCAGATCTTGGCGCAGCCGTCGCAGCCCACCAGGGCCACCTTACGATGGGGCGCCAGGGCCGCCAGGACCTCCTCCAGGGGTTTCTTGGTCGTACCGATCATGGAATTCTCCTCATGCCATAAATATGTCGGGCTTGGCCTTTAGGGGCCAGGTGCCTCAGAGGTTCGGAAGACCGGGGGCCTCCGCCCTCCCCCGCATTATAACAAAAGTTCATATACGCGATGACTGTCCCTTTATTTTCCGGAAGAGCAATTCCGGTGACCCGGTGGCCGCAGGACTCCTGCCTGACCGGAAGCAAAAAGCCTGCCAGGGGAAACGGCGGGCCACAGCCAAAATCTGACTGCAATTTCAAGGACTTGTCCCGGAGAAGGAACGGGGGCTTGCTGAAGGTAAAGTTAACCGTTAACATTAGGTAAAGCAAGGGAAACAGGTGTATCCCGTGAGGGTCGAAGGGGGCGGTCAGGCCCCCTCCGCCACCCCATGGGGGGCGCAAAAATCGCGGCCAGGGTCCCCAGAGCGGGGGAGGGGAAGGCGGGGACCCCGCCGGCCAGGCGGCTGCTCCCGCCCAATAATTCCAGTAATGGCGTCAGGATTCTTACCCCCAGGCAGCGCCCATGAAACGCCCCATGTCCGTGCCGCATCTCGATGATTACTGGGCCACCGTCCTCAATACCATGACGGACGGGCTGATGATCGTGGATCCCCAGGGCACCATTCTGGCGGTCAACCGGGCCATGGAGAGTTTGACCGGCTACCCGGCGGCGGAACTGGTGGGGCAGCCCTGCTCCATCCTCGAGTGCGACGCCTGCAAGGACCTGAAGCCCCAGGGGCCCGGCCAGCAGTGCAATCTCTTCCGGCTGGGGCAGGTGACCCGCATCCGCTGTACCCTGCGCAAAAAGGACGGCACCCCCCTCATCTTTCTCAAGAACGCCGCGGTGCTGCGGAATCAAGGAGGGCGGGTCATCGGCGGGGTGGAGACCCTCACCGACCTCACCGAGATCCTCAGCCGGGATGAGGTCATCTGCCGGCTGCGCCGGGAGCTGGCCCGGGAGGATACGTTTCAGGGGCTCATCGGCCGCACCCCGGTGATGCGGCAGCTGTTTCAACTCCTCAGAAGCGCCGCCGCCTCCGAGGCCCCGGTCCTCCTCACCGGAGAGTCCGGCACCGGCAAGGAACTGGCGGCCGCCGCCCTGCACCACTTAAGTCCCCGGGCCCGGGGCCCCTTCATCCGGGTGAACAGCGCCGCCCTGACCGAATCCCTGCTGGAAAGCGAGCTCTTCGGGCATGTGAAGGGGGCCTTCACCGGCGCCGACCGTACCCGGGTGGGGCGCTTTGAGGCGGCCCACGGGGGGTCCATCTTCCTGGATGAGATCGGGGATCTGCCCCTCACCACCCAGGCCAAGCTGCTGAGGGTGCTGCAAGAGAAGACCATCGAGCGGGTGGGGGACCACACGCCCATCCCGGTGGATGCGCGCATCATCACCGCCACCAACCAGGATCTGGCCCGGCTCATGGCCCAGGGGCGCTTCCGGGAGGACCTCTTCTACCGCATCGGCGTCATCCCCATCCACCTGCCGCCCTTGCGGGAGCGCCGGGAGGACATCCCCCTGCTGGCCGAAACCTTCATCCAGCGGGCGGCCCTGAAAAGCGGCAAGGCCATCACCGGCCTGAGCAAGCCGGCCCTGGACCGGCTGTTGGCCTATGAGTGGCCGGGGAATGTCCGGGAACTCATGAACGTCATTGACTACGCCTTTGTGTTGTGCCCCCAGGGCCTCATCGAGCCGGAGCACCTGCCGGCTTCCTTGGCCGGCGGCACCGCCGCCCTCCCCCCGCCCTGGCAGCCCCGAGGCGGCCAAAACCGGGCGGAGCGCCGGGAACTCCTGCTCCAGGCCCTCATCCGGGCCGGCGGCAGAAAGGCGGAAGCGGCGCGGCTGTTGGGAATCAGCCGGGTCACTTTGTGGAAATGGCTGAAGGAATGCGACCTGACGGGGGAGACCGGGGGGCGGAACTGACAAGAGCTGTGGGGCTCGGGACCAGGGCTCAGAGCCCCCTGCCCCCCTTCCCTGCCCTGGAGCCGCCAGGAAACCCGGGAGAGCAGCCGGAGGCGGAAAATCTGCCGCCTGCCAGGTTTACGGCGTTTTTTTCGGCTGGCCCGCGGGGGCGGTCTGCCTGGCTTTGGCGGAGGCGCTGGATGGGCCGGCGTCCCTGGCCGGGGTGGAACGCATCACGGCATAATAGACGCCCTTCTGATCCCGGCCTTCCTGCAGGGTCACTTTCTGGCCCTGTTGCTGGAGTTCCGCCACCTTGGCCTGGGCCGCCTTCTTGTCCCGGAAGCGGGCCACGGTTACCGGGGCCGGGGAACTCTGCTGGGCCATGGACTTATCCCTTTCCTTCCCTTTCCCCTTGCCGGATTTGGCGGTGGCCCGGGACTGTTCCTGACTGTTCTGGAACTTCATGTTGCGGGCCAGCTGTTCCCGCAGTCTGCGCAGCTCCTCTTCCTTCTGCTTCTGGAGGGCCAGGGGGGATTTGGCGGCGGGTTTCTTGGCCGGGGGGGCCGCCGCCGGCGCGGGAGCGGCCGGAGCAGGGTTGCCGGAGGGGGGAACGGGCACGGCCGCGGGCGGGGCGACGGCCGCCACCTGGGGGGGCACCGCCGGCAGCGGCGGCGCCTGGGCCACCCTGGCGGCCTCCGGTCCCATGAGCCCCCAACGATGGGCCAGGACAAAAATATCGCCCCGGCCGGCCAAAGCCCCCAGGGCGAAGCTCATCATCATCAGCCCGGCCAGGCCCAGGCCGGTAAAGACCAACTCCCGGACACCCAGGCTCACCTGCCAGGCGCTCTTTTTCCCCCGCTTCCCCCGTGCGTCCGCCATCTCCACCCCCCCGGCGGATGGTCATCGGACCGGCAGGCCGACCCGGTCCGCGCGACGGTACCGGCTTCGACCTCCCCCCGCCGGCCCGCTACATGCTCTCCGGTGCGGTCACCCCCAACAGTCCCAGGCCTCGGGCCAGCACGGTCTTTACCGCCGCCACCAGCCACAGGCGGGCCCGGGAGAGCTCCCGATCCTCGGAAATAAAGCGGTGTTTATAGTAGTAACTATGCAACTGTCCGGCCAGCTCCGTCAAGTAATAAGTGAGGCGGTGGGGCTCCAGCAGCCGGGCGGCGGCCGCCACCGTTTCCGGGAAGGCGGCCAGTTTTTTGGCCAGCTCCAGCTCCTCGGGTTCCTTCAGAAGCGGCCACAGGGAGGCCTCCGGCCCCGGACCCAGCAGCTCCGGCGCCTCGGGCTGCCGGAAGACGGAGGCCAGCCGGGCGTGGGCATACTGCACGTAATACACCGGGTTTTCAGCGTTCTGCTGTTTGGCCACCTCCAGATCAAAATCCAGGTGGGCATCGGCCCGCCGGGTGAGGAAGAGAAACCGGGCCGCGTCCTTGCCCACCTCCTCCAGGACCTCCCGCAGGGTGACGAAGGTGCCCCCCCGGGTGGTCATGGCCACCGGTTCCCCGTGCCGGAGCAGACTCACCAGCTGCACCAGGAGGATGCGCAGGCGGTCGGAAAAACCCAGGGCCTGGGCCGCGGCGGTGAGGCGCGGCACATAGCCGTGGTGATCGGCGCCCCACAGATCCACCATGAGGTCAAAGCCCCGGGCCGCCTTGTGGAGGTGGTAGGCGATGTCCGAGGCAAAGTAGGTGGTGGCCCCGGTGCGCCGGCGCACCACCCGGTCCTTGTCGTCCCCGAAGCGGCTGGCGGCAAACCACAGGGCGCCATCCTTTTCATAGAGATAGCCCGCCTCCTTCAGGGCGGCGAAGGCCCGCTCCACCCAGCCCTGTTCATAGAGGGAGGTCTCGCTGAACCAGGTGTCGAAGTGCACCCCGAAGTCATCCAGATCCTGGCGGATGCACGCCAGGATGGCGTCCGCGGCCCAGCGCCCCAGGGCCAGGAGGTCCTCCTCCTCCGCCTCCGGCCCGGGGACGGGGTGGCCCGCCTGCCGGTACTGCCGGGCCAGATCAATGAGATATTCGCCCCGGTAGCCGTCCTCGGGGAATTCCAGGTCCTCCCCCAGAAGCTGGCGCAGGCGGACATACAGGGAGCGCCCCAGGGTCTGGATCTGGTTGCCCACGTCGTTGATATAGTATTCCCGCTCCACCCGGTAGCCCACCGCGGCCAGAAGGTTGGCCAGGACATCCCCCAGGGCCGCGCCCCGGCCGTGGCCGATGTGCAGAGGCCCGGTGGGGTTGGCGCTGACGAACTCCACCTGCACCCGGCGGCCGGCCCCCCAGTCGGCCCGGCCGTAGGCCGCCCCCTGCCGGTGAATCTCCTCAATCACCTGAAACCACCAGGCATCCCGGATGAAAAAGTTGATGAACCCCGGGCCGGCGATCTCCACCTTAGACAGGAGTTCCGCCGGGGCCTCCAGGTGGTCCACCAGGTTCCGGGCGATCTCCCGGGGGGGCTTTTTCGCCCGGGAGGCCAAGACCAGGGCCAGATTGGCGGCCACATCACCGTGCTCCGGAAGCTTGGGGGTCTCCAGTTCAAAGGGGGGCAGCTCCGAAAAATCCAGAGCCCCCGCAGCCTTGGCCCGATCAGCCGCCTCAGTGAGCAGACGGCGCATTATCTCCTTCACCTGCATGGGCACACCTTAAAAGGGAGTTGCGAAAGGATGCCGATGGGAGGGCCGGCCTGCAGACCCGCCCTTCCTTCACACCCTCCCCCCTGAAAGCCAGGGGATGAGAGATCAGGAGCAGGGGCAGGGTTCTGCGACCCCAGCCGCCTCTCTTCCCAAGTTACCTGCAAATGTCTTAATCTACCCGAAGCCGGGAAAATGGGAAGGGCACAGGGGGAAATTTTGCCTCAGGGCGCGGCCTTTTTCGGGGGGCGCTCCGCCTCACCCTCCTCCTGGGGCTTGAGGGTGAGGTCCCGGGTGAACTCCAGGCACTTCTGGCCGTGGGCCAGGGAGTATTTCTTCTGGCAGTCCTGGCGCCAGGCGCAGATGACACAGATATTCTTCTCTTCCACCGGGGTGGCGGGCATGGGAGTCTCCTTCAGCGGCGGGGGGACGCCCCCGGCCGGGGTTTGCATTATTGTACCCTCCCCCACCGTCAGCCACAAGGGAGGGCATCTGCGCAGGAGGCCGGAGCGGAGGAATTTGTTCAAAATCATGAACACGGTTCCGGCGCGCCAGTGGCGGGTTTCCGGCAAAATGCCCCGGAGACCGGGGGTTGATGTTCACGATTTGAAACATGAGGCCGAGAACCGGCCCGGGGAGCCGGTCCCGGGAGTGGATCTGTCCCCCGGATGGAAATGGTGCGGCCCTTGCATAAGCTGCGCCGCAGCCGGAAAGGAGATCAGGTATGTCCGGAAGTGAACACGTCCTCCATCCCTCGCCCGCTGCGGCCCCCGGCGCTACGGGGAGCCTGCGCCCGGCGGCTCTGTGGCTGAAAGCCGCCCTGGCCGCCGCCTTCCTCGCCTACGTGCTCAACTGTCTCGCCGGCACCACCGCCGACCCGGACCTGTGGGGCTTTCTCGCCTTCGGCCGCCTCTTCTGGCACAGCCCCAGCTTTCCCTACGAGGATGTCTTCTCCTTCACCCCCACCCTCAAGCCCTGGATCTACCACGAGTGGCTGAGCGGGGTGATCTTTTACCCCCTGTACACTGCCTTCGGGGCCCCGGGGCTGCAGACCCTGAAGTACCTCCTGGGGCTGGCCACCGTGGGCCTGCTTTATGCCGCCGCCCGCCTCCGGGGCGCCCACCCCCTGGCGGTGCTGGTGACCTTTCTCCCCCTTCTGCCTCAATTTATTAATTTTTACCATCCCTTGCGGCCCCAGGTATTCACCTTTTTCTTTTTGGCGCTCCTTCTCTTGGTGCTGGAGCGGGCCCGGCTGACCGGCCGGTTCCGCCCCTTATTTTTGTTCCCGCTGGTGATGGTGGCCTGGGCCAATCTGCACGGCGGCTTTCTGGCCGGCCTGGGGGTGCTCCTGCTCTATGGGGTAGGGGAAGCCCTGAGCCGCCGCCCTGCCTGGCCTTATTTCCTGACCCTGGCTCTCGGCACTCTGGCCACCCTCATCAACCCCTACGGGCTGGCTTATTGGAAATTCATGGCCTACGTGGCGGACGCCGGCACCTGGCTGGACCCTTACTATTTGCGCCTCATGCAGGAGGCGGACCTGGTGCTGATGCTCAC
>JAILZL010000066.1 GCA_023512475.1 Syntrophobacterales bacterium
AAAACCTCGCCGAGGCGCTGCTGCTCACGCGGTGGTTGCGCCCCGGCGCCTGGCTGGTGACCACCGGCGGGGCCAGCTCGGCCGAGGAACAACCCTACGCGGAGCGCCTGGCCGCAGCGGCCCGCGCGCACGGCTGGCCGTTGCGCCTCGGCGTGCTGGCCGGGGACGAATCCGCCAAGCCCTGGCTGCCCGGGATTCCAACTATAAACTGCTTGGTTTGCTGGAGATGGATGATGCCTACTTTGGGGTTCCTAAACCAGGCAAAAGAGTGCGTGGCACCGCCGGCAAAACCAAGGTAATGGTGGCCGTGGAAACGCCGGACAGCAAGCCCCGGTTGGCTTAATTGGATGGGTGATCGGATCATTTTAAAAGTGGTACGAGGCTCCTATCAGGATATTAAAAAGGCTGTATTTGGCGCGCATGGGGATATAGATATAGTAGGGGGCGATGCCGAAAATCTTGTCATCCACGTCCGCATGCACCTTGACAAAACGGTATCTGAAGGCGGCGTGCACCGAGATATTTTTCCGGATCATATAACGGAGGCCCGTCTCCACCGCCAGACCCAGATCGGCTTCGGTGGATTTGTAATCCCGGCCGATGTTCAAATGGGTCCGGGTAAAAATCACGGCCGGCCCCACCCCGATATAAGGCTGCAGGCGCCCAAAGGGCACCTCCTGGTCTGGCATAAAGCCGTAACGTCCCATGAGCAAAAAGGCTAGGGTTATCATATAGCCGTCATTTTCCAGCGGGATATTGAGGCCAATGGGCTCGATGGTGACATTTTGCCGCCCCCAATCCAGGTTGTGCCAGTCGAGCTGGATTTCAAAGCCGAAATATTTAAGCCAGTCGGGATAATCCAGACTGAGCAGACCTTCCCTGGAAAACCAGTAGCCGATTTTGCCCCCCACCACCAAGGCCGGGTCGGGGCTGACGCCATGGGCCCAGAAGGTTCGCACCGGCAATGGCGGTGGGATCATCGTTCCCCCGATGCGGGCCGCATCCCAACGGGGGGTGGTCTCAGCCGCAAAGTTTCCCCCAATATATAAGCCGACATACATCTCAGCCCCGCCGGAGACCGGCAGCAGCAATAGAGCAACCAGGATCGCCAGCGTAGCCAGGGGCTTCTTTGACATGCTCGCTTCCTTCCTAATCAAAAACGGATCTTATAATTCATCACGATTTCCTTGGAGTGCTCAACTAACCCCTTCTCTCCGACAATTCTGTCCGGATTGGACTGAAACATTCTTCGCGGCTAAAAGAAGAAAACCCCGATGAACAGCCTTAAACCTCATTCATTTGGCGATACTTTGCTACGTGAATCCGTCAATCGGGAAGGGGGGAATGATGAGCCGGTAAGCAGGGATCGCAGGGCCATCAGTAGCAATGCCGGCTGGTTCAAGACGACCAGGAAGAGGAGTTTCGCCACCTCGTCCCGGTGGTATCGGCCCAGAGATACCCGGGCCCGGTCGTTCAGAAGTTTAAGCAGGCGGGCGTAGTCCTGCCGGCTCCAGCCGTGCAGGACCTTCCGGATCAGGAGATGAAGATCAAGTTCCTGCCGGAGCGCTTTCAGGATGGGACTGTAGCTCCCGGTCACAATTGTGTCAGCCACTCCTGCCGCCCCCATAAGTCCGTTCACCACCCCCCCAACGGTGGTAACTTTCACATGCCCCGCAGCATCCCCCACAAGATACACATCCCCCCCACTCAACCGGCGATGACACGGCGACCAGCCTGTGTAACACGGAATCCTCCCCTCCTGGAACTGAAGGGGTTCCAATTTCTGCTCCTGCAGGAACGTCGTGAACGCCCGGCGCATAGACGTTTCCTGTTCGCCAATAACACCCACTGCCGCCCGCCGGGGCGACTCCGGGATGAGCCAGTAAAAATAGGGGGTTTGCTCCGGGACAAACCAGACCAGGCAAGTATGAACATCCAGTCCCGCAGGGAGGGAAACGAGAGCCTGCAAGAGAGGCACAGTAGGCAAAGGCGACAAACCGGCGGCACGCCGCACGGCGCTGAAAGCACCATCCGCACCGATGACTATCTGAACTTCATCGGTATGGAGTGTGCGCTCACCGGCGCGACGAAACTGTAAGCGGATGGTACCATCAACCGGGGCCAAGCCTACGAAGCGCTCCCCTAACCGAACCTTCACCCCGACCCGGTGATTTTCCCGGGCTAACTCCCGCACCAATAACGAGCGCTCAATCACCAGTTCGGGACGCCTGAGTTCCACCACCCTTACCCTCCCGTCGGCAAACAGAAGGAAGCGGTGAATCTCGTTCATCGTGCAATTCAGCAGGGAATCGGGGAGAAGGTCCCTCAGCCTTCCCGTAACAATAAGAGTCCTCGGCTCCGGAATGATTGATTCACGGGCTTCCAAGAGATCCACGCTGTAACCGGCCTGCGCCAGTCGTGTGGCAACATAAAGGCCCGCCACGGACCCCCCTACTACCGCAATACGCTTACCGTTCAATTGATCGTGAATCATGAGATGCCCCAAAAGTGAGACACTTTTTATGAGAGGGTTGGGTTGGACCAGACATGGATCAGGTTCCTAAGCCGCCCCTCTTTGAGGCGGACTTGGAGCCAGCGGCCTATGGCTATCAGTGGATAACTACGTCTATGAGCGCGTTGTTGACTTCCTGAGGCGGCGTCATAAGGTGCCGACGCGTGGCACCCACCGCTTCTCTGATGCTGTGGTGTTTGGTGAGCGTGGCGTGTTGCGGTTGCGCCGTGTTCATCTTGGCCCGCTGCCATGTGCCAGGGGATGAATCCAGTCGGAGAGCCGGATGCCGGAAAGCGGCGCGTCCGGTTCGATGAGCGGGGTTGGGAAACGGAGCTTTCTGGCCACCGCGCCCAACCTCGACTCAACTACACGGGGCGTTTGAACGTCTCGCCACACGAGATATGTCTGCGTCCATCTACATCCTGGCAAAATCATCCACCAGATCGAATCAGAGGGATCGGTGCTTGATATATCCGAGATCATAGGGAAGCCGGATTTGTGATTTGGCCTGGTCACAGGTCCTATCGTCCCTGCAGGGTGAGGGCATTCACAATTGCCTTCAGCAGAATCACGATATCCAGCCAGAGGGACTGGTGCTTGATGTAATACAGATCATACTGGAGCTTGAGGAGGGCGTCTTCTTTGGAGGCGCCATAGCCCTGGTTGACCAAGCCCCAGCTGGCCATGCCGGGCTTGACGGCGTGACGCACGCGGTAGAAGGGGATTTCGGCGGCCAGAGTTTCGACGAACTCGGGCCGCTCCGGGCGGGGACCTACGGCGCTCATCTCGCCCTTGAGGATGTTGAGGAATTGGGGGAATTCGTCCACGTGGGTCCGGCGCAGGATGCGTCCCACCCGGGTAACCCGGCGGTCATTCTTCTGCGCCCACACCGGTCCATCCTTCTCTGCATCCGGCACCATAGTTCTGAACTTGTATATTTTGAACCTTTTCCCCTTTTCCCCCACCCGCTCCTGGGTGTAGAAGATGGGCCCGGGGGAGTCAAGATAGATGGCCAGTGCCAGGAAAGGCAAAAAAGGCAAAAGTAAAAGAAGGCCCAGGGACGCCAGGATAATATCCATCACACGTTTGACCAGCGGCCACAGGGCGCCTGTGCCTGGATGATCGATGGGCATGGCCATGTACCACTTGCCGTCCATGTGCTCCACCGGCACCCGGCCGGTGAGCTGCTCGAGGAGGACCGGCATGGGGATGATCTTCACCCCCAGCTCCAGGCAGTCCATCAGAATCTGCAGCATCTCGCCGTCGACCTCGCGGTTGATGGCCAAGATCAACGTTGTGACCTGATGGTGATTGACCAGATGGGGGAGGGTGTAGCGATCACCCAATATGTGGAACGTGGAACCGCAACCGGGAAACGTGAGGTCTTGCTTGGAGGAATCATCGTCCACGAAACCCACGACCTGATACGTGCCGTCGCCGTGTTCGGCGAGGGCTTGGGCGATGGTGCGGCCAGCCCAACCGGCTCCGAGGATGATGGCACGTTGGTGGAAGAGGGGTTGGGCCAGGGACAGGGTGTAGAGCCCACGAACGGCTAGGAGCAGGAAAAAGGCGAAAAGGAAAAAGGAAAAAAGGGAAAAGCGGGAGGTTGGCAAAGCGGGGGATAGGTAGGGGATTAGCAGGTAGATGGCGCAGGTGATGGCCCCGGCTTTGAGCACGGCGGGGGCGGAAGTGGCGAAGCGGCCAGTCACGCGCAGGTTATAGGCGTCGAAGACGTGGGCCAGGGGGAGCCAGAGGGCGCTCAACAGCAGGAACCAGTGGGGGTGCCGGATGAGCAGCCCCCAGTCCAGTCTGTATTCGGGCCGAAGAACTAAGGCCAGGAGCAGGGCGCCGTTCACCGCCAGCAGGTCAAGGCCCATCAAGAGCAGGCGGCGCTCGGAGAAGGGTATCGGAAAACGGAAGGAGGAAAGCGGACGAGGGGAAAGGGGGAAGGGGAAAAAGGACGGGGAAGAGCCAGGCCAGACCTCAGTACGGGAACCTGCTTCCGCTTTAGTAACGTGATCTTGAGAGTGTTTTGTCATGCTATGGTGGAGTGCTTCAAGATGATGCTCACAATCCGCTCTGCCGGGTTACCATCGCCAGCACTCAGCGGTAGGGTAGCGATCAATGGCAACAAAGCTTTGGTCCGGCAAGCCACAAGACATAGCCCCCAACACTCCCATGGGCAGCCCTTCGCTGCTGAGATGTCAAACAAAATATTTCTGAGTGCTTCAGGAAACCGTTCTTCAGAGGGCCGGTAGCCATGCCCGGGATAAGCACCGCCTCGCTTGGGCCTAATTCCTTTAACGGATGCCGTAGCCCTCGGCGGTAACCAGCCTCCTCCGGGCCGGTTTTTTTCCAATCCTGTAATACCCACCGGCCAGACAGACAGGCAGGCCTAGTCGGCATCCTTTTTGGAGTAATATCTGTAGTGATAGTAATGGTAGCTCTCATAACCGAACCGGGAGAAGACGACGGCATTCAACACCGCACCCATGACCGGGGCGTGAATCTGGCTGAAGAGCTGTTGGGCCCGTTTGGCGGCGCTCTTGTGTGTGGCTAGATACCTGGTTACCAGGAGTATTCCGTCAACCATGGCTGAGATTATCCGGGCATCGGTAAAACCCAGCACCGGGGGGGTGTCGACAATAATATGGCGAAATTCCCGCCGCAGGTGGTCCAGCAACCCCTTAAAGGTTTCAGAGTCCAAGAGATTGCCGGGGTTGGGGGCCGGTGGCCCTGCCGGTATTACCGTTAAGTTTGGAATGGAGGTGGAACGCAGAATCTCTGTCAGGGTGGCATTGCCGGTGAGATAATTGGTTAGACCCGGTTGAGCATCTAATTCAAAAATCCGGTGAACCCGGGGCTTTCTCAGGTCACAGTCCATGATCAGGGTGGGGTGTCCCTTGAGAGCGAAGGACAGGGCCAGGTTGGACGCAATCATAGACTTCCCCTCTTCAGGGTTGGGGCTGGTGATCAAGATGACAGAGGGCGGCTGACCCGGCCGGGATAGCATGATGGAAGTCTGTATGTGGCGAATGGCTTCAGTACCGGGATGCTGGGGTAGTTTATAAACAACTAAATGCGGCTCGGTGATTGCCTGGCCAGGTCGCTTGAGAAGAGGATAGCTCTCTACTGGCGAAGAATCAGATTTTCCCAAACGGTTCCAGGGGAACCCCCTGTTAGTGCCAAGCAAGGGCACCATACCCAGGGAGGGCAAGTTGCAGGTTCGTTCCAGGTCGTCCGTGGTTTTGACAGTGTCATCCAGACGTTCCACAATAAGGGCTAAGGATAGGCTGAAAATCAGGCCCACCAGCCCGGCCAGGGCCAGATCGCGTAGCTTTTTGGGCTTATAAGGTTTGCTGGGCAGTTCGCTCGGGTCGATGACCGCCACATTGGAAGGCACCATGGTGGAGGCGATGTTGGCCTCTTTGACCCTGGATAAAAGAGCTTGGTAGAGCTGCTCGTTGGTCTGGGCGTCCCGTTTGAGGATCTGGTAGTTGGTGAGATTTTTCTGCAGCCTGGCCATTTCCTCCTTTTGGGCGGCAAACCTTTCTTGCAAAAGCTTTTCCGTTCGCTCGGCCGCTTGAAAATCCGCCTTGACGCTTTCCTGGAGACGTTGAATTTCGGCCTGCAGACGGCCTTGTATTTCGGCCAGTTTGGCTCTTTCGGCTTGCAACTTGGGGTGGCCACTGCGAAATTCTTTCTGCATGGCCGAGACTATGGCCTGTTGAGCCACCAACTCCTTGCGCAATTCGGCTATCAGAGGATGATTGACAATCAGCGGAGCATTGGGACCTCTTTCTTTTATCTGCTTAAATTGGGCTTCTTTAGCCAATCTTTCGGCCTGAGCCTTGGTAAGG
>JAILZL010000067.1 GCA_023512475.1 Syntrophobacterales bacterium
ATTGGGCAGTCAACTTCCTCAAGGGCCATTCAATTTTGGTCTTTATTTCAATAAATGGTTTTTCCTGTCCGCAGGATGGAAATGCCAGGCCGGAACTGGCAGGGATCTGGAGGACAATCTCGCAAGCTCTCTTAACCTTTTCAATCAAAGCAACCGCTGGAATCGAAGCCAAGCCGTTGCCGCCCTTATGGCCAAACATCATGCCCTGGAAGATGCGGCGCAGGCTTTCCGCAATCTGGGATATGAGTATTATTGCCTGGAATACTCTCTGGAAACCCCCCTCACCCTGGGTCTGGGGGATGAGCACCCCACTGAGAAGGGCTTCCGCTTCGACTGGACCCTGGGGATTCCCTTCATCCCGGCCAGCAGCCTCAAGGGCGTGGTGCGCCTGGCCTGGCTGGTTTCTCACCTCAATAACCTTCCCTCTCTAAAGGAAGCCGAAGATTTTTGTCAGAAATTGACCAACGACAAGCTGGAGGAAGCGAAACGCCTGCCGGAAGGTGCTCTCGCCCTCTTCGGCTGCGGGGGGGACGAGTCCCGGCGGGGGCGGGTCATCTTCCTGGACGCCTATCCCACAGAACTGCCCCGCCTCAAGGCGGAAATCATGACCTGTCATTATCGGGATTACTATGAGGGAAAGCGCGGCCCCACCGAGGACCAGCAGCCTAACCCCCAAAAGTTCTGGGCCGTGGACCCCTTCCTGGATGAGGCCCGGAAGCAACCCCTCACCTTTTTCTTCCGTTTGCTTGTGGCCCCCGAGATCGCCCGGGACGCGGCCCAAAAGGAAAAGCTGCTCCAAGCCTTGGAGGCGGCCCTCCGGAAACACGGCCTGGGAGCCAAGACCGCCATCGGCCACGGCCGCTTTCTGCCAGGGAAAACTTCGCCGCCCACGCCGGCAACAAAGGAAAGCAAGGGGCCGGAACGGCCGCCTGCCGGGGAAGTCTGGGAGAGAGCCAGATTGTCCTACAACCCAGGCTCTGCCACACTTACCGCCACCAGAGGAAAAGATAAAGCTTACCTCCAGGGCAAGGAGGCCGTGAACCAGCTACTGCCGGCAGACCTTTTTAAGAAAATAGTGGAAAAGCGAAAAACGGCCGACGCCCGGGTGACGGTGCAGGATTTTCGGATTACCAAAGTAGAACCTGTTTAAGGCCGTTCTTGGCCATCGAGTTTCTTAACGAAAGAAAAAAGTGCTTTCAAAGGGTTTCCCGTGAATCCTCCGGTTACCGTGGAGCTGCCTGCGCACCTGGTTGAAATCCGCCAACGGTGGCTTAGGGCCTCCCGGGAGGACCAGGACCTGATTTACGCCCGAGACTTCGCCCCGGATTTTATCCCCCTTTTCCGGGAGCTTCCCCTGCACGGCTGGCCGGGTGACCGCCCCCGCCCTGGATTTTTGGCCTCCGTCCTGGGCCTTTCCTGGCAGCCCGTGGCTCTTATGGCCGCCTGGTTCGCCCCCCAGCACCTGCTGCTCCTCGGTACCCCGGAATCCCTGTCCCATCAGGTCACGGGGGAGCCGGTGGTTGATCTCATCTGCCGCTTGGGCAATGTCCCGTCGGATCGGGTGGTGGTGCGGGAGATCACGGAGCCCGAAGAGCTAAGCATTTACCGGGAAGTAAATCGCTTCGTGGCCTGCCATGGCATCGGTCCCCGGGATCTGGCCATTGATCCCACCGGCGGGAAAAAGTCCATGTCCGCCTCCGCCGCCCTGGCCGGCTACCTCACCGGCGCCTGGCTGGTCTATGTAGATTATCGGGATTATTGCCCCCGGCGCCGCATCCCCCTCCCGGGAAGCGAATATCCGCGCCTCCTGCACAACCCTTTGGAAGTGTTCGGGGACTCCGAATGGCAAAAGATCCGGGCAGCCCTTAACCGGGGCGGTTTCGAGGAGGCATCCCATCTTGCTGAGGAGCTGGCCGACCGCCTCTATGACTACCGCCAGGCCGAGGTTTGGAGCCGTCTGGCCCGGGCTTTCGGGGCTTGGCATCGCTTTGACTTTCCGGCGGCCTACCAGGAACTGAAACAAGCTGTGGCCGATTTGAGCCGCTTCGGCCGCCTGGCTCCCTGGCCGTGGGCCGGTCAATTTCTTGCCCAATTACCCCCGCGTCAGCAGGCTCTGCAAAAACTGGCCGCACTTGCCGAGCAGCATCAGCAAAATCAAAAGCCTGCCAGCCTTGGGGCCGGCCTGCCCCTGGTCTTTAACCACCTGGCCGCCGCCGAACGCGCTTTGGCTTATCAGCAATGGGGCATTGCCATCCTGCTGATTTACGCCACGCTGGAGCGTTTCATCGATCTGTGCCTGTGGGTGGAATTCGGTCTGGAGGATGAAAATCCTGACTATTCCCGGGTGAGCGTGGACGACAGGCAATTCCATCAGGTGGGTCGTCTCTTCCACGGCAGGCAGTACCGGCCTCAGACCCTGGCAGGACCGCTGGGCCTGTCTCTCGGGGCCCAGCTTTTGGCCACCCTGAAGCCGGAGTGGCTTCCGCCTGAATCTCTCCCTCGCATCAAAGGCCTGATGAGTGTCCGCAATAGATGTGAGTTTGAGCACGGCCTCTGTCCCAGACCTCCCACCCGGGAAGATGTGGAAAGAAACCTCCGCCTGGTAAGGGAAATTTTGGCGAAGGCCTTGGGTTTGGAGACGGCCGATTTGGAGAAACAACTGGAACCTTACCGCTTCCCGGCTTTTTAAGTTCATTTTTAAGCTTCTGCCTGTTTTTAAAATAAAGAATTATGAGCGCCGGAAAATACTCCCTGGCGGAAGTACAGGAACTTCTCCAGGCCGGCCACCTGGACCAGGCCCGGGATCTGGCTCTATCCCGCCACACCCGGGAGGTGCGTGACGCTACCCTGCACCTGGCCTGGGCCGATCTTCTGGAGGAACTGGGCCTGGTGGAGGAAGTCATTCTGGAGCTCAACCTGGCTATCCGGGATGACCCCGAGCGGCTCGAGAATTACCGGCGATTGGCGGAGATTTACCTCGATCAGGGCCAGCCCCTCAAGGCGGCCCATGTCTGGGGGTCGCTGGTCAAACAGCGGCCCCAGGAGCCTCAGGCCTACGTGGAGCTGGCCCGGGCCCTGGAGGAGGCCGGCGAGTTCGCCAAAGCCAAATCGGTTTATCAGACCGGCCGGGAAAAAACCGGCGCCCCCGTCTTTGAAGGGCTCCTGGCCCACCTAGGTTTTCTGGAAGAGCCTGCCGAGCCTTCGCCGCTCCCGCCCGACGCCGGGCAGATATTGCCCCAACCCCATCACTTGGTGGTGTACGTGAGCCTGTTTTCCGGCCGGGAAGGCGTTTATGCCCGCCAGTGGGTCAGTCCCACCGGAGAGTCCGGCTACACCCCGGTTCAGGAACCCCTGACCCCTAAAGTGGCCGAAAACCATATCCTGGGCAACTACACCATCGGCGTCTATCCCGTGCGCCTGGACAACACCGTGAATTTCATTGTCTTTGACCTGGATTTGGCCAAGTTTGCCGTGAACCGGGCCATTACCAGCCGCCGGACCTGGGAGGCCCAGATGGCAAAGGTCCACCAGGCTGCCTGCCGCCTGCTGGATGCCGCCGCCGCCCAGGACTTGCCTGCCTACCTCGAAGACTCCGGTTTCAAGGGCCGCCATGTGTGGATCTTTCTGGAGGCCCCCATGCCTGCCGGCGTGGCCCGTAAATGCGGCCAGCTCCTGGCCGCCTCCATATTGCCCCTCACCCCGGAGGTCACCCTGGAGGTCTTCCCCCGCCAGGCGACCGTGAAGCCTGGCAGCCTGGGCAACCTCATCAAGTTGCCCTTGGGGATTCACCGCCGCACCGGCCAGCGGGCCTTGTTTATTTCGCCCGACGGCCAGCCCTATGACGACCAGCTCAAGCTTCTGGAGCAGTTCCAGCGGGTCCCCAAGTCCCACCTCTACCGGGTGGTTCAGGCTCTGCTCAGGACCCAGGCGGCGCCTTCCCCGGCGGGGCCTGCGCCTGCCCCGGAGCCCGACCGCGAACCCGCCCCGGCTTCGGAGATTTACCCGCCCCCGGCTCCCGAGACCCCTTATGACCCGGAACGGGATGTGCCCCTCCAGTTTCTCCTGTCCCGCTGTCCGGCCTTGAAAGCCCTGGTGGACCAGGTCCACCGTACCTCCCGGCTCTCCCGGTATGAAACCCAGGTGCTTATCCATACCCTGGGCCACCTGGAGCACGGTCCCGAGGCGGTCAATTACCTCTTTGAGCGCTGCCTCCATGCTGATCCCGCTTTGTTCCTCAAATCCCGCCTCCGGGGTCACCCGATGAGCTGCCCCAAAATCCGGGCCCGCATCCCCCACCTCACTTCCACCGTGGACTGCAACTGCACCTTTGACTTGGCCACCAATCTCTACCCCACCCCTTTGATCCACCTGCAGGCCCTGGGCCCGCCCGCTGCGGCCCCCGGCGGTCTCAGCCTGGAGTCCCTGCAGTTCAAGCAGCTCCTCCAGGACTACCTCAAACTGCGCCAGCAACTGCGGGAGACCCAGCTACTTCTGGCCCGCTATGAGGACAGCCTGGCCCGCTTCTTTGAAGAAGCCGGCGTAGAGGCGGTGGACACCTCCCTGGGCCGCCTGCGCTGCCGGAAAACCGAAAATGGCAAAGCTTCCTTCACCTTGGAGATTTAAACCGGCTCTCCGCTCTCATCCCATCGCCCCCGCCCCACAACCGCCTGGACTCCATGCCGATCCTCTACCTCACTGACCAAGGCGCCACCCTCACCAAACGGGGCCACCGCCTGGTGGTGGAAAAACAGGGCCGCACCCTCCAGTGGGTCCACGCCTTCAAGGTGGACCAGGTCATCCTGATGGGCAATGTGAGCCTGACCCCCGCGGCCATCGCCTTCCTCCTGGAGCAGGGCATTGACACGGTATTTCTGTCCTACTACGGCAAGTACCGGGGCCGTCTCATCGCCCACCTGGGCAAAAATATTGAGCTGCGCCGCCGCCAGTTCGCCCGCCTCGGCGACCCCGCCTTCCGCCTGGCCCAGGCCCGGACCGTGGTCCAGGGCAAGCTGTACAACTGCCGGGTGCTCCTGCGCCGGCAGAACCGGGAGCTGCGCAGCGACCCGGTCACCGACGCCATCCATCGCCTCCGCCGCCTGGAGGCCCAGGCCGGCACCGCCCCCAGCCTGGAGGCCCTCATGGGCCTGGAGGGCACCGCCGCGGCCACTTATTTCGGCTGCTTCCCTCACCTCCTCCGGGCCCCGGGCATGTCCTTCCCGGGCCGCACCCGCCGACCCCCTCAGGACCCGGTGAATGTCCTGTTGTCTTTGGGCTACACCCTTCTGGCCAACGCCCTGCATACCCAGATCATGGTGGCCGGCCTCGACCCCTATCTCGGCTGCCTGCACGCCCCCGACTACGGCCGGCCCTCCCTGGTGCTGGACCTCATGGAGGAATTCCGCCCCGTGCTGGTGGATGCCCTGGTCCTCTACCTGGTCAACCGCCGCATCATTACCGCCCTGGACTTCTTCCGCCCCGAGGAGCGGGAGCCCGCCGCCTTTGACTTTGCCGACACCGGGCCCGCCCGGGAGGGCTACCCCATCCTCCTGGGCCACCAGGGCCTGAAAAAATTCATTACCTCCTTTGAGCGCCGCCTGACCCACCAGGTCTTTTACCTGCCCCGGGGCGGGCGCCTGTCCTATCGGGACGTGCTCCTGGCCCAGGTGCGGGCCTTCATCCGCACCCTGGAGGAAGACGCCCCCTACCAGCCCTTTCAGATGCGCTGAGGTCCCCATGTTGTGGGTGATAAGCTACGACATCGTGGATGACCGGCGCCGCCTGCGCCTGGCCAAACTCTTGAGCGACTACGGCCACCGGGTCCAGAAAAGCGTGTTCGAATGCGACCTGGACGACCGGCGCTTCCTGGCCTTGAAAAACCAGGTGGAGCGCCTCATCGACCACGAGGAGGACAGCGTCCGCTACTACGCCTTATGCAGCCGCTGCCGCCGGGCCGTGGAGGTCAGCGGCTGGGGCACCGTACGGGAGGAGGAGGAAGTGATCATCGTCTGAGTTTTTCCCTTGCCCTCCTTCCCGGGGTGTGCTATAAGGGGGGTGAGCGGCTCTTTTTCACAAGGGCACATTTGCGAGGCTCAGCGCCCAAAAGGGGTCCGTGACCTAAGTTATTGAAATCATTAGGTGGGGCAAAAATGAGCCTCGCGAAGGGAAGTTATTGAAATATATGGCAAATCGCCGATTTTTTCCAGATGGGTCCGCGCCTGGGGGGGGTCCCCCCC